>NZ_WOSX01000002.1 GCF_011516735.1 Acetobacter fallax | reverse complement strand
TCACGAAGGATGTCGAGACAACAATCTCGTCATCCTGCGCATGGTTGATGATTGCCCATATCCGCAGAGTTCTGCGAAAAATCAATCAAACCGCTTTCTGATTCAGGCTCTTATACCAGAGGTTGTGAAGACTGACCTGTCGATGAGAGTATCCGGGCTCTGCCCGGACCCGGCAGGGACCGCAGGCCCCTGCACCCCGGTTTGTTGATAACAAACGGTTTGCAAAGGCGAGCCTTTGCCGGGTTCCAGAGCCCAGCCAGTCTCACACAGGTCAAAGGCCAGACCCTCTGGTATTACAGGGTCGGCTCCTTTCCGGGCGCGAAGGACGAAGGACGTGCATTCGCTTTGCGAAGGTTCTGTTGTCGTCAGGTGCTGGCTCCTTCCAGGGCTTTGCCCTGGGACCCACCAAAGGTCACAGACCTTTGGAAACCATTTTATTATTAAATAGATCGGGGTGAAGGGGTCCGCGACCCCTTCCGGGTCCGGGCGGAAGCCCGGGCTTCCGCCAGCTCTTTGAAAAATCAAAGATCAACACGTAACGCTGACAGAACCCTTACAAAGGGCATCGCTCTCATGTTCGGGGGAATTTTTATTTGTAATCGTCGGGATTGGGTGATGAGGGGTGTGTGGCTGTGGTGTTTGCTGTTTATTAAAAACGGTTTTATTTTGAATTATTATTTTTTGTATTTATAAAACTGGTTTTTGTTTTTGATGTGTGCCTGAATGGTTGTTGCTGTTCCTGCTATCTGTGGTGGTTTTTTGTTGATGCAATAAAAATGTCATGCCGGGAGGTGAGTTCCCTGGTTGCCGCTGGGGGTGGCGTTCAGTATTGGTCGCCGGACGTAGGGGGATCGGAGCGCCTTTATGGATGGAACATCGCACGTCATGGGTCAGGTTTCGGGAGACGGGTCTGGCGGCCATGGCGGACACGTTCCGGCGGGCTCTGAGCAGAGTAGCCGACGATCGTTTGACGGTGACGGGTTGTTTCGCTGTCTGGTGACGGGCAGCGGGATTGCTGTTCTGGCCCTGCTTGGCGGCATTATTCTGGTTATGGTTCTGGGCGGGATGAAGGCGTTTGCGACCTTCGGGCCGTCCTTTCTGGTCTCTTCTGTCTGGAACCCGGTGACGCAGCATTACGGGGCTCTGGCTCCGGTGTTCGGTACGGTTGTGACGAGTGCGCTGGGGCTGCTGATGTCGGTTCCGCTGGCATTTGGCGCGGCGTTCTGGCTGACGCAGATGGCGCCGGCGCGGCTTTCCGCCGTGGTGGGGATGGCGGTTCAGCTTCTGGCCGCGGTGCCTTCGATCATTTTCGGTATGTGGGGCTTTTTCATTATTGTTCCGCTGATCGCGCATTATGTGCAGCCGTTCGCGCGGCACTGGTTCGGGCATGTGCCGGGGATCGGGGCGCTGGTTCAGGGGGCGCCGTTTGGCACAGGCCTGCTGACGGGTGGCGTGATTCTGGCGGTGATGGTGACGCCGTTCATCACGGCGGTGATGTGTGACGTGTTTGCGTCGATTCCGGCGGTTCTGAAGGAGAGTGCTTTCGGGTTGGGGGCGACGCGCTGGGAAGTGATGCGGAGTGTGATTCTGCCCTGGTCGCGCAAGGCGGTTGTGGGCAGTATTGTGCTGGGCATGGGCCGCGCGATGGGTGAGACGATGGCGGTGACGTTTGTGATCGGCAACGCGAACCGGATCGGCTGGTCTCTGTTTGCGCCGGGGAACACGATTGCCTCGCTGATTGCGCTGGAGTTTCCGGAGAGTCCGTCGGGGAGCGTGAAGCTGTCATCGCTGATGGCTCTGGGGACGATTCTGATGGCGCTGTCTTTTCTGGCGCTGGCGGCATCCCGGCTGATGCTGGGGTTTGCGGGACGTCAGGAGGGCAGGCGATGAGCGCGGAGCGGGCCGAGACGGTGTCTGGCGGATCGGACCGGTGGAAGCCGCAGGGTTCGCTGGCGTTGCGGCGCCGGTTTCTGGATCGTCTGGCGACGGGGCTCAGTCTGGTGGCGACCGGTGTGGCTTTGCTGGCGCTGTGTTCGATTTTGCTGACGCTTCTGGTGCGTGGGCTGGCGGGTCTGTCGCTGGTAACGTTCATTCATTCGACGGCGTCGCCGGGGATGAACGGGGGGCTGGCGAATGCGATTGTCGGCAGTCTGATCCAGACGGCGGTGGCGATTCTGATTGGCGCGCCGCTGGGGATGCTGTGCGGGATTTATCTGGCGGATTATGGCCGGGGCTGGATGGCGTCCACGACGCGGTTTGTCTCGGACATGCTGTTATCGGCGCCGTCCATTCTGATCGGGCTGTTCATTTATCAGCTGATTGTTGTTCCGACGGGGCATTTTTCCGGGTTTGCCGGGGCTGTGGCGCTGGCGATTCTGGCGTTGCCGATTGTGGTGCGGACGACGGAGGACATGCTTGGTCTGGTGCCGATCGCGCTGCGTGAGGCGGGGATCGGGCTTGGGGCGTCTAAATGGCGGGTGATTGTATTCATTTGTCTGCGGGCGGCCCGGACGGGGGTTCTGACGGGGATTTTGCTGGCGGTGGCGCGTGTGGCGGGCGAGACGGCGCCGCTGTTGTTTACGTCGCTGGGCAACATGGACTGGTCTGTCAGTCTGGCGCAGCCGATGGCGAGCCTGCCGGTGACGATCTATCAGTATGCCGGGTCGGCTTATGATGACTGGGTGCAACTGGCCTGGACGGGGGCGCTTCTTGTGACTCTGGGTGTGCTGGCGATCAACATTCTTGTGCGGGTCGGCTTTGGCCGGAAGGGAGCTTAAGCGGATGAGCGGGACAGCTGTGTCTGAGCGGGCTGTGGCGGAGAAGGCCGGGCTGGATAAGCCGGCGATTTCCGTGCGGAATCTTGATTTCTATTATGGGGAGAACAAGGCTCTCCGCAATATTTCGATGGAGTTTCCGACCCGGAAGGTGACGGGAATGATCGGGCCTTCGGGCTGTGGCAAATCGACGCTGCTGCGGGTTCTGAACCGGATGTATGATCTTTATCCGGGCCAGCGGGCGACGGGTGAGGTGATGTTTGACGGCCGGAACGTCATTGCTCCGGGGATGGATGTGAACCGCCTGCGGGCGCGCGTGGGCATGGTGTTTCAGAAGCCGACGCCGTTTCCGATGTCGATTTATGACAACATTGCGTTTGGCGTGAAGCTGCATGAGAAGCTGTCGCGTTCCGAGATGGACGGGCGGGTTGAGGATGTGCTGCGGCGTGTGGCGCTGTGGGGCGAGGTCAGGGACCGGTTGCGGGCTTCGGCGACGGCGCTTTCGGGCGGGCAGCAGCAGCGTCTGTGCATTGCGCGCACGATTGCGACGCGGCCTGAGGTTGTTCTGCTTGACGAGCCGACGAGTGCGCTTGATCCGGTCTCGACGGCGCGGATTGAGGAACTTCTTGATGAACTCAAGAAGGAGTTCACGATTGCGATTGTGACGCACAACATGCAGCAGGCGGCGCGCTGCGCGGATCAGGTCGCGTTTTTCTATCTTGGCGAGCTGATTGAGATGGACAGCACGGACAGGATCTTCACGGCGCCGCGTGAGACGCGCACGCAGGATTATATCACCGGCCGGTTCGGCTGAAGCGGGGGTTGGGGCGATGACCGAGGCGACGCATACCGTCAAGAGTTATGAGCAGGAACTGGAGCGTCTTCGCGGCATGATGGCGCGGATGGGTGGTCTGGTGGAGCGCCAGACCGCGCAGGCGGTGAAGGCTGTTGTGGAAGGGGATGAGGAGGCGGCGATCGAGGCGCCGGATCTGGACCCTGAAGTGGACGAGCTGGAGCGTGAGGCGGAGGCGCTGGCGATCCGCATTCTGGCGCTGCGGTCTCCGATGGCGATCGATCTGCGCGAGATTGTCGCGGCGCTGAAGATCACGGGCGATCTGGAGCGGATCGGGGATTATGCGGCCTCGATTGCGCGGCGGGCGCTGAAGCTGGACATGGATGGCGGGATTTCGCTGATCGGGCTGCGGAGCATGGGGCGGCTGGTGCAGGACAATCTGCGTCGGGCGATTGATGCTCTGGCGGCGCGGGACCGGGATCAGGCGGTTGCGGTGTGGCAGGCCGACACGGCGGTGGACGAGCTTTATACGGCGATGTTTCGTGAGCTGATGACTTATATGATGGAAGATCCACGTAATATCGGGTCCTGTATCCATCTTTTGTTTGTCGCGAAGAATCTGGAGCGGATTGGCGATCATACGACCAATATCGCGGAGCGGATTTATTATGCGGTGACGGGTGAGATGCTTCCGTCGGTGCGACCGCGTGGCGGGCTGGGCCATTCATCCTCGCCGGATGCGCGCTGATGTCTGAGACGGTTGTCGGGCCGTCGGCGGGGCCGGTCGGGACGGGCGGACGGATTTTGCTGGTGGAGGATGATCCTTCGCTGCAGATCATGGTGCGGTATAATCTGGAAAAGTCGGGTTATACTGTGGCGATTGCGGGAGACGGGGCGGCGGCTCTGGATCTGGCGGCGTCTTTTCGTCCTTCTCTGGTGCTTCTGGACTGGATGTTGCCGGGCGGGCTTTCGGGGATTGATGTGTGTCGCCGGTTACGGGCGTTGCCGGGGAGCCGGGAGGTTCCTGTGATCATGCTGACGGCGCGGTCTGAGGAGGCGGATGCGATCCGTGGTCTTGAGAACGGGGCGGATGATTATCTGACCAAGCCGTGCAGCATGGCGACGCTGGAGGCGCGGATCAAAGCGATGCTGCGTCGTGTGGCCGGGCCGAGCGATGTGCTGGAATTTGAGGATATTGCGCTCGATCTGGTGCGGCATCGGGTGGAGCGTGGCGGCCGGACGTTGCAGCTGGGGCCGACGGAGTTCCGGTTGCTGGAGTTTTTCATGCGCAGGCCGGGGCGGGTGTTTTCGCGCGAGGATATTCTCAAGGCGATCTGGGGCGAGAATATTCATGTGGAGGTCCGGACTGTGGACGTTCATATCCGCAGGCTGCGTCGGGAGATTAACGGGCCGGATGAGCGGGATATGATCCGCACGGTTCGCTCGGCGGGATATGCGCTCGATAACGGTGCGGAATGATGTGATCGGTCTTTCCTGTCTGGCTGGTGGGTGAGCGCCGACGGGAGGAGGAAGCATGACCGAAGCCGGACTGGCGTTGTGTCTGCTCGGGGTTTCATGTCTGAGCGGTGTGGCCGGATGGATTGCAGGCGGGCGTCGATTGCCGCGACGGGCGCCGTTTCTGCCGGTATTGCGGCGGGATGACGCGGCCGGTCGCGAGGTCGGGCTGGAGGAGATGCTCGATTTTCTTCCGGACTGTGGTTTGCTGCTGACGCGCAATGGCAGTTTGCGGTTTGCGAACACTGAGGCCCTGGCGGTTTTCGGGGATGCGCTGGGCACGATTGTGCGTCATCCGGAGGTGTTTTCGGCCTTACAGAGTCTGAACGGGGAGATCGTTCTGGCGACTGTTGATGTGATTCTTGATGTTCCTGTCAGGCGTGTTGTGCGGCTTGTCCTGCGTCTGGTGCCGGAGAAGCTGTCTCAGGCTGGTGTGTCGGTTCTTGCGATTTTATCTGACAGGTCCGAGCAGGATGCTGTCGAGCGGGTGCGGGCGGATTTTGTGGCTTATGCGAGCCATGAGTTGCGGACGCCGCTTGCGGCGCTGATTGGGTTTATTGAGACGTTGCGGGGTCCGGCTGCGGATGATCCTGCGGCTCAGAAGCAGTTTCTTGAAATCATGGCGGCGCAGGCGGGGCGGATGCAGCGGCTGATCGAGCAGTTGCTGACGTTGTCGCGTGTGGAGATGACGGAGCATCGGAAGCCACGTGGTGAGGTGGATGCGGCGCGGGCTGTGGCGCGGGTGCGTGATGAATCGGCGCCGCTTTGTTCGGTGCGGGGGATTGTGCTGGAGACAGCGGCGGAGCCGCTGACCTTTCAGGGCGATGAGGATCAGGTTGTTCAGGTTCTTCTGAATCTTGTTGAGAATGCCATCAAATATGCTTCGACCGGTGGTCGGGTGCCGGTTGTTTCGCTGACGATGGCGGAGAGTGAGGTCGGCGGGAAAGAGGGCGTTTCGTTCACGGTTGCGGATAATGGGCCGGGGATTGAGGCGCGACATCTGCCCAGGCTGACGGAGCGGTTTTATCGGGTTGAAGGTGGACGGGGGGAGACGGCGCCGGGCTATGGGCTGGGGCTGGCGATTGTGCGGCATATTATCGACCGTCATGATGGCCGGCTGTCGATTGAGAGTGAGGTGGGTCGGGGGACGTATTGCACGGTGTGGCTACCGGTGCGGGGAGAACGGCGGCAGGCGCGGGAGCGACCGTCGCTGTTGCTGGAGTGAGTCCGGGAGGATCTGCGCGGGAGGAGTGTCTGTGTAGTGCTCTGCGGTGTACGGGTGGGGTGGTATTTTGAAATTATTCTGATGGGATCGTTTCTTTTTAATAGTGCTGTTGTGGTGGTTTTTATCTGGGCTGATGCCGGAGGTTATGAAGACTGATCTGTGGCCGGACCAGGCAGGGACCACAGGCTTCTGTGCCCCGGTCTGCTGATCATAAACGGTTTGCGAAGGCTCTGTTATTATTACGTGTTGATCTGTAATTTTTCAAAGAGTTAGCAGAATCCGGGCTCTGCCCGAACCCGGCAGGGACCGCAGGCCCCTGCACCCCGATTTGTTTAATTAAATGGTTTCCAAAGGTCTGTGACCTTTGGTGGGTTCCAGGGCAAAGCCCTGGGAAGGAGCCAGCACTTAATGATAACAGAGCCTTTGGAAACCATCTTATTATCAATCAATTGGGGTAGACGGGTCTGCGACCCCTTTCGGGTTCGGGCGGAGCCCGGGTTTTCTTCCCGACGATCAATCTTTGTGCAGGCTGGTATCAGGACGCAAAAGGTCCGTCCGGAACACTCCGGACGGACCTTTTTTATCGGAAAACAGCGTGACCGGATGGTTTTAGCCGGTCATGCCGTGTTGCCGATCAGGCGCAGATCGCTGGCTGGCTGGTGTGTGTCGGGATGACGCAGCCGGAGCTGTGTGTGGTGTCGTGTATCCCCACAGTTGTGCAGCCGTGAGACGTGAAGGACTGCCAGTTCTGTGCACCACAGGCGCCGGCGTGAGCCGTCTCGGTGGTCGATCCGTGACCGAAAGCGGATGGCGTGAAGGCTTCGCTGACGGAGTGCCACCAGTTGCAGTCTGACGACGAGGCAGGGGTGGTGCCTGATGGTGCGCAACCGTTGCCGCCTGTGCTTGCTGTGCCGGAGTGTCCTGAAGCGCAGTGATCACCCTGGATGGCCCATGGGAACACGTTGCCGTTGTGGTCGCAGATGTTGCCGTTGTTTGCGCTGTCCGGGTGGTGATCGCCTGACGGGGTGCAGGAGTTTCCGCCTGATGAGGAGCTGCTGCTGTCGTGGTGATGATGCTCGCCGGAAGGCTGGCAGGAGTTGCTGTCTGATGAGGAACTTCCGGTATGGTCGCCGCAGCCGTGGTGGTGCTCGCCTGACGGGGTGCAGGAACCGCTGCCGGAGGAAGAGGCGTTATCGACGACGTAGTTGCCGTCTTTGTCTGTTGTGATGGTCAGGCTGCCTGGCGTGAAGCCTGAAGCCGTATGGATATCATCGAGGGTGATGGTCTGATTGTTGTCGAGACCGATGGAGAGTGTGTAGGTGCCGTCGGAATTTTCCGTGTAGTTCGCGGAGACAGCTTTGACGCCTTCGGTGCCGTTCACGGCGAATTCCGTATTCGCTGAAACGCCATAGAAAGCGGTGGTGAGTGTCTGGCCTGCGTCCTGCTTCGCATCGAGAACGAGTTCGTCCTTCGAGGAATCGAACGTGATGGACGAGCCGATTTCCGTGGAGCCGGTATAGAGTGTGCTGCCTTTGGTAAGCGACACTTTCATCAGGCTGTCGATCGACAGGGGAGCGGAATCGCTGCCGACCGTGGAGTTCACCAGATTCAGGTTTCCGTCACCGGAAAGATGTGTCGTCGTGAAGTGCGTGTTGCCGCCATTGTTGATGATGTTGACGGTTCCGCCGATCTCGTTGATTCCGAGTTCCACGTCCGAGGACGTGTCGACGGTCAGGGTTCCGGTCTCGAAGATCTGCATGGCATCTGCTTCGAACACGGGTGTCGTGCTGCTGGAGCAGTCATGCGCGGTGATGTCGAGTGTGGCGTCATCGCCGATTGTCAGGCTCGGGATGGGTGTGGACGACGCTGTGCTGGCGATGGCTTCGACCGGGGCTGTCGATGAGCCTTCGAGATCGACGTCATGAAAATCGCTCGGGACTTCGTCTGTGCTCCAGTTACTTGCATCGTAGAAGTCTTTTGACGTTGTTCCGGTCCAGTAAGTGGACGTCATAAGTCAGATGCCTTTTCTTCCGTGAAACGGCCCTGCAATCAACAACAAGCTGCCAGCAGGGGTGGCGTTTCCTGCACGTTAATATTTGCGAAACGATTGTTCCGCGGTGTTTCGGGTAATAAACAATTAACCTTATGTCAATTTTTGCCCGATTCCCGAAATATGGGATGACGAATCGGAATCGGATTATCGGATGCGATATTCAGATTCAGCGCTCGGGTCGGTATTTCTGACGATTTCTGAGAAATCCGGAACTGATGAAGACAGCAGGACAGGGTGTCAGGGCGCGGATGCGGGTTCGTCGGGGATTCCTGGTGTAAGTGGGATTTCCTGCGGCGAAAGCGTGGCGCGGCGTTGTCTGAGAAGGGGTTTCAAATATCCCTTTGCCGGTGCTCCGCGGCGCGGTTCGGCGCATATTTTACGGGTTCAGAATAACACGTCGGCCGCGCCGCTTCGGATCGTTTTCGCTCCCTGGATCGGGCAGGGGGCTGGAGCTATGTTTATTTTGCAGGAGCGACCATCACCTCGATATCGGGTTTGCTGCTGCCGCTGAGTTGCAGGGTGTAGGTCGTGTCCGGTCTGAGCGGGAATTCTACTATTTTACCGATGCCGGAGCAGGCGGGGCCGTGATGGTGGCCGGTTGAGATGACGGCTGTGCCGTTGCTGAGGAGGTCGATCCAGGCGCGGTGGCTGAGCATGATTTGCCATGTGCCGGCGATGGGCACGGTGAAACTGACCATGCCGCCGGAACTGGTGTTGTCGCCGGGTTCGCCGGGTCGGGTGGCGAAGGAGATATCCGGTGTGTTTGCGAGGTGGACGAGGGCGGCTTTGCCGGGGGTGAGGGTGGCTTTGGGCAGAGCGGCTTCGTTTGTTGCGGCGGTGATCGGGGTGGGGCTGCGCCAGGAGTCGGGCGCTGCCGGGAGAGCACTGTCGGGAGAGGGGCAGGTTGGGGTGTTGTGCGTCGGCGTCCCGGCCATTGGCATGTTGTGCATGGCGGCGGCCCGGGCGGGGTGCGGTGTTGCGAAGAGTGCGGCAGTGAGAAGGGTGATGAAGCTGGCGGGAAGGACAATGTGTTTCATGACGATTTCAACATGAGAGGGAGCCGTATATCGGGAAACATATAGTTACAATATTGCGGGGGCGTCCATGTTATTCGTTTTTACAGACCGCAGATGCTTCCGGCGACGTATGAGGAAGGTGTGGCCGGACTGTGTTCAGGGTGTGCGTAACGCTGCGGCTCTGCGTGACGCGACATGCAATCGCGGGAGGTCGGATGGTCGGGTACATCTGATCTGATGCGATACCGGAGGTTGAGATCAGCGTGTCAGACAGGGGAAGATTTCTGATGTTGTCTGAGTGATTCAGTATGCGGTCGGTGTGGCGGTAGTACAGAGCGTCACTATTGTCAGCGGGGATGATGAGTGTGGAGATTTCCCTGACTGTGCTGCTGGTGGGTCTGGAGGTGCTGAGACGAATGGCGGTTCCGGAGCATGATTGTGGTCTGATGGATGAGAATAATGAACTGGTCTGAGGATTTTCTGAGCCGGAACGAAGTTTTTGTCTGAACCCGGGGGCATCGTGAAGAGTTGGTGATGAAGGTGCGGGTTTCGGGACAGGGTGAGGGGGGCTGAAAAGAGTAAATGACAGCGGTGTGTTTTTTAATTGCTGTTTGTCGTAAATTAAATGTATGATGATTAGCTGGCGGGCGTACGGTTTTTTGAGATGTATTCCGTTTCTGATGCTCTGATTTTGATGACCCGATGCTTTTTGCTGAAGGGCGGATAGACGTCTTATACTTCAATATTTCTGAATAGCGTTCGGTTTCATATTTCCCTTCTGGTGGATTTCTGATGAATACTGACGTGGCTATTATTGGGGCGGGGCCTTATGGTCTGTCGCTGGCGGCCCATCTTCGTGAGAGGGGCGTGAATTTCCGGATTTTTGGTCGGCCGATGGGGTTCTGGCGTGATCATGTTCCTGGCGAATTACGTCTTAAGGCGGAAGGGTTCGCGCTTGATCTGTTTGATCCGGACCGGTTTTTCACTCTTGCCCGGTTCTGCGAGGAGCGGGGATATCCTTACACTGATGTGGGAACGCCGGTCTCCGCTCAGATATTTGCTGAATATGGAGAGGCATTTCAGAAGAAATATGTACCGGAACTTCGTGAGTTGCTGGTCACGATGGTGTCCGGCGTTGCGGGCGATTTTGCCGTGCATCTGGAAAACGGCGAAACCGTTCGGGCCGGAAATGTTGTCGTGGCTGCGGGGATTGGATCTTTTCCTTATATGCCTTTGGCATTACAGGATCTTCCGCCCGATCGGGTCAGTCATACATTTGACGGGATTTCGTTCGGCCGGTTCGCAGGTAAGCGCGTTGCGGTCATAGGGGCCGGTTCTTCGGCGGTCGATACAGCGTGTCTGCTGCATCAGGCTGGTGCTGAAGCCTTTTTGTGCGCGCGGCGTTCGCAGGTTCTGATCGGTGAGCCGCCCCGTAAAGTGGACAGACTGAAACAGCTTGTCAGCTCCGTGACAAAACCCCGGTCGGGACTGGGTACGGGATGGCGGTCGCGGATGGCCTGCGACTGGCCTGACATTTTTCGTCTTCTTCCGACAGGCTTCCGTCTTCTGATCACACGGAAGCATCTGGGGCCTGCGGCGGGATGGGTTACGGGCCAGGTTGTTCGGGAACATGTGCCGATCCTGCTCAATATGGCGCTGAAATCTGCTGTCTGTCGTGATGATGCGATCCGTCTGGAGTTTGCGGACACGCAGGCGGGTTGTGTGCGGACTCTGGATGTTGATCATGTTTTCGCGGGGACTGGTGTCCGGATTGACACGGTGCGCATTCCTTTTCTGGATCGCGCGCTGATTTCTGCGATCCGCACGGAGGACAGTATGCCGGCCTTGTCACGAAACTTTGAGTCGAGCGTTCAGGGTCTTTATTTCATCGGGCCTGTGGCTGCGAACAGTTTTGGACCGCTGCTGCGTTTTGCGTGGGGCGCGCGTTTTGCGGCCCGACGGCTGACGGGGCATCTGGCGCGCGGGCTGGCGGTTCGGCAGGCGCCGCAGACGGCTTTCGCTCAGCAGAGGTTTTTCGGCATTTTCTGATGCGGTGATCTGAACAGGAAAGGGCTCGGTATGGAAAGTGATTTTACGGTTCTTGTGATCGCTTCCGTATGGTGGTCATCTGTTACGCGGGCCGCGGTGGAGTGTATTGAAAGTGGCGTAACGGTTCATGCGATCTGTCCGTCGGGTCATTCCCTTCGGTGCCTGAAGGGCATTGCGACGTTCCGTGATTATCCATGTGTTTCTTCGATCCGCATGCTGGAAGGCGCGATCATGGACACGAAACCGGACCTGATTGTTCCGGCTGATGATCGGGTCGTGAGGGCGCTGCATCGGGTTTACAATGCATCCGATGCGAAGACGGCGCGGGGAAAGAGGTGTCGGGAGGTCATTGAGACATCGCTTGGTTCGCCAGACTGTTTTTCATATGCGCAGACCCGGATGAAGCTGATTGATACTTTGCGGGAAGAGGGGATTCCCACTCCTGCCGCTATGGATCTGGCGACGGTGGACGATGTGCGTGGCTGGTGCAGAGGCCGGCCCGGGCCCTGGGTGCTGAAGCGCGATCAGAGCTGGGGCGGGTGTGGTGTGGTGATTGCTGACACGGTGCAGGAGGCTGAAAGCAGTTTCAGGCGTCTGTCACAGCCGCCGGGGGTGGCGAGTGCGCTGCGGACGCTGCTATCTGAGCGGGATGTTTATTCTTTCAGGGAAGCTCTGGTGCGTCGGCCGGGATCGGTCATGGCGCAGGCCTATGTCGCAGGCATGCCGGCCAACATCATGCTGGCGTGTCAGGAAGGAAAGATTATTGGCAGTCTTGGGGTCGATGTCGTTTCGTTCATGGGCCGGACGGGGGCGGCGACGGTGATCGAAGTGACGCAGTCTGCTGATATGGAGCGGGCGGCGCGCGTGGTCTGTGCCAGGCTGAAACTGTCGGGCTTTTTTGGTCTTGATTTTGTCAGATGTGCCGCCACCGGTACGTATCATTTCATAGAGATGAATCCGCGTCTGACGCAGACCGGTCATCTGCGGCATGGCGGGAGCACGCTGGTTCGGCGGCTTTTGCAGCGTTTTTCGGGTGGGTCTGCTGTGACGGCTTCCGGTCATGGCGGGGATGTGTCTGAACACACGCTTGTTGCGCTGTTTCCGGCCGTTGTGTAGGCGGAACAGGCCGGTATTCATGATATGGCGGCCTGGATCGATGTTCCCTGGCACTACCCTGAACTGGTCAGGGAGATGTTGCTTCGTCCATGGCCGCAACGGGGATTTGTTGCGCGGCTGGAGGATCGGGCCAGGCGCGTGGCAAGTCGTGAGAAGCCTGTGAAAACGGGGCAGGCACAGGATGCGCTGTGTGCCCTGTTGCGAAGAACCGGCATGGGTGCGGGTCTTCCGTCTTCTGCTGGCTGAGGTTTGTTTGTTGTTGTGGATTGACCTTTGGTGAGGGAAGCCGGGCTCACACAGACCATGAGGCCAGACCCTGTGTATCTGGTCTGTCGCTGCGTTTGGTTGTCCATTTGCGCGCGCGTCCAGCCGAAGGGCGAGGTGACAGCATGGCGGGCGGCAACATCCGGAGCTTGAATCATATCTCGTCGAACTTCCGGACAGGTTCCTGGCGGTGACAGGACCAGAGTGCCGGGCAGGTCTGTGATTCGTGTTTTGTCATAGAGACATCATTTTTCTGCTCCGGAGAAGTGCGGTAGGAGTGCGGGGAATGGTGCTGAACGGTGCCTGTGGCCGGTGCTGTGCCGGTCGTTTTGAGGAGTACGACATGCTGTCCTGCAACCGCCTGCTTGCTGCGCTACTGCTGACGGCAGCGCCTGTTGGTTCGTATCTTTCCACGTCTCATGCCGTTGCGGCGGAGATCACGGGTGCCGGTTCGAGTTTCGCGGCGCCGATCTATCAGGCGTGGGGGGACAAGGCGAAGTCTTCGACAGGTATTTCGCTGAATTATCAGAGCGTCGGATCCAGTGCCGGGCAGAATCTGGTGACGGCCGGGACGGTGGATTTCGGGGCTTCCGATGCGCCGATGGCGCCTGAGAAGCTGGCTTCCGCGTCTCTGTATCAGTTTCCGACGGTGATGGGCGGGATTGTTCCGATTGTGAACGTTCCGGGGATTGCGTCCAGTCAGCTGAAGCTGAGCGGTCCGGTTCTGGCCGAGATTTATCTGGGCACGATTTCGAACTGGAACGATCCGAAGATTGTGGCGCTGAATCCGGGTGTTTCGCTGCCGGATCTGGCGATTGCGCCTGTGCATCGCGCGGATGGTTCGGGCACGTCTTTTGTGTTCACGTCCTATCTGACGAAGGTTTCGCCGGCCTGGAAAGATGCGGTTGGCGCGGCGACATCGGTTCAGTGGCCGGGTGGCGCGGGTGCGCGTGGCAATGACGGTGTCGGGGCCTCTGTGCGGGCGACCGAGGGTGGCATTGGTTATGTTGAGTATGCCTATGCGCGCCGGAACGGGATTCCGACGGCTCTGTTGCAGGACAAGGCCGGTGAGTTTGTGACGCCGGATCTGGCGAGTTTCTCGGCTGCTGCTGCGGCGGCGGACTGGGATCATGCGTCGCATTTCGCGGTTGATCTGCTGGACGGCGCCGGCAAGGGCGCGTGGCCGATCATGTCGGCGACGTTCGTGCTGGTTCCGACGGCGCCGAAGGATGCGGCACGTGGCGCGGCGGTGTGGAAGTTCTTTGACTATTCGTTCCGCACGGGTGACGCGACGGCGAAGTCTCTGGACTATGTGGCGCTGCCGGAGAGTGTGAAGATGAAGGTTGGAGCTGAGTATCCCGGGCACAAATAAGCTCCGGGTCACGGCTTTTCAGGGGGGCTTTTCGCGCTGTCATGGTGCGGGGAGCCCTTTTTTGCGATGGGACGGGTTTTTGCCGGGGGCTGTTAAAGCGGGCTCTGTCCGCACCCGGAAGGGGTCATGGACCCCTTCACCCCGATTGGCTGATAAACAAGTCGGGGTGCAGGGGCTCTGTTGGCATTAAGTGTTGGCTCCTTTCCAGGGCTTTGCCCTGGAACCCACCAAAGGTCACAGACCTTTGGAAACCATTTTATTATGAATCAATCGGGGTGCGGGGGCCTGTGGTCCCTGTCAGGTTCGGGCAGAGCCTGTGCTTTCTTTCTGAGGCTGGTGTCAGAGCCAGGAGATGATTTTATTTTCTTCGGCGTCCAGAAAGTCTTTCCGGGCGTGGGGTGGCAGGCTGTCCAGGGCGAGCAGGACATCGCTGTATGACACTGTGCTGCCGTGTTCTCTGATGAAGTTCAGGACGTGAGGCGGGCTGTCGATGTGGGCGGGGCTGTCTGACAGGGTCAGTGTGCTGTCGGATTTTTCGGTGAGAGTGATTGTTTCCCAGTCTGCGCCGTCTTCGCGGTTGCACTCGATGGCGGCACCGTGTTCCAGGGCGATGAAGCAGAGATATTTGTCGTTTATGGGCGATCTGAGCAGGAAGCCGTCGCTGTTATCCCGTTTTTCGAGCACGAATCTGTAGGCGCAGGCGAAGCGTCCGTCTTCCTGGATGTGGAAGGGGATGTTGCGGATGACAGGACCGTCTTCCACGGCGAGCCAGATATGGTCGGGGTCATCATTGTAGACAATACCGGAAACTTTTACTGAAACGTCGTCTTCGGGGCGCTGGCTCAGATACGTCATGTTTTGATCGAGCGCGGGGCCGGAGCCGGTATGGCAGCGGAGGCTGAAGACTCTGGCGGCGGAGTGTGGTGTGCCGGAGGCCGGGTTCGTGCCGGAGATGGAAGCGATGTAGTCCCGGACGCAGCGCTCCCGGATCTGTTGCACGATGGCATTGGCTTTTGCGACTGTTTCGGGTCGTTCTTTCTGGCTGATGTCGTTTCTGTTGAAGTGTTCCCAGTATCCGGTTGAGTCGTGCAGATCGAAGCCGGCGCGTTTTCTGATTCTGTCGATATAGTGTTCCATGGTCCGGCAGTAATAATGATTGATGCAGGCGTTTTCCCAGGAGATGGTCTTGCAGCCTTCGGCGGTCCATTCGAAACGGTTGCCGGAGGCGTCCACGTAGTTATCGCCTTCGAGGCTGTATCGGTGTGGATTGATATAATTGAGCGTGCATTTTTCCGGGCGGATGAAGCTTTTGATCAGATGCTGGTCGTCGAGGTCTTTTGAGGCGTGGAATGTGAAGGCCTCGTAGGGCGGGATCTTTGTTTTCAGGGCGCGGTGACTGCTGCCGTAGATCCGCCAGTTCAGGCCGATGCCGTCGGCAGTGTCGAACCGGGCGAGGAAGTCACCAATGGTGGTGTCGTGTTGCAGCGACAGATACTCGTCGCCGTCGAGGAAGCCGATCCAGTCGAACTGGCCGGCGGCTTTCAGGCAGGCGTCCATATAGGCGTCGCCCTGCCGCCGGTAAAAATGCGGTGTGGTTTTCGGGTCGGTTTTCCCGACGGCGATATTGAACAGCGACCGGGCGGCCAGGAGGACTTCGTAAGTGCCGTCGGTTGAGTGGTCATCGTAAATGAAGAGTTTGTCCACGCCTTGTGCAAAATGCCATCCTATCCAGGCGGCGATGTCATGCACTTCGTTTTTAACGAACAGAGCAATGGCTGTTTTCATGATTTCTTCCTGCTGATCTGTCCGGGCGACAGGTTCTTCTCAGTTCTCAAAATATAGACCTGCCTGATCGGGCGGGAAAGTCACCGGAACGCTTTTCGTGCGGGACGGGAACTGTTGTGCAACCGGAGGATGAAGGCGTGTTGCATCAGACAGAATGGTTCTGCTGTGTGGTGTGTTCATGCTACGTTCATGGGGGCACGCCGGACGGGCCGGGTGATGAGCGTGATATTCAGGGAGGGACGATGACGCGCCGGGCGGGAAGTGCGGATCTGCCGTTGCATGGCGGGCGGGTTCCGATGTGGCTGGCCGAGCGGATGAGTCGTCTGGGGGCGGTGATTACGCAGGCAGTGATTCATCATTACGGGCGGGACGAGTTTTTGCGGCGTCTGGCGCATCCGTTCTGGTTTCAGTCGTTTGGTGCGGTGATGGGGATGGACTGGCATTCGTCGGGGATTACGACGAGTGTGATGGGGGCGTTGAAGCGGGGGCTTGAGCCGCTTTCGGCGGAGCTTGGGCTGCATGTTTGTGGCGGGCGCGGACGGCATTCGCGCCGGACGCCGGACGAGCTGGCGGCGGTGGGGAATGTGACGGGGCTGGACGGCGTGGCTCTGGCGCGGGCGAGCCGGCTGGTGGCCAAGGTTGACAGTGCGGCGGTTCAGGACGGGTTCAATCTGTATCTGCATAGTTTTGTGGTGGCGGATGACGGGCGCTGGGTGGTGGTTCAGCAGGGGATGAACGAGGGCACGCGGTATGCGCGCCGGTATCACTGGCTGTCTGAGGGTCTGGAGAGTTTTGTGGAAGACCCTCACAGCGCGATTGAGGGGAAGCCGGCGGGGAATATTGTGAATCTGGCGGACCGGCGCGCGGCGGGGTCGCGGGGGGCGCAGCTTGAGCTGTTGCTGGAGGCGGGACCGGATGCGGTGGTTCGGGAAGTTGCGTTGCTGCGGCGGGATGTGGAGGAGGCTCCGCTGCAGGGGATGCTGCCGCATCTGGTGATGCCGGAGCATCATGATGTGCGGTCGGGGGATGTGATGATCCGGCGTCTGCATGGGGCTCTGGCGGCGGCGGCGGAATGTGGGCCGCGGGATTTTCAGGAGTTGCTGCTGGTTCCGGGGGTGGGGGCGCGAACGGTTCAGGCGCTGGCGCAGGTGGCGGAGGTGGTTCATGGGACGCCGTGCCGGTTTGCTGATCCGGCACGGTTTTCGATGGCGCATGGGGGCAAGGACCGGCATCCGTTTCCGGTTCCGACGGACGTTTATGACCGGACGATTGCGATGCTGAAGGGGGCTGTCACGGCGGCGAAGCTGGGCAATGAGGAGCGTCTGGAGGCGGTGCGGCGGCTGGATGAGCAGGCGCGGCGGCTTGAGGCGCGGGTTTCGGGACCGTCGCTGGAGACGTACATCGCCGGGGAGCGGGCGGCGTCGTACAGTTATGGCGGGCGGAGTGTTTTCGGGTGGGAGCCGCCGCCGGTGCGGGATGGGAAACGGTCTGGCGCGAGCGTTGAGGCTGGGGCAGGGAGGCGGCCGGCGTCCGGAGGGCGCGGCTGACTTTATCCGGGTGTGCGTTCCGGGATGTTACCATTTGCGACGGTTTCGGGCGGCGGTTAAGTATTCCGTTACATTATTGATGTTATGACCCGCCACATGGGCTGCGCGCTGGTGCTGTCGGCCTTCTGATTAATTTTTGCTGGCCGGGTGTGGTTCTGCCCCTCCAGCCGCTGCGATCCTGTTTCGTGAGGACTAAATGAAACTGATCGCCATTGTGGACGACCAGTCCGCGAACCGTATTGTTTTTTGCCGTCTGGCCAGAGAAATTGCGCCGGCTGTGGAGGTTGAGGCATTTGCATCTCCCGCCGATGCGCTGGCGCGTTTTGACGCCGGGTATCATCCTGACCTGATTATTACCGATTTCAGGATGCCGGGGATGGACGGCCCGGCGTTTATTACAGCGGTGCGGCAGAAGTTATGGGGACATGACGTGCCGGTGATCGTGGTCACGGCGTATGAGGACCGGGATTACCGGCTGACGGCGTTACGGGCCGGGGCGACGGATTTTCTGCTTAGCCCTGTTGATCATCGCGAATTTGTCACGCGGGGGAAGAATCTCCTGGATATTGCGATGAGCCGGAAGCAGGCGAGCATGCGGGCGCTGGTTCTGGAACGGGAGCTGGCGGACAGTCATCGCGCGCGGGAGACTCTGCTGCGTTGCAGCCGGGAGAATCTGCTCAAGGTGATTGACACGGTTCCGGCGATGATCAGCGCGACGGACGCGACGGGGCGGTATGTTTTCGTCAACAGGTGTCTGGCGGAATCGCTGGGGACGACGCCGGAGGAGCTGACGGGGACGCTGGCGACCGGACCGGCGGTGGAAGAGAAGCACTGCTCGCCTGAAATGTGTGGTGTGCAGGCCGGACTTGCCAGTTGCATCGGCGAGCAGAGGGCGCGTTGCACGGTCAGATACGAGGAAGTTATCCGTGACCTGAAAGGGGTGGATCGTGTTTTTCTGACTTCGGACACGCCGTTGCAGGGAGGGAGCAGTGATATTCCGCTGCGGCTGAGAACGTCGCTCGACATTACCGATCTCAAGAAGGCGCAGCAGGAACTTCATGCGCTGGCCTATCGCGATCAGCTGACGGGGGCGCCCAATCGTCTGAAGGTCGGGCGGTCGGTTGATGCTCTGCTGCGGGACAGCAGGAGCCGGGAGCGGCCTTTTGCGCTGTTACAGCTCGATCTGGATCGTTTCAAGGCGATCAATGACACGCTGGGGCACAGCGCGGGCGACCGGGTTCTGAAGAGTGTCGCGGCGCGGCTGACGGAGATTTTGCCGGATGCGGTGATTATCGGGCGACTGGGTGGTGATGAGTTCGGGATTGTGCTTCGGCTCACGCAGGAGGATCGGGAGGCGGAGGTCCGTGCGGCAGCCCGGCGGATACTGGATGAGTTTATTCCGCCGTTTGCGATCGGAGACGGCTCGGACAGTCAGTCGGGCCGGGCGGACGACAGTGTTGTGATCACGACGGCAAGTATCGGCATTGTGATTCATCACGGCGGGCCGGACACGTTTGATGCGATTCTTCGGCGCGCTGATATGGCGATGTATAAAGCCAAGGCCATTGGCGGGAATTCCTGCAGGCTGTTTCAGCCGGAAATGGAGAAGGCGGAAGAGGCGGCGATGCGGATCGAGCTTGATCTGCACAAGGCTGTCGCCAGGCGTGAGCTGGTTTTGTATTATCAGCCGCAGCTTGATCTCCGGTCCGGGCGGATTGTCGGCGTGGAGGCGCTTCTGCGCTGGCGGCGGGCTGACGGGACGTTGCTTGCGCCGGGTGCTTTTCTGCCGGTGGCGGAAGAGACCGGTCTGATTGTGCAGATCACGGAATGGGTTCTTGATGAGGCCTGTCGCCAGCTTGCGTCCTGGGCTGAGGAGGGAATGTCTGTCCGGATGGCGGTGAACATGTCGGGTGTGTTGTTCCGCAGGGGGGATGTTCGCGGCACGGTTCTGGATGTGATTGAGCGCACGGGGATCAATCCGAACGATCTTGAACTTGAGCTGACGGAATCGGTTCTGATCGCGAATACGGATTCTGCGAACCGGCAGCTTGAGGATTTGCGTAAGCTCGGGGCGGCTGTGGCGGTGGATGATTTTGGCACGGGTTATGCATCTCTGACGTATCTGAGCCGGCTGGTGATCGACCGGATCAAGATCGACAAGTCATTTATCGACCGGATTGAGGACTCTGAGGCGGATCAGGCGATCGTGCGGTCGATGATTACGTTGTGTCGCAATCTTGGCATCAGGGTGACGGCGGAGGGGATTGAGCGTCCGGAGCAGGCGCGCTGGCTGGCGCAGCAGCGTTGTGATGAGGGGCAGGGATTTTATTTTGGTCGCCCGCAACCTGCTGACAGGGTGGCTGCGATGATTCATGCGTCAATGGGTGCGTGGCGGCAGGAGAGCGGGGACATCGATTTACACAGGACGGTTTTCGCGGAGGGCTCTGAGCTGGCGCCATGATCGTCTCGGGTTTTCGGTCGGTTACGACGCATTTTTTATTCCGGATGAGACAGGGCGGAGAGGGAGAATTTCAGGTTGTTCTGAACCGGTTTTCGATCACGTTCATCGTGTCATTTTACGTTTTCGTGCTTTATGCGCTTGGGATTTCGTCATCCGGCGAGGCGATTCTGCAGGGAGCGCTGTGTTGTGTGTCGCTGAGCATGGCGTCTCTGTTCGCTGTGGCGCTCTGGCGTTCATCGGGGTCGTCGCTGCGACGGTGTGTGATTCAGTTTTTGTGGGATATGGGCTTTCTGGCTGTTGCCATGAGGCTTTGCGAGGCGGCTGCGACGCCGCTTTATCCGGTCTTTCTGTGGATTACGCTGGGTTTTGGTTTGCGTTTTGGCGCCGGGTATCTGGTTGCCGGTTCGGTGCTTGGGGCGGCGGGTTTTCTGATTGCGGAATGGCCACTTCCGATCTGGAGCGGAACGGGACATCTTCTGGGTGGTCTGGTAACGGGGTTGCTGATTATTCCGCTTTATGCGGCGTCACTGACCCGCTTTGTCTCGACAATGCGCTGGAAGGCGGAAGAGGCCACCCGGGCGCGGACATTTTTTGTTGCGGCCGTGAGTCATGAGTTGCGTACACCGCTGAATGCGATTCTGGGGCTGAGCACGATTCTGAAGTCTGAGAGGCTGGGTCGTGAGCAGCGCGACATGGTCTGTGCCATGCATGATGCGGGGCTTTCTCTTCTCGGTATTATCAATGAATTGCTGGAATTTACGCGTCTGGATGATGCGCGGATTCCGCTGCGGTCGCAGCCTTTTGCGCTGATGACCGTGGTGCGCAATGTGCTTGGTATGGTGCATGCCGAAGCGCGACAGAAGGGGCTTGATCTGGTGTGCGTCATGTCACCATCGGTTCCGGCCCGGATGATCGGGGATGGACGGCATCTTGAGGATATTTTACGAAACCTTGTTTCTAACGCAGTGAAATTCACGATGAGTGGTTCTGTTCTTCTGACCTTCGGGGTGGAGGAACTGACGGATGGATCGCTGGAGTTGTGTGTCGCGGTTCAGGACACGGGCATCGGGATTTCTTCTGTGGCGCAGGAGCAGATTTTTGAGTCGTTTACTCAGGCCGACGGGAGTGTTCCGGATCGGTTTGGCGGAACGGGGCTGGGGCTTGCGATCTGTCGGAAGCTGGTTGATCTGCATGGCGGCAGGCTGAGTGTTGAGAGTGTGCCTGATCAGGGCAGCGTGTTTCGCTTTACGTATCGTGTGATGAAGGGTGGGGAAGTGGTGCCGGAGGAGTGGCCGGTGGCTGTTTTTCTGACGCACGAGCCGGAGGGGCGGGATGCGCTGAGTGGCGCTTTGCGGGCTCTGGGGCTTGAGGTTGAGCGCGTGGAAACGGTCACGGAGGCGGGGGAGCGGCTGCGGTGGCATGAGGGGCGTGCCATTCTGGTGACGGACCCGTCTTCGGGTGATCTTGCCGGGAGAATCGTCCGGGGCAGGAGCGGGGTTGTTCCGGCTCTGGTCGCGCATCTGGCTTTTGTTGAGCCATCCCGCAGCGGGTCCGCAGGGCCTGCCCGGAAGGGGGGGATGGTGGAGTGTGAGGTGCTGGCGGGTGGTGATCCGGCACTTTTGCGGTCTGCTGTGTCTTTGCTTTCTGATGTGTTGCCGCAGGCTGAGAAGAAGCGGGAGGAGATCCGGAAAGTATCGGGAAAGAAATGCAGGATTCTTGTTGCGGAGGATAACGCGGTCAATTCCATGGTTGCGGAAAAGATACTTGAGCAGGCGGGGCATGACTGGAGGGCTGTCAGTGATGGTGAGGCGGCGCTGGATGCGCTTGAGCGCGAGCGGTTTGACGTTGTGCTGATGGATGTGAACATGCCGTTGATGAACGGCATTGATGCGACGAAGATGTGGCGTCTGGAGGAGGTGGTTTACGGGCGGCGCACGCCGATTGTCGCGCTGACGGCGGATGCTTCGTCTGAGATCCGGGAGCGGTGCCGGGAGGCGGGGATGGACGGGTTTCTGCTGAAGCCGGTTGATGTCGGGGCGCTTCTGGATGTGCTGGACCGATATGGATCGGCTGAGGTGGTGTCTGATGTTATCGCCGATGAGGCGTTGCCGGATGCGATGCCGGGTGGTGAAGAGAGTGTCGTGGCGTTTCCTGCTTCCGGCGTGAACCGGAAGGCGATGCGGGATCTGGGCGATCTTGGCGGGGCGGCGTTTCGGGCGGATGTGGTTGCGGAGTTTCTGCAGGATGCCGGGACGACGATCGGGCAGATGCGGGCGGCGTCTGAAGTTGGCGATGTGAGCGGATTGCCGGATGCTGCTCATGCTTTGCAGAGTGCGGCGGCGAATGTGGGGGCGGAGCGGCTGGTGGCTTTGTGTCGGCGGTGGGGGACTTCCGGGAATGTGGGGCCGGCGGATCGGGTGCGGGCCGTTGAGGAAGAGATGGTGCGGGTGCGGGCGGCGTTGCTGCCTTATCTGGCGGAGGCGCCGTGAGGGCCGGGGTGCGCTGGTTTTAGAAAAGGATCAGATTCATCACAACGCCGATGACGAACAGGCTCCACAGAGTGGTCAGAATCAGTTTCCGGCGGATGTAGCGTTTGCACAGAAGGGTCATCAGGACATCGATGCCGGGATGTGCTTTTTCGTAGAGGCGGGTTGTGACCGCGCTTCTTGAGACTGTTTCCAGACCGCTCAGGCCGACGTCTTTCATGAGTTTCATGCGGAACCAGAGGAGGTCGTCTTCGCGGTAGACGGTGTTTCCGCCGATGGAGACGGTGGGCGGGCCGCAGCGCAGAAATCGCATGAGCTTCAGAAGATGACTGGCTGTTCCCAGATAGTTGCAGGCTTCCCGAAACGTTAGCAATCCGCTGCCGGGGAAGGATATGACGCTTTTGTCCGGGTTGTATGTGATCTCCATCGGGACCATCTCCAGGCGGTGTAACGAACGGTGTGCTCGGGGTCGACGTGATGAGCGTCTTTTAAAGCACATTGTGCGCGGATGATTCCAATCCTTCGCGGGCATTCAATCGGGGTGCAGGGGCCTGCGGTCCCTGCCGGGTTCGGGCAGAGCCCGGATTCTGCCAACCCTTTGAAAAATCACTGATCAACACCTAACGACAACAGAGCCTTTGCAAACCTGCTTATTGATCAACAGTTTGGGTGAAGGGGGCCGCGACCTCTTCCTCGTGCGGGCGGAGTCTGGTCTTCTGCACCCCGGTTTGTCCGGATGAGATGATTTTCGGAGGTCTGCGGTTTCTGGTGGGTTTCCGGGCGGATTTAATCCTTGCGTTCCAGTCTTGTGACGAGAAGCTGGTTGATGCGGAAGCCTTCGACGTCCACGACTTCGAAGCGGAATCCGGCGGCGTCTGTCCGGTCGGCTTTACGGGCCATGCGGCGGAGGCGGTGCATGACAAAGCCGCCGACGGTATCGAAGGAGGCGCTGTCCGG
This sequence comes from Acetobacter fallax, assembly GCF_011516735.1. GTDB lineage: Bacteria > Pseudomonadota > Alphaproteobacteria > Acetobacterales > Acetobacteraceae > Acetobacter > Acetobacter fallax. Next base: position 154,701 of record NZ_WOSX01000002.1, on the reverse strand, counting down.
GAGGTCGGCGACGCCGAGTTCCCGGATGACATCGCCGATGGGAGCGGCGCCGTCGATGAGCCAGGAGTTTTCATCGCGGCGGACGATGGCCTGTTCCTCGAAGGGGTTGGCGAGGCCGTCCATGAGGGCGCCCATGATGTCCTTGAAGGTGATGAGGCCGACGATGAGACCGTATTCGCTGACGACGAGGGCGAAGCCGGCGCCGTGGGTATCGAACTGGGCAAGGGTGTCCCACAGGTTCAGGGTTTCGGGGACGGAGAGGACGTCACGGCGGAGTTTTGCGATGGGAGTTGTCGGGGAGTCGACGGCGACGACGAGGACGTCTTCGGCGCGGATGGAGCCAATGACGTGATCGAGCCCGCCATCGCAGAGCGGGTAGCGCGAATAGGGACGGACGCGGACCTTGTCGCGCTGGTCTTCCAGGGATTCCTGGATGTCGAGATAGACGATTTCGTCACGCGGGGTCATGGCGGAGGTGACGGAACGGTCCTGCAGGCCGAGGACGTTCTGGATCATCTGGTGTTCCTGCTCCAGCAGCACGCCTGAGGCGGTGCCGGCGGCGAGGATGGCGCGGAGGTCTTCCGGGGTGACGGGTTCGACGGCGGAGGCGGCGGGGATTTTGAGGGCGCGGAGCAGGGCGTCGGAGATTTTTGAGAACACCCAGACGAGGGGGTAGAGCACGCGCAGGGCGGCGGCGGGGAACCATCCGACGGAGAGGGCGATGCGGTCCGGCGCGTTCATCGCGATGCGTTTGGGGAGCAGATCGGCGAACAGGACGAAGATTCCGGTGGTGAAGACGAAGCCTGTGGCGGAGGCGATGCTCTGGGCGCTGGCGCTGTCGAGGCCCCAGCCGGTGAGGATATTGGCGATGGGGGGCGCGAGCATTTCCGAACTGATCATGCCGCCGAGGATGCCGACGGCGTTGAGCAGGATTTGCAGGACGGTCATCACCTGGCCGCTGTTACGGCGGAGGGCGAGGAAGGCGGTGGCGCGTTCGTCGCCGGCGTCGGCGCGGGCCCGGAGGCGGACGTCGCGCGCGGCGGCGAAGGAGATTTCGGAGAGCGAGATCAGGATACTGATGGCGATGAGCAGGATAAGGGCGATGACGCCCAGGAACAGCAGAAGCACGGGACCGACCGGAGTGTTGTTAAGCGGCCTGTGCCGGGAGGGCGTGGCCGTTGAGGGGGTATAACCTGTCTGTGGGGGGTGGGGCCAGTTTTTGTGGTGGCCCTTTGTATGTCAGTCCCGGGCTGCTGGCCTCATCACTCAGCAGATCAGAGTGAAGGAGCTGTGCTCCCTTCCGGGTTCGGGCAGCGCCCGTGTGCTTTTTTCCTGGCGTGTTTTTTCTGAGCCGGTTGCGGGGAGGTGTGGGTTTTTGCACTTCTGTCGTGCAGGGCAAATATCTGACGGCGACAGTTCGTGCGATCTGAAGGGGCGAAATCCGCAACGGAGAATTCTGACCAAAGCCATGTCAGGGGATAATGATATCGCTGCCCGCTTTCACATGGTCCGGCGCGCGATAAGAGGTTTTTGAAATAGCCTCCGAGACTGCGGTAACTGGCCACGGACTCAGTTCTGAGCGAACGGGCGGCGGGTCGCTTCTTCACTGGACGTTATGTCCTGCGAGACGATGACGAGCATGAAGCTGATCCCGATCCTTCCCGGATGAGGACGTTCGCCAGCGCTCAATGGACTCCTCCACCTCCTGGTGAGGAGTCCTGGCTGGGTTCAGAAGCTCAGTCGATACCGAGAAGCTCGACGTCAAAAATCAGCGTGGCATTCGGCGGGATGACACTGCCCGCACCGTGTGCGCCATAGCCGTGTTGAGGAGAAAGCAGCAACGTGCGCCGGCCGCCAACGCGCATTGATGCGACACCAAGATCCCAGCCGGAAATCACCTGCTGCACGCCGAGGGTAAACGTGAATGGCGATCCCCGGTCGCGCGAGCTGTCGAACTTCCTGCCTTGCGTTCCGTCGTTATCCAGCCAGCCTGTATAATGGACAGTAACTGTCTGGCCCTTTGTCGGCTGTGCACCATCACCGACCACGTCGTCGCGGTAGCGTAAGCCTGTCTGCAGGGTCTTGAAATCTTCTGCCATCGTTGAACTCCGTGGATGCGATAGCAGCACGCACTGCATCGCCTGGTTAAGTCACTCCGTTAGCCGTGCCAGACAATCGCCCCTGGTGGAAGGGTGTCCTGCGCTCGCGCAGCGCACTGAACCAGCCTGCCTGACCCGGTGCCGGTATGGTGGAAACCGGCACCGGACTTCAGTATTGCTTTTCAACATCGGTCTTTCGCTTCCCCGGCCCGGACTGCCTGTCCGCCGGGTGCGCTTAACTGACAGGTGGCATTCGCCTTTATGTCGGTCACGGGATGTATCGTTGCATGCTTTCCGAAAGTGGACATAAATTTTCCCCCGGCTTCAGTGGAAGTCAATCCGTGTGGGAAACGGGTCTGGCAGGCTGACCTGAAGCCGGGCTTCGGGCTGTGCAATGGTTCTGGAAACCGCCGGGGCTGTCCGACACCAGGCTGACGCGGCTGCTTTGTCGGGAAGCACAGGAGCATATCCTGCGTGCCGCCGGGATGGACCGGTCACTGAAGAAAGATGCCCGATGTTCGGTCCATTCCTGCGCGCAACGACCGGACAAGCGGTCGTAAACGGTATATACGCCTTGCAGGCCACCGGTAGCCCGCTTCATGCCGTCCTCGTGATATTGGCCCCGATCCTGTCCGATACGCACAATAACGTCGCTGCAAGCTCTGGCCTGCGTTTTGCGCTGCCGGACTGACTATCGCCGTGAAGCCGAACGACATTATCAGGTGCTGAATGATCATACTGAGGGTCGATCTTTCATAGTCGGTGATCGTTATACCATTGCGGACATGTCAGCATGGGGCTGGCTCGAACGGGCAGCGCGGGTCATGAAGGGCGCCGGCAGGCCGCTTGCGCGCTGGTCCGGACTTGCCCGCTTCATGGACATGATGAATGCGCGCCCTGCCATTTCGCAGGCGCACGCCATCATGGACGGGCATGCGTTTAAGGTCACCATGGACGAGGATGCCCGTCGCGCCATGTATCCGATAAGTTTCCCCGCATAGCCGGAAAGGACAGTATGATGAGCGGATCACCTGAGTACGTACCACCCCGGATCTGGACATGGACGGTTCCCGACGGAAGCAGGTTCGCCAGTACGAACCGCCCGACAGCCGGGGCCACTCATGAGCGCCCGCTTCCTGTCGGCCGCCATCCGCTCCAGCTCTATTCTCTGGGCACACCCAACGGCGTGAAGATCACGATCATGCTGGAAGAGCTGCTTGCCGCGGGCCATGCCAGTGCCGAATATGACGCGTGGCTTATCCGCATCGGCGAAGGCGACCAGTTCGGGTCGGGCTTTACGGAGGTCAACCCGAATTCCAAAATTCCGGCGCTTGTTGACCATAGTGGCCATGAGCCTCTGCGCGTTTTCGAATCCGGATCGATCCTGCTGTATCTGGCTGAAAAATTTGGTGCCTTCATCCCGAAGGATATGGCGGGGCGGACGGCCTGTCTGAACTGGCTGTTCTGGCAGGTGGGAAGCGCACCCTATCTCGGCGGCGGTTTCGGGCATTTCTATGCCTACGCACCAGAGAAAATCGAATATGCGATCAATCGTTTTGCCATGGAAGCGAAACGCCAGCTGGATGTGCTTGACCGGCGCCTTGCGGAAAGTCCTTTCATAGCTGGTGATGATTACACGATCGCTGATATGGCGATTTTTCCGTGGTATGGGGGCCTGGTCGAAGGCTGGCTCTATAATGATTCCGCCACATTCCTGAGCGTGCAGGACTATTCCCATCTCAGGGCCTGGGCAGACCGGCTTCTGGAACGGCCCGCCGTCCGGCGTGGACGCATGGTCAATCGGACGTTCGGAGAGCTTTCCAGTCAGTTACACGAACGACATGAGGCTTCCGATTTTGAGACGAAAACGCAGGATCGGCTTGCTGATAAAGCATGATTCCGATGCGGTGACAAAACCTGTGAAGCCCGGCCCTCCTGGCTGCCATTGGGTGATCAATCCGTCAGGTGTGTCATTGCCGAACCTTTGCGAGGGGTGATTGTCCGGTGCGTCACAGTCCTGTCAATTTCTGGTCGCACGATGCGTGGCGTCTGTGCGTGACGGATGAAAACGTGGTTTTGTATCCGGGAAAGCTGTTGTCAGGATAACGGAATGTATATCGGGATTGATCTCGGGACTTCGGGTGTGAAGGCTGTGCTGGTGGACGGGGCGCAGGAGGTTCTGGCGTCGCGGACGGAGGGGCTGACGGTGAGCAGGCCGCATCCGGGGTGGAGCGAGCAGGACCCGGAGGACTGGTGGCGAGCGGTGCTGCGGTGTTTTGCGGCGTTGCGCGAGGCTGAGCCTGTGGCGTTTGCGGCGGTGCGGGGGATCGGGCTTTCCGGTCAGCAGCATGGGGCGGTCTTGCTGGGCGAGGGCGGGCGGGTGCTGCGGCCCTGTATTTTGTGGAACGATCTGCGGTCCGGGGCGGAGTGTGCGGAGATTGAGCGGCGGTTTCCGCGCAGTCGCGAGGTGTGTGCGAATATTGCGATGCCGGGTTTTACGGCGCCGAAGCTGCTGTGGGTGGCGGAGCATGAGCCGGCGGTATTTGCGGCGGTGCGGCATGTGCTGCTGCCCAAGGCGTGGGTGCGGTATCGGCTGACGGGGGAGATGATTGAGGACATGTCCGATGCGTCGGGCACGTTGTGGCTGGATGTTGGGGCGCGGCGCTGGTCGGACGAGGCACTGGCGGTGTGTGGTCTGAGCGAGGCGGCGATGCCGGTGCTGTGTGAGGGGACGGACCCGGCGGGGCGTGTGGTGCGGGATCTGGCTTCGGAGTGGGGCTGGCGGGAGCCGCCGGTTCTGGCGGGGAGTGCCGGGGATAATGCGGCGGGGGCTGTGGGGATCGGGGCGATTGCACCCGGGTCGGCGTTTTTGTCGCTGGGGACGTCAGGGGTTTTGTGGGTGACGACGGATCGGTTGCGGCTGGGGACGCGGTCGGCGATTCATGCGTTTTGTCATGCGATTCCTCAGACCTGGCATCAGATGGGGGTGACGCTGTCGGCTGCGGCGTCGCTGGTGTGGTGGTCGCGGGTGACGGGGGTTGATGAGGCGGCGTTGCTGGAGGAGTTGCCGGAGCGGATTGAGCGTCCGTCGGAGGCGATTTTTCTGCCGTATCTGTCGGGGGAGCGGACGCCGCATAATGATCCGGAGATTCGCGGTGGTTTTCTGGGGTTATCGCAGGACACGACGCGGGCGGCGCTGACGCAGGCGGTTCTGGAGGGGGTGGCGTTTTCGTTCCGGGATGCGCTGGACGGGCTGCGGGAGTCCGGCTCTGTGCTGACGGAGGCGGATGTGATTGGCGGCGGGTCACGGAGTGCGCGCTGGGTGCGGATTTTGTCTGCTGTTCTGGATCTTCCTTTGCACCGGCTGAAGCATGGGGAGCGGGGCGGGTCGTTCGGGGCTGCGCGGCTGGCGCGGATGGCGGTGACGGGGGAGGCTCCGGCAGTGGTGTGCGGGGCGCCGGAGCGGGTGGAGACGGTGTTGCCTGACCCGGTGTTGCGGGAGGCTTATGCGGCGGTGTTGCCGCGGTATCGGGCGTTGTATCCGGCGGTGCGGGGGCTGGTGGCGAAGGAAGATGCGGGTGCGGAGGAGTGAGGTTTCGGGTGGCGTTCTGAGGCCGGGGTTTGTTGTGTGGGTATCAGGGTGTGGTCCGGGGGATTGTCCGGGCCGGAATCATATGTTGTCGGGTTACTGGCTGTCTGTGTGTATTAAGTCGGAGTGTTGCTGCTAGGAGAGGTGTTTTTTGCCGGGTTATTACGGTGTTATTTCATGGTATTTCTATTCGTGAAATCTGTTACCTGAAAACAACAAAATACTGATTATCTGTATTGTATCGTAACTTTATCGTTGCGTAACGAGCATGGCTCATATTCGCTCAGGGGGTAACAAACACTCAGATCATCAGGGGGCTGCCGCACATGACGTCCCGTAAAATACTTCTCACTGCAACGTTTCTTGCGATTCCAGTGTCCGGAATGGCGACAAAGGCGCTGGCTGCGGAGGTGCAGAAAACGGCGATTCATAGCCGGATTCACAAGCCGGTTGCGGGTCATGCCGGCGCACATGCGGCCGGGGCGGCGACGGCGACAACGGCGGCTGTGCCGGCGCGGTCGCTGCCGCGTCCGGCTCATTATGCCTCAGATGCGAATGAGGCGGTGATTGTCACCGGCACGCACAGTGCGAACCGTCGCGCGCGCCAGAGCATCAGCCCTGTGAAGGTGCTGACGGGGGCGGTGTTGCAGCGGTCCGGCATGGTGAATCTGGCGGATGCGCTGACGCGCACGTATGCGTCCATCAATGTTGAGGCGATGGGGACGGATGCGGCTGCTCTGGTTTCCTCGATTCATATGCGCGGGCTGAGTTCCAATCAGGTTCTTGTTCTGGTGGATGGCAAGCGCCGCCATACCTCGACGACGTTTACGGCGACGTCGGGTCCGAATTTTGGCACGACCGGTGTTGATCTGAATATGCTGCCGGCGAACATGATCGACCATATCGAGGTGCTGGAAGACGGCGCGGCGGCGATGTATGGCTCGGATGCGATTGCGGGCGTGGTCAACATCATCACCAAAAAGACTGATCATGGTCTGAATATGTCGGCGCAGACCGGCGCGAATGCCTATAATGGCGACGGGTGGCAGTATCAGTTCAATGCCGATGGCGGCATGAAACTTGGCGATGATGGTTATCTGCATCTTTACGGGCAGATGTATCATACCGATCACATGGTGCCGAAGAATGTGCGGGACCATCGGCTGGTGGCGTCCCAGCCGGAGGACCATGATGTTGCGTCTTATGTGAGCACGGGGGCACACATTCCGGCGACATCGAACAGGGTGCTGAGCACGGCGGAGGAAACCCGCGAGAATTTTGGTCTCGACTGGGGCAAGCCGCTCAATGAGAACGTGATGTTCTATGGCAACATTATCTATGCGCATCGCCATGCCGAGACGTATCAGAACTATCGGGTGCCGAACGTTGGCGGTGGTGTCGCGCTGTCTTACTGGCCGTGGGGGTTTACGCCGACGGAGACGGCGGAAGAAAACGATTATGCCGCGACGGTCGGGGCGAAGGGGGACAGTCTTTTTGGTTTCGGCTGGGATATTTCGTCCACTTATGGCGCGGATTACAACAAGGTTGGCAACAAGAACACGGTGAATACCGGGATTTTGCAGTCCACCTGTTCGACAGATCCCGCGGCGGGCGCGAATTATTCCGTTGCGGGATGTGGGTACAGTCCGACGGATGTTCGGGCTGAGAGTTTCAATATGGCGCAGTGGACGAACAATCTTGATCTGCGCCGTAATTTCAACATTGCGCATACGGTGCCGATGGTTCTGGCGTTCGGGGCTGAGCACCGGATGGAATCCTATCAGATCTGGGCGGGTAATCCGGCGTCTTATGCTCTGGGTGGCACGCAGGGGTTTGCCGGTCTGGCGCCGCAGAACGCGGGGGCGTGGTATCGTAATATCTGGGCCGGGTATATTGATGGTGATTTTCACTTCCTGAAGAACTGGGAAGTCGATTTCGCGGGCCGTTTCGAGCATTACACCGATGTGGGGAATGCTGAGAATGGCAAGATTTCGACGCGGTATGACATTACGAAGCGGATTGCGGTTCGCGGCACGATCAGCACCGGCTTTCGGGCGCCGACGCTGGCGGAGGAGCATTACAGCGCGATGAATGTGTCACCGAACGGTGCTTCGGGACTGCTCGCGGCTGATTCGGATGCGGCGCGGAGTCTGGGGGCGCCGGGGCTGAAGCCGGAGCGTTCGACCAATGCTTCGGGTGGTATTGTGGTTGAGCCTGTCAGTGGTTTTCATGTTGAGGCGGATGTTTATCAGATCAACATCCGTGACCGGATTGTGCAGGGTGGCACGGTGAGTGGTCTTTCGGCCATTGCCGCCATTCAGTCGATGGGTTTCACGCCGCCGGTCAATGATGCCTCTCTGGACAACATTCAGGCTTATTATCTGTCGAACGGGGCCAGCACACGAACGCAGGGTCTCGACATCAATGCGGATTATACGTTTCATCTGAAGCGATATGGCAATCTGATGCTGAGTATGGCGCTGGATCTCAACCGCACGCGTCTGCATCACAATGGCATTGGCACGAACGGCGCGGAGCTGCTGAACGCGGCCAATATCGGCTACATCACGACGGCCTATCCGCGCAGCAAGATTATTCTGAATGCGTATTATACGGTCGGGAAATGGGATGTGAACATTCGTCAGACCCGTTATGGTGAGACGACGAACATGATGAGCTATCAGGACTGGGCTCCGACGGCGCTTCAGTACAGCGTTACAGATTTCTATCAGTTCAAAAACTCGCCGCGCTGGCTGACGGATCTTGAGATTGGCTATCGGTTCAGCAAGAACTGGCATGTCGCGGCTGGCGGGAACAACGTGTTCAACATTCGTCCGCGTCGTGTGCCGCAGAGCGTGAATTATCTGGGGGCTTACATTTACGATCAGTCGTCGATGCAGGTTCCGATTACGGGAGGGTATTACTACGGGCGTGTGAACGCGACGTTCTGAGGCTCTGTTATGCGGAGCGGCTTTGCGGCTGCATCGTTGTGAGCACGTGTTGTTCCCGGATGAATTGCGGGTGTTTGCGCTGGATCGCAATGATGTCGATGGCGGGGCCGGGGCGGACAGCTTTGTGACGGAACAGCTTGCCGGGTTCCAGGGCAGAGCCCTGGGAAAGAGTCATTGCTTAATGACAGCAGAGTTTTCAAAAGCTGCCGGTGGGTGCGCCTCCGGGGAGACGGAGCCGGGGGTGCTGATCGGACTATTGGCTGGCGGGATGGAGCAGGACGATTTTTCCTGAGTGGGAGCCTGTTTCCATGAGGGTGTGGGCTTCGGCGGCTTCGCTGATCGGAAAGGTGGCGTGGATCAGCGGGGCGATTTCGCCGGATGCCAGCCTGGGCCAGACATTTTCGAGAAGATCCCGGGCGATGGCGGCTTTGTATGCGGCGCTGCGGGGGCGGAGGGTCGTGCCTTCGATCGTCAGGTTTTTTGTCAGGATGCCGGAGATGTCGACGTTTTCGGCCTTCGCGCCGGACTGGAGGGCGATGAGGATCAGGCGGCCGTGTCTGGCGAGGCTGCGGAGGTTTCGGTCCAGGTATTTGCCGCCGAGGATATCGAGGATGACGTTGACGCCTTTGCCGTCGGTCAGGTCACGGAGCTTCGCGACGAAATCCTCTTCGTTGTAATTGATGCTTGTGGCGCCGAGACTTTCGCAGAGCTGGCATTTTTCCTTGCTGCCGGCTGTGGCGTAGGGGATGGCGTCAAAGGCTCTGGCGAGCTGGATGGCGGCGGTTCCGATTCCGCCGGCGCCGCCGTGGATGAGCACGCGCTCACCGGGCTGGAGGCGGGCGGTCGTGAACAGGTTGGACCAGACGGTGAAAAAGGTTTCCGGCAGGGCGGCGGCTTTGACGGCGTCGAATCCTGTTGGCCAGGGCAGGCATTGTCCGGCGGGGACGGTGCAGTAATCAGCGTATCCGCCGCCATTGGTGAGGGCGCAGACGAGGGAGCCTTTTGCGGGGAAGGGGATGTCGCGGGCTGCGGGGCCGGTTGCGACGACTTCGCCGGCGATTTCCAGGCCCAGAAGCGGGCTTGCGCCCGGGGGCGGGGGGTAGAGGCCCTTGCGCTGCATGATGTCGGGGCGGTTGACGCCGCTGGCATGGACTCTGACGAGGACTTCGCCTTCAGCCGGGATGGGGAGCGGGACTTGGGCGAGGTGCAGCACGGAGGGGGGACCGGGGGCGTCGAAGACGATGGCCTGCATGTCGGAGGGGAGCTTTTGTCCGATCATTTTGTCCTGTCCTGGCTGAATGTGTCCGGCTGGAGAGTTGGAAATACATCGTTTTTTTCGGATGGCACGATCACAGAAGCATGAGGACTGGTCTGATGGCTGCTGTGACTGGCGGATTGCGGGACAGCGTGGCGGTCTGGCGCGCGTGCGCAGGGGGGTGAGCAGTCGCTTCGAAGCTGTTGCACGGACAACTGCTCATGGGGTGGTGGGTAATACCAGAGGGTCTGGCCTTTGGCCTGTGTGAGGTTGATGGGTGCGGGACTGGCAGGGCTCTGCCCTGGAACCTGATAAAGGCTCGCCTTTGCAAACCATTTTATGATCAGCAGAGTGGGGTGCAGGGGCCTGCGGTCCCTGCCGGGTCCGGGCAGAGCCCGGATATTCTCATCGACAAGTCAGTCCTCACAACCTCGGGTATAATGAAGCATGTTTTTCTGCGCCGTGGTCCTGATGGGTTCGGCTTTTCGCGGTTCCGGGGCGGGAAGGGCCTGACCGTATTGTTTCAGACGGGTGTGCCGGGCTTGATATCATAAGCTTTCTGCACGAGACCGGCCCGCTTTCCGAGGTCACTGGTTGAGCGGAGTGTCCAGAGAGCTTCAAGCTGTTCCTTTTGCTGGCTAATGATGTCTTTGGGTTCGACGTTTCTGTAAGTGTCGATCTTGCCCGTCAGGACGCCGATGGTGGTTTCGAAGACCGGCTCGGGGTCATACTGTTCGTGAGGGAAGGCGATCTTTGTGTAATCGAAGAGGCGTTCTGAGGGATCGTCGGGCCAGCTTTTCCAGGTTTCGAACATCCGGTCGTTGAAGCCGGTCAGGAACGGGCCCGGGTTGATGGTGGCGACTTCGACGCCGAATTCGCGCAGTTCCTGTTGCAGGGCTGAGGCCATGGCTTCGATGGCGTGTTTGGACGCGGAATAGGCGCCGGCGAACGGGTCGGCTGTCAGGCCGGCGACGGACGACATGAAGACGATTTTTCCCGTTTTCCGCGCGGCCATTTTTCTGGCGAAGACCTGGGTGAGCAGGGCGGGGCCGACGACGTTGACCTCGAACTGTCGGCGCAGGTTTTCGGCCGGGATGTCGACCATGGAGCCGCCTTCGGAAATGCCGGCGTTGTTCAGCAGCACGTCGATGTTCCAGGCGGAGGCTTTGTGGCGGTCAGCGGGGCAGGTGACGTCGAGTTTTTCGACGCGCAGTTTTGCGTTGCGCAGTTTTGCTTCGTCCTGGAGGGTTTTGATCTGGGCGACGATTTCAACACCGGCGATGACGTCGTGGCCGTGTTCGGCGAGGCGCAGTGCGACTTCTCTGCCGAAGCCGGTTCCGGCGCCGGTGATGAGGATGGTGCCTGTTGTCATGATGTGACTCCGCGATGGTGGACTGACACCGCTTTCGTCTTTTCCTGCAACGGCATCAGGACTTTTAACATGCGGGGGGCGGGATGGTTCAGTGTGGGATGCGGAGACTGTTGCGCGACGTTGGGTGCGCGAACTGTTTCAGTGCGTCTGAGGGGGATGTTTTCCGATGTGGGGGAGCAGGAGTTTGTGGCTCTGTTGTCATTAAGTGCTGGCTTCTTCCCAGGGCTTTGCCCTGGAACCCACCAAAGGTCACAGACCTTTGGAAACCATTTTATCATGAATAAATCGGGGTGCAGGGGCCTGCGGTCCCTGCCGGGTTCGGGCAGAGCCCGGATTCTGCCAACCCTTTGAAAAATCACAGATCAACACGTAACGACAACAGAGCCTTTGGAAACCATTTTATTATTAATCAATCGGGGTGCAGGAGTCTGAGGTCCTGCCGGGTTTGGGCAGAGCCCTGGGGACGTGCGGGGAAGTGACGCTAACGGGCGTTATGATTTTTCAGCGGTTCAGGAGGCTGTGGCGGCGGCTGTAGCCGAAATAGACGATGGCGCCGAGGGCGAGCCAGACGATGAGGCGGAGCCAGGTGAGACTGTCGAGGGAGGCCATGACGGTGAGGCAGGAGACGATGCCGAGGACGGGGATGACCGGGCCGCCAGGGACGCGGAATTTTCGTTCCAGGTGGGGGGCGCGGGTGCGGAGGATGAGGACGCCGGCGCAGACTATGGTGAAAGCGAGGAGGGTTCCGATTGAGGTCATGTGACCGAGTTCGGAGATGGGCAGGAAGGCGGCCAGGGCGCCGGTGATGACCATGAAGAACAGGTTGGACAGCCAGGGGGTGTGGAACCGTTTGTGGGTTTTGCTGAAGACGGGCGGGAGGAGGCCGTCTTTTGACATGGCGAAGAAGACGCGGCTCTGGCCGAGGAGGAGGACGAGGAGGACGGAGGTGAAGCCGGCGATGATGCCCATTTTTACGGCGAGTTTGAGCCAGGTGACGTGGGTTCTGTCGATGGCGGTGGCGACGGGGGCGGCGTCTCCGATCATGTCCTTATAGTTCACGATGCCGGTGAGGACGAAGGAGAAGGTGACGTAGGCGGCGACGCAGACGAGGAGGCTGCCGATGATGCCGATGGGCATGTCGCGTTTCGGGTTCTTTGTCTCCTGGGCGGCGGTGGAGAGGGCGTCGAAGCCGATATAGGCGAAGAAGATGGTGCCGGCGGCGCGCATGACGCCGGAGAAGCCGTAATGGCCGAAGGTGCCTTCATTGGGCGGGATGAAGGGATGGTAATTGGCTGTGTCGATATAGGGCAGTCCGAAGCCGATGAAGGCGGCGATGACGGACAGTTTGATGACGACGATGACGGCGTTGACCTTCGCGGATTCCGAGGTGCCGCGGATGAGGAGGAGGGAGACGATGGTGATGATGAAGGCGGCGGGGACGTTGGCGAGGCCGGCTGCTGTGGTGCCGTCGGGGAGGGTGACGGTTTCGAAGGGTGAGGCGGTGAGGCGGGCGGGGAGGTGGATGCCCCATCCGGCGAGGAGTGAGGTGACGTAGCCTGACCAGCTGACGGAGACGGTTGCGGCGCCGACGGCGTATTCGAGCACGAGGTCCCAGCCGATGATCCAGGCGACGAGTTCGCCCATGGCGACGTAGGCGTAGGAGTAGGCGCTGCCGGAGACGGGGATCATGCTGGCGAGTTCGCTGTAGCAGAGACCGGCGAAGCCGCAGGCGATGGCGGCGATGAGGTAGGACAGGACGACGGCGGGGCCGGCGTTATCGCCGGCGGCGATGCCGGTGAGGGAGAAGAGGCCGGCGCCGATGGTGGCGCCGACGCCGAGGGCGACGAGGCTGGCGGGTCCGAGCACGCGTTTCAGGCCGCTGTCATCCGCGTTTGTGATCGGTTTGAGGCGGAAAAGGGTGCTCAGGGCGGACGGTCTCGTCGGTTGTGGCATGGAGGCGGAGTCTCCGGATGTGTGTTTCGGGGTGTTTGTTACGATGTGTTTGTTGCGGGGGTGAATAGCCGCTGTGGGTCTGTCTGTCGCGGGGGGCGTTGTTTTCGGTCGGTTATGCGGTAGTTTTCCCTGCATGAAAGGGCTACAAGCGGGCCGTCGGCAAGAGGTGCCCTGGCTGATTTGCGGGCCTTGCTGCGTGGCTGAAGCTCGAAACAGGGATTTTGCAAGTGAGCGAGACGGATCTGCATCGTTTTTTTCGGGCCCCCCTCAGTGAGGTTGATGCGGAAGTCGCCTCTGCGATCGGGGAGGAGCTGGTTCGCCAGCAGGATGGCATTGAGCTGATCGCCAGTGAGAACATGGCGTCGCTGGCCGTTCTTGAGGCTCAGGGCAGTGTTCTGACCAACAAATATGCCGAGGGGTATCCGGGGCGTCGTTATTATGGCGGCTGTGTGGATGTCGATAAGGTCGAGGTTCTCGCGATTGAGCGCGTGAAGCAGATTTTCGGCGTGGGCTTTGCCAATGTACAGCCTCATTCCGGCGCGAATGCCAATCAGGCGGCGTTCATGGCGATTGTGTCGCCGGGTGACACGGTTCTGGGCATGAGTCTTGCGGCGGGCGGGCATCTGACGCATGGCGCGGCGCCGAACTATTCGGGCAAGTGGTTCAATGCGGTTCAGTATGGCGTGCGTCGTCAGGACGGGCTGCTGGACTATGACGAGATGGAAGTGCTGGCGCGTGAGCACAGGCCGAAGCTGATTGTTGCCGGCAGCTCTGCCTATCCGCGGGTGATCGACTTTGCGCGGTTCCGCAGGATTGCGGATGAGGTTGGCGCGAAGCTGATGGTGGACATGGCGCATTTCGCCGGTCTGGTGGCGGCGGGTCTGTATCCGAGCCCGGTTCCGTATGCGGATGTGGTGACGAGCACGACGCACAAGACGCTGCGCGGGCCGCGTGGTGGTCTGATTCTGACCAATGATGAGGCGCTGGCGAAGAAGATCAATTCGGCGGTGTTCCCTGGCTTGCAGGGTGGTCCTTTGATGCATGTGATTGCGGGCAAGGCTGTGGCGTTTGGTGAGGCGCTGCGTCCGGAGTTTGCTGAGTATCAGAAGGCTGTTGCGGCGAACGCGAAGGTTCTGGGCGAGGTTCTCGTGGAGCGCGGATTCGATCTCGTGACGGGTGGCACGGACAGTCATCTGCTGCTGGTGGATCTGCGTCCGAAGAAGGTGACGGGCAAGATTGCCGAGAAGGCGCTGGAGCGGGCGGGGATTACGGCGAACAAGAACGCTGTTCCGTTTGATCCGGAGAAGCCGGCGGTGACGTCCGGCATTCGTCTGGGCAGTCCGGCGGCGACGGCACGTGGGTTCCGCGAGGCGGAGTTCCGTGCGGTGGGCGAGATGATTGACGAGGTGCTGACGGCGCTTGCGGCTTCCGGTGGTGAAGGCGATGCGGCGGTTGAGAACGCGGTGCATGAGCATGTAAAGGCGCTGTGTGCGAAGTTCCCGATTTATAAGTGAGGGTGGCGGCTCCGGGCCGGGTGGTTCCGGGGCTGGTTCTTTTCGGGTGTGGAGCGGCCGGGTCCTGTGTGGGGTCCGGCCGTTTTTTTGTGCCGTCTGGCTGTGACGGCTTTTAGGAAAATGTGACGATGGATGACGCTGTCCGGCCACTGGCGGTTTCCGGAATCCATCGATGATACCATGCCATTGCTTCGGGGGACGGGTTGGCGCGATAGTGTCTCGATGCTCAGGACGGATGGGACACAGCGGAGCTTTGAGGCGGACCAGGCTCTGGGGTGTACGCTGGCGGCGGTTGCCGGGGCGGTGAATGCGTCCGGGTTTCTGGCGGTCGGGTATTATTCCGCGAATATGACCGGGAATCTTTCGGCGCTGATGACGGCGCTTCATGAAGGAAATTTTGTCGTTGTTGCGGCAAGCGCCGCTCTTGTGGTGGCTTTTGTGTGCGGGGCGGTTCTGGCGACGGTGCTCGTCAATGCGGGACGGCGTCGTCGGCTGGTGTCGATTTATGCGTGGAGCATTTTGCTGGAAGCAGTGTTGCTTGCAGTGCTTGGGTTTGATGACATCTTTCTGCCTGGTGTGCTGCGGGGGGCCATTCTGGCGTATGGTCTGAGTTTTCTGATGGGTTTGCAGAATGCGACGGTGACGCGGATTTCCGATGCGCGGGTTCGCACCACGCATATGACGGGGATGCTGACGGATATCGGGATTGAGTTTGCGGACTCAGTGGGGGGTGACGATCCGGGGCAGCGGGCGCGGGCCAGGAGGCGGCTGTTGCTGCACACGTCCATTGTTCTGGCGTTTACGGCTGGTGGGATTGCCGGGGCGTTTCTTTATGGATGGCTGGGCGGACGGTGTTTGCTGCTGTTTGCGGTGGTGCTGGCGGCGGTGTCGATGCATGGCATTCGCGGCGGGCAGGGGACGGATGTGTAAGGTGTCTTTAAAAGCAGGGAAGATTCCCATAACGGGTCTGTTTTGCGGGGCTCTGTTCCGAACCCCTGCAAAGGTTCTGTTAGCGTTATACCAGAGGTTGTGAAGACTGACCTGTAGATATGAGAGTCTCCGGGCTCAGCCCGGACCCGGCAGGGACCGCAGGCCCCTGCACCCTGACCTGCTGATCATAAACGGTTTGCAAAGGCGAGCCTTTGCCGGGTTCCAGGGCAGAGCCCTGCCAGTCCTTCACTTCCCGGTCCTGCACCGGCCAGTCTCACACAGGTCAAAGGCCAGATCCTCTGGTATAATGTGTTGGTTCCTTCCCAGGGCTTTGCCCTGGAACCCACCAAAGGTCACAGACCTTTGGAAACCATTTTATTATGAATCAATCGGGGTGCAGGGGCCGTCGTGCGCAGCACGCCTTCGCGTGACGGTCCCTGCCGGGTTCGGGCAGAGCCCGATCTTCTGCTAACCCGTTGAAAAATGACAGATCAGCACGCAACGATAACAGAGCCTTTGCAAATCGCAGTCTTTTAACAAATTGGGGTGAAGGGGGCTGCGACCCCTTCCGGGGGTGGGCCGCACCCGTATCACTTTCCGGCTTTCACTCTGCTTGTCTGTGGACAGCGCCCCGACGCTGTCGCTCAGGGCCAGCGTTGCAACAGATCTGCGGCGAGGGCGGGGATGCGGCTCGCGTCGATGCGGTCGCTGGCGTAGCAGCGGGCGAGGAGATCGTTGCCGAGATACTGGTCGTATTTGGCTCGTTTCATGTCCGGGACGAGGCGGGCCAGGGCGACGGGGTCCGGTGCCGGAGCGGCTGCGAGTTTTTTCAGGGCTTTGAGAAGGACGTCTTCGTCTTCGGCCGGGACGGTGATGGCGATGCCGTCCGAGGTCGCGGAGACTTCATGGGCGGTGAGGGCGAGGATGAGGGCGAGCTGGGCGCGGTCGCCGGCCCAGGGGAAGAGCAGGAACTGGTCTCCGTGGTGGCACAGGCTGTTGTGGCGCAGGCCGAGGGCGTCGAAGGTTTCGCGGGCTTCGGTCAGCAGGGTGATGGCGG
This sequence comes from Acetobacter fallax, assembly GCF_011516735.1. Taxonomy (GTDB): domain Bacteria; phylum Pseudomonadota; class Alphaproteobacteria; order Acetobacterales; family Acetobacteraceae; genus Acetobacter; species Acetobacter fallax. The sequence goes on along the minus strand of NZ_WOSX01000002.1, from coordinate 137,981 downwards.
TTTCGTCGAGAAATTTCGGGATGGTGATGTTGTTGTAGACACGGTGCATTTCGGCGACGACGCCTTCGGCGGGAGGGAGGCCGTCGCCGCCGAAGGTGGGAGGTGTGCCACCCTGGGCGGGGGTGACGAGGATTTCCCGGCGGGAGGTATCGATTTCAAGGACGCGCCAGCGGCGGCCGGCGAAGATGATGACCTGTTCGGGAAGGATTGGATTTTCGACCGGAACGGCCCCGAGTGTGCGGCCACGATCGGTGACGACTTTGAATTCCTCGGGTGTCATGAACACGGCATAGAAGCTGCGGTGGCTGATGAGGCGTTCGCCTTCTTCGCCGGGGAGCAGCGTGCCGTCCGGGGCCTGTTCGATCAGTCTGACCTCGGGATCTCCCATGCGTCTGAGGACGGCGGTGTAGAGGGCGCGGTCGATTTCGGGGAAGACGCGGCTTTCGACCAGGCGTTGCCAGCCCTGTTTTGCGGTCAGTCCGCCGTGCTGGGCGATCAGGGCGAGGATTTGCTGAACCAGGGTGGAGAGATGGAGCTGGCCGGTCTGAGGCGGTTCGTTCCAGCGCCGGAGCATGAGGCTGACCATGGCGATGGTCTGGATTGTGCGCGGGCGGAGGGCGTCGATGGGGTGGATCTGCTCGTCTATCGGCATTTCGGTCGTGTAGATCCGCATCACGGAGGACTGGCCTGCGCGGCGGCCTGAGCGTCCGAGGCGCTGGCGCATGCCGGAGACGGTGTGACCGGGGCCGATCTGGGCGACGGAATCGATATGGCCGACGTCGATGCCGAGTTCGAGGGTGGTGGTGGCGACGATGGAGCCGGGGCGGTGTTCCTCTTTGAGGCGGCGTTCGGCTTCTTCGCGGTGTTCACGGGAGAGATTGCCGTGATGGGCGAAGAATTCCTCGGGGACGCCGAGGGCCTGGCAGCGTTCGTTGAGGGTGGTGGCGAAGAGTTCGACGTTTTGTCGCGAGTTGGCGAAGATCAGGCTTCGGTGGCCGCGCAAGGTTTCGAACAGGTGCCGGGTGATGGCGGCGCGGGCGACGTTTTCGGGGGCCTCTCCGGCTTCCGTTTTACTGTTTTTCCGGGGCGGTCTGGAATCGATGATGCCGCGGAGCTGAAGTTTCACGGGCTGGGTGCCGGAGGTGGTGTCCAGGATGTCCACGGTATCGGGGTTCAGGGGACGCAGGAAAGCGGCGGCGATTTTCATGTCGGCGAGTGTTGCGGACAGGCCGACGCGGGTGACGGTATGGCCGGCGGCGATTTCGATGCGGTTCATCAGTGACTGAAGCTGACGACCGCGTTCTGTATTCATGAAGGCGTGCATTTCGTCGATGACGATGGTGCTGAGATTGCCGAACAGGCGGGGGGCGTCGTTGCCGTGCCGGACGAGCATGGCTTCGAGGCTTTCCGGTGTTGTCAGCAGGATGCCTTCGGGGCGTTTGCGGGCGCGGTTCTTGATGCTGGCGGCGACGTCACCATGCCATTTGATGACGGGAATATCGAGATCCTCGCAGAGGGTTTCGATACGGCTGAACTGGTCATTGATGAGGGCGCGGAGCGGGCTGATGTAGAGGGATTCGAAGCCGCCGCCGGGTTTGCGTTCGTTTTCGGCGAGGCGGGAGACGATGGGCAGGAAGGCGGCTTCGGTTTTTCCGCTGGCGGTTCCGGCGGCGATGATGAGGTCGCGGTTCCCTTTCAGCAGGCAGGGAATGGAACGTTCCTGAATGTCGCGGAGTTCGCCCCATCCCTGGCGCCAGAGCCAGCGGCGGACGGTTTCGTGCAGCAGGTCGAATGAGGCTGAGTTGCCTGCGGCGGAGGGTGTTTCCGCCGTCAAAGCCGGAAGCTCTCCAGATCGTCATCCGGCGAGCCTGCGTCTGATGAATCCGTGTTTTTCAGGGGGTGCTGTGTGGCGGGCGTCGGGGCTTCGTCATCGATGTCGCCGCCTGTCGGGGCCTGATCGGCGGTGATGTCGGCCTGTGCGATGAGGCTGCGCCAGTCGGTGCCGGGGTTCTGTTCGAGGATGGCGAGCAGATCGAGAAAGGCTTTGATGGTGTTACGGGGTGTTCGGAAATAGGCGTCGCCGATTTTCTGGTTGCAATGGGTCATGAAGGCGCTGAAGGCGTCATCGGGGACCAGGTGGGCGTCGGGGTTGCCGCTGGCGAAGACGTTCCGGAGTTTGCCGAGCAGGATGTAGAGGTCTTCCGGGGTCAGGCTTTGCAGGCGGATGACGGGACCGGAGAGATCGACGAGGCCGTTGCGGGCGAAGCTGTTTTCGGCGAGGCGGGAGCGCAGGGCTTCGTAGGAATAGAGGCCGCGGCGGCTATCCATGAGGAATTCGGGGGTGCCGCCGAAATAGACGCCGAAGCTTTCGGCTGTTCCCTGGAGGACGTCGTTAACGATGCGGAGGATCTGCTCGTAGTTGGCGTTTCGGGACTGGGCGCTGACGAGTTTGAAAAGATTAACGCATTCATCGAGCATGATGAAGAAGCCGGCATAGCCTGCGAGGGTGACGAAACGGCCCATGACCTTGAAATAATCGTAGACGGAGGCGTCATCGATGATGGAGCGGACGCCGAGGGCGTCGCGGGCTTCCGTCTTCAGGTTGTATTCGCCCCGGAGCCAGCGCAGGGCGGCGGCTTTTATGATTTCGTTTCCGGTTTCGAAGGCGTTTGCGTAGCGTTCGATGACGGTTGCGAAATCGTAGCCGGAGACGAGTTCCTGGATGGGGAGCAGGCGCTCCTGGATGATGGTGGCGACGGGGCGGCCGGAGGCGGTGGCGGCGGATTTCGCGTCCATGATGAAGCGTTCGACGACGCTGGCCAGGGCGCCCCCATCCTGTTTCGTGCGGGTGGCCATATTCCGCATGAGTTCGGCGTAGAGGCTGCGGGCCTGGCCGCCGGTGGCATGGATGCGGCGGTCTGGCGAAAGGTCGGCGTTGACGACGACGAGTTTGCTCTGGAGAGCGATGGAGCGGGCAAGGTTGAGGAAGAAGGTTTTCCCTGATCCGTAATCGCCGATGATGAAGCGGACGGCGGAGCCGTGATCGGCGATGCGTTCGATATCCTGCACGACCTGGCTGATTTCACCGACGCGGCCGACCTGGACGAGCTGGACGCCGGTGCGGGGTACGACGCCGGCGCGGAGGGCCTGGAGGACACCGTCGCGGTCTTTTGGTTTGATGGTTGCGGCTCTGGCGGTGCTGTTCGGGGTTTGGGTTGCGGGGGTGGTCATGATGCGTCTCCCGCTGCGTCGGTGAGCAGCGTCATATTGAGGATCAGGGGCTCACCGTCTTCGATGAGCTCCTCGTCGAAGGTGTCATAGGCCCATTCGTTGATGGCTTCGAGGGCGCCGTCGGGCATGAGGCCGAGGGTGAGGGCGCAGGTCTCGAAGGCGTCGCGGGTCCATTCTTCCTGGGTGGCGAGGGTTTCGAGCAGGCGGGAACAGGCCGGATTCAGGCCGGTGAATCGCAAGGGGTTCTGGCCCTGTGAGGCGGGGAGCGGTTCGGTTACGGGTTCTGCGGGTTCGTCTTCGTAGATGCGGGCGAGGAGGGTGTCGACCTCGCGGGTTTCTTTAATGAGAGTGTGGACCTTTGTCATGTCGATGAGGATGTCGGAGCTGGCCGGGCCGGATGTTGGGGATGCGGGCGGGATCGGGTGGCCGGACGCGGCGGCTTCGGTCTGTTCGACGGTGACGGGGTCTGAGGCGCGGGGGGCATCGGCGGCGGCGCCGTGGTGGAGGGCGGTGTAGAGATCGCGTCGTTCCAGCGCGAGGGCGTCGTAGAGGTGTTCGAGGGCTGCCACCATAGCAGGGTCGATATCGCCTGGGAGTGTGGTGACGGCGGCGAGGGCGGCGGTGATGAGGGTGTTGTGTTGCGACGACGGGAGGGCGTCCGTGGCGGCCCGGATGCGCGTGAGTGTCTGGGCGCGCGGGGAGAGGGTTCGCTGCCGGGCTGTGAGGCGCCGCGCTTCGTCGGGGCGCAGGGCGAGGCTGGCTGTGAGGCTGCTGGTCAGGGCGGCGGCCTGCTGCGGGTCTCTGGTGGCAGGTCCGAGAGCTGCGAGAATGATTGAGGCTATCTCGAAGGTTTCTGTTTTCTCCGGGGATGCGTCCGTGCTGCCGGTGGTGTCCTGTCTGAACAGGATGATGTTTTTATCGGGTTTTCTGCCGCCGAAACCGGGGTCCGGTTCCATGCCGTATCCCATGTGAGCGAGCGTGGCTGAGACATCGCGGATCTGTTTCAGGGTGGGGGTGTCGGGTCGGACGCCGAGGCAGCGGAAGATGAGATCGCTGACGGGGATTTCGGGCATCGTGCCGGGCTGGCCGTTCAGCCAGGCTGTGAAATCGCGGACGGCGTCGCTTTCCGGGAAATCGGGCGGCAGGATGAGCATGGCGGCGAGCGTATCGGCGCGTTCGCGGTCGGTGCCGACGGATCTGGCGAAGGGGGTGAGATCGTCACGGGCTTTGTCGCAGAGTTCGGTCAGCCTGGTCCAGTTGAGTGTTGCCGGGTCGGGCAGGTGGTCGAGGCCGTCGATTTCAAATCTCAGCGGCGCATTGTGGCTGGCGGGATTGTATGTGAGTGGCCGGTGGCCGGATTTTCGGTCTCTCAGCCGGAAACCCTCGGGGTATTCACGGTTAAATCGTTCACGCATGAGGGCGATGAATTCGGGTCGGCCACGTGTTGTGGCGATGGTCTGCCGGATGCCGCCCTGCGCGGGGGAGAGGAAGAGGGTGGCGGCGATGGCGAGTTCGAAATCGAGCGGGATTCCCTGGAGGACGTGAAGGCCGAGTTTCACTCTGAGGGCCGCGGGCATGTCCTGGCTGAGGGTGAGGAGATCGGGCCGCCAGTTTTCGAGGCGTTCGGGGCTGATCAGGGCGTCCCGCATTTGTGTGAAATCGAGGAGCGCGGTGGCGGCGTTCTGAAAAGAGATATCGGTGCGGTAAAGGGCTTTGAGGCGGGCGACTTCGGCGAGCAGGAGTGCTTCTTCTTCCGGCGCGGGCGCGTCGAGAACCAGGCGCCTTTCCAGCCCGTAGAAATAGAGAAAGGCGTAACCGGCGGCAAAATCCGTGTTGCATTTTCCGCTGGCGAGCCAGTGCAGATACATCAGGCGCTGGTCGGGCGTGATGGTGCTGTAGGACGACCAGTAGCCCATTCCGGGAATGGGGTTCGGGCGCTTCTGCGCGACTTTGAGCGAGGGGCGGATGAGGCTGGCGTCGGGCGTACGGGCCATCCAGTCGGTGCCGGGCAGGATGGCGAGAAAATCGCCGACATAGACCATGCCGTCGCGGATGGTGAGGCCGTGGATGGTGATGCTCTGTCCGGGCTGAATCCAGCGGGCGTCTTCTTCCGGGGGTGGCCCGGGGGAGCGGGGCTGAGGCAGCCCTGGCGCGTGGTGGCTGGCCGGGATCAGCCGTAGTTTTCGGGACTGTTCCGTACCTGGTGCTGGCGCGTCGGGCGGTGTCATGGGCGTGTCGGGCGGCGGCGTGTGGTGGCGGACGTGTTCATGGGGGTCGGGGCGGCCCTGGTTGTGCTCCGGTGTGGTTGCCGTGGGCGGTTGTGGTGCGCGCGGCCTGTGCTTCTTCGCGACGGGTTGGCGCCGCCAGGCCGGCATGGATCACCGCCCGGCGGGCGCCGGACGAGGAGTGTTCGCACAACAGTTACCGTGCTTAGGAGGGGCGGGGCAAGGGTGGTTGGGGCCGGGGCTATCCCTGTTCGACTTCCATTGGCTGACGCACTGCCCGCACCCGCGCAAAAGCCACGACATTGCCGCAGAGAATCAAAAACAGTCCTGCCATCATCAGTTCCGACCAGTGGCCGCCCTCGAAAAACGCCGACACGCCCAGCGCGATCACCGGTGAGAGAATGGTCGTGTAGGCGGCCCGGTCCGCGCCGATGCGCTGCGCGAGCATCAGATAGAACAGGAAGCCTGCGACTGTTCCCATTGCCGCCAGGTAACCAAGGCCGCCCAGCCAGCGCGCTGTCATTACCGGCATGAAGCTGTGTCCCTGTGTGAAAACATTCACACCCATCAGAAATACGCCGAACACCATAGCCCACAGCACCGCGTTTGGCAGGCCGAGATCGAACCGTGCCACCCGTCGCGACAGCATGTTTCCGCAGGAGAACAGCGTTGTGCCCAGCAGTGCGAGCGCCAGTCCGGTTCCGACGGACGAGGCGGCCCCGGTATCTGCTCCGCCTCCGAGCAGCATCGCCACGCCGCAGACCCCGAACATTCCGCCGATCAGCGCCCGGATATCCGGGCGTTGCCTGAAGAATAGCCACTGATTCAGGACGTTGAGGATGACTGACATGCTGAACACCACCGAAACAATGCCGCTCGGCAGAAACATCTCGGAGCTGTAGATGGCCAGGAAGTTGCAGGAAAACAGGCAGGCTCCCATTCCTGCCAGCCATGGGACTGCTTCCCGCGAGGGACGCCGCAGCCGTCCTGTCAGAGCGAGTCCGCTTCCCAGCAGCACGACGGACACGGCAAACCGCCAGAAAATCGCGACATCGACCGTTGTGCCGCCGAGCTGGAGATGGATTGCAAACCAGGTCAGCCCCCAGATGAGCACGACTGACAGAAACAACAGCGCATTCATAAAGTCACGAGCCTGCTCAGAGGGTTTGCATCCATCACAGTGAACGCGTTTCACTGTGGCGCCTGTGATGGTTGCGGCGGATCATAGTCGCTGGTGCCGTTTTATGAAACAGAACGGGTTGCAGGGGTGTGGTGTCAGGGGCTGGCAGGGTCTCAGGGCTTTGGCGGGCTCTGTCAGCGTTGCGTGTTGAGGCCTGAATTTTCAAAGGGCTGGAAGAAGCCCGGGCTCTGCCCGGACCCGGCAGGGACCGCAGGCCCCTGCACCCCGATCTGTTTATAATAAAATGGTTTCCAAAGGTCTGTGACCTTTGGTGGGTTCCAGGGCAAAGCCCTGAGAGGGTGCCGGCACTTAACGACAACAGAGCTTTTGCAAAGGGTCGGATCAGTTGTGGATGATCAGGTGCAGGGCGCCTGCGACGACGCCGAGGGTGGCGACGCCGGCGAGCCAGAGGCCGGCGAACCAGAGCAGTTTGACCGGCAGGGTGTTTTTACTGTCCTGCATTGCTGTCTCCATCAGTGATAGCTCTCGCTGTGTTCGTTCACGGTGCCACGGAACACGTGATAGGCGTAGGCGGTGTAGGCGAGGATCAGCGGCAGCAGGAAGACGGTTCCGGCGAGGAGGAATTTCTGACTGGCTGGCGGGGATGAGGCCTGCCAGATGGTCATTGAGGGGGGCACGATATAGGGCCAGATGTTGATGCCGAGGCCGCTGAAGGAGAGGAAGAACCAGCCGAGCGCGCAGAAGAAGGGGATGCGTCTGGAGGTTTTGCCGCGCAGGGCCTGGAGCATGAGGATGGCGAGGGCGATGACGGCGACCGGGACGGGCGCGACGTAGAGGATGCGGGGCCAGGTGGTCCAGTGTTGCATGTAGGTGACATGCAGGGCGGGGGTCCAGGCGGAGACGGCGGCGATCATGACGAGCATGGCGACGGAGAGGATTCCGGCCCATTTGCGCATGGTGGTCTGGAGGTCGCTTGCGGTGCGCCAGATGAGCCAGGTGGCGCCGAGCAGGGCGTAGCCGCAGGCGACGGCGAGGCCGCAGAAAATCGGGAACGGGGCGAGCCAGTCGAAGCTGCTGCCGGCGAACTTGTTATCCTCGATCCGGATTCCGGAGACCAGGGTTCCGAGGATGATGCCCTGCATGAGGCTGGCGACGAGGGAACCGCCGCAGAAGCCGATATCCCAGAGGTTCTGCGCCTGTTGTGTGTGCATGCGCGAGCGGAACTCGAAGGCGACGCCCCGGATGATGAGGGCGAACAGCATGATGAGCACGGGCAGGTAGAGCGCGGGCAGGATGGTGGCGTAGGCGTTGGGGAAAACGCCGTAGAGGGCTGCGCCGCCGAAGATCATCCAGGTTTCGTTGCCATCCCAGACCGGGGCGATGGTCTGGACCATGATGTTGCGATGTTTTTTGTCGGGTTCGGCGAGGAAGAGCATGCCGAGGCCGAGGTCGAAGCCGTCGAGGACGACGTATATGAAGATTGCGGTGGCTGCGAGGACAGCCCACACGATGGGGAGCCAGTAAGCGGCTCCGGTGAGATCCATGCCGGTGGGGTCCATCGTTATTCTCCTGAGCCTGGATTGGCGGACCCGGTGTGACCGGATGCGGCGGTGTCTGAGATGGCGGACGCCATGGAGGCGGCGCGCTGTGGCTGCCGGGCATCGGGGCCGGCCTGATCACGGTGGGGTTCTTCTGCAAATCCGCGCAGGAGGATGCTGATTCCGGATGTGAAGACGATGACGTAGAGCACGACGAAGATGGCGAGGGTTGTGGCGATGCTGGCGCCGGGGACGGGCGAGGCGCTGTCGGCGGTGCGGAGCAGTCCGTAGACCGTGAAAGGTTGTCTGCCGACTTCGGTTGTGACCCATCCGCAGAGCAGGGCAATGAAGCCGGCGGGGGTCAGGATCAGGGCTGTTCTCAGGAGCAGCGGGTTTGACCAGAGGGTGCCTTTCCGGCGCAGCCAGAGGGAGAAGAGTCCGGTGGCGGCCATCAGCATGCCGAGTGCGATCATGATCCTGAAGCTGAAGAACACGACATAGGACGGGGCGCGCTGGTCTTTCGGGTAGTCTTTCAGGCCGGGGACTTTGCCGCTCAGGCTATGGGTGAGGATCAGAGATCCGGCGTAGGGGATGGCGATCTTGTAGTGTGTTGTTTCGTTTTTCATGTCGGGGATGCCGAAGAGCAGCTCGGGGGCGTAGCCTTCGGAGTCCCAGTCACCTTCCATGGCGGCGATTTTGGCGGGCTGGTATTTCAGTGTGTTCAGGCCGTGGGCGTCGCCGGCGAGGATCTGGAGCGGGCCGACGAGGGCGGCCATCCACATGGCCATGGAGAACATGACCCTGACGGCTTCGGTGGGCTGGCGACCGGCGCGTCTGGCCCTCAGCAGGTGCCAGGCGCCGACGCCGCCGACGATGAAGGCGACGGAGAGAAAGGCGGCCAGCGCCATGTGGACGAGGCGGAAGGGAAAGGAGGGGTTGAAGACGATGGCCCACCAGTCCTGCGGGATGAAGCGTCCGGTTCCGGGTTCGATGCTGTAGCCGCGCGGGGTTTGCATCCAGGAGTTGGAGGAGAGGATCCAGCTCATGGAGATGAGGGTGCCGAGCGAGACGACGCAGGTGGCGAAGAAGTGGAGCTTTTTCCCGACTTTATTCATGCCGAACAGCATGATTCCGAGGAAGCCGGCTTCCAGGAAGAAGGCGGTCATGACTTCGTAGCCGAGGAGCGGGCCGAGGATGGGGCCGGCTTTTTGTGAAAACTGCGCCCAGTTGGTGCCGAATTCGTAGGACATGACGAGGCCGGAGACGACGCCCATGCCGAAGACGATGGAGAAGGCGCGGAGCCAGTAATGGAAGAGGTCGAGATAGACCTGTTTATCGGTTTTCAGCCACAGGCCTTCGAGGACGGCGAGAAAGGCGGCCAGTCCTATGGAGAAGGCGGGGAAGACGATATGGAATCCGACTGTAAAGGCGAATTGCAGTCGTGCCAGGAAAATGGCGTCGGCTCCGGTCACGGGAATACTCCGATTTTTACGAGCGGGTGCGGTCTGTGAGTGTCATGTTCTGTTTTGTATTGGTCGGCCGTATGAATTCACCGACCTTTTTACTTTTCATTTGCGACGATTGGCCCGGATTTTCATTCCGTAGGCCTGTATTCATTTGAAACGGCTGCTGGCACATTAGGCTGATGCCAGATTTATAACAAACTGTTTCTATTTATAGCATTATAAGCGGTTCTTATGATGCTGTTCGTGCTCTGCGGGACGCGTCTTCATGGAGGAATCATTACGTCTTTTCAGGGTATGTAACGCGGGAGTCAGAAGAGGAGATGCATCACGAAGTGTTTCGGCGGTCAGGGTTACTGTTTCGTATTTTTATTAACTGTATTTTTCATGGTTTATGTAAATTATTAAATGATGTGCCGTCAAGTGATTGCCGGTGCGTCTGTCGGGGTGTCGGGTGTTGTCCTGAAGGTTGGGGGCGACTGGTGCAGCACTGAATTGTATCGAAATGATACAAGTTCTGATTTGCGGGTGTTTGTTTTTCTCTCTTCTGTGGCGGCGAAGTCACAAGAGAGGTGCTGCATGACCGGGACGCAGGGGTGGTTTACGGAGAGCCGGTTCTTGTCGGGGAGAGGTGGGCTTCTGCCATCCGCGATGTGTCTGGTGGTTCCGTTATTGCTGGGTGGCGGAGATGTGGCCCGGGCGGAGGAGGGGACTTATTTTATGCCGCCGGGACATTCGGATGGGCGCCGGACGGATGGGCGTCAGGCGGGTGGTGCGTTGTCGGGTGCGCGCTCTGGCGGTGGCGGGTCTGCTGGTGGCGGGGCTGCTCTGGCCGGGGCGCCGGAGGTCGGGGCGGCGGCGGATCGTGTGAACAGCCGGATTGCTGCGGAGCAGTATTATGTGACGGCGCCGCGACTGGATCTGGGTTCGAAATTTGGGCCGCGCGATGATTTTTCGCAGGTGGGGCCGTTCAGCATTGAGCACAGCAATGCGAGTCCGTCCCTGATGGAGCATGGCACGACGGTGACGGCGGCTTATCCGGTGAAGGGGGTGCAGGGCATGGATCTGGTGGTGAACATGTTTGCCGGGCATCGGGACACGAATACGGGCAGTAATACCGGCTCCGCGGCGCTGACGGCGGGGGTGCGGTTTAAGTGGTAGGGACGGCGGCGGGTGTTCGCCGGGCGTGTGCGGTTTTTTCGGTTCTGAGCCAGGGCCGGGGTTGCTGATAGTTTGCGGCCTTTTGCTCAGGAAGATCGGGCTGTGGGTTGGCGGGGTTTATTCTGAGGAGGCCCGGTCCGGGTTCTGTGAGGCCATGTGGTGCGTGGAGTTTGCCGGTGAGGAAGCATTGCCGGACGGGGAGTCTGCTCAGGCGGGAGGTGAGTTCCGCGTTGACGGGGTTTGCGGGGATATGCTGGCGGACTGCTTCGGGGGTCATGGGATTACTGGCGGAGGAGTGTGTCGCGGATCAGACCGTGTTGCGGTCTGGACGGCAGGAGCGGGGTGCCCGGTCTGATGCAGGGCGCCCGGGGTGTCTGCTGTTCGGGCGATGGAGTATGGTTGCGCCTGATTTGTCTGGTGGAGTGTGGGTGTGGGGGCGCGGGACGTTCGTCCGGTTACGTCTGTTGATGTTGCGAAGCGGGCGGGGGTTTCGCAGTCGGCGGTGTCGCGGGCATTTTCGCGGATGGCGAGCATAGCGCCGGGAACGCGGGAGAAAATTCTGCGGGCGGCGGCGGAGCTTGGATACAGACCGAACCGGATTCCGGCGATCATGCTGTCGGGACGATCCGGGATGGTTGGTGTTGTGGTCGGCGGGCTTTCCAATCCGTTTTATGTTTCCGCGCTTGAGCATCTGGTCGGTGCGCTGCGGGATCAGGGATTGCAGGTTCTGCTGGTGCATGTGGATGACGCGCTGACGCTGGACAGTGCGCTGGACCAGTTGCTTGGGTATCGGATCGACGCGGTTGTGACGGCGCTGGCGATTGGATCGGCGGCGGTGGCGCGGGCGCTGGGGGCATTGCGGATTCCGGTGATCTGTTTCAATTCGCGGCTGACGGGGCCGTGGATTTCCACGGTTTCCTCTGATAACCGGGCGGCGGGTGTTGTGGCGGCGCGGCTGCTGGCGGAGCGGGGTGTCGTGCGTCCGGTCTGGCTTGCGGGGCCGTTGCGGAATGTGGCGTCGGTGGCGCGTGGGGACGGGTTTCGCGCGGGGCTGGGGGCGCTGGCCGGTGATCTGGTGTCGTTGCGGGGGGATGACACGTATGAGAGCGGTTATGACGCGGTGAGCGGGATGCTGACGCGGGGCGTGCGTCCGGACGGGATGTTTTGCAGCAATGACATGATGGCGTGCGGGGCGATCGATGCGTTGCGGGAGCGGGGCGGGTTGCTGTGTCCTGAGGATGTGGTGCTGCTGGGATATGACAATATTCCGCAGGGAGCGTGGCGGGCCTACGATCTGACGACATTTGATCAGGGCGTGGAGCGTCTGGTTGAGGCGGCATGCGGGATTCTGGCGGAGGCACTGACGGACGGGGCGGGGCCGGTTTCGCAAAATCCCGTGATTGAAGCGCTGCTGGTGGAAAGGGGGAGTTCGGGGGGCGGCTGAGGTTCCGGGCGGCTGTGTGATCTCCTGCGGGTTGGCGCGCCTGTGTTCTGGTGGAGATTTTCTCTTGCATCATCTGGTCCGCCGGCCTTTGATTGCATAGCTATGCAATTTTATCCGGATGGAGCGCCGTCATGAGCAGCCAGAGTTTTCTCAGTATTCTGACGGGATCTTTTTCAACGCCCTGTGCGGATAATCCGACGGTGGCGATGATTGAGGCGGGGTATCGTGAGGCGGGGATTGAGGCGCGTTACATCAACTGCGATGTGAAGCCGGATGGGCTGGCGGCGGCGGTGGCTGGCGCGGTGGCGATGGAGTGGGCGGGGTTTAACTGCTCGCTGCCGCATAAGGTGGCGGTGATCGATCATCTGGACGAGCTGGCTGAGTCGGCGAAGATTATTGGCGCGGTCAACTGTGTTTCGATCCGGGACGGGAAGCTGATCGGGGATAATACGGACGGGAAGGGTTTTCTGGCGTCTCTGAAAGAGGTGACGGACCCGTCCGGGCAGCGGGTTTTGCTGCTGGGTGCGGGCGGGGCTGCGCGGGCGATTGCGGTGGAGCTTGGGCTGGCGGGGGCGGCTCATATCACGGTGGTGAATCGTGATCCGAAGAAGGCTGAGACGATTGCGGCGCTGGTTCGTGGCAGCACGGAGTGTGAGGCGGAGGCGCGGCTGTGGGAGGGGGATGCCGGGGTGCCGGAGGATGTCGGGATTGTGATCAATGCGACGTCGATCGGGCTGGGAGATGCGGAGGCGATGCCGCCGGTGGCATTGAAGACGTTGCGGAAAGGTCTTGTTGTTGCCGATGTCATTCCGAATCCACCGAAGACGAAGCTGCTGCGGCAGGCGAAGGAGCGGGGCTGCACGACGCTCGACGGGCTGGGGATGCTTGTGAACCAGGGGGTGATCGGGGTGGAGTTGTGGCTGGGCAGGACGCTTGACGCGGGGGTGATGCAGAAGACGCTTCAGGAGATTTTCGGGGCTTCTGAGTAACAGTGCGCGGACTCTTCAGGGTGTTGTTCTGAAGTCTGCGAAGGGTTTGATTCCTTTTTATTGAATGGGGTGCGGGAGGCCGTGGCTTCTGCCGGAGGTGGGGCGGGTGCCTGTTGCTGCCCGCATCAGAGAGGACAGTGTGATGGCGATCGCTTCAGGGAGGCAGGCCGGATCTGGTCTTCGTGACAGGGCGATGTCCTGTGTGCCGGAGTTTGAGGCGCTGGGGGACCGGCGCTCGGCGGCGGCTCGGTATGTGCGGATGGCGGCGGCTGTTGCGGCGGCGGGCGGGCTGCTGTTCGGGTATGACACAGGGATCATTGCGTCGGCGCTGATTTTTGTGACGCAGAGTTTTTCGCTGACGACCGGCGGGCAGGAATGGGTTGCGGCGGCGCTGAATATCGGGGCGATTTTCGGGGCTGTGCTGAGCGGGCCGGTTTCGGACCGGTTTGGGCGGCGGCCGGCGGTGATGATGGCGGCGGGGGTGTTCATTCTGGCGTCATTTGGCTGCGGGCTGGCGCCGGGGGTGGGGACGCTGATTTTCGCGCGGCTGTGGCTGGGTGTGGCGATTGGCGCGACGACGCAGATTGTGCCGGTTTATGTGGCGGAACTGGCGCCGGCGGAGCGGCGGGGCGGACTGGTCTCGCTGTTTCAGCTTGTGTTTTCTCTTGGTCTGCTCTCGGCATTTTTTGTCGGATATGAGCTCTCGGGGATGCGCGAGTGCTGGCGGCCGATGTTTATGCTCGGGGCGGTTCCGGCGGTGTTTCTCGGGGTGGGGATGATGTTTCTGCCGGAGAGTCCGCGCTGGTTGCTGCATAACGGGCAGGAGAAGCGGGCGGTTGCCATTCTGTACCGGCTTCGGGGCCATTGTGACGCTGTCCGGCGCGAACTCGATGATGTGCTGGCGGTCGATCGGGCTGAGGCCGGAGGCGACTGGCGGGAACTGGGGCAGGGGTGGATGCGGCCGGCGCTGGTTGTGGCGCTGGGGATTGCGGCGTTGTCGCAGCTTTCAGGCCCGAATGTGATTGTTTATTACGCGCCGATCATTCTTTCGCAGGCGGGGCTCGGGCATTCGGCGGCGTTGCTGACATCGGTTTCGGTGGGTGTGACATCGACGGTGACGACGGCGATGGGGATTCTGCTGATCGACCGGGTGGGACGGCGGCGGATGATGCTGGTGATGTTGCCGTTTGCGGCATTGTCGCTGTTTGTGCTTGGGGCGATTTTTCTGAGTTCGGCGCCGATCGCGGGTGTTCGCATGGTGCTGATGACAGCGTCTTTGCTGGGCTATATCTTTTTCAATTTCGGGTCACTGTCGGTTGCTGTGTGGCTGGTGGGATCCGAGGTGTTTCCGCTGGCTGTGCGGAGCAGGGCGATGGGTCTGGCGAGTGCGACGGTGTGGCTGGCGGACACGATTGTCTCGCTGGTGACGCTGTCACTGGTGAATGCGCTGGGGGCGACGGGGACGTTCTGGCTGTTCGGAGCGGTCAATGTCGTCTCGTTTCTGTTTGTCTGGCGGTATGTGCCGGAGACGGCGGGGAGCAGTCTGGAGGAGATTGAGACGTCTTTGCGGGAGGGGACGTTCCGGCCTGTGCGGTGAGGTGTGTGCCGGAGGTTATGTGTCCGATTTGTAATGCTTTTCTGACCTGGATCACTCCATTTTTTCGTTGTGCGGCGGATAGCACGTGTGTCGCAGTACGGGCGGGAAAGCAGGGATGTGCCCTGCTGGCTGCTGTCATGTCTGAGGTGCTGGTGTTCCGGGCTGCTCCTGTCTGTCCGGCGGGACGGACGTGACGAACACGGATGGAATGTCGGAGTGAATCGGATGACACGGACCAGAAACAGGGCTCCTGAAAACGCGCATGTTTATCTGATCGGGAGCGGGATTGCGGCCCTTGCGAGTGCTGTGCTGCTGATCAGGGATGCGGGGGTTCCGGGCGGGAACATTCACATTCTGGAGAAGGACCGGATTGCGGGGGGCGCTCTGGATGGCTCGGGGGATGTGGAGACAGGGTTTGTGGCGCGGGGCGGCCGGATGCATGAGCGGCATTATGCCTGTTACTGGGATCTGCTTTCCGGGATTCCGTCGCTTGAGAACCCGGATGTGTCTGTTGCCGAGGAAACATTCGAGTTTAATGAACGGCTGATTTCAAATGGTCAGGCGCGGCTGCTGAAGGGTGGGAAACGTCTGGATGTGTCGTCTTACGGGCTGTCGCTGGCGCAGCAGGGGCGGTTGCTGAAACTGGTTTATGAATCCGAGGTCTCTCTGGGGGACCGGAAGATTGAGGACTGGTTCGACGGGGCGTTTTTCGAGACGAATTTCTGGTTCATCTGGTCAACGATGTTTGCGTTTCAGCGGTGGAGCAGTCTGGCTGAGATGCGTCGGTATATGCGGCGTTTCATTCATATGGTGGAGGGGCTGCCGCGACTGGGCGGGGTGCTGCGGACGAAATATGAGCAGTATCATTCTGTTGTCGTGCCATTGCAGAGATGGCTGGAGAATAAAGGGGTTGATGTTCAGTTCGGCAAGGAAGTGGTCGATCTTGATTTTGAGACGTCTGGTGGGGAAAAGCGGGCGACTGTTCTGCATCTTGCCGATGGTGGGAGCATTACGCTCGGGGCGAATAATTATGTTTTCGCGACGCTGGGATCGATCACGGAGAGCAGTGATAACGGGGCGTGGGACCGGGTGCCGGTTCTGAAGGGGGTTGAGGACTCCGGGTCGTGGAAGCTGTGGGAGACGATTGCTGCAAAGGACACGGGTTTCGGGAATCCGTCGCCGTTCTGCGGTCACGTTGACGGATCGAAGTGGTATTCGTTTACGGCGACGCTGAAGGACCCGGTTTTTCATGATTACATGGAAGAGTTTTCCGGCAATCTGTCCGGGACGGGTGGCCTGGTGACGCTGACGGATTCAAACTGGCTGATGTCGTTTGTCATTGCGCGTCAGCCGCATTTTCCGAACCAGCCACGGGATGTGAAGATTTTCTGGGGATATGGGCTTTATCCCGACCGGAAGGGGAATTTCGTCGATAAGACGATGGCGGAGTGCACGGGAAAGGAGATTCTCGACGAATTGTGGGGGCATCTGAAGATTCAGGATCTGATGAAGCCGTTTGTCGATGAGGGGAAGGTGAACTGCGTTCCTGTTGCGATGCCGTTTGTGGATGCGTTGTTCATGGCACGGAAGATCGGGGACCGGCCGGATGTGTTGCCGGAAGGGGCGGCGAATTTTGCTTTCCTCGGTCAGTTTGTTGAGGCGCCGCATGACTGTGTGTTTACGGTCGAGTATTCGGTGCGGACGGCGCAGATGGCGGTTTATGGATTGTTTGAGACCGGAAAAGAGGTGATTCCGGTTTATGATTCGATCCATAATCCGAGATATCTGATTGATGCGGCCCGCGCGATCAGCCGGTAATGCCGGAGGTTGTGAAGATTGACCTGTGGATGAGGGTATCCGGGCTCAGCCTGGACCCGGCAGGGACCGCAGGCCCCTGCCGGGTGGTGAAACGGGTTTAACAGGAACAGAGCCTCCTGATGGCTCTGTTCCTGTCGGGTGATGCCTTAAAAGGAGGCTGACACTGTCAGGAAGAACATGCGCGGGGCGACCGGGAAGGCGGTGTACTGAGCGGATGCGTTGCTCGTGGTGAGCGTGGACCATCCTCTGGTGCCGGTCAGGTTGGTGATGTTTCCTTGTACGCGCAGGCCTTTGACGTGGGGGATGCCTTCGATGGTGTAGCTGGCGTTCATGCTGAACATCGGATAGCCATCGGCCCAGAGATCGTTAGTGAATGTTGTGTATCGTTTTCCGATCACGTCACCGATGAACTGGGCATTGAAACGGCCCCAGTCGGTTGAGGCGACAAACTTTTCGGTCCACGCGGGCACGCCGACGACGTCTTTTCCGGCTGTGTGGACGGTTGAGGTGCCGTTTGAATAGTTATCGTTATAGACAGACTTGTTATAGGACAGGGCGTTGTAGAACGAGAAGTGGCGCCCGAACCGCAGGGTGAAGGACAGATCCATGCCGTCGGTTGAGACAGAGCCGACATTGGTCAGGATCGTAGCGCTTCCCACGATCGATGCGAGGTTGGGAGACGAGGAGACCGAGAGCAGGCGATTGGAGAAGTGGACGTGATAATACTCGACCTGACCGCTGATGTTTGTCAGCGGGCCTGCGTTGACGTTGCGGTTTGTCCGGAAACCGGTTTCATAGGTCCATGATGTTTCCGGTTTTCCGTGGCGTTTGAAATCCTCGAAGGCGGCCTGACTGGTGACGCCCCAGGGGGTTGCGTTTCCGTAGCCGGCGTCTTCGAATGACCGCATGTTTTCCTGAATATTTGCGAACCACTGCTCATGTGGCGTGATGTTCCACAATGCGCCGAAGGACGGCAGGAAGGGCCGGACGGCGGCGATGGTGCCTCCGGGGACCGTGACGGCGGAGCTTGGCGACAGGGAGCCCGGGAGGCCGGCGACCGGGAGTGTTCCGTTGGTGTAGACGAGTTCGGATTTGAAGCCGGCGTTCAGTGAGAAGTTCTTTGAGATCTTCCAGGTATCCTGGAGATGGGTCGTCCATGTGTTGGTGTAGAAATTGTTGGTGTACTGGTCGATCAGGGCGTTCTGCTGCCGCTCATAGGGGGTGGTCGGGTCGTTGATGTCGAAGGCGTACCAGCGCCGGGCCTGGGTGTTGTTGTTACGTTCGTACCAGCCGCCCAGTTCAATGGTGTGCTGACCGAGATGGTAATGCAGGGTCGACATGATGCCGCCGCGATTATCCCAGTATTCTGTTGTGCGGGTGGCCATACCGGAGCCGCCGAAGGCCTGCGACAGTTCGGACGACGACTGGTTGGGAAAATAGGCCCCGAACAGGGTTGGCAGTCCGGCCGCGCTGATCGGGCCCGCGACAACGCCTTCACCGAGATCGTGATGATAGTAGATCTGGTTATCCCAGTGGAGATTGCTGGTGAAATCGTGGGTCCATTTTACGTAGGCGAGGAAATCCTGGCGCTGGGCGGCGGAATAATAATTCCGGTAGTTGAGCCCGGACGACGTGTAAGCGGTGGAATTCTGATAGTATTTTACCGCTTCGGCAAGGTTGGGATACATGAACGGGCGGACATACAGATTTGTCCCGCCGGTATTGACGATTCCGTCTTCATTCGGCTCGACTTTATCGGACCAGTCGAAGAATCCTGTGATTTTATCTTTGCTGCTCTGGTGGACGAATTTCGCATTCACCTGATTTCCGCCCTGATGTCCGGCGAAATCCCATGCGCGGGCGTCCTGACGGCCCCATGACACATAGGCGGAGTTGCCGTTGCCGAGATCGCCGGTATCGATGCGGGCGAAGGTGCGGAAGGTTGACCAGCTTCCGAAGGTCTGACTGATCTGCGCCCCGAACTGGTGTAGCGGGTCCTGTGTGGTGAATTCCAGCGTGCCGCCGAGGTTACTGGTCGAGGCGGTTCCGAGAGCGCCTGCGCCGGTTGAGACGGAAGCTGAACCGATATTCTCGCTGATGGCGGCACGCTGAGGGCTCAGGCCGTTATAGTTGCCGTAATCCTGATCGCCCAGGGGAACGCCATCGAGTGTGTATCCGAGCTGGTTTTTACTGAAGCCGTGGATGAACAGGGAGGAGTTCTGTTCGTTATTTCCCCATGGATCGGAATTCTGGAAGACAACGCCGGGAAGGATTTCGAGTGCCTTTATGGGGTTCATGCCCGGGAGAAGGCGCTGTATTTCCTGGTGGCCGACGGTTTGTTCGGAGCGGGTGCGATGACCGGTGGCCATGATCTGCTCGATGGCTTCGGATCGCGTTCCTGTGGACCTGCCGGTGACGGGTGCTTTCCGGCGAGGCGGGGACGCTTTCGCTTCTTTCGCAGGCTGTCCTTCAGGCGATGTTTCTGAAGCGGGATGATGTTTTGCGGGCGTGGAACGTTTTGCCTCTGCCGTGTGCGCGAAGGCAAGCAGAGACAGGGACGATGCTGACATCAGGCACGCGCGGAAAAAGATAGTCACGTTCTGTCATGCTCCCTGAATTCGGATCGGATGTCGAACGGGCTGCTAACAGAAATGAGTTCCGGGGAATGTGAAGGTTACGTGACGGAGCCTTTCTGGCGGGGAGGCCGGAGTTGCTGCGTGGCCTGTGTGTGGGAGCATCCGGGCTCAGCCCGGACCCGGCAGGGACCGCAGTCCCCTGCCCCCCGGTTTTGCTGATCATAAAACGGTTTGCAAAGGCGAGCTTTTGCCGGGTTCCAGGGCAGAGCCCTGCCAGTCCCGCACCTGCCGGTCTCACACAGGTCAAAGGCCTATTACAAACAAACCGGGGTGAAGGGGTCTGCGACCCCTTTCGGGTTCGGGCGGCGCCCGGTCTTTTTCTCATTCCTGAAGAAATAAGATTCAACACATGACGCGGACCGGGTCGTTGCTGACAAATGATGTCTGACACATCAGAGGGACCGTGACGGGCGGGCGTGCCGCGCACGCCGGAGCCAGGGGGAACGGGGAGGGTAACTTTTGGTGTGATGGCCGGGTCGGGTGCCGGAGCTGGTTGTTCGAGGGCCTGAGCGTCTGCCGTGATGGGGGTGGCCAGGGTGAGGAGCGGACCCGGGAGATGTATGGGGCTCAGGGAGCGGGTGGACGTGGTGTTTGCTGCTGGGGGCCAGCGTCAGGTTGCGGAAGGCGGCAGCAGGCGGGCGAGGCGGACGGCGGTATGGCCCCGGGCGGTTCGGAAATTCGGAATGACAAGCAGGCAGTTATCGTAAGGAGTCCGGATTTCGTCGGAGCCGTCCCGGGCGATCACGGTGCCGCGTTCGGGGATGATCTGGCCGCTCTGGACGGTGTGGAGGAAGGTGAAGCTGGCGGTGTGGGCGACGACGCGGTCAGTGACGGTGGCCTGCCTGGGTTCGGGAAGTGGCCCTGGTATGGTGTCTGTGAGACGGGTGAGGGCGAGGAAGCGGGTGGTGGTTTCGCGGGTTACGGCGAGGGTTGAGCGGGTCCAGTGCTGACCGGCTTCGAGGAGGCAGGCGCGGGCGTGTGTGGCGGGGCTGGTGAAATGAGGGTTGTCGATGAGGCGGGGGCCGGTGGCGTGGCCGCAATCGCTGACGACGAGGGGCGGTGTTCCGGTTTTGGTGGCGAGGGCGAGGCCGCCGGGGCCAGGGCCGGCGAGGAACATGGGGGCAGCGGGCCAGAGCATGGAATGGAGATCAAGGAGGGTATCGACGGTTTCGATATAGGGCAGGAGGGCGGCGACCCTGCTGCGTTCTGCTGAGGGTGTTCCGGTGGTCAGGAGATTTCGGCACCAGAGGCGGTTCATATCCTCATCGATAAAGCGCGAGGCGGTGGGGCAGGTGCTGCTGAAGCGGTCGAAGGCGTCGAGGTTGAGGAAGATGAGGGAGAGGGTGCCGCGTTTCGGGGTGAAGGCGGACCGGAGGAGGTCGGCCAGGACGATGGCGCCGGCGTATTCGTTGCCGTGCATGAGGGCAGTGAGGGCGACATGCGGACCGGGTGCCGGGCTTCGGAACTGGTGGACGCCTGGGAGGCCGGTATTGCCGGTGCGCCAGGGGGAGAGGTCTGGCGGTTCGATTTCGATGGGGAAGGAAGGGAGTTTGGGCGGCGTTGGCGGGAGTTTGTCTGACAGCCGGTGGACGGGCACGCGGATGGGACCGTTTTCTGTTGTGCTGGTCTGTATGATCCGGGCGGGGGCATCGGACGGGACGCAGGCGCCGGGTTTTCTGAGTATCATGGGATGGTTTCGGGAGAGAGGCAGACGCGGCGCACCATGTCGCGGAGGAAGGCGTCGCAGCGTGTGAGCTGGTCGCGTTCGATCCATTCATCGGGGCGGTGGGCCTGTTCGATGCTGCCGGGGCCGCAGACGATGCTGTTCATGCCGGCCTGCTGGTAGATTCCCGCTTCTGTTCCGTAGGAGACGAAGCCTTCGGTGTTGCTGCCGGCGGCCTGGCGGACGGTGGTGGCGAGCGGGTCGTTTGCGGAGAGGGCGAGCGGGGGGAGTTCGTTGAGAATTTCGAAGGTGAGGCCGCAGGCGGGGTCGGCCTGTTTCATCCACTGGCCGGTGGTTTTGCTGAGAGCGTTTTCCATGCGGGCGAGGAGGGCGTGGGCATCATCGCCGGGGACGGTGCGCCATTCGATGTCGGCCTCGGCGTATTCCGGGATGATGTTCAGTGCGGTGCCGCCACGGGCGATTCCGATCTGGATGGTGCTGTTGGGGGGATCGAAGCCGTCCACCTGGCGGCCTTCGATAGCGAGGCGGCGGGCTTCGGCGGCGACCCATGCCATGGCTTCGCCGAGGGCATGGAGGGCGTTGACGCCTTCATCGGGGCGTGAGGAGTGGCCGGGTTTGCCCTGCACTGTGAGGCGGACGGCGAGGCGGCCTTTATGGGCGATGACGGGGACCATGAGGGTGGGTTCGCCGACGACGCACCATTCGGGGAGGAGGCCGTGGTCTGTTGCGTCTTTCATGGCGATACGGGCGCCGTCACAGGTGATTTCCTCATCGAAGGTGAAAAGCATGTGGACGGGTTTGGCGAGTGGCATGCGGATGATGTCGGGGACGGCGGCGAGCATGCAGGCGACGTAGCCTTTCATGTCGGCGGCGCCGCGCGCAACAAGCCGGCTACCGTCTTCGCGCAGGGTGAACGGATCGGAGGTCCAGTCCTGGCCTGTGACGGGGACGGTATCGACATGACCGGCGAAGGCGAGGCCGCCTTTTGTGTGCGGGCCGATGATGGCGTGGAGGTTGGCTTTGGTGCCGTCCTGGTTGTGGCTGAGGCTCCAGAGGACGCCGTGGGCGTCCATCCACTGGCCGATCCACGTGATGAGGGGCAGATCGGTGAGGGCACTGGTGGTATTGAAGGAGACGACATGGGCCAGCAGCGCGGCGCTGTTGGTGGTGCCGGTCGCCGGTGGGGCTGGCGCTGGAATGGCGGGCGTGCGGGAGCGGTCCGTGGCGTTGTCCATGGGAGAGAGTATTCACGTCTGGCAGGATGGCTGCAATCCCGTTCGGGCTGCTGGCGTGGCGATGGACTTTCAAGGCGGGCGAAGAGCGCCTATCGTCCGGGCAACACGTTTCGTTTCAATAGTGTGATCGGATGGGGAGCCGGACCGGGTTGTGAGCAGGGCGTTTCATCCGTTGCATAGTCTCTGGCGGCGTCTTCCCGCGGAGCGCAGACGACGGAGTTTTGCGGCCCTGACGGCCTTTATGGCTCCGAAGGTGGCTTTGCCGGGGCCTGTTTCTGACGGTCATGTGATTGTCGGGGGCGAAATTGGCCGGGAGTCCGGTCTGGGCGAGGCGGCCCGGATTATGTTGCGGGCTTATGAGGGATCGGGCGTTCCCGCGACAGCTTTGCGGGCGGGGTTGCTGGAGGGGACGGAGGTTCCTGTCATGGCGCCGGATGACGGCGGCAGGCGGGCGGCGCTGATATTATTTGTGAATTCTCCGTTTTTGCCGGCGGTTCTGCTTCGGCTGGGGCGGCGGTTTCTTCGTAACCGGCGGATTATCGGGTACTGGCACTGGGAGTTGCCGACCTTGCCGCCGTTATGGCGGCCTGGTGCGGGTTGTGTGCATGAGGTGTGGACGTCGTCCCGGTTCAGCGCTTCGGCGCTTGAGGGGCTGGCGCCTGGACGGGTGCGGGTTGTGCCGCATGCGCTGGCGGCGAACCCTGTGCGGCCGGCGGTGATGGACAGGTCGGCGTTCGGGCTGCCGGACGGGGCGGTTGTGGTTCTGGTGTCGTTCAGTCTTGCATCGAGTTTTGAGCGGAAGAATCCGCTGGCGGCCATTCGGGCGTTTCGCGCGGCGTTCGGGGATCGGCCGGATCGTGTGCTGCTGCTGAAGGTGGCGCATGGCGGGCAGTATCCCGGGGATATGGCGCGGCTGCGGGCGGCGACTGGCGGTGCTGCGAATATTCGTGTCGAGGAGAGGCTTTTTCCGGTGGAGGAGTCTTATGCGCTGATCCGGTGTGCGGATATTGTTCTGTCTCTGCATCGCAGTGAGGGTTTTGGACTGGTGCCGGCGGAGGCGATGCTGCTGGGGCGGACGGTGATTGCGACGGACTGGTCTGCGACGGCGGAGTTTCTGTCTCCTGACTGCGGGATTCCGGTTCCGTATCGTCTTATTCCGGCGCGCGATCCGCGTGGGGTATTTGAGGCGGAGGGGGCAGTCTGGGCGGATGCGGATCTGCATGCGGCGGTGAGTGCGTTGCATCGGGCGGCGGAGGATGTGGCGTTGCGGCAGCGGCTTGGGGCGCGGGCGGCTGAAGTGGCGCGGGAGCGGTTTTCGGGGACGGAGCTGATGGCGGCGACGCGGGCTTTGTCGGTGTTGCCGGGGCATGTCGGGATGTCGGGTCTGGCCGGATGAGCCGGATTCTGGTCTGGCAGTGGGGACGGTACGGGGCCGGGCCGCGTTTTGCGCTGAATCTGGCCGAGGCGATCGGATCGGTGCCGGGGCAGAGCGTTGTGCTGTCTTTGTCCGGGCGGGCGGAGATTCTGAAGAGCGAGGCAGCTTCGCCGGTTTCGCTAAGTCTCGTGGAGACATATGGCAGTTTTGCGGGACTGCTGTGGCGGGTGCTGTGCGGGCCGGGTCTGGTAAGGATGCTGGTTCGGAAGTTGTCTGTATGGAAGCCTGATTTTGCGATCTGTGCGATGACAGGTCCGCTGGATTTTCTGATGCAGATTGCCTTACGGCGGGCGGGTGTACCGTATGTCGTGGTGGTGCATGACGCGGTGGCGCATCCGGGGGACGGCTTTCCGTTTCAGCTGATGTTGCAGCGGCTTTTATTGCGTCGTGCGGATGTGCTGGTGGCGCTGAGCGCGCATGTGGCCGGTCAGTTGCGGCGGCAGGTGGCGTTGCGCGGGCGGGATGTTCTGATGTCGTCTCATCCGCCGTTTGATTATTCTTCCGGGAGTGACGGGATTTTCCCCTGGGGTGGGCGGCGGCGGCCCGGTCCGGTCCGGTTGCTGATGTTTGGCCGGTTGCTTGCTTACAAGGGGCTTGATCTGCTGCTTGAGGCACTGGTGCTGCTGCCTCCGGGGCTGGAGTTTGAGTGCCGTATTGTCGGACGTGGGCCTGAGTCCGCGACGTTGCGGTCTCTGGCGACGCTGCCGCATGTGCGGGTGGAGAACCGCTGGGTACCGGAGAAAGAGGTTGGGGCGCTGATCGGGTGGGCGGATGTGATGTTGCTGCCGTATCGGGAGGCGAGTCAGAGTGGGGTGGGGGCGACGGCGCTGGCGGCCGGACGGTGGGTTTTGTCGACGAATGTTGGTGGACTGGCCGAGCAGTTTCGGGATGCGCCGCAGAGTTATCTGTGTGATCCGACGGCGCGGGCGTTTTCGGCAGTGCTGGAGCGGCTGATTGCGGCCCAGCCTTTGCAATTGGTGGTGCCTGATGGGCGGGGGAGTGACGAGTGGCGGGCCGTGGCGGCGCGGCTGGTGGCGGGGATTGAGGGGGCGCTGGGTGTGGTGCGCGATGAGGTGGAGTTGCTGGATCGCATGGCGGGGAGTGCGGATCTGATTGAGGGCGGGGTTGTCGGGGTGGGGTATTCTGCTCCGGAACCTGGCAGAGAGATTATACCAGAGGTTGTGAAGACTGACCTGTAGATATGAGAGTCTCCGGGCTTAGTTTTGACTCGGCAGGGACCGCAGGCCCCTGCACCCCGATTGATTAATCATAAAATGGTTTCCAGAGGTCTGTGACCTTTGGTGGGTTCCAGGGCAAAGCCCTGCCAGTCCTGCACCGGCCGGTCTCACACAGGTCAAAGGCCGGATCCTCTGGCGTTCAGAAGCCGGTTGAGACGGACACGACGCCGGCAAAGCCGCCGCCCACGTTGTAGGTTGGTGCTGTGCCGGCAACCTCTGTTCCATAAATGCCACGGACAGCCTTCGCATTTGTCGAAACGGAGTATGTTGACGACAGATAGCCTGAGTTTCCCAGGCCCAGGTTGACCAGGTTCAGCTGGATTTGCGGATGTTGAAAATATGACCAGGAATGGAAACGGTATCCCAGCCCGATATTGAGTGTCTGGTAGGCCGGATATTTCTGATCGTTCATGAAGGTTGAATACTGGCTGCTGACATAATTGAAGAGAAGGTTTCCGAAGATCGTTCCGTTATCGTATAAAAGTCCGACGGATGCCGTGAATTCAGGTGTGTTCACTGCCATTTTTCCGGCAGTTGGCAGATAGTCTCCGTTGGAGGCGCGGAGATTGTTGTCGATGGTTGCGTGGAGATACTGTCCTGATACATAGGGGCTGAAATGGTGCCAGGGGCGCAGGCCGACTTCGATTGTCGCGCCGCGGGATGTCTGGCCGCCGCCGTTGATGGAAGAACTGACCATGGCGCCGCCCACGACTGCTGTTGTGGAGACCTGCCTGTTTGTAAAATTGTAGTTGAAAAGGGAAATATTCACGTTTGCAAGGCCGGTGTGCCGGTAGCCGATTTCTTCGGAGATTGAATATTCCGGACGCAGGTTTGAGGCATGGCCCCGGCTCTGCTTTCCTGTGGCGACACTGATGAAATCAGCATAGGTCGGCCAGCCGGCCGGTTCTGCGAAGCCGGTAGTTCCGTTGATGAAGATCTGATCGTCCGGTGTGATGCGATAGCTGGCCGTTACCTGCGGCAATGGCACGGCATCACTGTTGCCGTTGATATAATTTTGCAGGCCTGGCATCAGCTGGGTCAGCTTTCTTGACACCATCACTTCGCGGAAGGCGGCGGTCAGCACCAGCCGATCGTTCAGGGCTTTGTATTCATCGGTGATAAACGCTGAATTGGTTTGCTGCATGAAATTGATATTGTAGCTGCGCAGAATATTGCCGGCGGTTGTTTTGACGGGGTATGCGCCGGACATGGAGGCAATGTTCCCGTTCGCATCTGCCGCGGCATAGGATGTTTCTTCCGGCTGGGCGTAATAAGCATACCAGTAGCCGAAGGACAGGGTGTTATGGCCTGACTTCCATGTCATGTAGGCATTGATGCCTGCGTTATTTTCCTTGAACACATCATCGATCGAGACCGGGAATGTGCCGTTATAGGAGGGGGAGACATTGAGATTTCCGGCGGGAATGTTGCCGAGATAACTGCCGGTATTGCTGAGTGAGGATCCGACATCGCCATAGCCGGTTGAACGCATATAGTAAGGCGTGACGTGAAATGTCAGGCCGTGTGAGAGGTCGAAATGCATCGGTGCGCCGATGGTAATGGCATTGCGGACGTTCTGCTGGAACTTGTAATAGTTCGCGCTTCCCGGGGTATAATGTTTGTCCCAGTTGAATTTTGTTCCGTACTGATCCCACTGAGATAAGGTGGGGAATCGTGGATAGAAACTGGTCATACTGTTGTATGACACCAGAAGTTCCACGCTGTTGTTGCCCCATTCTTTCAGGGTTTTATTGTCCATGTGGTAACGGGTGGTGTAGGTCGGGCCGCGCCAGTCATTGGCATGGGTATGCGAAAAGGACGCATAGGAGCGAATGCCGCTATGTCCGAGTTCTCCGGTGTCGAAGCGGGCGAACTCGCGATCCAGACTATATGAGCCGCCGCTCAGATTCAGCATTCCCGCAGCATGATCAAGCGGGTTGCGCAGTGTCTGACTGAGTTCACCGCCAACCGCGTTATAAAGCGGCGATGTCGGGCTGGCAGATCCCTGGGTGAGGTCAACACGTTCCAGATTTTCATTGTCGACATTCTGGGTGGTGTAGAGTTTGTAATTGGACGGATCGGCGGCCGGAATTCCGTCCATGACATAGCCGATCTCGGTTTGACCCAGTCCGCGGACTGTCAGATTGATGCGCTGATCATCAAGTCCCAGCGGATCATTTTTGCCAACGGCCACGCCGGGCATGCTTGAGATCATGGAGGCTGTGTTTGTTGTCGGGGACTGCCGCGCGATGAAGTCACGGGTGAAGGCGGATCGTGCTTTGGCGATCGTTTGTGCCGGCATCATTCCGGCGCCGGTTGAATGGCCCATCGCGCCATCCGGGGATGCTTTTCGGGCGCTGATGACGATGGATTCCGGTGTTCCCTGCGCGCTCGTGGTCTGCGGCGCCGACTGGTGTGTGGCTGATGTCTGTATGGCCTGAGTTTTCTGCGCTGTCTTTCCGGCGTGGACCTCCGGCGTGGAGGCTGCTGTGGTGACGGGCGCGGGACGGGGAGGGCTGGCACCGAGTGCTGCTGTGCCGATTGTTGCGCAAGCTGTGCACAACAGAATTTCTTTTAGTCGCACATCCAGGCTCCTCTGTCACATGTTTGGGAATACCTTATTAAATCCATAGTAAATCCATTCTGCAAGATATTTCGATATCGAATTTATATCGGGGCGGGAAAATAAGAGTGTTGTTTCGAAGAGAACAGCAGTCAGAGATGAGATGGTCTGGAAATAAGAGAAAAATATTGTTTAGGGAGGAGGCGGATAAATCTCTGCTGTGACTGGAGAATGAGGCTGCTGCTGCTATGTCCCGGGCAATTTCGGCGGTGATTGGTATTGTTGTGGATGTTTTAATTCATGCCGGGTCAGTGTTGTTTCAGGGTGGTGGTCGTGTGGTTCTCGATTCGGTATCGAATCGAGGTCGTGGTGATTGCGGTGGTGGTCTTTTCGGAATCCCTGGGAATGAATGCGTGTCGTGCGGGTTTTGAAATATGTCGGGATGCTGGAAGAATGAGCTGAGGTTTGTCAGGCGGGTTATCGGTGGAAGGTGTTGTTGACAGGCGGAGTGGGGTGTTCGTGGAGAGCAGGTAATGCTGTCGCCTGTTTCGGGGTGTGAGTCTGATAAATATGCGGTAAGGTATTGTTTCGGTATTATCTAAGTGCCAGGATTGGTCGGAAGGAGAGAAAGCCGATGCGCGTTGCTGACCTTCTGGTGATTCTGATTTATTTTGCGGTCATTCCGTGGGCTGTTCTGCGACTTTCCGGAAAAGGTCAGTCGGCGGGTGGTTTTCTTTCGGCGCATCATGATCTTCCGTGGTGGGCGATCTGTCTGTCTCTTGTCGCGACTGAGACGTCCACGCTCACTTTTATCAGTGTGCCGGGGGTCGGCTATACCGGGGGTATGGTTTTTACCGGGCTCGCGGGCGGGTATCTCATCGGGCGGATCATTGTCGCTGTGTGGTTTTTGCCGCTTTACGCCAGTGGCGCCATGACGAGTGCTTATCAGTATCTGGGGCAACGGTTTGGGAAGCGTTTGCAGCGGGCTGCGTCGTTTTCTTTTCTTCTGACCCGGCTTATGGCGGAGGGGGTCCGTCTGCTGGCGGGGCTTCTGCCTGTGATGTGGCTGCTTGGGCAGACCGGTCTGCCTGTCGGGCGGTTTCCCGTTCTCGTCATCATCATGGCGTTTACGCTCCTTTATACGCTTCTGGGGGGGCTGCGCGCGGTGGTGTGGTCGGACACGATCCAGTTTGTCATTTATCTGTCCGGTGCGGCGGTCTGTGCGGTGCTTCTGGCCACTCAGATGACCGGGGCGAACTGGCACGATGTCATGGATGAGGGGTGGCTGAGGCCTTTTCACACGCTGACGCTGGCGAATGCGCTGTCTGATCCGTTTACGCCGCTGGCTGCTCTGCTGGGGGGTGGTATTATGGCGGTGGCGTCACATGGGACTGATCAGCTTATGGTTCAGCGGCTTCTTGCCGCCCGCACTCTGCGTGATGCGCGTCTTGCGCTGATTGGCAGCGCTTTTCTGGTCGGGCTGCTTTTTACGCTGCTTTCGCTGACGGGTGTCGAGCTGCGGGCGCTGTCGGGGAATGCGTCGCTGGCGGCGGCGGGGGTGCGCTCGTCTGATGAGATTTTTCCGCGCTTTATTGTTTCCGGGTTGCCTGAGGGGCTGAGCGGGTTGCTTGTCGCGGGGGTGCTGAGTGCGACGATGGGATCTCTGTCGTCCACGCTCAGTGCGATGGCCGGGGCGACGCTTACGGATTTCGGGTCTGGTCCGGCGGCGATGCTGAGTGCGGGTCTCAGGCGGATCGGGCTTCGGCCGGGTCCGCTGCTGGTTCCGCGTCTTGTCACGTTGTTCTGGGCGCTGGCGCTTGTTGGCACGGCGATGGTGTCGGGCGCGGGGGCGCAGGCGGCGATCATTCTCGGGCTGACGATCACCGGGTGGTCATGGGGGCCGGTGCTGGGCACATTTCTGGCGGGCATGATCTGGCCGGAGGCGGATAGCAGGGATGCGCTGACCGGGTTTGTTATCTCTCTTGCGGGCATGGGGGTGTTCATGATTGCGCTTCAGGTCTTCGGGTGGCACATCGCCTTTCCGTGGCTTGTTCCTCTGGGGGTCGTCATGATGCTGTTGCCGGCCCGGGTATCCATGCGCGTCCGCGGTTTTCAACGGAAAGCGCGCGCTCGTGCGGGCACCGTTCTCTGATTTACTTCTTTTCATGGAAATGACACGTGATTCTATGACCGACATCTCTCAGCCCCTTATGACGGGCACAGAATTTCAGGATCCGCGTTACGCCGATATTGATCTCTGGCCGACGGACTCGATCCTGGATGCGCTTGCGGAATCGCAGATGAGCGCCACGGCGATTGTGCGGGCGGCGGTGCCTCAGCTTGACCGGGTTGTGACCGCCGCGCGTCCGCGGCTGCTGGCGGGGGGGCGGCTGTTTTATGTGGGGGCCGGGACGTCCGGGCGGATCGGGTTGCAGGATGGTGTTGAACTGACGCCGACTTTTGGCTGGCCGCCCGAGCGGCTTGTTCTGCTGCTTGCCGGTGGTCCGGCGGCTATTTTTCAGGCGGCGGAAGGGGCCGAGGATCGCGAGGATACGGCGCGGGAGGATATTCTGGCGCATAATCCGGGGCCGGAGGATGTGGTGATTGGAATCGCCGCCAGCGGGGCGACGCCTTATACCTGCGCTGCTGTTGCCGCCGTGCGGGCCAGCGGGGCGCTGACGATCGGTGTCAGCTGCAACAGCGAGGGGCGTCTGTTGCGTGAGGCGGAACTGGCTGTGCGGATTGTGACGGGGCCGGAAGTCATTTCCGGGTCGACGCGGCTGAAGGCGGGCACGGCGCAGAAGGCTGCGCTGAATCTGCTGTCGACGACACTGATGATCCGGCTCGGGCATGTGTGGCGTGGTCAGATGGTCGATATGCGCGTTGTGAACGCCAAGCTGGAGCATCGCGCGGAACGGATGGTGCGGACTCTGACGGGGTGTTCGGCTGATGAGGCGCGTGAGGCGCTGGCAGCGACGAAGGGGAATGTGAAGCGGGCGGTTCTCGTTCGGGAGGGGCTGACGGTGGACGAAGCGGACAGGCTGCTTGAGGTGCATGGCGGGGATCTTCGTGCCGTCTTTACCGCTTCTGGCGGGGCTGGCTGAGAGGCGATGTCTTCCCGCATTTCTGATGGTCTGTTCGCGGCGCTGGCGCCGGATCCGGCGAATCGCAAACCTCTTTATCTGCAAATGGAAGAAAGCCTGCGCTTTCTGATTGAGGGTGGCACGCTGAGGCGGGGCGATCCGATTCCGGCTGAGCGTGATCTGGCGACGCTGACGGGTGTCTCCCGCGTGACGGTGCGCAAGGCTCTGGCGTCTCTTGTCGCGACCGGTGCGCTCACGCAGCGGGTGGGGGCGGGGACTTTTGTGGCCGGGCGGATTGAGCAGCCTTTGTCTCTTCTGCTTGGTTTTTCTGAAGATATGCGGGCCAGGGGGTATGAGCCGGGCTCGATCTGGCTGGATAAGGGCACGGGCAGCGCGACGCCGGATGAGGCGATGGCGCTTGGCATCGCGCCGTCGGCGCCGGTGGTTCGGCTCAGACGCATCCGGACCGCGGATGGTGAGCCGATTGCGATCGAGACGGCCGTGGTGTCCCGTCATGATCTTCCGTCACCGGACCTGGTGGGGGAGTCGCTTTATGCGGCGCTGAAGGATCGCGATTTGTTGCCGGTGCGGGCTTTACAGCGCATTCGGGCTGGTCTTGTCAGTGTGCAGGATGCGCCGTTGCTTGGACTGACGCGGCCGGCGGCAATTCTGCAGATTGAGCGGCGCTCTTTTCTGGCTGACGGACGGGCGCTTGAGGTGACGTTTTCGTCGTGGCGGGCAGATCTCTATGACTTTGTTGTGGAGTTGCGGGCGCCGCGCACGGAGGGGGAGTGACGGACCGGCCTGTGTGATGATCATCAGCCCTGGTAAGTTCTGCCGGGGGCGGCCTTTGAAGATCAGGCGAAACGGATCTGGCCCCGGCCGCAGAATTCGTCTTCGACGCTGAGGGCTTTCATGATTTCCGGGGCGAGGGTGAGGCGGTTTTCGGACAGCGCGGTGAGCAGGGCTGTGCTGGCGGGGGTGACGGCCTGGAGACTGTGCAGGACTTCCGGGCCATACGAGCGGATGATGTCGTGGCAATAGCTGCTGATGCCGCTGAAGAGGGTTTCGAGTGTGGTGAAATCCTGTGTTGTACGACTGTCCCTGGCGAAGACGGGGCGGGGCGGGGTGACGCCGGTGTCGTAGCCGATAGTCTGTCCGTGAGGAGCCGTGAGGACGGCTTCGACGAAAAGGCCGTGCTGGCGTCGGAAGGTTTCGGCGTCTGGGCCGGATGCGAGGAGGCCGAAGGCGGTGCCGCCGGAGTGTTCGGCGGCGGCGCACTGTGTTTCGGCAGCCATGTAGAAGCCGGTGAGGGGCAGGTTTAACGTGGTTTGCATGTGGCGCTGGATGGTGGCGCCGTAACCGACATCGACGATACCGTGACGGGTTTTTGTGTCTGTGCCGGGCGTGAGGCCGCAGGCGCGGGCATAGGCGATGAGGGCTTCGCGCGATATGCGGGCCTGGGCGAGGATGTCGTCTTTCAGGAGAATGGTGAGGTTGCGGACGGTATCGCGATCTTCCGGAAGGGCGACGTCGATATCGTGAAGCGGGCTGTGTGCTGCGATTTCAACGCCCAGGCGGGCGGTGAGGAGGCGGGCCATGGAGCCGCGAAAGCCATCGCCGCTGATGGCGAGAATATCCGGATCAAAATGGGTGACCTGAGCGGCGCTGATGGCGACGCGGCGCGAGCAGTGGAAGTGCAGGGCGTCGGGGATCGGCAGGTCGTATGTTTCGCGGAGGTCTTTGTAGAGGCGCGAGAGAAAATAACCTTCCCTTGACACGAAAAGGAATTTTTCGATCCGCTGTGTGGCGGGGTGGGTGATGAGCTGTGCCATGAAGGCGAGGAGGAGAGGGCCGAAGAGGATGTGGCCGGCCTGTTCCGGCGTTGTGAGCGTGCGGGCGGTGGTCAGGCGCTGGTTCGGGGTGCTGGCGAAGGGCGAGGTGAAGAGGTTGCTGACGAGCGGGCCGAGCAGAATGTCGCCGGAGAGGCGGCGTTTTTCGGCGCTCTGGCCCGGGGGGATCGCGGCGGGTGTGACGACGGTGGCGACAGCGGGGCCGACGGGGTTGAGGCGGAGCATGTTGAGGCCGGACAGGACGTGGAAATTTCTGATTCCGAGGTCGGTGGTGCGCTGGATGTCGGCGTGTTCGTTATCGCCGACATGCAGGAGGGTGGCAGTATCTTCGGCGGCGCGGATGAGATCCCACATATCGCCGCGATCCTTGCGGGCGAGGCGTTCGGAGGAGAGGTAGATTTCGTCGAGCAGGGGAGTGATGCCGGTGCGGTCGAGGACGGGGGCGATGTCGTCGCGGCTGAGACAGGTGTCGCTGATGAGCAGGGTGCGGCAACCCCGTTCGCGGGCGTAGCGCAGGGCGGTGATGATTTCGGGGCGGGGGCGGAGGACGTTCCGGTCGATTTCGACTTCGAGCGTTCGGGCTGTGGCGAGGGCTTCCGCTGGCCAGCCGGTGAGGGTGCGGAGGGCGGCGTAGATGTCGTCGAGTCCGACATCATCGGTCCAGGCGCGGGTTTCTCTGGCGTTCTGTTCGGCCTGTTTGCGAAGGGTGAAGAACGCTCGCGGAGAAGGCGTGAGGGTTGGGAAGCGGTGAGCGAGCCGGCTGGCGACGTCATAATGGATGGTGTCGGGGGTGAGTGCGATGCGGGTGAGGAGGGTGTCGAACAGGTCGAATGAAACGGTGCGGGCTTCGCGAATGGCGGCGAGCAGATCTCTTTGTGAGCGGCGTTCGTACTGATCGAGATTCATGCAGGACCAGCCGACGCGGATCAGGCCGGCATCGGGGTCATATTCATCGATATGGCAGCCCTGGGAGCGGATGACGGGGTTGAGGATTCTAATGAAGGCGTCAGGGAATGTTCCGTTTTCCGGGGTGGGAGGAGGCGCGTCGTCCGGCGGGAAATCCGCTGGTGTCCAGGGGATGTCGAGCAGGGGGGCGAGGGCGTGGGTGGTGGCCCAGAACAGGCCCTCGGGCGGGTGGCTGAAATAGCCGGCCGGGGCGGGAAGGTTCAGGCGGGAGAGATAAGGGTGAGCGAGGTGCTGGTTCGCGAGCCAGGTGTAGTGCCAGTAAGGAGTTTTTGGATCCGGTGCGGGCTGGATGAGGCCGGTTTTCGGGTCATCTGTGAAGCGGGTGAGAAGTCCGGCGAGTGCGCCGGGGGCGGTGGGCAGGAGGCGGGCGAGGGCTTTGGGGGTGGCGTCTGTGTGCAGGTGCAGGATCAGGTCATGGCTGCGCAGGGCGGTGCTGAAGGTGGTGAGGATCGGGCCGAAAGAGCCGTCGCGCAGCTCTGCGACCCGGACGAGGACGGGGGCGGCGTTGAGGTTTGCGCGAGTGAGGCGCTCTTCGATCCGGTGGCGTTTTTCGGAGGTGTCCGTGGTGATGAGCAGGGTAAAGCGATCGGGAAAATGTGTGAGTCTGTCGAGGATGGGATCGAGGGGGCTCAGGCGTGTGGCGTGGATGGTGATGGCGGTTTTGGGGGCGTTATCGGGCAGGGGGCGGAGTTGTGTGGGGATGACCGGGCCGGTGCCGCCGTGGAGGCTGGTGTCGCAGATGCCGTCGATGTGCTGGCCCTGGGTGAGGCCGTGTTCGAGGTAGTGCAGGAGGGCGTTGAGCGTGCCGGGTTCGAGATTCCAGTAGCACTCGAAATAGCGTTTTGTATCGAAGAGGGGGCCTGGGGCGAGGCAGCGTTTTGTGCCTTCGGTCAGGAAATGCGTGAGCGGATCGGGGGTGTTGCGTTCGTGTTCCGGGAGGCGGGCGCGGTACCAGTCGGGATCGAACAGGCCTGAGGAGAGGATGAGAGCGCGGGAATCCGTGGCGGTGCCGGGTGTGGAGGACATTGGGCTTCCCTGGGTGGTGCGGGCCTGTCGGGTGAGATAGCACAGGGGGGCGGACGTGTCCCGGAGAGCGGACGCCCATGGTTTTTCACAGCTCTGTCAACGGGCCGTGCTCAGGCTCGGGACCTGCTTTAAACTCTGACCGACTGAACGGGGCGCCTGGAGACAGGCACTGCCGCCAGCACTCAGGAAAAGAAAATATGGGTTCCGGTGGCGGAATTATCCTGGCCTTTTTTGGAGCAGTCCGGGCGGCGCTGACTCTTACTTCAGGCTTTAATATCCATGACTGGACGCCTGGGCTGCCCTTTCTGTTTTTTGCGTTGCTCGCGGGAGTTGCGCTGTATGTGCGGCGCATGCCGGGCAGCCGTCTCCGAGAACTCCTGCCTGTCCGATAAGGATAGAATCTGTCAGGTGGAGAACTGTTGTGATGGAGTTTTGCTCTCATTATCCACCGGACTGGAAAAAAGCTTTGCGATGAGAGATTCTTCGCTGTTTGTTGAATCTGCGCCAGGAGAGAACGACGCCGATATTTGACTGCTTCCGACGGAAGTGCCAGTGCCGGTATAGAGTGAGAAGGAAGACGATGAGGACGTCATACTATACTGAAAGCCATCCTTGAGGGTAATGGCGCCTTTGACCTCTGACGCAGGCACCCCATTGATGAGAACTCCCGCACTTACCGGAATATACTTATCTCCCTGAGGAAGAAAAACAACTGGATCACTCTGATAAATGGCGGTTGAGGACTCGGACGACAGGTCGAGTATTGTTGCCGCCCCTGTACTGTCGGCAGAGCTGATTCTTGCGTTCGCTGTGTTCGAAGCGGTGACTTCCGGTTTCAGTGAGCCATCTTGGATGGATAATTCAGCAGATAAGATAGCCGACGACATATCAATGTACATTTGTTCCTCCTGTTATCTACATGCTGTTATTTGGCCACGCACAGAAAATCCGTTCTGAGATTATTCCTGGGATTCATTTATGAAACATTAAATCGTCTATTTTTATATATATGTAATTATTGATTTGTGCGTTACTTAATTGTGAGAAGCGTTAATATTTATGAGTATATTTTTATTTTTACTAAAAATACATAAGGAGATTTATAATCTCCGTATCAAGTGTTTACACGGAAACGTCAGACTTTACGAATCCATGATATACCTATGATGGTATTGTTGGTGGGCCAACAACGTTAACTGTCAATAGATCGAACACAGATGTTGGCATTTTTGAATGTGTACCAACAAGCGGAGGCGCTCCAGCGGAGATAGCTTTTAAGGGGGCAAATGACAGTATCAGTATGTACGCCGGCGGGGGTGTCAGTGGTTCCGATGATACAGTGGATCTCTCCCATACAGCCTTCAGGCAGGTTGATCCAACAACCGATGCTCAAGCGGCTCTGCAGAAGCTTGTCATTCACGGATCAGGAGGAAATGATATGTTCACGGGCGCCTCATTAAATAATTTTCTCTATGAGGGTGTGGGAAACTGTAATTTGGAGGGTTCTAAAAACCCTCCTTTTTCGATCACAGCAGAGTCATAACTCATTGATATTGCGCATTACACAAAAGCTTGGATAGGGGTTTTTCGAACCCTCCATTTCTGCTAACTCAAAACATTATAAATAAAACTGCCTCATCAATTAATAAAAAATTTCACACTTGTAACCTGAAGACAATAATCTCCTTCAAGAGTGTATTTTTTCGGACGCTTACCTTTCAGGCGGCCTGTCATTATCTGAGCCTGGCGGGTTTTTGCCGTATTGCGGTGCAGAGCAGGGCGACGAGGAGGGCGTTGACGGAGAACTGGCCGATCCAGGTGATGAGAGCGAAAGCCGGGTTCTGGCTTTCGTGAAGTGTCAGCGCACAGTGGGTGGCGAGGACGGCGAGGGCGAGTATGCGGCGTCGGTGGCGCTGGCGCGGGAGGAGCGGGGGGGAGTGGAAGGTGGCGTTTTCGCGTTCGCTGGCGGAGGCGAGGAGGAGGACGGCGAGAAAGCCGGCGAGGGCGAGGATCATCATGTCGTGGGGTGGCGCTTTTTCAGGGCGGCGCGTCTGGCTGCCGCGGCGAAGGCTGCTGCGAAGATGAAGGCGGTGAGGGCGGTTGTGGCGTCGACGGAGCGGTGCCAGGGGGCGCTGATGAGGGCGACGGCGGCGCAGGTGATGGCGGCGAGAGAGAGGAGTTCGGGCCAGGTTTTTGTGGCCGGGCGCAGGGCGGCGAAGAGGAGCAGGGCGGCCCAGGTGAGGAAGACGGTGCGGATTTCGAGAGTGGCGCGGTCGGCGAGGCTTACGGGCAGCAGGCGGTTGGCGAGGAAGTAGCTGGCGAAAGCGGTGGGGGTTCCGGCGATGAATCCGACATTCAGGCGATCGACGAGGGTGGTGCTGAGGCGGGGCGTGTTTCGGGTGCGGCTGATGGTCCAGAGTCTGAGACCGGTTCCGGTAAGGGCTGTGAGCATCAGGCCGGAAAGGAAATAGAGCCAGCGGGTGATGCCGGGTGCGAAGCGGGCGACGTGCAGGCCGTAGAGGACGTTGAAGGTGGTGATGACCGGCCGGTGTTCGGTATGTTCGGCGAGGATGGTGCCGGTCGTGCCGTCGAAGCTGATGACGTGGCTGGTGATGCCGATGCTGTCCGTGTTGCCGGCGGTGACGGTGATGACTGCGGCCTGATCACCGGGATTTTCGATGTAAAAGCTGAGGATGCCGGTTTTTCCGAAATGCTGTTCGGCGGTGCGGAGGATGGGGCCGATGGGGGCGAGGGGTGTGGCTTTGCCGGTGACGGGACGCTCGATGGCGGCGGGATGCAGTTCGTGCTGAGCGGTGGTGAGGTCGCTTTTGTAAAGAGTCTGGGCGCCCCATGGCAGGAGCAGGGTGCTGAGGGTGACGGCGCCGGTGAAGGCGATCATCAGATGGAAGGGGAGGGCGATGACGCCCAGGAGGTTGTGGGCGTCGAGCCAGCTTCTTTGCCCTTTGCCGGGTCGGAAGGTGAAGAAATCGGCGAAGAAGCGGCGGTGGGCGACGATGCCGGTGAGGAGGGTGAGGACGAGGGCCATGGCGGCGATGGCGGCGAGGAGGCGCCCCCAGGGGTAGGGGAGCTGGAGTTCGAAGTGGAAGCGGTAGAAGAACTCGCCGCCATGAGTATCGCGCAGGGCGTCGGGGCTGCCGGTCAGGGGATCGAGGGGGCGGAAGACGTAGCCGTTTTTGTCGGACCAGAGGGCGAGGGTGAACGGGGCGCGGGGTGTCGGGACGTCGAGATACCAGTCTGGCGAGTGAGGCGCGTGGGTGCTCAGCCAGGTGATGGCGGCTTCGGCGGCCGGGATGGGATCGGCGGTTTCACGGGTGAGTTCGGGGTGCATCCAGACGGTGATTTCGGGCCTGAAGACGCTGAGTGTACCGGAGAGGGCGATGGCGAAGATGAGCCAGCCGGTGATGATGCCGGACCAGTCGTGCAGCCAGGTCATGGCGGGGCGGAAATTGCGTTTCATACCGGCGGCGTCATCTGAGGTCTGATCATTTTTGTTCGTGGCATCTTTGTTCGTGACATCCGGGCGGGCTCATGCGGGCAGGTCTGGTGTGCCGCGCCGGGTCGCGGTTGCCGGTTTATCGCCGCTGATTCAGGCTGGCCAGTAAGCCAGGGTGGCGAGGATTGCGGTGGTCAGGGTGAGGCAGGCGCAGAGGCGGGGCAGGCTGTGGAGGGCGAAGGCGGTCATCATGACGGGGGGCCAGGCGACGAGGCCGAGCATCATGCCGGCGGCGACGGCGTCGGCACGGGGGAGGGGCAGCCAGCGGGCGGCGGCAACGGAGAGGAGGGCGGCGAGGGTGTAGCCGCCGGGGATGCCGGCGAGGGCGCGGGCGGCGATGTCGAGGCGGTCTGTGCGGGTGGTGGCCATGGGGGAGGTCCTCGCATCCCGTGTGGTTTGAGTAAACAGGTGGGTTTGGAAAGGCTCTGTTGTCATTAAGTGTTGGCTCCTTTCCAGGGCTTTGCCCTGGAACCCACCAAAGGTCGCAGACCTTTGGAAACCATTTTATTATTAAGCAATCGGGGTGCAGGGGCCGTCGTGCGCAGCCCGCCTTCGCGTGACGGTCCCTGCCGGGTTCGGGCAGAGCCCGGATTCTGCCAACCCGTTGAAAAATCACAGATCAATACGCAACGATAACAGAGCCTTTGCAAAGGTATGTGAGGTCTTATCATGTGTTTTTCTGAGGCAGGGATATGTTGTCTGGTCCTTCCTGGGGGGCGGGGTTCCGAGGGCTGGTTTGTTTGCCTGGTCGGATTTGTGATCTCTTTAATCAGCCTGATGCCTGACTGTACGGGTCCCGGGGTCAGGAAGAACCCGGCGTGAGCGATAGTGTGATTCATGGCTTTCACGCGTGTGTCTCCCCTGGCAGGGTTTCGTGCCATGAAGTGCGAATGGGTCGCAATAGCAGAGTGCTTGAAATAATGTGTCACCGGCACAGAAATATGTTGCGTGGCTGCGACTGTGTGGTTTGGCCGGAAGGATGCGGCCAGGTGGACAACAGCGTGAAGCGCCGTGTGACGGATTTCCGAATTTTCTTGTGATTGTTACGGGAGTTTGGATAACTGGCTGCAAGAACAACACTCTTCATTTCCGGCTGTGAGCGGCTTTGTGTTGCGGCAGGCTGGCAGGAGCGGCGGCATGACCGGTATTTCTGAAAATGTTCTGAGCGAGCTTGCGCCGACCGGGGTAATCCGGACGGCGATCAATCTGGGTAATCCGGTGCTGGCGCAGAAAGACGCTGCTACGGGCGCGCTTCAGGGGGTGTCCGTGGCGCTGGCGCGGGAGGTGGGGCGCAGGCTGGGTGTTGAGGTGGTGTTTCAGGCGTTCGAGTCTGCCGGGAAGGTTTTTGAGGTTGTGCCGCGTGGGACGCTGGATCTGATGTTTCTGGCGATTGATCCGGTGAGGGCGGAGGAGATTCTGTTTACGGCGCCTTATGTGGTGATTGAGGGAACGTATCTGGTTTGTGATGACTCACCGTTGCGGGATGTGATGGAGTTTGATCGCGAAGGGGTTCGGATCGCGGTCGGGAAGGGTGCTGCTTATGATCTGTATCTCAGCCGGGCGTTGAAACATGCGGCGCTGGAACGGGCGGCGACGTCCGCGGCGGCGATTGATCTGTTTGTTGATGAGGGGCTTGAGGCGGCGGCGGGGGTGAGGCAGCCGCTGCTGGCTTATGCCGCGTCGCATCCGGGATTTCGGGTGATTGACGGGCGGTTTACGGCGATTGAGCAGGCGGTGGGCGTTCCGAAGGGGCGCGAGGCGGCGCGGGCGTGGCTTCAGGAATTTGTTGAAGAGGTGAAGGCGTCCGGGTTTGTGGCGGCGGCGCTGGCTGCGAGCGGGCAGACGGCGGCGAGTGTGGCGCCGGCTCAGGCGCGGTGGCCGGAGGTTTAGGAGACGGTATTTCGTGTCGGTTCTGGCCCGGGAATATTTCATTTCTGTTACAGATGATACTGACTGGCACGAATTGACGTGTATTGAGACTGGTTTGCGGCTGGTGCGCTGCGTGGCTGGAAAGGATGATTGTTTCCGATTCAGTAACAGTATTCTGGCGACGGAACATGCGGTGCGTTCTTCATATAGGAACGGAAAAGACGGCGACGACATCCATTCAGAGCTGGCTGTATGCGAACAGGGCCATGCTTTCTGACAATGGCGTGGCGCTGAGTGACGTTCTGGATCAGGGGAATAACCGGGCTTTGTGCGCCTGTTTTCAGCCTGCAATGGACGAATATCTTGTGGACAAAGGTATTCGGAGTGAAGAAGAAAAAAGTGCTTATTTTGCGTCGTTTCGCAGTGATTTTGAGGATGAGATCCGTCGGGCCGGCCAGTCACACGACACGATGATCATCACATCCGAGCATTTCCATCGGAGGATGACGAGCGAACAGAGTCTTGCGGAGCTGAGGGATTTTCTGGTCAGGAATTTTTCTTCCATTGAGATTGTCTGTTATTTCAGGGAACAGTCCGAGGTCAGGAAGAGTCTTTACAGTACAGGAGTAAAGGGCGGCGACACATGTAAAATTCAGGATTTCCAGAATGGAGACATTACCGGCTCTCATTATTATAATTACCGGAAGATGCTGGATAAATGGTCCGCATGTTTTGGGAAATCGTCTATAAAATCAAGGTTATTCGGGAAGAAATTATTTCCGGACGGAGATATCAGGAAAGATTTTCTGGCTGTGTGCGGACTGGAGGACCTGTCGGATCTCCTTGATTTTTCGGGAACTTATGAGAACGAAAGTCTGACGCGTTTTCAGGCGTTTCTGGCCCGGAATATCAATAAAGTTTTTCCGCGCTATGACAGGAAGGGCAATTATTCCTGG
Source organism: Acetobacter fallax (assembly GCF_011516735.1). Lineage (GTDB taxonomy): Bacteria > Pseudomonadota > Alphaproteobacteria > Acetobacterales > Acetobacteraceae > Acetobacter > Acetobacter fallax. Next base: position 97,316 of record NZ_WOSX01000002.1, on the reverse strand, counting down.
ATAAGAGACCGGGCTGTTTATGTGGTTTCTCATTTCAGGGTTTTCCGGCTGGGTGGTCGTATAAAAGATCCGCGGCAGAAGAGTTTTTACATGGCTTTTAATCAGGAAAATGAGAAATTTTTCCATGAATATTTTGGAATAAAGAAAAATCTGTTTTCAGTGCCGCGATAGGCTCCTGGTTACACCGGAGAATTCGTGGACGGTGTAAGTCGCCCGGACCCGGCCGGGACAGCAGGCCCCTGCACCCTGGTTTGCTGATCATAAAACGGTTTGCAAAGGCGGGCCTTTGCCGGGTTCCGGGGCAGAGCCCTGCCCGTCCTGCATCTCCCGGTCCTGCACCGGCCAGTCTTACAAAGGTCAAAGCCCAGACCCTCTGGTATAACGTTCACAGAGCCAGTGGAACGGTTCCGGACGGGCTGGCGTGTGTCAGGGTTCCTGGTTTGCCAGCAGGGAGAGAGCTGTGACGGCTTCTGTCGTTGCGTATGGTTTTTCTATGACGGGAGCAGCGGGAAATGCGTCTGTCACGGAGGTTCCTTTTCCATAGCCTGTTGCGAACAGGAACGGAATGGCGCGTTCTGTCAGGAGATATGCGACGGGCAGAGAGGTTTCGCCATCGACATTGACGTCGAGGATGGCGAGATCGATCGGGTGGGTTTTCAGGATAGTGAGAGCGGCCTGGATGGTGGGGGCGACACAGACGGTCGCCGCGTTTTCGGACTGAAGTGTTTCCTCCAGATCCATTGCGACAAGGAACTCATCTTCCAGAACAAGAATATTTCGGCCTTTCAGGGCGTTGAACGGGATCTGTCCTGTCCGGAGCCTGTCCTTTTTCTGTTCGGGCTTGTGCTCTCCGGCAGGGGGCTGATCGATAATGGTGGAGGCCGGCAGGCAGACAACCACTGTCACGCCGTCCGGATTGAAGCTTCGGGTTGCCGTTCCTTTCAGATCGTGGCGGATGGCGCGTTCGATCAGCAGGCTTCCGAATCCGGATCGTTCCGGGGGGCTGACCACGGGGCCGTTACGTTCCTGCCAGTGGATGGTGCATGTGCCGGCGAGGCCGGCGTGCTCCCATGTGACGGCGAGTTGTCCTGACGGGACTGACAGGGCGCCGTATTTGACGGCATTGGTTGTCAGTTCATGGAACAGGAGCGCGAGGAATGTCACCGCCCGTTCTGTCAGCCGGATGTGGGGGCCTGTCAGGGTGATCTGGCCTTTGCTGGAGTTGTACGGGGCGAGGTCAGTTGTCAGGAGATCATGCAGGGATGTTCCGGCTTCCGCGCCGACGGCCAGGTCATGGGCGTTTGCGAGAGCGCGGATGCGTCCCTGGAGCGTGTTCCGGTAGTCGGTTGCGCTGTCCTGCACGGCGGGCACCCGGGAGACGAGCGACTGCACAACGGCCAGAAGGTTTTTGACACGATGATTCAGTTCGTCGTTCAGCATGCGCTGTGTGGATTCCGCCTGGATGCGCTCCAGCAGTTTCCGCTGGCTGGATCGTGCGGCGACTTCCATCAGCGCGGAACGAAACAGGGCTGCGAGTTCGAGATCGTCATCGCTCCAGTGGGCTGAGTGATGCCGGACTTCTTCGGTCCATATCTCGAAGCTGCGTCGCGGGGTCAGGCGGGCGCCGTGGGGGCCGGTGCTGTAGGTTTTGGCGGGGTCGCCGCCCCATACCACGGTCTGGATGATTTCCCGCCGGAACAGGATGAGGCAGTCATCCTGTTCCGGCCAGACGGGGATGATGATGGCTCCGGAAATGTCGGGCAGAGAGAGCGCGAGATCGGGGCAGTCTCTTGTCAGGCAGTCACTGTGCCAGATCTGGTTTCTGGCGACTGTTCCGGTCAGGGACAGTAGCTTCCTGATGTCTGTTTCCGGAAGAGTGAGGCCTGTTGCGGACCATTTCTGGTCTGTCCAGATGCCTCCGCCGTCGCAGGGCACGATTTTCAGGAGGTCTGGCAGGTGTGACCGGGCGTAGTGCGCCAATCCGTTTGTGCCGGTAGCGTCACGGAGGAGACGGGAAAGAAAATGGTGTGCGGCCTGTGTCAGGCTGAGGCGGCGGGACCGGTTGAGCGCCACGATCTGCAGGGAGATGAATTCCCCGATCATTTTGGCGGCGATGCGTTCGGCCATGAACAGGGGGCGGGGGTTGTAATGGTGACAGGCGATCAGTCCCCAGAGTTCGCCATCGACGATCAGGGAGACGGACATGGAGGCGCGGACGCCCATATTCGTCAGGTATTCGCAATGAATGGGGGAGACGGCGCGCAGGTGCATGAATGACATGTCCAGCGGGGGCAGGCCGGGTTCTTCGGTCAGGGCGACGGGCTGGTAAGTCGCATCACAGATGACGCGGATCAGGGAGCGTTTGTACAGCTCGCGGGCCTGGGCCGGAATGTCGCTGCCGGGGAAGTGCTGTCCGAGGAAGCTTTCCAGTCCGTCTCTTCGGTCTTCGACGATGACCTGGCCGGACCAGTCCGGGGCGAACCGGTAGACCATGACGCGGTCGTAACCGAAGGTCTGGCGTAAGGTTATGGCGGCATCCCGCAGCAGCGTTGTGGTATCGGACGGGTTACGCAGGCGCTCCACGGCCGCGCGTTGCTGCGCGGCCAGGCTGGCGTGCAGTCTGACGGGGGTGATGGCTTCGAATTCCACGACCACGTTCGACGCCCGGTGGTGAACCGCGATATCCCGATGCTGGTTAAGGGGAAATTCGACATCGAAACTGATGGCGGGCGGTCCGAAGGTTTCGCTGGCGGCCAGGGCGAGAATCGTGGCTGCTGCTGCCGGACCGACGCAGTCTTCGATGGACATTCCCAGACGCAGCGATGGCACGTCCATGGAGGCCGGGGCGTTGTCCGAGAATCTTATGAGACGGTGGTCGGTGTCTGAAAAGGCCATCACGCATCCGGCGGGCTGGATGCTGGCCGGGATGTGGATGGGCTCACGATCGCAGCTCGTCAGGTCAGCCTGTCCGAAAATAACCTGTTCGATGTCTGTGTCGGTCATAAGGCGCTTTATAAACGAAGTTCGATTGCTGTCCTCATAGCGAGAATGGCGGCATCGAAGGTCTGAGCTGCAGCATTGGCTGTTATGACGACAGTGTCATCAGGTATCTGTTCGAGACAATGAAGAAACGATTGCCATTCGTAACCGGCACCTGCCTGGGTGGTGAGATGGCGTGCTCCGCAGCTGTTGTCAAAACCCAGGGCGGCGGCCTGGCGTACCAGCACGCGGGCTCCGAGCGCTGATCCTTCCAGCACGTAGAGCAGTCCCATGGTTCGGGCCGGGGTATCGGGGGTCAGGACGATATCCGGGGCTGGCGGGGTGAGGGAGAGATCGTGGAGATCCTGCATCAGGAGCGTGGAAAGGCGCCGCGGTTGCCATGAGCCCAGGATATCCGGCCATGCTGCTGTGTTCAGATGCTGTTCGGCGCAGAGGCGGAAGGCGGCGATGCCGGCCAGATATGTTCGGTATGTGCTTGCGCTTTGCAGCGGGCCGACCAGTGTATCGAGGATGGCGTGGCGCGGCTGTGTGGCGGCTCTGAGCCGATGTCGGATTGTGTCAGCGGGCATTGGTGATTCCCCTGAAAACAGGTCTGTAAAAAATATTTTATAGCGCGGTGTTCTGTTCGCTCTGATGCCTGTGTGTGTGGTGTGTCGTGATGTTTCGGGGGCGGAGAGCTTTTCCTGTCCGGCGTCGTAAGCCGATGGTCTGAGGCTTGCAACAGGCAGGCCTGCGATCGGTCAGCGGCAGAGACCGAAGCCGGTGGCCTGAAGGTGCAGGTGGCTGGCATGCAGGCTGTTGTAATCCGGGGACAGAACGATTCCGAAGACGGTGCAGGCCTGATCGCGGATGCTGTGCAGGAAGGCGGCGCGCCGGTCGCTGGCGTGCCAGGCGCTGACGGGGATTTCCCGGCCATCGGCAAGGACGAAGCCGGAGACGTCGATGGCGTCGGCGGTGGCATGGCTGCTTTGCGCGCCGGGGTGTTCGCGGATGTCCCGGCAGGCGAAGCTGCCGGCGTGACGGATACGGCGAAGGTCGGTGCCGAATGTGGTGCGGGCGGCGGGGACGGCGATGTCGGTTTCAAAGAGCGACCAGCTGACGGCCAGACGGCAGGAGGCGAGGAAACTGTCCGGCAGGGCCGGGGCCGGGCCGCTGCTGACGGTGACGGCGTCGGGGAGCGGGCAGGCGGGCGTTCCTGCCGCGGAGTGTTGCCGGATGTGGAGCGGGCTGGTTGCGAGTGCGGCGCGGCAGAGGGCTGGCGATGAGGCGAGCAGACGGAGTTTGAGGGGGCGCATGATGTTCGGCGGTGCGCGCAGGTCGAGGGGTTCTGTCGGATCGTAAGCGGGGGGCAGCCAGATGTGGTGAAAGGCGACTGCGGTGCAGAGAGCGGAGAGAAAGGTGAGGAGGATCATGTTCTGCCAGGAGGGCATCGGGGGCTGATCCTGAAGTCGTGGTGTGGTGGGAAACGTTCGGGGTGGCGGGTGGTCGCCGGGAAGTTCGGGGTCTGACCGAAGCTGGCGGAGGCGCGTTAAGGCTTACGCAACTTGCGGAGGGCTGGCGTGTTGAAGACATTCCTCGCCGTGGGTGTTTCATTTCATGTCCAGCCGGTTTTATCGCCCGTTACGTGTTGTTGCCATTCCTGTTCGTGATGAGGAAGACCGGATTGGTCTCTGTTTGCAGGGGCTTGCGGGGCAGGTGGGACCGGGTTTCGATCATGTGGTTCTGCTGCTGAACAACTGCACGGATGGAACGCGGGAGCGGGCTGCAGGGCTGGCATCGGGGTTGCCGTTCGGGCTGACGATTGTGGAGCGGGAGTATCCGGCGGCGCTTGCGCATGCGGGGACGGCGCGTCGGGAGGCGATGGCGATTGCGGCGGAGATTGTCGGGCCGGACGGGGTTCTTTTCACGACTGATGCGGATGGTGTGGTGGCGCCGGACTGGCTGGCGCGCACGCTTGATGCGTTTGCGGGCGGGGCTGAGGCTGTTTGTGGCCGGGCTGTGATTGATCCGGTTGAGGGGCTGGCGATACCGGCCTGTCTTCATGAGGATGATGTTGCGGAGGTTGCTTACGGGACGATTCTGGATCGGATTCATGATCTGGCTGATCCTGATCCGGTCGATCCCTGGCCGAGGCATACGGAACATTCCGGGGCCAGTATTGCCGTGACGGTTGAGGCGTGGTCGCGGGCCGGGGGGATTCCGGGGGTGCCGCTGGGTGAGGATCGTGGATTTATCGCGGCGTTACGGAGGGTGGATGTGGCGGTGCGTCATGCGCCGGGTGTGGTTGTGACGGTGTCAGGGCGTACGGAGGGGAGGGCGCGGGGCGGCATGGCGGACACAATGGCGCGCCGGATGCTGCGTCAGGACGAGATGCTGGATGAGGCGCTGGAGCCGGCGATGCTGTGTCTGCGCCGCGCCAGGGGCCGGGCCTGGCTGAGGTCGCTTTGGGGAATGCCGGCGCCGGAGGTGGGCGATGTGCGCGGGCTGGCAGCATTACTGGAGTTGCCGGTCGCCATGGTGAAAGCGCAGATGGAAGCGGAATATTCTGGTCGGGCCTGGGAGGTTCTGGAGGCAGCGAGTCCTGCGTTGCGGCGGGAAGCGGTGAAGCGGTGTGATCTGGACTGGCATCATGCGGCGGCCGATTTGATTGTGCGTGACCTGCTCAGGCGGGATATGATGCCGGTTGATACGCTGTGTGTGGCTGACGATGTTTCGGTCAGGTGAGACGGTCGATGCGGTAGCTGTCGGCCCGGTCTGTGAAATATGAAATCGTAGTGTTTTTCAGGCAGGTTTCGATGAACAGCTCCGCTGCCTGGTTTCCGGTGCAGGGGGTATCGGTTTTGCCGGTCCAGTTGACCAGGATGAGCGGGGCATCGGTTCTTCTGACGGCGAGGCATTGCCGCGCGAGGCGGGCGATGTCGGTGGGGGAAAGAAAATAAAGTAGTTCTGAAATCAGGATCAGATCACAGGAGTTTTCCGCGAGAAGTGGAAATTCTTCGGGGAGCTGGCCACGATGGAATATGACGTTTGGGAGGGAGGCGCAGCGAAGTCGGGCATTTGCGAGGGCGGTTTCGGCGATATCGACGGCGAGCAGGTGATGGCAGCGCGGGGCGAGGGAGGCTGTCAGGACGCCGATGGAGCAGCCGAGTTCAAGGGCGAAATCGAACGGGCCGGGGCCGGCATGGGCGAGGGTAGCGATATATTTGCTGTTTTCATAAGGGCTGGTTTCAAAACTCCAGGGATCGGGATTCTGTTTGTAAAGCTGCTCGAAGACGGAGCGGGACCAGCTGCCGTCGGTCATGGGTGCAGAAACACTTCGAAGGGGGCATCGAAGACCGAAAGGAGAGTATCGGGGAGGTGAAACCCGGACGGGTCGTCGGTGATCAGGTTTCCGTACTGGCTTTCATACAGGCGGATGGCGTTGGCTTTGGCTGTCTGCCGGGGCGTGATGTCGAGACGGAAGCCGTCGGGTGCATCGCAGCCGAGATCCTGGTCAGGGGGGATGAGCCAGCCCCAGACCGGGTAGGCGAGGAGCGGGATGTTCATCCTGTTGCTGATTGAGGACGCCATCTTCCAGGTGGCTTCATGATCGCAATGCGGATCGTGGCGCCAGGGGGCGAAGAGGGTGCGGCAGTTTGTTGCACGGGCGAGTTTTGCGAGGTGGTGGACGGCGTGATCGAAATCCGGTCCGTCATGCGGGGCGGTGGTGTCGGGGAGGCGGAGGAAGATGAGATGATCGTCGGGGAGGCCGAGGCTGGCCGTGGCGTTGCGGGATTCCTGTTCGCGCTGAATGCGCAGGCGATGGGGAGGGTAGCTCTGCGAATTTGGATGTGAGCCGGTTCCGTCAGTCATGATCACGACTACGGGGGGCTGTCCGGCGGCGCAGCTTGCGGCGATGAGGCCGCCGCAGCCGAGGCTTTCGTCGTCGGCGTGCGGGGCGAGGATCAGGGCGGCGCCGGGGGAGAGATCAGAGAGCGGGGCGAAGGGCAGTGTGCGGAAGGCGGCCTGGATATCGCCGGCTTTCATGGTTTCGGGGTCACATGGAGATCTGGCTGGGGGAGGTCGCGCTGTGTGAACCAGCCTGCGGCTTCAGCAAGGGTTTCGTCCGGAGCGGGTTGACGAAGATAGGTGCTGAGATCACGCATGATCCGCTCCACGACATTGGTTTTGACGAAAGCGGAGAGGCCGAGGCTGCGCTGGACGCGTTCGATGACATCCAGACCGGCGCGTTCGACGGCAATGCGGGCGAGGTTGATTGTGGCGGCGACGTCGCCTGGTGGCAGGGTTTTGTCGTCGGCGACGAGGGCGGCTTTTCGGGTCCAGAGTGCTGCGGTTTCCTGTGCGATCAGCGCTTCGCCGATGCGGGTTCTCTGGTACGGATTTGCGTCGCGGGCGCGGCTGACGAGCTGGTCACGCAGCAGGGTGACGAGGCGGTCGATGCCGCCGAGGGCCACGGCCATGCCGCGCCAGGCGCCGGCAGAGAATTCCGGCTGGCGGAGATAGTCGCCGGGATGTCCGGTCAGGGCATCGGAGGCCACCCGGATGCCGGTGAAATCGCAGCTTCCGGTGCCGGCGCCGCGCATGCCGCAGAGACCGCCGACGGCAGGGCTGGCTTTGCGATTTGCGTCGAGCGGGACGAGGAGCATACGGGTTTCGCCGTCTGGCGTTTCGGCTGTGATGAGGGCACGGGTGACGTGTAGCGCACCGGAGGCGAACATTTTTTCGCCGTGGAGCAGAAATGTTGCTCCGTCTGGCGTGATGTGGACGGGGTTTGTGGTTTCGGTGACCCAGATGCCGAACAGGGCGCCGCCGAGGATGTCTGTGGAGGCTTTTTGTAGCTGGGCGGAGGTTCCGTAACGGGCGATGAGGCGAACGGCGTTGATGTGGCCTTCGAGAAGCCGGCCGAGTGAGAGATTGCCTTCGCCTGTGAGTCTCAGGAGGTGGAGAAGACCGGGGCCACCGCCGGGATCGGTGCCGAAGCCGCATCCGCCGAGGGTTTTTGGGAGAGGGGCGCAGAGGGCGCCGAGATCGCGCAGGCAGGCGAGGCCGGCGGTGGGGAAGCTGCTGTCACGGTCGTTTTCTGCGGCTTCGGCCTCCAGGTCCGGCAGGCTGTTTTTCAGGCTCTCGAAGGGGAAAGTCATCTTCCTGCCGGGCCTTTCGGGTTTGAAGCGGCGCTGGGGTGTGATGCGGGACGGGCTGTCTCCTGCTGATGAAAAGCCGGAAAAGGCAAGAGGGTTTCGTGGGGGATGAAAAAAATGGGGTTGTGTTCCGGCCTGATCTGACCGGGGCTGGTTTATTCTGTGTCTGTTCTGGCGATGTCGATCCATTCGGCCCGGGTGAGTTCGGCGAGGCGGGCGGGTGAGAGTTTTACGGCGCTGTTGACGGAGCCGGCGGCGGGATAGACTTCGTCGTAAGCCTTCAGGGAGGTGTCGCAGCAGATGCGGATCGGACCGGGCAGGCCGAAGGGACAGACGCCGCCGACGGGGTGGCTGGTGAGTTCGAGGACTTCTTCGGGCGGCAGCATGCGGGGTCGGGCGCCGAAGGTGTCTCTGGTTTTGCGGTTATCAAGGCGGGCGGTGCCGGCCATGACGACGAGGACGCGGTCTTCACCGACTTTCAGGGCGAGAGTTTTGGCGATCTGGCCTTCTGTAACGCCGAGGATCTGTGCGGCCTCGGCGACGGTGGCGGTGCTGTCGTCACGGATGACGGGAGTGATGTCGGGGGCGTGAATTTTGAAGAATTCGGTGACGGAGTCGAGGGACATAGAGTTCTCCTGCGGGGGAGGGTTTCAGGGTGCCGGGAGAGGGGGAATGAGTGCCCGGAGTGGCTGAGATTTTGACGTATGGGGGCGCAGGCGGAGCATTGTGTCAATGTGGGATGGGTCGTTTCATGCGCAGAGTTCAGTGATGACGGCTCTATAAGAGGCTGTTTCAAAAGCTTCTCTGCTGAGCGGGAGCGTCCTTGTGCGCCATGAGCATCGGAGCGCAGAAAACGCGCGGCGGATCGCCGGCAGGAGAGCTTTTGAAATAGCCTCTGACAGGACTGGTGCGGTGATTTTTGTACGAGGGCTGGCTGTTCCGGGGGTGTGTCACGTCATGAGAAGCCTGCCTGATGCCGCTGGAAAGGCGGTATGTCTTTTGTCGGGCGTTATTATGTCGTGCTGGTTGGGAGCGGGCCGGACTATTTTTCTGCGAATCATGGTGCTGTAAAGTCGGAGTGCAGGCTTTAAGAGATTATATTTTGCAACGATATAAAAATAGACGTAGCGTGCGTCGGGTGATATAAGCCGGTTCGGCAGACAACATGTCAGAGTTTTTATAAAAATATTTGTTTCTGCTTTATGACTCCGGACATCCTGGTTTTAGCCATGAGTCTCTGTATTATACTGCGCCCTGGCGCGGAGGGGAGTTCAATATGCCTAAAGGTCAAAAACGCGGAAATCGCGAAATCAAGAAACCTAAAGCGGCAAAAAAGCCTGGCATTGAGGCACAGAATGCTCTGTTGCAATTGCAGGGGAAAGCATCGCAACCGAAAGCTGTTCGAAAATAAGGCTGCTTTAGCTAGTCTGTTTTCATCGGTCTGCGGCTTTTATCGTAATCACCTGGATCGTTGCGGCGATATCCTGACTCGCTGATTGTGATGCGGCGTCAGGACTGGGGTGGTTTTCTGTGCACAGGGCTTCTGCCTGATAAGGATTTTCATATATGAAATCAGGGATGTTGATGTCGGGTCAGTCTGATACCGGGTATATTCCGTTTGAAATTCTCGTTGGTACGCGTCGCGTCAGTTGCGGGGTTTCGAATGAAGCTCTGGAGGCAGCGGCCGGACTTGGCGCGCTTTCGGGTTCAGTGGCGCGGCATCAGTCTTTTCATCGTTTTCGGACGTTGATCCATGCCGCTGCGGTTCTGAAGCTGACGCGATCCGGAAAAAAGGCTGAAGGATTGCTTCTGCTCGGGAGTGATGATCTGCGCCTTGTTCCGCTCGAAAAAGGCATCCCGGTTTTCGGTCGTGTTCCCCGGCATGCTGCGGTGCTTCCTGTTCCTCCTTCTGCGCAGGCTGTTCCTCTTTCGGTGTTGCCAGTCCTGTAATTTTGTTGTGGTGCAGGGAAGTCTGCTGGTGGTGTGCTGTTTTTTTCCGTGATGACCATCAAAGGTCACGGATAGCCTTATTATAAACAGACCGGGGTACGGGGGGCTGTGATGCAGACTGGTCCGAATACTTTCATCGGCAGGTCATTGTCATAGTCTCTGGTATAAAATGCAGATAAGAAATAGATAAATCTGTATAATGCACTGTGGGTACCTGCGTTTCTGCCTGCGGTATATTAATACCAGAGGGTCTGGCCTTTGACGCTGGAACCCGCCAAAGATCGCAGATCTTTTGAAACCATTTATGATCAGCAAATCGGGGTGCAGGGGCCTGCGGTCCCTGCCGGGTCCGGGCAGAGCCCGGATACTCTCATAGACAGGTCAGTCTTCACAACCTCTGGTATAACCTGCTTTAATGACTAGCCTGCGTTGATGCTGGCACACATGGCGGAGTTCCGGGGTTCTGCCCCGTGTCCTGCCAAAAGGTCACAGGCCTTTGAAATGACTCTGTGAGCGTTACGTGTTGATCTTTTGTTTTTTAAGAGCAGGCGGAAGTCCGGGTTCTGCCCGGACCCGGAAGGGAGCGCGGCCCCCTTCACCCCGATCTGTTAATAAAATGGTTTCCAAAGGTCTGCGACGTTTGGCGGGTTTCAGGGCAAAGCCCTGAGAAGATGCTGGCACGTAACGCTGACAGAGCCTTTGAAAGCTGGTTTGTCAGTCTGCAACTCCGGATGTGGGAAGCCGCGCTCCCTTTCGGGTGCGGGCACCGCCCAAGCTTTTGTCATGGTGTCAGTTTCTGTGTGGACTGGTCTTATCCGTGCATCGTTGTGAGGCTGGATTTCGTGGATGTGGCAGACGGTCGTTTCTGGTTCAGGAGTGGGTAGAGGAGAGCGGCGCAGAGGCTGCCGAAGAACCAGGAGAGGCCGGGCAAATCTGAGAGTCCCGGCAGGAAGATCGCGATATTGGCGAAGAGTGTGGAGAGGAAAAGGGTGAGGACGGCGGCTCGGTTAATGCCGTTTTTGTACCAGTAGCGGCCTTTGGGAGAGAGGGTGTAGAGGTCTGGTACGGAAATGGCTTTGCCGCTGATGAGGAAATAATCGGCGATGATGATTCCGTAGAACGGGCCGATGAGGCTGGCGAGGAAGTCCAGTGTGAGGTGCATGGCGGCGGGACTGTTGTAGAGGTTCCATGGGGTCATGAAGACCGAGAGGACTGCCGCGGCCATGCCGGCGGTGCGCCAGCCGATTTTCTCAGGGGCCAGATTGGAGAAATCGAAAGAGGCGGAGACGAAGTTTACGACGACGTTGATGCCGGCCGTGGCGATCATGAAGGCGAGGATGGCGATGACGATGACGGTTGTGTTGTCGGTCCGGGCTGCTGTCTCGACGGGGTCTGAGATGCGGATGCCGAAGGCGGGAACGGTCAGTGCGATTGTGGAGAAAGTGAGAGCGGTGAAGGCGAGAAAGTTGACGGGCAGGCCCCAGAGATTGCCCCGTCTGATGGCTTTTGTGCTTTTGGCGTAGCGGGCGAAATCGCCGAAATTGAGCATGGGAGCGGAGAAATAGGAGACGGTCAGCATCAGGGTCATGATGATGGCGGTGAAGGTGCCGTGCGATGAGGGGGTGGTGCTGGTGAAGATCATGCTGCTGGTGATGGCATGAAGGCCGGTCTGAAAGCCGACGCGCTGGAGAAGATAGAGATCAAGAGCGAGCATGACCACGTAGATGACCGGGCCGGCCCATTCGGTAAAATGTTTGATGGCGTCTATGCCGCGCCAGAACACGGCGGCCTGCACGAGCCAGAGGGCGAGAAAGGCACCCCAGCCGAGCGTGGAGAGGCTGGCGAGGCCGTGCTGCGTGACGTCGGCCCATGGTGCGAGGCCAGGTGTGGTTTTGATGATGAGCACGACGAGGGCGTTTGAGGCGAGCCAGGTCTGGATGCCGTACCACGCAATGGCGATGACGCCTCTGACGAAGGCGGGGATGAGGGCGCCTTTGACGCCGAAGGAGGCGCGGCAGACGACGGGAAACGGGGTTCCGGTTTGCTGGCTGGGGATGGCGACGAGGTTGCAGAGTGTCTGCACAAGGAAGATGCCAAGGAAGAGGCCGAGGACGACGGCCATGCCGGGCAGATCGCCGGCGAAGAGGTTGCCCAGTGTGACGTAGGTTCCGACGCTGTGGACGTCTGACATCCAGAACGAGAGATAATCGTACCACGTCCAGTTACGATCCTGCGTGGGCAGCAGGGCGCTGTTGGCGAGGCGCGGATCGGCTTCGGTGAACGGGATGGCGTCGGGCATCACGCGGACTTTCCTGCCATGTGGCGGTAATTGTTGCGGTTGAACCAGGTCATGTATTCGGCGGCCGTGAGGGGCGGATAGCCTTCGGGGCGTTCCGGTGTTTCGCATCCCGGAAGGCAGGTCATGCGATATTCTTTGTCGGGGTGGAAAAAAAACGGGATGGCGTGACGGTCTTTTTCGCTGGCATTGCTGGCGCGGTGGGGTGTGGCGATGAAGCGGTCATTGCTCCATCGGCGGAGCATGTCGCCGGTGTTGATGAGCAGGGTGTCCGGGAGGGAGGGGGCATCGGTCCAGCGTCCGTCGCGGAGCCGGAGTTGCAGGCCGGGGACGGGGTTTTGCGCGAGCAGGGTGATGAAGCTGGAATCCACGTGCGGCGCGATTCCGTATTCGTCGGGCTGGTACTGTGCTGGCGGATAATGGGTGAGGCGCAGGGTGGTCATGGGGTGTCTGAACGCGGGTTCGAATGTATCGGACGGGAGCCTGAGAGCGCGCGCATAGAGCGGGAGCAGGGCGTGGGAGAGGGTGAGGAATGCCTGATAAAGGGCGGATATGGCGGGGCGGAAATCGGGAAGTTCGGCGATATCCGGACAGGGGATGGTGCCGTCGGGGCGAATATCGCCGATGAAGAAGGCGGCGTTTCGGTCGGAACGGTTTTCTGCTGAGAGATCCGGGGACGTTGTAAAGGTGGCGCCGCCCTGTGCGAGGTAGCCTTCCATGGCATCGTTGATCGGCCAGTGGTTTTTAATGGCGGCGGGGAGGCTGTGGAAGGCTTCGGCGGCGGCGAACCCTGCGGCGATTTTTGATGCCGGGATGCCATGGCCACGGATGAAGACGAAGCCGGTCTCTTCGGAGGCTGCGCGAAGGAGGCTGGCGGTATCTTCGGCTGCGGCCGGGTCTCCGGCCAGCGCACGGGTGACGTCGAGGACGGGAATGATGCCGGGATCCGGGTTCATGGGGCAGCGCTCTGTTGTCTGGTGGCGAGCCATTTCCGGCGCCAGTGATCGCCGTAGGTGGTGGGCGGATAATGGGGGGTGTCACCGGGGGCGATGATGGCGTCCGGGTCGGGCTGGTGGAAGAACACGATGCTGTGGCGGCGTGAGCGGGCGCGGTCTGAGGCGGGCGCGGCGATGACACGATGGGGGGTGGAGACCCAGCGATCATTGGTCCAGACGGGCATGATGTCACCGATATTGATGGCGAACTGACCGGGTTGCGGGATGACATCGACCCAGTTGCCGGAACGGAGTTTTGCCTGGAGGCCGCCGGTGGCGTTATCGGCGGTGAGAATGGTGAGGGAGCCGTAATCGGTGTGGGCGCCGCCGCGTGTCGGTGCGGGGGAGGGACTGTCGCTTTCGGGGTAGCAGATCAGGCGGAGGGCGCTGATGTTGCGGCGGTGGGCGTTCAGGAAGATGTGTTCGGGGACGTTCAGGGTCTCGGCGAAGATGCGGAGCAGGGTGGTGGCGAGGGTGCTCATGTGACGCGTATAAGCCTGGATGGCGGGTTTCAGGCCGGCGGGCTGTTCGGGCCAGATGTCGGGGGCGAAGAAGCCGTTATCGGGGGTGATGCCGTCGGCGGGTTCGGGACCGAAATCCAGCATCTCTTTGAGATCGGGTGTGTGGGTGGTGTCGGGGCTGGTGCCTGCGGCGAGGGTTTCACCACGGAAAGGCGTGTAGCCACGCGCGATGTGGCCGCCCGGGCCGCGGCTTTTCAGTTTCTGTTCGGTGGGAAGGCGAAAGAACTGTCGCGCTTCGCTGAAGAGTGTGGCGGTGTCGGATTTGGGAACATCGTGGCCTGTGATCAGGAAGAAGCCGGTTTCGCGGCAGGCGCGGTCTGTCTCCGTGGCGATGGCGGCGGAGCGGGCGCTGTCGGTGCCGTATTGCCCGATATCGATGACGGGAATGGCATCTGGCATGGACGGGTTCCTTGCTGATCGGGCACTGTCTGATCAGGCGCTGTCTGGTCGGGCGATCTTCTGGCCGGGGAGTGTGGTCTCCGGCATGGAGGAGTCGGAAGTGGTGATGTGTTCTCAGAATCCGGTGCGGAATGTTACGATAGCGTAGAAATCGCTCAGTGTGTTGTAGGTGGGCGACGTGCCGGCAATTTCAGTGCCGTAGATGCCTTTTGTGGTGTGGGCGTTGAGTTTTACGCTGTTGATGGCGGAATAGGCTTTGGTGTTGGCGAGGTTGTTGATCCAGAGCATGATTTCCGGGGATTTCATAAAGGAGAGCTGACGTCCGAGCCAGGTGTTGCGGTTGAGACGGGCGCCGATGGTGAGGTTTTCGGTGACGAGTTTTGGCAGGGATTCATCGTTCATGAAGGTTGAATACTGACGTGAGAAATACGTCATGTCGAAATTCCAGAAGAACGTTCCGTTATCCCAGTCGATGCCGAGGGCGGTTGTCCATTTCGGTGCGTTGGTCGAGATTTTGCCTTTGGTCGGCAGGTAATCGTCGCCGACACGGATGTTGTTGTCGATGACGGAATGCAGATACTGCGCCGAAACGTAAGGGCGGAAGTGATAGAAGGGGCGGGTGCCGAGTTCAACGTCGAAGCCATTGCTGGTCTGGCCGCCACCGTTGATGTTTTCCGCGATCTGCTGGTTGCCGAGATAACCGTATGTGGAGATCTGGCGATTTGTGAAGTTGTAGTGGAAATAGGTGAGGGAGCCGACGAAGATGTCGTCGTTGTAGCGGACGCCGGCTTCTTCGGAGATTGAGTATTCTTCCTTGACCGAATTGCTGCCTTTTGAAGCGTAGGCGCCGGTGTTCGGGTTGAGGGTGGTCAGCAGGTAGCTGTCGGGCGGGGCTTTGGCGCCGGTGGCGACACCGGCGAAGACCTGCCAGTTTTTGTTGATCTGGTAGTGGCCGCCGAGCTGGGGCAGAAGTTGCAGTTCGTTGAGGCCGATTTTGTAGGGCAGGCCGGGGAGGCGCTGGGTGGCGTTCCTGTTGATCATGGTGACGCGCATGCCGCCATCGATCACGAGTTTGTCGTGGAACAGTTTGAGGGTATCGCCGGCGAACAGGGCGTGTGTTGTGGTGATGTCGCTGTAATTGGCGCTGTAGTAGTTCTGGCCGTTGGGCATTTTCAGGCTTTTGTCTGACGAGCCCCAGGGTGTTGTGGGGGAGCCGTCGCTGTTGACGCCGGTATAGCCGGTGAGGTCGGTTGAATTGTCGTAATCGAACCAGTAGCCGAGATAGGGGTGATTGGCGCCGAGATCGATGGTGGCTTTGGTGACGACGCCGCCGCGCATTTCGTTGAGGCTGGAATAGGATTCCGCGTTTCCGGAACTGGTCCCTGGAAGCTGGCCGGGAATGACCATGGCGGTGATCTGCTGGTTTCCGTAATAAACGGTATTCCCAAGGTCGGTTCCGGCTCCGTACACTTTATTGTTGTAAGCAGTGTAAGGCGTTATTTCGAGACGGACTTTTCCGAATCTGAATTTCGACGGGGCGAGGAGGTTATAGGTGCGCGAGTGGAGCCAGTTCTGTTTCCAGTAATCAGTGTTTTGTGTTTTGGGGTCGTAATAACGGGCGAGCTGATTGGACCATCCCAGCTTGTGCCAGTTGGCCATGGTTGTGCTCCAGTAGGGCTCGTTGCCGGCGAGGCCGCGCATGAAGCCACCGATGAGCGAGATGCGATTGTCGGGGTCCCACTCTTTCAGAACGTGAAAGTCGAGATGCTGGAAACTTTCCTCGCCGGGGCCGCGATAGAAGGAATCATGCTGGTTGGAGGCGGAGATGAAGGAGCGGATTCCCGAATGTCCCCATTCTCCGGTGTCGATGCGAACGAACTGGCGGGTGTAGTCACGCGAGCCGGCGCCGAAATCGACAAGTCCTCCGAACTTCTTTGACGGATCCCGTGTGGTGAGGGTGAAGCTGCCGCCTGATCCGTTGATGGCTGCTGTATCCAGGTTTGATGAGCCGGGCTGGGCGGAGACGGTGCCGATGTTTTCGCTGTCTACGATCCAGGCGAGATCGAGGTTGTAACCGCCGACGCTGGAGAGCGGCATGGCGTTGTAGGTATTGGCGATTTCGTCCTGGGTGAGGCCGCGCATGGAGAGGGCGGATTTTTCGTGGCCTGCCGGATCGGTGTTGGCGACGACGACGCCGGGCATCATTTTCGCGAAGTTATAGGCGTTCTGGGCCGGGGCCTGTTTGGCGATGTAATCCTGCGAGACGGTGCTTCGGGCTTTCGGGGCGTCCTGGAGGTGGATCAGGCCGCCGCCGGCGGCGTGGCGTGTGACGCCATCCGGTGTTGTTTCCGCGCGGACTTCGATGACTTCCGGGGTTGCGCTGACGGCGCGGCGGGGTTTTGCCGTGTGCGCGGGGGTGGTGCGGCCAGGTGCTGCTGCTGTTGCCGTGCCGGGATGGCGGACGGCGTGGCCGGTGCGGGCTGTGGCGGCACTGGCCGGAGCCGTGTGCAGGAGGAGGTGTTCTGCGGCGCCTGTGAGCATGACGCTGGTCAGGAGTGTCGCGCGGAGTGTCCTGTTTCGGGTTCTGAGACGACGCATCCGGGTGTTCCTCAAGGCGCTGGTGGGTGGCGCGGGTGGGGCGGACGGGACGTCGGGTTTTGTTGCGACGTCCGTATATTACGAAACAAGAATGAAACCGATGGGCGTATTGTGTCAACGAAAAATGTTAACAATCTTACGCGGGATTTATGTTGGGTGGCGAAGCAGGTTGGCCAGGGCGGCTGAAAGGCCGGTGGTGATCAGGGGCTGTTCTGATGTTTTTGTTGTCTGAAGCGGGATTCGGGCGATGTGGAGCAGGCTTTCTTCGAGGGAGCAGTGGACCGGGACGGGGAGGTGTCGGGCGAGTTCGCTGCTGAGTCCGGCGAGTCCTGCGCCGGCGATCAGGATGCGGTCGGCGTGCGTGTGTTCGATGAGGTGGCGGGCGGCGTGGGTGAGAGCCTGAAGAGTTGCGGCACGTTGTTGTCCCGCGTGTTCGCCGCTGACGGGAATGGTGCTGACTCCGGCGACCGAGGCGGAGAAGCCTTCGGTGACGACGAGTTCTTCGATCATGGGCTTCCAGGCGTCGCCGCCGGTGAGGATGCCGGTGCGTCCGCCTTTTGCGCGGCAGGCTTCGAGGGAGGCGCGTGCCATGCCGGTGACGGGGCAGTCTGCGATCTCCTGCAGGGCGGCGAGGCCCGGATCTCCGAAGCAGGCGATCAGGACGGTTGTGTCAGGAGCGATGAGGTTTCGGGCCTGGGCGAAGGCATCGAGTGAGGCATGCGCAGCGATCGTCAGGGAGGCGCGGCAGGCGATATACCGGGCGCCGAACGGTGCTGTTGTGCCGCTTACGACGATGTTTGCCGGCAGAAGGGCGCGGGCTCGGGTGAGGAGTGTTTGCGTGAGGGTTGGATCGGTGTTCGGGTTGAGAATAAGAAGGTGCCGCATAGGATCCGTTTTCTGCTCTCGTGATCACGGTTTTCGCTGCTCCGGAGCGTGTTGCCACGTACGGGATGTATGCCAGAGGATGGCTGCATTGTTAACAATATTCGTTTACAACGCAAACTGATCCTTTTGTGGGATGATCGCGGTGTGAGCGGGCTGGTGGGGGATGGTATGGATGTTGTGCTGACGGCGGGGGCGCTGCGGGACGACGGTCTGGTTCAGGAGGAGAGCGCGGTGGCTCAGGCGCTGCGCGATGCAATTCTTGAGCGCAGGCTCGGGCCGGGGAGTCGTCTGCCGGAGGAGCAGCTTGCGGAGATTTTCGCGTCCTCGCGTGGCAGGATCAGGCGTGTTTTGCTGGCGCTGGCGCGGGAACACATTGTTGTCATCCAGCCCTCACGCGGGGCGTTTGTGGCTTCGCCCGATGCGGCTGAGTCACGGGCGGTTCTTGCGGCGCGGCGCACGATTGAGGTGGGGGTGATGGAGCGGCCCTGTCAGCCGCTGACCGATGAGGCGATCGGGGCGTTGCGCATGGTGATTGAGGAGGAGCGCCGGGCGCATGCGGCGCATGATGCGGTGGCGATGATCCGCTGGTCCGGGCGGTTTCATCTTGAGCTGGCGCTGGGGCTTGGCAATGCGGTGATTGCCGACATTGTCTCGGAGCTGAGTCTGCGGACGTCTCTGATCATTGCGATTTATGAGCGGCAGAACGCGACGTGTTGTCTGAAGGCGGATCATGATCTGCTGCTGGGGGCAGTGAGCGATCAGGCCTGGGCGGAGGCGGGACGGCTGATGTCGCGTCATTTGCTGGAGATTGAGAACAATCTGGATTTCTCTTCGCCTGCGCCGCCGGCGACGTCGCTGGGGTTGATTCTGAAGCGGTGAGGGCAGGCTGGTGGTGAGTGTGAAAGTCGGGGTTCGGGGCGATGTGAGGCTTGTGCCTCTGCGACCGGAACATGCGGAGGCCATGTTTTCCGGGCTGTCCGATGCGCGGGGGTATCGTTTTCTTCCGGATGATCCGCCGGGGTCGGTGGAGGATCTTCGGGAGAAATATGTCAGGCAGTCAGCCGGGGCGCCGGCCGGAAGTGGCGAAGTGTGGCGAAACTGGCTGATTGCGGGCGGCGATGGCGCGGGTCTGATGGGGTACACGCAGGCGACGTTTTCAGGCGATGACGCGGTGATCGGGTATCATGTGTTTCCGGCCTTCTGGCGGCGGGGTGTTGCGACTGCGGCGGTCGGGCTGACGCTGGACGCGGTGTTTGCTGTGGGTGCCGTGAAGGCTGTCAGGGCGTTTGCGGATACGCGGAATGCTGCTTCCGTGGCGTTGATGGAGCGGCTGGATTTCCGGTGTTTGCGGGTGATTGAAGGGGCGGATTTTTTCAGGGGCGAGAGCAGTGATGAGTATGAGTTCACGCTGTCGCGGCGGAACTGGCTGGCGTTTCGCTGAAGGGTTCGGGGTGGCGATCCGTCGGTTGTTCCGCTGATGCCGGTGGGGGAGGGCGGAACTGTCCACCGGTGCCTTTTCAGGGGGCTGCGCTTCGGGCACCATTGGGGCATGAGTGATATGTCTGAAAAACTGATTTCTCCCCTGCTTCCTCTGGTTCGCACGCTGGATGCGGAGCGGGCGCACCGGCTGGCGATTGATGCGCTGATGCTTGGGGTGGGGGTTCCGCCTGTTCCTGTGAAGGATGATCCGGCGCTGGCGACCCGGGTGCTGGGGATGCGGTTTCCCAATCCGATCGGGATTGCGGCCGGGTTTGACAAGGATGCGCGGGTGCTGCGTCCGCTGGCGCGGCTGGGGTTCGGGTTTGTTGAAGCGGGGACGGTGACGCCGCTGCCGCAGGCGGGTAACCCGAAGCCGCGCCTGTTCCGGCTGACGGAAGACCGGGCGATTATCAACCGGATGGGATTTAATAATCAGGGGATCGACCGGTTTGCGGTGCGTCTGGCGCGGCTGTTTCGCGGGAAGGCGCGGCATCCGATGGTGCCGGTGGGCGCGAATATCGGGATCAACAAGGACGGGGCGGACCCGGAGCGGGATTATCCGGCGCTGATCGGGCGTGTGAAGCCTTATGTGGATTATATTGTTCTGAATCTCTCGTCTCCGAACACGCCCGGGCTGCGGGCGTTGCAGAGTTCGGAGCGGCTGGCGGGACTGCTGGCGGCGATTGCGGCGCAGCATGCGGAGCGGCCGCCTTTGCTGATCAAGCTGGCGCCGGATCTGTCGTCTGAAGAACTGGGGCCGATTGTGGAGGCTGCTGTTGCCGGTGGGGCGCAGGGGCTGATTGTCAGCAACACGACGCTGGCGCGTCCGGCGGGGTTGCGGAGTCCGTATGCCGGTGAGGCTGGCGGGTTATCCGGGCGGCCTCTGAAGGAGAAGGCGCTGGAGGTGTTGCGCGAAGTGGCGCGGCTGGCGGACGGGCGGCTGGCGCTGGTGGGCTGCGGTGGCATTGAGACGGGGGCGGATATTGTCGCACGGGTACGGGCCGGGGCTGATCTGGTGCAGGTTTATACGGCGTTTGCGTATGACGGGCCGGCGTTGCCCGGGAGGCTGAAGCGCGAGGTGCTGGCGATCCTGCGGGAGCAGGGGGTTGAGACGCTTGGTGATCTCAAAGGTGCTGATCTGAAAAGTGCTGGCCAGGGTGTTCGCTCATGAGCGGGCGGCGGATGGAGGTTCTGTCGGGCGTTTCGGCGCTGGCTGACCGGTATGACGGGTATGTCGTCGATCTCTGGGGAACGGTGCATGACGGTGTGGCGCCGTATCCGGGGGCGGTGGACTGTCTGAAGGCGCTGCGGGCGGCGGGGAAGCGGGTTGTTCTGCTGTCCAATGCGCCGCGTCCTGCGAAGGTGGTTCAGGCGCAGCTTGCCGGGATGGGGGTTGATGGCACGCTTTATGATGGGCTGATGACGTCGGGCGAGTTGACATGGCGTTTGTTATCATCACGGGACAATAAGGCGGTTTACAAAGACTGGCCGTGGCTGGAGGGGCTTGGCAAGCGGGTGCTGCATATTGGCGGCGAGCATGATCTGGCGTTGTTTGAGGGGCTTGGTCTGACGCTTGTCGATCATCCGGGGGATGCGGATTTTGTGCTGAACACGGGGCCGGACGAGCGGCGGGGGAAGACGGACCTGGAGCCGTATCTTGAGCCGCTGGCGGCGTGTGTGGTGCGTGATCTGCCGATGGTGTGCGCGAACCCGGATCTGGAGGTGATTCGCGGCGGGGTGCGTCTGATCTGTGCTGGTCTGCTTGGGAAGGTTTATGAGCAAAAGGACGGGGTAGTGCACTGGATCGGCAAACCGTATCCGGCGGTTTATCAGCCGGTTCTGGAGATGCTGGGTGTGCCTTCGGAGCGTGTCATTGGTGTGGGCGATGCGCTGGCGACGGATATTCGCGGGGCGGATGCGGCGGGGATTGCCGGGTTGTGGGTGCTTGGGGGCATTCATCAGGAGAAGCTGGGGAATGATCCGGTGCTGGCGCAGGAAGAGGCTGACGGGGCCGGACTGGCGCCGGTTGCGACTGTGCCGACATTTGTGTGGTAGGGCGGCGTCAGAATGTGAGGTGCAGGGTGCTGCTCCGGAGGCGCTGAATGATGAAGAGGGCTCTGCCCGCGCCCGGAAGGGGTCGCGGACCCCTTCACCCCGATGTGGCGAGCCTTTGCCGGGGTTTGGGGCGGGGTTTGGGGCAGTGCCCCGCTGGTGTTCCACGTTAAAACATTTAACTGAGCTTGTGGGTTCTGCTTCGGGACCCGCCGGCA
Organism: Acetobacter fallax; assembly: GCF_011516735.1. Classification (GTDB taxonomy): domain Bacteria; phylum Pseudomonadota; class Alphaproteobacteria; order Acetobacterales; family Acetobacteraceae; genus Acetobacter; species Acetobacter fallax. Next base: position 75,785 of record NZ_WOSX01000002.1, on the reverse strand, counting down.
GCCTGTTTTATCACGGCAGGATTTTCTCATGACAGATGGCATGTTGAAACGGCGGTTCGTTCGGGACTGACGGGTGGTGACGCAGTTCTGCGGGGCTGGCGTTTCTTTTGTCATGACAGAGTCGGGCCTTGTCTGGCGTCCGGGGGTGCTGGCTGTCATCTGGTCATTGCAGAGTCGCATCTGTCGAACTGTTGCTGAATCAACACAATCTCAGAAAAGTTGACCATTCAGACGAATTTTATCGGCATCAGGTGTTTCATATCGTTGCAAATTCCAAATGAAAAATATTACGTTTGGTTGCTGGCCGTGTGCAGAGACGGCGGAACACGGGGATACTAAAAATGTCGCGTCTGTTGGGGTCGATCGCTGGTCGGGCTGTTTTGCTGAGCACCGCTCTTTCCGGAGTTGCTCATGCCGCGACGCCGGTGGTGCATCGTTCTCACGCTCATTCCCGTGCGCATCAGGCGGCTTCGGCCGGAAAGGCTGATGGTGCGAAATCTCCTTCTCCTGTCAGGGGAATTGAAGCGCGTGGTCGTGCTGACGAGGTATCTGTCAGCACCGGTCGTCTGCATGTGACTGTGGGAGGCGGGCTGATGCGCCGGGTCGATGAGGCCCGGAACATCCAGTATGTCGGGCAGGATTACATTGCGAAGCAGGCTCCGACGCAGAACGTCGTCAATCTTCTGACGATGATGCCGAGCGTGAATGCGATGCCGACCGATGCTGCGGGAATCAACAGCTCCGGTTTGCAGGTTCGTGGTCTGACTTCGAACGATATGGGCTGGCTGATGGACGGTGCGCCGGTTCTGTCTCCTGGTGCCGGCAATTATCAGGCCGAGGTGCTGGATACCGAGAATATGGAACAGCTGGCGATTGCTCCGGGATCCAGCAGCACCGATGATCCGGTGACGAGTTCTCTGGCGGGTACGATTTACATGAAGATGCGCGACCCTGCGGCGAAGGCAGGGGCGCAGGTCGATTTCAGTTATGGCTCGTTCAATACGTTCCGCGGTTTTTTTCGTGGCGATACGGGTGAGATCGGTCATTCCGGCGTTCGTGCGTTTGCTTCTGTTTCCAGTGCCACCGAGCAGAACTGGTATGGGCCGGGTATTCAGAAGAAGATTCACTCGGATGCCAAGATTCTCAAGGAGTTTTCTAACGGGAGTTCGATTGCATTCGAGCAGGACTTCAATCTTTCCGACTCAGGTTATTATTATTATCCGACCGCGCAGCAGTGGCGGCAGACGCGGTGGATCAGCCCGGATGCGACGTATAGCGGGGTCAATGACTCCAGCTATTACAAACTCAATAATGCGGCGCCGTTTTATAGCGGTACGGTTCTGATGCCGATGAAATTCGTGCTGAGTGACAGTCTGACGCTGACGGATACGCCTTATTTCTGGTACGGTTATGGCTGGTCGATGGGGGGTAATACTGTTCAGCAGGGCAGTACTTATCTTGGCAACCAGAATGCGGACGTTAACCTGGCGCAGGGCACCGGGGCCGGCAGTGTTGCGAACGGTACCGGCGTTCTGGTCGATAATGCGAGTTACGGTCTGACCTATATTGGTGGCAATAATCTGAAGCTCAACTGGCACACACGCCATAACGATCTTTACGTTGGCTACTGGTATGAAAATTACAATCTGTCGGAGAAAGATCCGGTCGGAATTGTCAATCAGGCGACGGGGTCACCTTATGATATTACGCAGCGTGCCAATCAGTACACATTGTCGAATGGGCAGAAATACTATTCGGCCAATTATTTTCTGCAGTATCAGCTGAACGCTTTGTATGTCGGCGACAGTCTGAAGCTTTTTCATGACAAGCTGAACATCAATGCCGGGTTTAAGGATGTGATGATCACGCGCACGGCCGATAACTATCTTCCGGGAGCGACGGGTCATCAGGGAATCAGTGAAAACGTGCCGCTGCCGACACTGAGCGCACGGTACAGCTTTGATCAGAGCAATCAGATTTTTATTCTGGGTGAGGGCGATTATCGCCAGCCTTATATGGGCAGCAATCTGGATGCCTACGGGATCGGCACCGGGCAGCTTGTCAACGGTTCGTCCATGCCGAAATCGGAATACGCGATCAAGGAAGAGTTTGGTTATCGCTATAATGGCACGAAATTTATTGCTTCGGTGGTGTTCTACAACATGAACATCGTCAATCGCCTTCTGACCCTCAATACGTATCAGAACGGTGTTCAGGTCAGTCGTACGGAAAATGCAGGCGGTCAGACAAGCCGCGGTGTGGATATGCAGTTTGCGACAGCGCCGATCTGGGGCCGGTTTACGCCCTATGTGACGTTTGCTTACCTTGCCGCGCGACAGGACAACAACACGGCGACGACGGCTGCTGACGGGACGGTTGATTATCTGCGGACGGCGGGTAAGACGCAGGTGATGAGTCCGCATTATCAGGCGGCTTTGGGGCTGACCTATGATGACGGGCATTTCTTTGGGAATCTCAACGTCAAATATATCAGTTCGCAGTATTCGACGCTGATGGATGACGAAAAAATGCCTGGTTATGTCACGGACTCTCTGACGCTTGGTTATCGTTCTAAAGATATTGGCTTTATGAAAGCGCCGAAAATTCAGGTTGCGCTGAACAACATCAGCGGTTCGACCCAGCGTATCGGAGTGTATGGGTATTCCGATAATGCCCGTACGACGCAGGGTGTTTTTGGCGGGACGGTCAATGGCAGTTCGCCGACCTACTATATTGATCCGGGGTTCGCGGCCATTATGTCGGTCAGCGTCGGACTGTAAGGACTGTCCGGCCGGTGAACTGACGGGATGGGGCGGGTGCAGTCTTTGAGGCCCTGGAACCCGCCAGAGGTCACGTACCTCTGGAAACCGGCTTGTTGATTAACAGATCGGGGTGAAGGGGTCTGTGACCCCTTCCGGGTTCGGGCAGCGCCCGCTCTGCTGGAAACAGACAGAGGCTTTTAATGCTCTTCGTGTTACCGGTTCTGGCCTGAACAATCAGGTGTTCAGGCCAGAACCGGTGATGCGGATATCAGGTGGAGAGACAGGACAGCATGGCCTCGACGCGCGGGTCTGTCTGATCTGTCGTGATGTAATTTCCGTTATTGATCAGCCATTTGTCGGTGGTCCAGACTGTGGTTGCCAGCACACGGGAATCGGCGTTTAGCAGAGTCAGCGTGTTCTTGAGGGCTGCTGCTGACACGGCGTCGGCGGGGCAGCCGATTTCTCCCATCACGATACCGGAGTAGCAGTCGGGCAGGGTCGAGGCGAGCAGGCCGGAGACCCGTTCCACGCCGATTGTCGTGCTGGTTGAGGCGTCGCCGGCTCCCGAATCATCCGGATCGAGGTAGCAATGAACTTCGACAACGCAGCGACCGGCAGGGTCGGTTACGGCGGGGACCGGATTGCTGGCGCTGAATTGCTGTGCTCCCTGCCAGTCTGTCCACGGCACGGTGATGACGCCTGTGTAGCCCGCTGTGCGCATGGCGGCGATGACGGTGTTCCACAGGGGCTGGTAGGTGGCGTTGGTCTGCTGGTGTGGTTCGTTCATCAGGCCGATGGCGACGCGTGAGGGATCGGCATCGCCCATCCAGTCTTTGATGCCGGCGGCGAGGCGGGTCATGTAATCTATATACTGTGTCTGGCCGGTTGTGGTGGTGATATCGACGGTTGTTCCGCTTGTCTGGATGCTGCCAAATCCGTGAGGATCGAAAATGACGAAGCCGCCTGCGGTCAGACAGGGCTGTGCGAGGGTCGTGGAATAACCGAGATAGGTTGTGTCGAGTGCGGTGCCCTGGCCGCCGGGCTGCATGCGATAGAGATTATGAGGGATCCGCGCTGCCAGGCATCCCAGGGAAATCCAGCTTTCCGCGAGGGAGGTGGTCGGAACATTGTAGTCAAAATAAGCCCTGGTGGAAAATGTGCTTCCATCTTCAAGGCCGCTGAGGTTAACGCCGATAAGCATCATGCTCTCCTGTAAAACGCTTGGTGACGGGCCTGCGGGCGGGGCAGGTCTGTCTTTTTCCGGATGGATGGGTGCCGTTTCCGGAGGCGGGGGGCGTATGGCGCCAGCCGGATGCGGTGCCCCAGGGTGGCTGTCCCGCGCGTTTACTGAGGTAACGAAGTGATGCGGTCGCTTTCTGTCGGTGCAGGGGGTGGCGGGAGCGACGGTTCCTGTTGTGACCGGGCTGTCATCGTGCTGCCGGTAAGGGCGGGGGCGGATGCGCGCCGTGCGGGCAGACGGAGAGGTTTATGAAAAAAGAAACGCCCCTGCCGGAGGTTTTCCGGGCAGGGGCGTTCTGGAGTGGCCTGCTTAAGCGGGGAGGCAGGGCTTAGTTGTTATCGTCGTCATCGCCGTTGTCGGGATAGGCGTCGTTGTCGCTGTTATCGCCGCTGAGGGAGACGGCGACAAACAGGGACTGGCCGTCACGCAGGACGCGGAGCAGCACGGCCTGCCGGGCTTTCAGGGCGGAGGCGACGGCGGTGACGGTGGCTTTGGGGTTGTCGACCTGCTGGTCGCCGACGGCCTGGATGATGTCGCCGGGGCGGATGCCGGCCTGGTCGGCAGGGGAGCCCGGTTTGACGTCACTGATAACGACGCCTTTGACCGACTGGTCGAGTCCGAGTTGCTGACGGACATCGCCGCTGAGCGGTGCGAGGGAGACGCCGAGTTTCTGTCCGTTGCTGCCGAGGCTGGCGGGTGTTCCCGGGGCGCCGCCGGCACCGGACTGGTTGGCGATTTTCACTGTGATGTCACGTGAGGCGCTGCCGCGCAGGACGGTGAAGGTGGCGTCTGCTCCGGGAATCAGCGAGGCGACTTTGACCGCGAGGTGGTGCGGCGTGTCGATGGGTTTGCCGTTCAGTTTCGTGATGACGTCGCCAGCCTTGATGCCGGCTTTTTCGGCCGGGCTGTCGGAGGAGACGCTGGCGACCAGGGCGCCGGCGGGCGGGGCGCCCGCTGTGGGTGGTTTCAGGCCGAGGGCGCTGGCCATGGAGGGCGAGATCATCTGCGCCTGGACGCCGAGATAGCCGCGCGTCACATGTCCGGTTGTCCGGAGCTGCGTGACGACGGTCTGGACGATGTCGGACGGGATGGCGAAGCCGATGCCGATGGAGCCGCCGGAGGGCGAGAAGATGGCGGTGTTGACACCGACGACCTTGCCGTCCTGGGTGATCAGCGGGCCACCGGAGTTGCCGCGGTTGATGGGCGCGTCGACCTGGAAGAAATTGTCATAGGGGCCGTCGCCGATATCGCGGCCGAGGGCGGAGACAATGCCTGCTGTGACGGTGCCGCCGAGGCCGTAGGGGTTGCCGACGGCGATGACCCATTCACCGGGCTGGACGTCGTCGGACTCACCGAGCTGGATGAAAGGCAGTTTGCCGGTCGGGGTGAGTTTCAGGAGGGCGATATCGGTTTTGGGGTCGCGGCCGACGATGCGTGCGGAGAGGGTTGTGCCGTCATCCAGTGTGGCGGTGACTTTGGTGGCGCCTTTGACGACGTGGTTATTGGTGACCACGTATCCGTCGGCGGAGATGATGAAGCCTGAGCCGCGGGCTTCGATGGTCTGGCGCTGCTGCGGCATCATCTGGAAGGGGAACGGGAAGCCGAATGGCATCTGCTGTCCCTGACCCTGTCCCTGTCCTTCACCGGGATCGACTGAGTCGGCGCGGATTTTTGCCGTGATGGAGACGACGGCGGGCTTGACCTGTTTGACGAGGCTGATGAAGTCCGGGATCGTCTTTGCTGGTGCGACGGGCTGGATCGGGCCGGTTGTGTCAGCGTGTGCCGCTGGCGCGAGGGTGGCCCAGGGAGCCAGGGTGCTGGTCAGTGGCGAAGCGAAGGCGAGGCCACCGAGACCCGCGACGGCGGCGCAAAGCAGAGCGCGGGATGTCCGGGTGGTGCGGGTCGGCGAATTCTGTACTGGCATATCTCTTCCGATAAATCCCAAAAGACCGGGCCGCTCCGGCGCGGCCCGTGCACGGTGTCATGATGGGCGATGGTGCTTTTGAGGGCAATCCACGAGCGCCTGACAGTGTATGGCATACGCTGTCTTTCCGAACAGGTTTTATACGTGGTGATGAAACATGCGTTAGACGGCCTTTTTTTCGTGTTTCGGGATGGCGCTGTGATTGCGTGGGATTTCTGGTCTCCGGTCGGAGGGGCACGGAACTTTGTCCGGTCTGACCATTGCATGATCTCTGTGACTGGTGGTCAATATGACAAAACATTGCCGGTTGTTGAGGGGGCGGACCGTAATGGCGGGTTATCGAACGGGATTTTTTACGGCAGGGCTGCTTGGGCTGCTGGGTGTGCTGCCCTCCTGCGAGAGCACAAGCGAGAGAGTGGCGCAGAAGGAGGATCATCTCGCGGCGGCGGGGTTTGCGTTTAAACCGGCGAACACGCGGGAGCGGCAGGCGATGCTGAGCAGGTTGCCGCCGCATCATTTCGTGCGTCGGGTGAAGGGGGATCAGGCGTTCTATGTTTATGCCGATCCGACGGTGTGTGACTGCCTCTATGTTGGCGATGAGGCTGCGTATTCGAAGTATCAGCAGTATCGGCAGGCACAGGCTCTTGCGGATGAACAGCAGATGACGGCGATGGATTATCAGGATGCGTCGTGGAACTGGGGCGCCTGGGGGCCATGGGGTGGTGGTCCCTGGGGCTGGGGTGGTCTTCCCGGCGGCGCTTATGGTGGATGGAATCCGGCATGGGGGAACTGGGATCCGGGGATGGGGCCGACCGGGTGGTGAGTCTGTTCTGACCAGGGGCGTGGCGGGGCAGCGGGCGTTGCCGATGGTGGTTCCACCGTCATTCCGGTTGCCGTTCGGGACGATATGCTGATATCGGCTACGCCCTTATGCGCCCGACCGCCGGTCGGGCGTTTTCTGTGGGTGCGTTGAGGAATGACTCTGCGTCCGGGAAATGGTCTGTTCCTGCGAGAGTGCTGACAGACCTTTTTTTCGGGGGCGGCCGGAACGGGTTTGTGTGAATAGATTTTCAAAGAAAATTTTGCTTTTGTCTCTGTGTGTACTGAGCGGCTGTTATCAGGTCGGGCCCCGGCGCCTGGATCAGGATGAAAGTGATTATTCCCGCGCGCTGATCAGTTCGGCCAAGCAGCAGACGCTGCTGAATGTTGTGCGTCTGCGGTATGCGGACACGCCGGGTTTTCTGGACACCACGCAGCTGATTTCGGGCTATCAGCTTCAGCGCAATCTGTCTGTTGGCGTGGGCGCGGACTCGCCTGTGAGGCCGATAGGTGGTGCGGCGGTTCAGTTTCAGGAGAGCCCGACCTTTACGTTCCAGCCGGTGACGGGGGATGCGTATGCGCAGAGTTTTCTGCGTCCGTTACCGCCGGGCAGTCTGCTTCCGCTGGCGATGGGCGGGTTGCCGATTGATGTGCTGTTCCGGCTTTCCGTTCAGTCGATCAATCTGATCAGCAATGCGGGTGCGATTGGCGGGGATGTCGGGAAGGGATCGCCGGAATTTTTTGAACTGATTCATGATCTCCGCCTGCTTCAGGTTGCGGGTCTTCTGGGTATTCAGCTTGAGCACAGTCCTGAGGTTTCGGGGAAAACACCGCCGCTGGACCGTGTTTTTCTGACGATCGAGAACACGCATGATCCGGTGTTGTCGGAAACCGTCTATGAGACGCGCCACCTGTTCAACATGTCGAAAAATGATGAGCGTGTGGAGGTTGTGTATGGCGGCGGGCAGCCGCCACGGGGGCAGATCAGGCTTCTGACGCGTACGGTCCTGGGTGTGATGGGCCAGATTGCGTATCAGATCTCGGTTCCGGATGAAGATATTACGTCGGGCCGGACGCTGCCACGGGTTTCGCTGATCGGGCGGGAAACGAGGCCTGTTATCGTGATTCACGTGGGCAAAGAGCGCCCTGAGAACGTGTTTTCGTGGACGACGTATAACAGGAAATATTACTGGATTTCCGACAACGATTACGACAGCAAACTTGCTTTTACGATGCTGCAGATTCTGCTGGAGTTGTCGAAGACCAGCAAAAATCCGGGAGCCATCGTGACCATTCCGGTGAACGGGTAGGGTCTGCGTTCAGCGGAGTGCGTGTCGGGTGTTGTCGTTTTCGTCCGGGGTGCCGGTGTTCTGGCTGCCATTGCAGCTGATATTGGCGCCTGTTTTGCCGGTGATGGCGATCTGGTAGAGGGCTGGCCAGAGTTTTCCCGTGACGAACAGGCGTTTTCCCTGCGGGTCCCAGGCGATGCCGTTGAGGACGTTGTTGCTGTCCGGCGCGCGGGGCGGTCCGATGTGGCTGAGGTCGAGGAAGCTGGTGACGACGCCGGTTTTCGGGTCGATGCGGGCGATGAGGTTTGTCAGCCAGATATTGGCGTAGATCTGGCCATTCACCCATTCGAGTTCGTTGAGGCGCGGGACGGGACAGCCATCGGCGGTGACGGAGAGGGTTGAGGTCTGACGCAGGGTTTTCGGATCGAGGAAGCGGAGTTTTGAGCTTCCGTCGCTCATGATCAGCCACTGGTCGTTGCTGGTGAAGCTCCAGCCTTCGCCGGGATAGGTGAACTGTCCTTCGGGTTTCAGGGTTTTGCGGTCGTAGATGAAGCCGATCTGGTCGCGCCAGGTGAGCTGATAGAGGCGGTCTTTCCAGGTGATGATGCCTTCGCCGAAATAAGGTGTGTCGAGGCGGGTTTCCTGGAGGGGTTTTGCTGTGCTGAGCTGTTCTTTGCGGATCCAGGAATGGCCGGCCATTCCGGTGCTTTCATACAGATCACCATCGAGAAAAAAGAGGCCTTCGGTAAAAGCGTGGGGGTCGTGGGGGAAGGTGGCCTGGACGGCCACGTCATAGATTGGCGCTGGCGTTGCGGCGGCGGGGAGAGGAAGCAGGTTTGCGATGAACAGACACAGGGTGGCGGTTATTCTTGTGTGTCTGATCATTGAAGAGGCCTTTGCGGTTTATTCGCGGTCTTTATAAAGGGTGAGAGATCAAATTCTATTCTTCTTGTATTGCATGGATGCCGCGCGGTGCTGTTCCGGTGACCTGTGGTGGTGGTTTACGGGCGTGTGCGGTGTTGCGGGGCGTGGTTATCTGCCTGTTGCCGGTTAAGAGGGGGGCATTTCCGGGTTTTGGCTGGCTTTTTCGGAGTGAGCGGAAAAAATCTTTAAGGAGCCGGGCGTTTTCCTGTTCACGGACACCGCCGATGAGTTCGGGGCGATGCAGGCAGGCGGGCTGGCTGAAGATGCGGGGACCGTGATCGACGCCACCGCCTTTGGGATCGTATGCGCCGAAGATGATGCGGCGGACGCGAAAATGGACGGCGGCGGCGGCGCACATGGGGCAGGGTTCGAGGGTGACGACGAGGGTGCAGTCGTCGAGGCGTGTTGTGCCACGGGCGCGTGCGGCGGCGCGGAGGGCGAGGAGTTCGGCGTGGGCGGAGGCGTCGTGATCGGTTTCGACCCGGTTTGATGCCCGGGCGATGAGGGTGCCGCTGGCGTCGAGGATGATGGCGCCGACGGGGACTTCGCCGTTACGGGCGGCGTGTCGGGCTTCTGCGAGCGCGGTGTTCATGGCGGCGCAGGGGATGAGGCCACCGGGGTTACGGGGGGTGTCGGCGGGCATTGGGATCCCTTTTCGGGCGGGTTGGTCTCCGGGGATGGATAGGGAGCGGCGGGGAGTTTGCAAAGGCTCCGCTGGTATTACCGGGCGTCGGTTGCGGAAGAACCGGCTGGTCTTCCGGGTCTGCGGTTGAGGTATAATTATCGTTAAATAATTTTTTTTGTACCCCCTACTTATTTTAATTGTGAAACAAAGTCGGCGCTCATACGCTCGGTTCAGAAACGAAACAACCGCGCCGTGTCGATATGAGATCGGTTCACCGGAGCGGCTGCTTTCCTGATTTTGCGTTAAGGAGAAGCGCGGTGGCCCGTCAGCCATATTTCCGTCTGTCCACAACAATATCACTGTTTTTCTCCACGATTCTCTGCACGACAGCAGCTCTGGCGCAAACGGGGGCGGCCTCTGAAAAAGAGGCCGTCCGGAAGAATTCAAAACCTCCGGTGGCCCGGAGCGCGGACGCACCGGTCAGGCGCGTGAACAGCGCGGGCGTGACGAATATGTCTGCGCTTCCTGAAGTGATTTCCGTACATGGCGGCATGTCGACGTCCAATGGCGTTACGAACACCACGCCGGGTGGTGGTCTCATGCCTCGTGAAACGGCACCTCGTTCCCAGAGTGGTGTGACCCGCGACTACATCGCCAAGCAGACGCCAACGACGTCGATCGTCAATCTGATGAACAGTCTGCCGGGTGTTGTGTCCGCCAAAGTTGATCCGCTTGGGATGACGCCAGGCGACATGATGACCATGCGTGGTATGACGCAGTCGCAGATTGGTTTTCTGTTTGAAGGGGCGCCGGAAGCTGATCCGATCAACTACGGAGTTTCGACATCGACGCTTGTGGACAGTGAGAATCTCGGGTCGCTGACGGTCTCTCAGGGGTCACCGGATATTGACGCGCCGCTCATCAACGCCGCAGGCGGGCAGATCGCGGCCTTTGAGATCAATCCGTCACACAGGATGGGCGGATATGTTGATGTCATGGGAGGAACGCACAGCGCCAACAAGGAATTCATCCGGTTTAATACGGGTGATATCGGGAATACCGGCATTCGCGGATTTGCATCGTTTTCGTATACGTCCAGTAATAACTGGCGCGGGCCGGGTAATCAGTATCGTTATCACGTCGATTCAAAATGGGTGAAAGAGTGGGGTGAGGACAGCTCGGTCAAGGCTATTTTTGCCTGGACGAGACAGTTCAATATCGGGATGCTTTCACCGACGCTGGCTCAGTGGAAGCAGTATGGTTACAGCTATAATCTGGCGGGGTCCTACACGCCGGGTGATACGACATATTATAAGCTTTCGCAGCAGAACAATAATATGGTCAACGTAATTGTGCCGATGCACTTCCGGTTGTCACGCGAACTCGAACTGAATGCGACGCCGTATTTTATCCAGCAGTTCGGGCCGTCCATGGGTGGAGAAAATATTCCGGTTTCGGGCGGATATTTTGGGAACGTTGCCTATGGAAATGGGTCATCTCAGTATGGTTCTTTGAATCTCCCATATCAGACGAACGGGAATCTTTCGACTTTGCTGAGTGATCCGTGGAATCAGAAAATCGGTTCCGTCAATGCTTCGATGAAGTGGACGCATGGGCACAACACCCTGACCTTTGGCTGGTGGTATTCCTATGCGGCTCATACTGAACGCTATCAGTTCAGTCTGCTGAACTATCAGGGCAAGGTTGTGAACGGATACGGGACGTCCCCGATCCGGTTTGCGAACGGGCAGATTCTCAGCGGAGACAATCTGAATTTCTGGCAGCAGCAGAATGCCCTGTATATTGCCGATACATTGAAGCTGCTGCACGATAAACTGGAACTCAGTGCGGGGTTCAAAGCGGCGATGGTGTCCCGTCAGGGGACAAACCTAGTGCCTGGTGCTGACCCGTGGAAGACCACGGGGAATTATTTCGAGCCGTTGCCGCAGTTTTATGCGACGTATCATATCGATCCGCATAACCAGGTTTATATCAATGGCACGACGGCGTTCCGTGCTCCGGTTTCGACCGAGGCTTATGTGCCGGATTATGACCCGAATGCCGGGCAGATCTCGGCTGTCGGAAATCTGAAGCCGGAATATACGATCGGTGAGGAAATTGGTTTCCGCCATACGGGATTCTGGAATCTGTCCGTATCAGCCTTCAATCTTAACATGACCAACCATAATATTTCCTCTTCCGGCTACATTCCGGGGAGCACGCTGGTGGTGGCGCTGCCGATCAACGCGGGTGGTCAGACATCGCGTGGTTTCCAGGCGGAATTCGGTCTTGCGCCATGGCATCACATCAGTCCGTATCTGTCCGGGCAGTATCTCCATTCCACCATGGACAACGATTTTACGGTGGGTGGCGAAGTTCTGCCGACGAAGGGCAGGATTGCTGTCAGCAGCCCGAAATTTACCGGGGCGATCGGGTTGCAGTATGATGATGGCCGGTTCTTTGGAAACTTCAATTTCCGGTATACGGATTCACAGTATTCGACGTTCATGAATGACGAGAGTATTCCGTCCTACATGACGTCCGACCTGACGCTGGGTTATCGCATGAAGTCGATCGGGCCGGCTCAGCATCCTCAGATCCAGCTGAACCTGACCAATATCGGTGACAGCCATTATCTGGCGATGGCGGCCAGCACGACGGCCAATGCCTATGATACCCTCAGCCGCAGCGGTGCTGTTGTTGCCGGGTCTTCACCGATTTACTCGATCGGGGCACCGTTTGGCGCTTATGTTTCTCTGTCGAGCGGATTTTGAGAGCGGTGTCGGTGACCGGAGTGGAAATGACGCAGGATACGCCAATCGAAATCAGGCGCTCGCGTGTTGAGTCACTGGACGTGATGCGCGGGCTGACTGTGGCGTTCATGATTCTCGTGAACGACCCGGGGGACTGGGGGCAGGTCTTTCCACCGCTTCTGCATGCGAAATGGAACGGCTTCACGCCCACCGATCTCGTTTTCCCCAGTTTCCTGTTTATCATGGGGTGCGCCGTTCCGTTTTCTCTCGGTGGCCGGATGGCGCGCGGGGAAAAACGGAGCGCTCTGTTTCTCGATATTCTCCGGCGCAGTGTGATCCTGTTCGCGCTTGGTATCAGTCTGGCGCTGTTTCCGCATTTTCATATTCATCATCTGCGGTTTTTTGGTGTTCTTGAGCGTTTTGCCGCGTGTTATCTGGTCTGTGGCACGCTTTTTCTTTACGTCAGGAATGTTTCGTCGCTCTGGCTGGTTTTTTCAGGTTTTCTCGCTGCCTACTGGGTTCTTGTCGCCTGGGTTCCGATTCCCGGAATCGGTATGCCGGGACGCGATGTTCCGTTTATGGACCCGCACAGCAATATCGTCGCGTGGTGTGACAGGGCTATTACGGACTGGACACAAAGCTGGTTAGGGATCGGTCGTCTCTATGAGCATGATCGTGATCCGGAGGGGCTGCTGAGCACGCTGCCGGCTTTTTCGACGGTGATCGCCGGTATTATTGCGGGTCTGGCTTTTCGCGAGGCGCGGGCTCGCGGTTCTGATGAGGCGATTACGCGGTGGGCCTTTTCCGGGCCGGTTCTGCTTGGCTGTGCATTGATCGCGGTGATGTTTTTTCCGCTGAACAAGAACATGTGGACGAGCAGCTTTGTGTTGCTGTGCGCTGGCATTGATACAGTGGCGTTGTTTGTTCTGTATCGCCTTGTTGATGTCAGGCGTGTTCAGGAGCGGTCGTCCTGGGCGCGTGGTATTGTGAAGTTTGGCGTTATTTTCGGATCGAATCCGATTGTGGCGTTCATGCTTTCCGAGCTTGGCTCTATTCTTTTATGGGTGCTGCACCCTGCGGACGGGATTACCACGGGTGGCTGGATTTATGAGACTTTGTTCGCACGCGGGGGGTCAACGCCGTTGACGTCGCTTCTGTTTGCGATTGCTTATGTCGGGATCTGTTTTATTCCGAGTTATGTGCTCTGGAAACGACGGATTATCGTCAAAATCTGATGGTTTTGTCGCGAGGCCGGGCTTTGCCCGGACCTGGAAGGGGTCGTGGACCCCTTCATCCCGGTATGTTTTATAAAACGGTTTGCAAAGACTCTGTTGTCATTCAGTGCTGGCTTCTTCGCGGGGCTTTGCCCTGGAACCCACCAAAGGTCACAGACCTTTGGAAACCATTTTGTTATGAATCAATCGGGGTGCAGGGGCCGTCGTGCGCAGCACGCCTTTGCGTGACGGTCCCTGCCGGGTTCGGGCAGAGCCCTGAATCACTCCGACGGGATTTGTCTTATCCCTGTGCCTGTTTCGGTCCCCGGTCCATGAGCATTGCTGTCACGGCTGATTTGAACGGCGGGAGGGCGTCCGCTACGCGTAATCCCAGTGAGCGCAGGGCGCGGAACGGGGCTGCGTCATGCGTGTAGAGGGTTGCGATTCCGTTTGTTGCCGCAAACATGGGGGCGGTTGCGGCCCGATGGTGCCGTTCGAAACGACGCAGCACTGCGGAACCGCCAAAATCCTCGCCTTGCGATAATGCGGAACTGACTTCTTTTGTCAGTGTTTCCGCGCCACGCAGTCCCAGATTGAATCCGTGTGCGGTGATCGGGTGCATGCCGACGGCGGCGTCGCCGATCAGGGCCAGTCGGGGTGCTGTGAAGCGATGCGCGTAAGCGGCTTTCAGCGGGTAGGCGTGTCGTGTGCTGACCAGCCGCATGGCTCCCAGCCGGCCACCGACACGCTCGACGATTTCGGCATTGAAGGCGTCCTGACCGGCATGCATCAGCCGGTCGATCTCATCGGCGGGAAGGGTCAGAACCAGTGAGGAGGCGCCTCCGTTGACGGGCAGCAATGCCACGGTCTGGCCTTCATCGAACCATTGCAGAGCGACATTGTGATGGGGGGCGTCATGCGCCATGCGGCAGACCATGATGACCCGCCGGAAGTCGTGAATCACCGCGCCGATTCCGGCCCGGCGGCGTGTCGGGGAAAATCGTCCGTCGGCGCCGATGGCGAGCCGGGAGCGCAGCCGGCCGCCGGCATGGCGGATGACGGCGGCGTCACCATCCTGGCGCAGTGTTTCCACAGTGACGTCTGGCAGCAGTGTGATTCCGGGGCGGGTCGCGGCTTCTGCGTAAAGCGCTCTGCGGATCATGTTGTTGGAGACGAGCCATCCCAGTGGCCCGGTCGGTGAGCCGTGAGGCTGATCGGCGTCAAAAACCAGCGGATGGTTTGCGCGGCCGGTTTCGACGCGGGCTTCGCGCAGCGGGCAAATGATGCTTTCGGGGATATGTGACCAGACGCCGAGCCGTTCCAGCAGCGCCCGGGCGTGCCAGGTCAGGGCAATTTCCCGTCCGTCGAAGGCGGCCTGGGACCAGCGGGTTTCATCGGCCCGTTCGACGACGGCGACCGACAGGCCTGCCTCATCCAGGCAGAGGGCGGCGGCGAGGCCGACCGGGCCTCCGCCGATAATCGCAACGTCGTAGTCGGACACCGTATTCATGGCAGTGAGGTTAGTCCTTATCTGCGCCGAATGACACCGGTTCGCCTGTCCACTCTGTCACATAGGGCGCGACCGGGCGCCGCTTCGAGTGATGATCCTCATCTTTCGGTGTGCCGACGAAGAAAAATCCGGCCAGACCGTGCGGGGCGGGGAAGCCCAGTTCGGCCGCGAACACCGGGTCATAGGTGATCTCGCCGGATACCCAGACGGCGCCGTAGCCTGCCGCATGCAGCGCATTGAGCAGGTTCATCCCCGCGGCGCCGACGGCGAGTTCCTGTTCGATCAGCGGAATTTTGTCTTCGGGCTTCAGATGCATGCCGAGCACGATGATCAGTGGCATGGTCGAGAAGCGGTTATAGCGTTTCTCGATCTTCTTTTCCGGGACGTCCGGATCGATCCGTTTCATGCTGGCGACGACACGTTCGGCCAGTGTCACGCGGGCTTCGCCGTGGACCAGCACCAGCCGCCAGGGGCGCAGCTTGCCGTGGTCGGGCGCGCGCATGACGGCGGAGAGGATGGTCTCCAGCTCATCGCCTTTCGGGGCAGGACTGGTCAGATCGTCTGTGGAGGAACGGGAAAGAAGGCTGTCCAGGGCAATTTTTTCGTGCTTCTTCATGGGTTCGGTCTCCTGTGACGGCGGGAATGCGCCGCACCATGACGCAACTGCGGTGCAAAAGCCAATGTCCGGGCTGAATACCACGCAGGAATGAAGATGTCGGGAGTGGGCCGGGCATCATGTTTTTTTGTGAAAACCGCAGCATTGTGATCTGGATCACTTACTCATCCGTCTGAAAGTTGCCATCAGCATGGCATGCATTTCGCAGGCCGGAGGGAGGCAACATGGTCGCCGCAGGCGTTATAGCTGGTACGCAGGCAGTCCCCGTGCCCGACGGCGAAATTATCGCCGTGCGGGAGGCTGTCGTTGATGTCCGTTTCCCTGCCGGGCGCCTCCCGGAGATCAGCTCAGCGCTGATTGTGGGGCGGGATAACGCCGAGCCCCTCATTCTTGAGGTCCATAGCCATCCCGATCCGCGGACTGTTCGCACCGTTGCGCTGTCCTCGACATCCGGTCTTGCCCGGCACACGTCCGTTCGTGCTACCGGCGCGTCGGTCTGTGTTCCCGTGGGAGACGCTGTCGTGGGTCGTCTTCTCGACGTGACCGGTATTCCCCGCGACAACGGCCCGGCTCTGCCGCCTGAGACCCCGCGCCGGGACATTCATCATCCTCCGCCGGCGATGAGTGTGGAGACGGGAAGCACGGCTCTCTTTGAAACGGGCGTCAAGGTGCTTGATCTGCTGACGCCGATGTCTCATGGCGGTAAGGCCGCCATGTTCGGTGGCGCGGGTGTGGGGAAAACCGTGCTGATCATGGAACTCATCCATGCGATGGCGGCGAAATATCATGGTCTGTCCATCTTCGCCGGGGTCGGCGAACGCACCCGCGAGGGGCATGAAATGCTGACCGACATGCGCGGTTCGGGCGTGATCGATCACACTGTTCTTGTCTACGGGCAGATGAATGAGCCGCCCGGCGCGCGCTGGCGTGTGCCGATGACCGCTCTGACCATGGCTGAATATTTCCGCGACACACAGCATCGTAATGTTCTGCTGCTGATGGATAACATTTACCGTTTTGTGCAGGCGGGCAGCGAACTTTCCAGTCTGCTGGGGCGTCTCCCTTCCCGTGTGGGATACCAGCCGACCCTGGCCACTGAAGTGGGAGAAGTGGAGGAGCGCATTGCCTCCGTCGCGGGGACCGCTGTCACGGCGATCCAGACAGTTTATGTTCCTGCCGATGATTTCACGGACCCGGCTGTCACCACCATTGCCACTCATATGGACAGCCAGATCGTGCTCTCCCGCCAGCTTGCCGCTCAGGGATTCTATCCCGCCATTGACCCGCTGGCCTCGTCTTCCGTGCTGCTTGATCCGCTGGTTGTTGGCGAGGAACATTGCGACATCGCCGGACAGGTGCGTGAGGCGCTCGCCCGGCTGAAATCGCTTCAGGATGTTATCGCTCTGCTGGGCGTGGAGGAGCTTGGAACCGAGGATCGCCGGATTGTCATCCGTGCCCGTCGTCTCCAGCGCTTTCTCAGTCAGCCTTTCTCCGTGACGCAGAAATTCACCGGGCAGCCGGGGCGCAGCGTGAGCCGCGCCGATACTCTTGCCGGGTGTCGTGCGATTCTCGCGGGCGAAACCGATGACTGGGCGGAAAGTTCACTTTACATGGTCGGCAACCTGGAAGATGCCCGTCAGAAAGAGCAGACCGCCCGTCAGGCGGGTGCCTCTCACAGGAGTGCGTCGGAAAAAGGGAAGGGGACGTCATGAAGTTACGGATTATTACCCCTCTCAGCGTCCCGGTTGAGGAAGTCGGAATCGTGTCTGTGCGGGCGGAAGATGAGAGCGGCGGGTTTGGCATTCTCCAGGGGGCGGCCGATCTGCTGACCAGCCTTGTTCCCACCGTTGTTTCCTGGAAGCGGCAGGACGGCACGCAGCATTACTGCGCCGTGCGTCATGGTGAGCTGACGGTGAGCAACCGGGGTGACAAGGTGGACATTGCCACCCGCGAGGCTGTTCCGGGCGCTGATCTCGCGACGCTCGGCACGCTTGTTCAGGAGCATTTCCGCGAAAAGGAAGATCTCGGCAAAAACGCCAATGTGGCATCCGTCGGTCTTCAGCTTGCCGCGATCCGGCTGATCGCCGGTCGTCTGCGGCCGGATGGGCATGGGATGGTTCAGTGACACGCTCCCCGTCTCCTGGCGATGAGATGGATGCCGCGATCCGTGCGCAGGTTGCACGTCAGCGGCTCGCCCGGACTGACACCGATGTCGGTGTCACTCAGCATCTTGCCCGTATCGGCGTTCTTGGCTGGACGATCGTGAGCCCGCCGCTTGCCGGTCTCATTACGGGTCGCTGGCTTGATCATCGCGCCGGATCGGGCGTGACTTTTTCCGCTGCGCTGCTTCTTGCGGGGTTTGTCGCGGGTGGTCTCAGCGCATGGAAATGGATGAATCACCCACATGCCTGACATATCCGTTTTTTCCGCTATTCTCTGGTTTGTCGCAGGCCTTGCCGCCGGAGCGGCTCATGTTGTCGCCCTCTGGCCCAATGTGCAGTGGTTCATGATGCCAGGCCGGCGGGCCGCTGCCGTGGCGGTTATGGTCGTTCGTCTTCTTGTTCTGGCGGCCGTGCTTTTTCTCGCGGCCCGCAACGGCACCGCGTCGCTTCTGTTCGCGGCGTTCGGCGTCATCCTTGCCCGGCCTGTCGCGCTCCGCCTGATGCGCCGTTATACCGGCGCGGCACCGTTGGCGGCTATCAGGGAAGAGAACGCCCGGTCATGAATTCACCTCTGTCCACGCCGGCGCTTTTCCATATCGGGCCTGTCCCGGTCACCGGGCCGGTTGTCACTACATGGGGTCTTATGGCCGTGCTGACGCTCGGGGCGGTGCTGGTCCGCCGCCGTCTGACACCTGGCGCACCGGGCCGGCTCCAGGCATTTCTCGAACTGCTGCTGACGGCACTCGACAGCCAGATCAGCGAAACCATGCGGACCGATCCCGCGCCCTATCGCGCTTTCATTGGGACGCTCTTTATTTTTATCCTTGTTGCCAACTGGACGGCGCTTGTTCCTGGTCTGCATGCCCCGACAGCGGCTCTTGCCACGGATGCGGCTCTGGCCGGTCTCGTATTTGTCGCGATTATCGTCTTTGGCATCCGTTCCGGCGGTCCTGGCGGTTATCTTCGCACCTTTCTGTGGCCGGGCATTGTCATGGTTCCCCTCAACCTGATCGGGACGGTGACCCGAACCTTTTCCCTGATGGTCCGTCTTTTTGGAAACATCATGGCCGGGGCATTTATTGTCGGGATCGTCGTCTCACTGGCCGGGCTTCTGGTGCCTGTTCCGCTCATGGCGCTGGATATGCTTACGGGCGCGGTTCAGGCCTATATCTTTGCCGTGCTGGCGATGGTCTTCATCGCGGGCGCGCTGACCCGGCCGAAAGTGTCTCCGTCTTCTTCTGCTGACAAAACAGGATCTCCTTCATGAACTGGCTCGCTTTTGCAAGCATCGTTTCAGCGGCTTTTGCCGTGTCGTGCGGCGCCATTGGTCCGGCTCTTGCCGAAGGCCGCGCTGTTGCCGCCGCCATGGACGCCATTGCCCGTCAGCCGGAAGCTGCCGGCACGATTTCGCGTACCCTCTTTGTGGGGCTGGCGATGATTGAAACGATGGCTATTTACTGTCTTGTCATCGCGTTGCTGCTTCTCTTCGCCAACCCGCTGCTGAAATAATATCCTGTGCAGATCGACTGGTGGACCATTGGCCTTCAGGCCATCAATGTCAGCATCCTTATCTGGTTGCTTGCCCGCTTCTTCTGGAAGCCACTCGCCGCCATCATCGCGGAACGGCAGAAAAACGTTGATACGCGTCTTGATGCTCTGACCGGTCAGGAAAAACAGGTGGCGGCTGAGCGCGCTTCTCTGACAGAGGCCCGCAACACGATCGCGGAGGAAAAAGCCCGTGTGCTGGCTGAGGCGGCGCAGCAGGCGCAGGCTGATCGCGCTGCGATTCTGGCCCGTGCGCAGCAGGATGCCGCCGCGCTTGGAGACGCCAGCAGGCAGGCGATTGCCCGCGAGGAGGCTGAAAGCCGCGCTGTCTGGCGGCAGCAGGCGGCGGTGCTGGCTGTTGATATTGCGGGCCGGCTTCTGACTGTTACCGGTGCGCCTGCCGCTGCGCGTGGTGTTTTGTTCTCCGGTCTTCTGAAAGCGGTCGCGGCGTTGCCTGAGCGGGAGCGACACACGCTGGGAGCCGGTTTCAGTATTGCGACAGCAGCGCCTCTCTCCGATGCTGAGCGCGAGAGTTGCGAAACGGCCCTTGTCACCGCCCTTGGCGCACATCCTGCCGTGACCTGGATCACCGATCCGGCTCTGATTGAAGGTTTTGCCATTCGCACGCCTCATCTGACCGTCGGTTCGAACTGGCAGGCCGATCTGGACCGTATCAGGGACACTCTGAGTCATGCCGATGTCTGATTCCGCTGCCGATCCGGCTGCTGGCTGGCTTGCTGCCGCCCGTTCCCGTCTGGATGATATTCCGGCTGGTCCGCAGACTGAGCGCGTCGGGCGTGTGGAGGATATCGGCGACGGCGTTGCGCTTATCTCGGGCCTTCCGGACGTGAAGCTTGACGAGCTTCTCTCTTTTGGAAACGGGCGTTATGGTTTTACGCACAGTCTGGAAGAAAACCGTATTGCCTGTGTCCTGCTTGATGATGATGGCAGCATAGAAGCCGGTGCGCCTGTCTTCGGGACGTCTGAGGTTGTCAGTGTTCCTGTCGGGCCGGGGCTGCTTGGCCGAGTTGTGGACCCGCTTGGCCGGCCTCTGGATGACAAAGGCCCGGTGATGGCGGAAACCCGTTTTCCCATTGAACGTGCGGCGCCCGCCATCATTGACCGCGATCTTGTCGTTCATCCTGTTCAGACCGGCACACTTGTCATTGACACGCTTTTTCCGATCGGACGTGGGCAGCGGGAGCTGATTGTCGGGGACCGCGCCACCGGCAAAACCACTGTCGCTGTCGATACCATTCTGGCGCAGACATCCTCTGACATGATCTGCGTTTATGTTGCGGTGGATCAGAAAACCTCCAGTGTACAGCGCGTCATTGACACCATACGGCAACGCGGGAATCCTGAACGCTGCATCATTGTTGTTGCGCGCCCTGCTGAAGCGCCCGGACTGCGCTGGGTTGCGCCGTTCGCGGCCTTCAGTATGGCGGAGTATTTCCGTGACAAGGGGCAGCATGCGCTCATCGTGATCGATGACCTGTCGAAACATGCTGCCGTACACAGAGAGGTTTCTCTCCTTACCGGTCGGGCTCCGGGGCGCGAGGCTTATCCGGGCGATATTTTTTATGTCCATGCCCGCCTGCTCGAACGGGCCGCGAAGCTCTCGCCCGAAAAGGGATCAGGCTCGCTTACGGCGCTTCCTGTCGCTGAAACGGAAGCTGGTAATCTCAGCGCCTATATTCCCACTAATCTTATTTCCATTACTGATGGCCAGATTGTTCTTGACCGGACACTCTTCGATCAGGGCCAGAAGCCTGCGGTTGATGTCGGTGTCAGTGTCAGCCGTGTTGGCGGCGCGACGCAGGCGCCGGCTCTGCGTGAGGCTACCGGCAGCCTGCGTCTCGACTATGCCCAGTTCACCGAACTCGAATCGTTTACCCGCTTCGGTGGCCTTCCTGATGCTCATGTGCGGCAGCAGCTTATACGGGGGGCGCGTATTCGCGCCGTGCTCCGCCAGCCACCCCATGCGCCGCTTGATCTCGTGCAGGAAGTTGCTCTCGTTACCGCTGCCCAGAACGGTCTTTTCGATACTCTGCCGGTTTCGCTGATCCGGACCCTGCGGGAAAACCTGGGTGCCCTTCTTCGTGAAACCGCACCGGAGCTTGCTGTGGCGATCAGCTCAGGCGTTGCTCTGCCGGACGAGCAGAAGGCCGCTTTGCTGGACGTGCTGAAAGCCGGCATTGCCGCGCAGGCGTCGGCTCCCGTGTCGCTATGACGGAGCGTCTTCAGGACGTTACCGCCCGCATTGACAATACCAGGCAGCTTGGCGGCATCGTCAATTCCATGCGGGCTCTTGCTGCTGTCCGCGTGCAGCAGGCCCGCAAGGCTCTTCCTGCTGTGGAGGCTTATTCCGATACTGTCCGTCAGGCGCTTCTTCGTGTCATTGCTTTGCAGCCGGACACGGAACGGAGCCCGGACGGGAACGGTCAGGGTAAAGCGGGACTTATTCTTTTCTGCGCCGAGCAGGGGTTTGCCGGTCTCTTTAGCGAACACATGCTCGATGCTGTGCAGGACAGTGAAAAAGGCGGTATTTTCCTTATTGGTACACGCGGCGCCGCCATTGCCCGTTCGCGTGAGGTCTCTCCCGTGTGGACAGCAGCCGCCGCCCAGCATCCTGCCGCTATTCCGGATCTTGCCGCCACGATTGCAAACGAAATCTGCAGGAAGGTTCTTGCGGGCGAGCTTTCAACGGTCGCGACCGTCTTCTGCCACTGGCATCCTGGTCAGGGTGCGGTCATCGTCAGGGAAATGCTGTTTCCGCTTGACCCCGCCCTTCTGAAAGCCGCGTCTGCCGGACCGCCGCCGCTTCTCAATCTGCCGCCGGAGAAGCTGATGACCGATCTGACAGCGGATTATCTGTTCTCCCGGCTGTGTCAGGCTGCTCTCCATAGTTTCGCGGCTGAAAATGAAGCACGCAGTGAGCGCATGACCGCTGCTCATCAGGAAATCGAGCGACGGCTTCAGGATCTTGAACAGCGTCGTCGGATGGTCCGTCAGGACGACATCACGTCGGAAATCATCGAACTCGTTTCCGGTCCGACTCTTGCGCGTCTGAAACGGTTTTCCGGCGGGGCCGGCGAGTGAGCCGACGGTCGGGTCACTTACAGAACCGGCCTGACTGAGGGCTGTGGAGGGCTCTTCAGGGCTCTTCCGGCAATGTTGCGCCATGGGCGGGAAGCGTCAGTGCCGTGAGCAGGGTGCACAGTGCACAGGCTGAGACATACCATGCGAACCAGCCTTCATGTCCGGCCTGGCGGCACCAGAGCGCCACGTATTCCGCTGTGCCGCCGAACACCGAGACTGTTACCGCATAGGGGAAGGCCACACCGAGTGCGCGGATGCGTGTTGGGAAGAGTTCGGCCTTCACGACGGCATTGATCGAGGTGTAGCCGGAGGCCATCATCAGCGCGAGGGTGATCAGGCTGAAGGCGCCGAAGGCGGATTGCGTGCCTGAGAGGACGCTCATCAGAGGGACCGTACCCAGGGTGCCGAGGATGCCGAAGGCGATCAGCATCGGTTTGCGTCCGATACGGTCTGACAATGCGCCGAAAAGAGGTTGCGCGACGGCGAAGACGGCCAGTGAGGCAGCCGAGATCAGCGTGGCCTGTTCCTTGTCGAAACCCAGTGAATTGGCGAGGAATTTCTGCATGTAGATCGTGTAGGTGTAGAACGCGACTGTTCCGCCGACCGTGAGGCCGACAACGGTCAGCACGGCTCTGCGATGGCGCAGCATCACATGCAGGCCGCCTTCGCTTTTCTGGCTGGCGGTCTTTTTGAATGAGCTGCTTTCTTCCATGTTGCGCCGGAGCCAGAAGATCAGCACTGCCCCGGCTGCGCCGAGCAGGAACGGGATACGCCAGCCCCAGGCGGTGATTTGCGCGGGTGTGAGGAAGACGAACTGCATAAGGAGCAGCACGGCCATGGCGGCGAGCTGTCCCATGACGAGGGTGACGTAAAGGAAGCCGGACCAGAAGCCACGGTCTTCGGGGCGGGAGACTTCTGCGATGTAGGTTGCGGAGGCGCCGTATTCGCCGCCGAGGCTGAGGCCCTGGACGAGGCGGGCGAGGACCAGGATGACGGGGGCGGCGATGCCGATCTGTTCGTATCCGGGGCAGGCGGCGATGGCGAGGGAGCCGGCACACATGGCTCCGACGGAGAGGGTGAGAGCTTTTTTGCGTCCGTAACGATCGGCAACGAGGCCCATGAGCCATCCGCCGACGGGGCGCATGAGGAAGCCCACGGCGAAGACGGCGGCGGACTGGAGGAGTTCCGCTGTCGGATCACCGTGGGGGAAGAAGGCGTGGGCGAAGTAGAGAGCGAAGGCGGAGTAGACGTACCAGTCGAAATATTCGAGGAGATTTCCGGCTGAGCCCGCAAAGATTCCGCGTATGCGCTCGAAGTTTGTCAGGTCGGCCGGAGGTCTCTGTGTCATATAGTCCGTAGTGAAAAAGGTTCAGAACGTCAGTTCGAGGTTGCTCTGCACATAGGCGCCCGATTGCGCCCCGGTCTGGATTAATGCTTTTGACGCGAAAATATACTCGCCGTCGATACTGAGAGTGATGTGACGCGTTGCGCGCCAGGTGAAACTGGCCTGCGGGATTGTTCCCACGTAACCTCCGTGCGGACGGAAGGCATAGGCGGCAAGCGGGTTCTGATAGATCGCGTCATTGACGCTGTTACGCCACATTACGGGCACCTTGAGCAGCAGGGTGGTATTTTTTGTGGGCGCCAGTGTTGCGATCGGCCCGACATCGATCACGTTCTGGTTGCCGAAATATGTGCTCATATCGAGATAATAGGCGCTGGGCACGAACGGGGTGAGAAAGCCACCCCATGAACTGGTCTGACTTTTGTTGTAGTTGCCGCCGGAGATGTCGTCGGCCTGGAGGCCGATGGCGGGGCGTCCCCACAGTTTTGCCAGACGATAGGAAATCTGTGCGTTGAACGAATAGGCGCTGACGGACCGTGACGGACCGTTATTTGCGGCATTGAACGACCCGCCCTGCCACATTGCGCCCAGGGAGAACTCGATCGGGCCGGTATTGCCCCAGACGCGTATGCCCGGCGTGTCACGATGCGTGGACCCGGCGATTGTGCCTTTCACGCCGGCGATCGGCGCGCTTGCCAGCAGATAGCCGTAATAGAACGTATCGACGAACACCTGGCTCTTTACGCCCATGAATTTGAAGGAGGGAATGGCATAGGAGGTGTAGGCGCCGAACCAGCGCGTACGGTAACCGACCTGGTTATGAAATGGTACGTTGTGGATGTCCCAGTTCGTCAGAGTCAGATCGAACAGATCGACGCGAAAATTCTTCCAGAAAGAGTATGTTCTGATACCGTTCCATGAATAAGGAATTGTCGGGTAGACGCTGCCGGCGGTGATATAGGGCGGTGCATCCAGGAAGGTCATGCGGCCGACCATGGCGCCCATTGTGGCGCCGAGCAGATGTCCGCGCACTTCGACGAAAGCCTGTTGTGCGTCCAGCTTGTTACGCCACCGGCCGTTGTTGTAACCGTAGTAGTTGATGCCGCCGGCCTGTCCGCTCATCAGTTCGCCGTAGAGCCGGACGTGCTGGCCAAGGTGCAGGTCGGCGCCTGTATTCCAGCGCAGGTTGGAGCGATAGGACGGGCTTTTGCTTGCGGTGCCCATGATGGGTTTTTCGTCATAGAAACCGTGATGGCGGAAGTTGCCGCTCAGGGTGAGGTAAATGGAACCGCTTTCGTTCAGCGGGATATATTTGAGCGGATCAAGAAAATCGATCCGGTTTTTCTTGTCTCGCAGGTTGGACCAGTCTTCGGCCCAGCGTGAGACGGCGTAGTAACCGACCGTGCCGAAACCGGAGGCAGCGCCCGTGTTGGAGTTGAAGATCCCCCAGGGCCCCTGATGCAGCAGGGCAGCAGGCTGCGGTGGCAGTTCCAGCGCCTGTGGAATGGCGTAATTTTCCGGACGGGATTCGAGGGGCGGCAGCAGTGAGGTTCCTGTAAACTTCTGCTTTTGTGTGAGAGCCGGGGTCTGGGTGACGGGGGTTTGCCCGGCCTGCGGTTGAGCCACTGTGTGCGCCTGGTTCCGGTGGATGTCCGGAATCTGTGTGTGACTGTTGATCTGGGCATTGGGAGCTGTCTCAGCGCTGGCCGGACCGGTCATCGCCAGAGCAAGGCTTCCAAGAACCGTTGATGAGACCAGACGAACCGTGACACGGCTCCGGTAACGTGTCCCGGCGACCGGGAAAGCAGACGATCTGTTCATGGTGCAGGCTTCATTCTTTCTTATTTTTTTGAGCTGCTGCCCGCCATCGATTTATTCGATTGACGTATATCAGATAAACTATATGTTGCATTTTGTGCCACGATTCGTCACATCGCAATATCGTGTGTCTTTATTCAGCCTCCTTATGTGTGACTGATTGGCAACATTCTGTCAGAATGGTCGGGGCGGACGACCCGCCGGGGCAGGTATCATCGTTCCGGTCAGATAAACGCGTCTGACCGGGCAGAGATGCCGTGGTTTGTAAAAAAAAGACTCGTCGCTCAGAACGCGGTTCTGCATGGTTCGGAACCGGGCGCCGGATCAGTGAAAATGGTGTTCGCCAGGTGTCGGGGCGGCGTCTTCTTCTGCCAGTAAGTCGCCAGCTTCCTGCGGTGGAAGACGGCCTGCCAGCGCGTCATTCAGGCGTGCCATGTCGAGTTGTCCTTCCCAGCGCGCAACGACAATTGTTGCCACGGCATTACCGATAATGTTGGTCAGGGAACGGCATTCGGACATGAATTTGTCCACGCCCAGAATGAGCGCCATGCCTGAAACAGGAATGCCGGGCACAACTGAAAGCGTTGCCGCGAGTGTTACGAAGCCTGCACCCGTCACGCCGGCTGCGCCTTTGGAACTGACCATTGCGACCAGGAGGAGGGCGGTCTGTTCGCCAAAACTCAGATGTACGTTTGTTGCCTGCGCGACAAAGAGGGCGGCGATGGTCATGTAGATGTTTGTGCCGTCCAGATTGAACGAATAGCCCATTGGCACGACGAGCCCGACAATTGGTCGTGCGCAGCCGGCGTTTTCCAGCTTTGACATCAGTGTTGGCAGGGCGGATTCCGAGGAGCTTGTGCCGAGCACGATCAGCAGTTCCTCGCGCAGGTAACGCAGCAGGCGGAAGATGGAAAACCCCATCGCGCGTGTGACGAGGCCGAGGATGCCGACAATAAAAAGGATCGATGTCAGGTAGAACGTTCCGACCAGCCAGATCAGGCTGGTGACGGAGCTGATACCGAAGCGACCGATGGTGAACGCCATGGCGCCGAAAGCGCCGATGGGGGCGGCGAGCATGACGATACGGACAACGCCGAAGACGAGTTCGGTCAGTTGCCGGAAGAACGCCAGGATGGGTTCGCCGCGCGGCCCCATCTGCGAGAGGCTGATGCCGAAGACGATGGCGACGAACAGGACCTGAAGGATCTCACCCGAAGTAAAGGCGCTTGCTGTCGTGTTGGGGATGATCTGCAGCAGGAAGTCCGAGAAGGTGTGATCCTTCGCTTTCTGGACATAACTGCTGACGGAGGCGGCATCGAGTGAGTGGACGTCGACATTCATTCCGCCGCCGGGGCGCACGACGTTCGCCACGATCATGCCGACAATCAGAGCGAGCGTAGAGAAGAAGAGGAAGTAGAGCATGGCTTTGCCGCCGATGCGGCCGGCCTTGCCCAGATTGCCCATGCCGGCGATGCCGGTGGAGACGGTCAGGAAGATGACGGGGGCGATGACCATCTTGACGAGTTTGATGAATCCGTCGCCCAGAGGACGCATGGCCGCGCCAAGATTCGGTGCGAAATGACCGATGAGGATGCCGAGAGTCACGGCAACAACAACCTGGAGATAGAGGCTTTTCCAGAGTTTCTGCCTGGGGGTGGGTGTTGTGATGGTGCCGTGCATAGCTCTCATTACCGATCGGCGCCTTGTGGCGTTCTGTTGTTTCTGATTGTCGGCGGGGTGTGCTGCTCGCTTTACCGGTCGATAGCATCCTGGCAGGCTGATGCCAATTCACGTGCGTAACTATTGGCGACGGGATGAGGGGCGCTGTCAGCGCGGGATTGCGGAACGGGCTCTGAATTTATCCTGCCCCTGTGACAAAGGCCGGAAATATCGGAAGATGCCATTGTCATGATATCCCATCCTTCCGGTCTGCCGGTATTCCTTCTTCTGGCTGTTGCCACCCTGCTCGCCATCTCTGGCATCGCAGCTTTTCTGCGCAGCCGTAAGCCTGTGACGGGTGTGGCGGACTCAGATCTGCTTGCGCGGCTCTATGTGATGGTCGAGCGGGAGGCGGGACTGCGTCATGCTGAAACCGAGCAGCAGCGCTTGCGGCTGACGGAAACAGAGCGGGCTCTTCTTGCCCGCGTCGAACAGATGCGCGCTGAACTCGGGGAGCGGCTCGCCCATCTCGCGGGGGGCATCGGGCGTGAACAGGCGGAGGCCCGTGCTGCCCAGTCGGAGGCCATGCGCACGATGGCCGAAGCCAGTGCCCAGCAGCTTGCCTCCATTCGGGGTGCTGTTACGGAACAGCTCCATGCCGCGGTTGAAAAGCAGATGCAGACCTCTTTCCAGCGTGTGCTGGAACAGTTTTCGGCGATGCAGAAGGCCATGGGGGAGGTTTCCGCGATGACGGCGCAGATTGGTGATCTCAAGCGGCTTTTCGGGAATGTTAAAACCCGTGGCGGGTGGGGAGAGGCGCAGCTTCGCACGATCCTTGAGGATGTGTTGCCGCCTGGCACCTATGAGACGAACCGCAGGCTGGGGCAGGGGCGGGAGGTTGTGGAGTTTGCTGTGAAAATGCCGGTTCGCTGCACGGTGCCGCCTGTGCTGGCGATTGACAGCAAATTCCCCACTGAAGCCTATGAGCGACTGCTGGACGCCTGTGCGCAGAACGACCGGGATGGGGAGCGCAATGCCCGCAAGGCGCTTGATAACGCGTTGCGTTTTGAGGCCCGGAAAATAGCCTCGAAATATATCGTTCCGCCTGAAACGGTGGAGTTTGCGGTGCTCTATCTGCCCACGGACGGCCTGTATGCTGAAATCGCCCGTAGTCCCGGCCTGATTGACGAAATCGGGCGCACCTGTCGTGTGCTGATCATGGGGCCATCGCTTATGCCGGCTCTGCTGCGCACCATTCATCTTGGTTATGTCACGCTGTCTCTTGAAGAGCGGACGGACACCATTGCGCGGCTTCTGGGCGCCACACGTCAGGAAATGCTGAAAATGGATGGTGTGCTCGAAAAACTCTCACGCAATGCTTCGGCGATGTCTTCCTCTATTGAAGATGCCCGTCGGCGGACCCGCAGTGTTGCGCGGCAGCTTCGGGAACTGGACGCGGATGATCCGGAGCCGTCTGAGGTGCTGACCCGGTCTTCCGGAATGCCGGCTTCTCCGCTGGATGTTACATGACGGGGGCTGGCCGGGGGGTGTGTCAGAAGCCGGTCTGTCAAAATCCGGTCTGGGCCGAAAAATACACGCCGGTCTGATTGCGGAATGTTGCGATCGTTCCCAGTGAGACGTAGGCCGCTGTGATGTTCAGGTGTTTGTTCACGAAGTAGCTGGCATAGACGTCAAACCAGTTGCTTTCCGGCGTGAAATTCTGGTTGCGCGGTTTGGTCCGGTATTCGACACCGACGACGAGGCCCGGAATGAAAGACGGCAGATAACCGAGCGACCCTTCGAATTGCGGATGGTAACTGTCGTTGCGGTCGCCGCCGAAGCCGAGGATGCCCCACTGATTGCCTTTTGTGAGGCGCATCGTTGTGTTGATGAGGAGTCCGATCGACGGATAGAGTTTCGTCGCCGCGAAATAGACATCGGCGCCATCGGTCGATTTTGCGCCGACTTCATGAATGACCTTGTTGTCACCGTCATGCTTGTACATCGCACCGATTGCGAACTGCGGGATCAGTGTTTTGTCGGCAAGGTGTCCGAACAGACGGACCTTGATGCCGCCTGTATCGAGATCAAACTGGTATCCTTTGCCGATCCCGAGCAGTGCTCCGGTGCCGCGGGTCTGGAAGAAGTTATGTGAGTAGGACAGTTCGACGCGGTCATAGAGCCCGAGGATCGCGCCGGCGTTCTGGTCCCAGTAATTCGTAACGTTGACGTAGCTGTAATGAAAAGCCATGCCGACACCCTTTTTGCTGCCGTAGCCGCCGATGGTGGCCCAGCTGGCGATGCCGCCGCCGCTTGATCCTTCGAGCGAGCTGAGGCCGCTGGTTCCGAGCGCCCGTTCGCCGTCAAAGATCGAGTTGGGGCCGGTGAGAGAGACGTCGCCGCCGGCTGCATGACCGGGGCTGCTGTATAAAACGCCGCAGGCCAGGGCCAGACTGGCCAGAGTCAGACCGGCGAGAGAGCGCTCCTGATGCCGGAAAACGGACTTCACGGGAGCGGTCTGGGCGGACTTTACAACGCGGGACGTCACTTTTTTGACCTTTCAGGTGTTGCGGGATCGGAACGTGCTCGCAACATTGTGCTTTATCTATATTTCTGTGGATATAGATGAGGCACATTCTTTTGTCTCTGCTATTGGCCTCTCATTTGCGATTATG
This sequence comes from Acetobacter fallax, assembly GCF_011516735.1. Taxonomy (GTDB): domain Bacteria; phylum Pseudomonadota; class Alphaproteobacteria; order Acetobacterales; family Acetobacteraceae; genus Acetobacter; species Acetobacter fallax. The sequence continues at coordinate 45,803 of NZ_WOSX01000002.1, read as the reverse complement.
TTTCCATTTTGTTGCATAAAATACACAGACAATCCTGTATATGTCGGATGCGGATCCGTGCTCAGGCCGTTTCGACTGTGATCCGCTTTTTGTGATGTGGCCATGATTCCTTCTGTCTGGCTCACGATTTTTCCGCAGGTCGTTGCGATGGTTCTGGCTATGTTATGGTACTGTCAGTGCTGCATGTGATCCTGCCAGAAACCGTTCGATTTCCGCGGCGAGCAGGCGTGCGCCCGATGTGAGAATCCGTGTTCGTGAAACCGCGAGAGCGAGCATGGCGGGGCTGGACCGGGCTTCCGCCAGGGGCACGAAGCGCAGCGATCCCGCCTCGACTTCGCTGAGAACGTCCACACCCAGCAAAATGCTGATTCCGACACCGGCGCCGATCAGCGATCGGATCATCCGGATGCTGTCCGTCTCCGTTACCGGCGCGATCTTTGTCAGGCTGGCTGAAAGCAGAGGATCAAGACGTCTCCGCAACGCCAGGGGCGGAGCGGGCATGATGAACGGATAATCATGACATTGCCCGAGACGAACCTCGGACCTGGCGGCAAGCGGGTGATCCGGCGGGCAGACGATGCCCAGTGGTGATGTTGTATAGCTCTGCACGATCAGATCGCGCCGGGCTGGTGGATCAAGCAGCAGGCCGAACTCTGCTTCCCGTTCGGTTACGGCGCCTGCGATGGCGTGATTGTCCATTACTCTGGAGGCGATCACGATGCCCGGATAACTTTTGCGAAACTGTCCGATCAGTTTCGGGATGCCGCCTCGTGTGAGCGCATCGACAATGGCGATAGTGATATGGCCGCGTTTCAGTCCCTGAAGATCATTGAAGCCGGCCTGTGTTTCCGTCCAGTCGCGTTCCCATTTCTGTCCGGTGGTAAACAGGAGTTCTCCGGCCGCTGTCATTTGCAGGCCGGAGGGATGCCGCTCGAAAAGCGGGACACCGAGTTCCGCTTCTGCGTGCAGGATCTGTCTGTCGACTGCCGAGGCCGCGATTCCGAGCTGTTCGGAGGCCCGACGGATTGAGCCGCAGCGTGCGACTGCCATGAAATACTTCATGATTCTTGACTGGACAGTCATCTCTCCCCCGGTGCGCTCTTTTTGCGAACGGCAAAGACTAACTTAAGCGATATGCAGGCACACCCCCTGCGCGGCAGAACTGGTGACGCCATCCCCCGCTCTTAATGTGAGACACGTCATGACCCAGTCTGCTGAACCCGGATCTGCCGCACCTCTGTCGCAGTGCGTTGCGCAGACGGCCGCGATGGCTGATCTGCCACGCAACAGCACTTTCGATCCGCATGATCGCGCTATTCTTGCGCGGTTCTGGTATCCCGTCGCGCTCGTCAGGGAGGTGGGGCAGGAGCCTGTGGCTGCCATGCTGCTGGATGAAGCACTGGTTGTATACCACGCCGGTGATGAGATCGTTGTTGCCCGCGACATCTGTCCGCATCGTGGGGTGCCGCTCAGTCTGGGCACGGGAAATGGTGAGTCCATTGCCTGCGCCTATCACGGGTTCCGCTTCGGACAGGCTGGCCGCTGCGTGAAAATACCGGCTCATCCGGATGGGGCGATCCCTAAAAAGATGACGCTGCGGACATATCCTTCACTGGAGCGTTATGGGCTGATCTGGGTTTGTCTGGCGCCTGCTGAAGGTCAGTGGCCGGCGGACCGGGAGGCAATTCTTGCGGCGGCGGACATTCCGGGGATGCCGCACTGGGATGAAGCGGGTTATCAGCAGATCGTTTGTCCCACGATTGATATTCAGGGTTTTGCGGGTCGGCAGATGGAAGGGTTTCTGGATGTTGCCCATTTCGCTTTCGTCCACACCGACACGTTTGCTGATCCGGAAAACCCCGTGGTTCCGCCTTACATGCCGGTGCTGACGGAGAAGGGTTTCGAGGTCGGGTATCGTAGTATGGTGGGGAATTATCCGATTGGCGTTCAGGATCGCGGCCGGCCTGGCTTTGAGTGGCTGCGGCATTTCCGGACTCATCTGCCGTTTACGGCGACGCTGGAGATTCATTTCCCTGATGACGGGCGGCTGGTGATTATGAATGCGGCATCGCCGGTTTCCGCGCGTGTTACCCGTCTTTTTGCGCCGATTTGCCGTAATTTTGATACTGATCAGTCTGTTCAGGCTGTTTATGACTTTAATCGCCGGGTTTTTGAGGAAGACAAGGCGATCGTCGAAAGTCAGAAGCCTGAATGTCTGCCGCTTGATCCGTCTCTTGAGGCTCATGTGCCTGCGGATCGCAGTTCCATTGCCTATCGGCGCGGGCTGCGGGGGCTCGGGCTCAGTCGTTTCTTTATTGCCTGAACCGGGCGCTGTTGTCGTTACGTGCTGGTGCTTTCTCAGGGCTTTGCCCTGGAACCCACCAAAGGTCACAGACCTTTGGAAACCATTTTGTTATTAATCAATCGGGGTGCAGGGGCCGTCGTGCGCAGCACGCCTTCGCGTGACGGTCCCTGCCGGGTTCGGGCAGAGCCCGAATTCAGCCAGCCCTTTGAAAAATCACAGATCAACACACAACACTGACAGAGCCTTTGCCGGGTTCCGGGGCAGGCCCTGCCGGGATGCGTGGCGAAGGTCAGAAGCCGGCCGCAACCTGGAGCCAGAAGGAGCGTCCTTCGTAGAAGTCTCCATAGACAGAGGCCATGCTGTTGTCGGCTGTGCTGACGACGTAAGGCGGTTTTTTGTTGTTTAGGTTGTTGATGCCGCCCGTGAAGCTCCAGCGACCCAGATCGTAACCGAGCGACAGATCGTTCTTGACCATGGCCGGCGCCTTGTAACGCTGGCTGCCGTCCGCCGTCAGGAACTCCGAGCTGTTGTTCCAGCGCATGCCGCCGATAAAGGTCATCATGTAGGTCACGTGGAAATTTCCGTGACGCCATGTGATGCTTGCGTAATCGCGCACACGGGGGATGCCTGCGGCAGGCAGGGATCCGGCGGTAGCGTTATATTGCAGGCCGCCTGTGTAGTTTGTCCAGGAACCGCCCGCGGTATTCTGCTGCTTGTAGTTCAGGATCTGCTGGAAATTGTTGCTGAGGATGAAGCGGTCCATCGGGGTGACGCGGATGGCGTAATCCACGTCCCAGTCGAGACCGCTTTGATTCAGGCCGCCCTGGTTCGTGTAGAATGATGTCGCGTAATCGATCTGATCGGAGCCTGCGAACCGCTTGATCTGGTTGCAGTAGCCGCTGCCCTGTCCCGTATAGCACTGGTCGGCCATGTACTGGGTCGATACGGCTGAGATCAGGTTGGAAATCGTGTAATGCCAGTAGGTGAGTGACGTGTGCAGACCGGGGATCCAGCGCGGTGTGAAATCCGTGCCGACAGTCCATGTGCGGCCGGTTTCAGGACGAAGTTTCGAGTTGCCGCCGGTCAGGGTGGCGATCTGACCTGAATTGACGTCCGTGAAATTAGCGGCGTTGATACCGGCCTTCGCGCAGTTGGCCACGACGGTAGCGGAATAGGAACCGTAGGATCCTGCCTGTGCGCAGGGGTCGGTTGCCGAGGCGTAGGTCAGCTGCTGTCCGCCGTACATTTCATAGACGTTTGGCTGGCGATATGACGTGCCCAGTGTGGCATGGAAACGGATGTCGCGGGTCGGGGACCAGTTGATGGAGCCTTTCCAGTTCCTGGCGCTGCCAAAGGTGTTGTAGGACGAGAAACGTCCCTGTCCGTCAATGGTCAGGTCGCGGGCGAGAAAGGCGTTGTGCAGCAGTGTCAGCTTGCCTTCCAGGTAGCCCTCGGTGACGTCGAACCCGCCGCCCGTATAGGTGGATGTATCCGTCAGGCTCTGGCCTGATGCGATGAGCGGATCCGGATTGTAGCTGAGTTGTTCGCCGCGATGCTCCATGCCGAGTGCGACGGCGAAAGTGCCGCCGTTTTTCCATGGCATTTTGGCGACATGATCGTTGTTGATACGGAAATTCAGGTCACGCATCTGGTAATGGTAATGACTGTGAGACGTATAGTTCGCGTAGGCTGCCGCGGCGCTGGAGAGCGGTGCGAACGGGCTGGACAGCACGCAGCCTTTAGCGGCGTTACAGACCGACGGGTTATAGGCGGTCGCGCTGTTCGTGTCGGTCGGATCGAGCTGCTGGATTCCGTATTCCTGCAGCAGGTTGGTGTAGCTGCCGACGCCTGACATCTGCTCGGTCATCATGTTCGAGCCATAGGTGTATGAGGCGTCATACATCCAGCCATGCGTGATTTCACCGCGCATGCCGCCGATACCTGTCACCGTGTCGGACGAATCTTCCGTGCGGCGTGGCCCGAATTCGGTCATGCGCCGGTACATCTGAACGTCTTCGCCGGTCGTGTTGTACGGATCGTTGGACGGGATGATGATGGAGGCGGGCATGTCCGATGGCGGCACGGCGCCATCCACCGGCTCGGCGGCCATCTGCGCCATCGATGTGCGGTGGCTGTACAGCACGTTGGCGTAGGGGATGAAGTGTTTGTTGATCTCGTAATGCAGTTCACCACGCAGGGTGGAATTCTGCAGGTAGTTGGAGAGCATCTGGTCGTTACCGTAGTTATAACGGTATTTGTCGTTCCAGGGGATGATTTTTCCGGAACTGGTTCCGGTATATTCGTTCCCGGTCGTCTCGCCGATGTAATGCCCTGACGAGGCAATGAATGACCCGTAGGTCACGCCGCCTGATGAGGGGTTGTTCTCGGCGACGGGTGTGGCCCACGAGCGGTCACGCTGCATGATGCCGCCCTGGCTCATATAGGAACCGAACAGGGTGATGTTGCCCTTGTCGTGATCGAAGTTCCACCCTTTATGGGCTGAGAGCTTGCCGGTCAGCGCATCGCCCTGTCCGCTGATGCCGCCATAGGCGGTGACGCCGCCATCCGTGACATTATGCCGCAGCTTGATGTTGATGACGCCCGAGACCGCATCCGCGCCATACAGTTCCGAGCCGCCGTCTTTCAGCATTTCGATGCTGTCGACCATGTCGGTGGGAATCGTGTTGAAATCGACGCAGTTGTTGTCGCCGTTCATTGTCGTGCGCTTGCCGTCGATCAGGACGAGTACCCGGTTCTGACCCATGTTACGGAAGTCGATACAGGACGCGCCACCTGTGCCGTTGGTCTGGTTGTTGGTCGTGCCGCTGGAACCGATGGAAGGCATGCGCTGCAGGAAGTCACCCAGCGTTGCGACGCCTGTCTGCTGGATCTGGGCGGAGGTGATGGTCTGGACCGGGTTCGGGCTGGTGTTGCGCGCGGTGCGCAGCATGGAACCGGTGACCACCACTTCTTCGTTGCCGCTGGCCTGGTAATGCTGGCTGAGCGCTGCCGCATTGTTGTTGCGACGTGTCGTTGCGCTGGTGGTCGAAATGGCAGGGGTGGCCGTCTGAGCCGGGGCGACGGTTGTGTTGCGGGTTGCGTGAACGGGCCGGGTTTTCGCGGTCCGCACCTTGTGGGTGTGCGACGTGCTGTCTGTTGCAGCCTGGGCGGAGACGGAGAGCAGGATGAGGGGGGTGGAGGCGAAAACTGTTGCCGCCAGGAGAACCGGGCGTGATTTCAGCTTACGGTTTCCCAGACGTGTCCTGCCGGGATACAGGTGAGAAAGAGGCATTGAGGGCAAGACCTTTTTAAGAAGACGTTTTGACCGGATCTCGCTGGATTTCCGTCCGGACATGGTTTGACGCGATATCGCAATAATTTCGCTCTGACATAATCAATGCGCGTTCTGCAATACTCTGTTGCCTGCGCGACACTTATTGGACGTGAATGTTGCAGTTTTATCACTTGTGCATCAGGTGTTGCTGAGCAGCAGATGAACGATGCGGAATCATGGCTTTGAACAGGCTGCTGTTGCCCTGGAGGGTGTGGTTCGTGCGCGGTGCATGGTGGCCGGCCGGAGTGTGCTGTGGCCGTTTCTCCGGACGGGTCGTTTCTGTGACCGTCATGAAATTGATTTTAGTGGCAATTTCGCGTCTGGCGCGGCATCCCATGGTCTTATGAGTGCATCTGTCCCTGTGAATGGCGCCCATGTGCTGCTGGTCGAGGATGACAGCGGCATCGCCCGTGAGATCGCCGAGGAACTGGAGAGCCGTGACTTCGCCGTTACTGCGGTGGAGACTGGTGACGGGGGCCTGGAACAGGCGCTTTCCGGTGCGTATGATGTCATGGTTGTGGACAGGATGTTGCCTGGTCTTGACGGGCTGACGCTGATCGAAACCATGCGTGCCCGCAACATCCGTGCGCCGGTACTTGTTCTCTCGGCGCTTTCGGCTGTCGATGACCGCGTGAGCGGGCTGAAGGCGGGCGGTGATGATTACCTTACCAAGCCGTTTGCCATGGAAGAGCTTGTTGCCCGGATTGAAGCGCTTCTGCGTCGTCCGGACGATACGCGCCAGACCGTGCTGCGGGCCGGGCCTCTTACGATGGATCTTATTGACCGCAGGGTTGATCGGGCGGGACGGGAGGTTGATCTGCTGCCGCGTGAATTCCGGCTGCTGGAATTTCTCATGCGTCGGCCTGGTCAGGTGCTCACGCGTGCCATGATGCTGGAAGAAGTCTGGAATTACCGCTTCACGCCACAGACCAACCTTGTGGATGTGCATATCGGCAAGCTGCGCCGCAAGATTGACGGGCCTGGAGAAGCGCCGCTGATCCATAGTATCCGGGGGGCGGGCTTCACGCTTGGTGCGTCCGATCCTGGCGCGCCGGACTGAGCGTTCGCGCATGGTGTCTTTCCTGCGTGGCAGGCGGTTCGAACTGTTCCGGACGGCCCGCTTCCAGCTGGCGCTTGGTTTCGCTGTGGCGATTCTTCTTGCGACCGTTTTTCAGTTCTCGCTCATTTACAGCCAGATGACGTCGCTGGAATTCCGGCGTTCCGCCCAGCTTCTCCGTCGTGAGATGGATTTCCTGCTTTCTCTTCCGCCGGATCACCTGGCTTACGTCATTCGTGAGCGGTCTACCGATGACCTGCGTATTGTCATCAACGAGGCGGGGATTTTTACGGCTGCCCGTGAACCGGTGACCGGCGATCTGAAGGAATGGCCGGAAGGGCTGGTCGCGGACGGTGAGATGCATGCGTCCATGATGGTTCCTGAGGAAGGGGCGCCTTACAAGGTCTGGTTCCTTGCCGATCATCTTTCTGACGGGCGTCTGCTTGCGCTGGGGCGCAGCGTCCATCCGCTCAGCGAACAGAAGCTGATGCTGCGTCGTGCTTCGGTCACGACCATTGTTCCGATTTTCGTTCTCGCGCTGCTGACCGGGCTCTGGCTCAGTCACCGTGCGCTGGCTCGCGTCAAGGAGATGCATGAGGCGGTTGACCGGATTATGCAGGGTGACATTCACGAACGGCTTCCTGCCGGATCGGAGCGGGACGACCTTCATCGCCTTGCTGGCAGTGTCAATCGTATGCTCGACCGGCTTGAGCAGCTGATGCATGACATGCGTGACGTCGGGAATGATATTGCGCATGATCTGCGGACGCCGCTTGCGCGCGTGCGTGCGTCTCTTGAACGCACTCTTGCCGGCCCCAATGCCGGTTCTCCCGAAGTTCTGCGGGATGCGATTGGCGGTGCGATCGAAAATCTCGATCAGTGCTTTTCCATCATTACCGCACTGCTGCGGATGGCTGAAATCGATAATGGCCGGCGACGGGACGGCTTTGCGGCTGTTGATCTCGAAGATCTCGCTCGTGACATCATTGATCTTTACGAGCCCATCGCGGAAAGCGAGGGTGTTGGTCTTTATGGTCCGAAATCTGGTCCGGTGTCGCAGGGGGCGATGATGTCTTCCGCATCTCCGCCGCAGGATTCTCTGTCCGGAACGACGTTTTCGGGCGCTTCTTTTCCGGCGGTGCCTGTCGTCGTGCAGGGAGACCGGGATCTGCTCATCGAGATGCTTGCCAATCTTGTGGATAACGCGATCAAATTCACGCCGCCTGGCGGGAGCGTGCGGGTGGATGTGGGGTGCTGGCGAGGGCATCCGGCTGTTGCCGTGACGGATAACGGGATTGGGATCGCGCCTCAGGAGCGGGCTGCCGTGCTGACCCGGTTCTACCGCTCGGACAAGAGTCGCCACATTCGTGGCAGCGGGCTTGGTCTGAGCCTTGTGGCGTCCATTCTGAGGCTTCATAACGCGCATGTTCTGGTTGAGGACGCGATGCCCGGTCATCCGACTCAGGGGGCGAGGCTCGTTGCCGTCTTTCCGGTACCGGGCCATGGTCGCGAGCCACTCCGGTCATGACGGGAGCGGCTCGGAACCGTCAGGGGAAAATGTTGTTTTCAGCCGGCTATCGGGGGAAATGACAGCTCCGGAGAGGGTCTCTTAAAAGGTATTTTATTCGCCACCTGCGGCATTCGCTGCCAGAAGGTTACATATGTCAGTTGTACTGTGCCTGTTCGATGTGTATTCGGGTGAGAGCGTATGAACGAAATTGTCGTCATTGCTCTCAAGCGTCCTTACACCTTTGTTGTCCTCTCGATCCTGATCCTGGTTTTCGGTGTCCGGTCGATTCTGTTCACGCCGACAGACGTGTTTCCAAGCATCAAGATCCCGGTTGTGGCCGTGGCGTGGACCTATACGGGTCTTATGCCGGAGGACATGTCGGGGCGTGTCGTTTATTATTATGAGCGTGCGCTGACGGCGACGGTCAACAATATCGAACACATCGAAAGCCAGTCCTATTACGGGCGGGGCATTGTCAAAATCTTCTTTCAGCCCGGAACCGACGCCTCTGCGGCTCAGACGCAGATTACGGCCGTGTCGCAGACCGTCATCAAACAGATGCCGACCGGGTCCACGCCGCCGCTGGTTCTGACCTACAACGCGTCTTCCGTGCCGGTTCTGACGCTTCAGGTTTCCTCGACCAGTATGACGGCGTCACAGATCTATGACATGTCGTCGAACCTGATCAGACCGGCGCTGGTTTCGGTGGCGGGTGCGGCGATTCCGAACCCGTATGGCGGTCAGCCGGGCAACATCATGGTCGATCTCGATCCGACCAAGCTGCTTGCGCATGGTCTTTCGCCGGTGGATGTCTCTGCCGCGCTGAACAGGCAGAACATCGTTCTTCCGGCGGGCGACCAGAAAATCGGCACGATGGACTGGATGGTGCAGTCCAATGCTGCGCCGCGTGATATCGACACCTTCAATGCCATCCCGATCAAGCAGGTCGGGAATTCCGTGGTGTATATGCGTGATGTGGCCTGGGTTCACCCCGGCGGACCGCCGCAGACCAACCTTGTTCTGGTGAAGGGGCAGCAGGGCGTTCTCATCGTCATCATGAAAAGTGGCGATGCTTCGACGCTTGCCGTCGTGGACGGTGTGAAGCAGCTGCTGCCCGGTATCGTGAAGACGTTGCCACCGGGTGTGGACATCAGGATCGTCAACGATGCTTCCACTTTTGTGAAGGAATCGGTGCGCGACGTGGTGCAGGAGATGGGCACCGCCGCCGTGCTTACCGGGCTTGTCGTGCTGCTCTTCCTGGGGTCGTGGCGGTCCACGGTCATCATTGCGACCTCTATTCCGCTCGCCATGCTCTGCGCGATCATCGGGCTGGGCTGGGCTGGTCAGACGATCAATGTGATGACGCTTGGCGGGCTGGCGCTGGCGGTTGGTATTCTCGTCGATGATGCGACCGTCATGATCGAAAATATCGATGCGCATCTGCATGGCGGCAAGGATCTGGAAGACGCGATCATTGATGCCGCCAACCAGATTGTCGTGGCGACGTTCGTGTCCACACTCTGTATCTGTATCGTCTGGATGCCGCTGTTCCAGCTGACGGGTGTTGCCGGCTGGCTGTTCATGCCGATGGCTGAGGCCATCATCTTTGCGATGCTGGCGTCTTTTATCCTGTCTCGAACACTTGTTCCGACGATGGCGAAATACCTGCTTGCGGCTCAGGTTGAGGCGGAGCGGTCTGGTGCGAACAAAGAGCCGAAGACCATTTTCGGGCGCTTTCAGCGGGGCTTCGAGCATCGTTTCGAGCAGTTCCGGGCTGGCTACAAGGAGTTGCTTGCTTCTCTGATAGCCGCGCGTGGCACCTTTATTGGTGGTTTTCTTGCGGCCGCGATCTGTTCGCTGGGCCTTCTGTTCTTTGTGGGTCAGGATTTCTTCCCGGAGATCAATTCGAATGCGCTGGCGCTGCATATGCGGGCGCCGCTCGGGACCCGTATTGAAGAAGCAGGCAAGATTTCTCAGCTGGTGAATGATGAGATCGAGAGTCTGCTTCCGGGGCAGGTGGAGTCCATTGTTGATAACTGTGGACTGCCTTTCAGCCCGCTCAACCAGGCGTTTATTCCGACGCCGACGGTGGGATCGCAGGATTGCGATCTGAACGTGACGCTGAAGAACGATGATTCGCCGGTGGCTGAATACCGCGCCACGTTGCGAACTGGTTTGCAGAAGAAATTCCCCGGCACGCAGATTACATTCCAGCCCGCCGATCTGACGGCGAAGATTCTGAACTTTGGTGCGCCGGCTCCGATCGACGTTCAGATCATCGGCCGTAACCTGCATGACAACTTTATTTTTGCGAACCGGCTGGTGACGAAACTGCGCCATGTGCCCGGTATTGCGGATGTGAACGTTCAGGAACCGATGACGACGCCGACGCTTCTGGTGAATGCACGACGGAGCTTTGCTCTTGGTACCGGCATCACGGAGTCCGACGTTGCCAGCAACATGCTTGTCTCTCTGTCGGGCAGTTCCCAGGTTGGTCAGGTTTACTGGCTCGACCCGAAGACCGGCGTGTCGCATCTGATCGATATTCAGACGCCGGCGGAATATCTGCAGACGATGAACGACCTGGAGATCACGCCTGTTGATAAGGGCGACGGGAACCCGAACGGTAATACCGTTCAGTTGCTTGGTGGTCTGAGCAAGATTGTCGAAACGGGGACGCCGGGTGAGGTTGCGCACTACAATATTATGCCGGTCTTCGACATCTACGCCATGAACGAAGGGATCGACCTGGGTACTGTGGCGCGGGAGGTAAAGCGAATTGTGGCGGCTGAGCAGGACAAGTTGCCGCATGGTTCCTCCATGGCCGTGATCGGCCAGGGCGTGACGATGAATTCGGCCTATGCTCAGCTTATCGGTGGTCTGGCGATGTCGATCATGCTGGTCTATCTGATCATCGTCGTGAACTTTCAGTCGTGGCTTGATCCGTTCATCATCATCACGGCGCTTCCCGGTGCTCTTGGTGGTATTGCGTGGTCGCTGTTCCTGACGAACACGGCGCTGTCGGTGCCGGCTCTGACGGGTGCGATCATGTGCATGGGCACGGCGACGGCGAATTCCATTCTGGTCGTGTCTTTTGCCCGCGATGAGCTGGCACGGCACGGGGATGCATTCAAAGCGGCGCTGGATGCCGGGTTCGAGCGGATTCGTCCGGTGCTGATGACGGCGTCCGCCATGATTGTCGGCATGCTGCCGATGTCGATGAGCAACTCGCAGAATGCGCCGCTCGGCAAGGCGGTGATTGGTGGTCTGCTGGTGGCGACGGTTGCGACATTGCTGTTCGTGCCCTGCGTCTTCGCCATGCTGCACGGACGGAAACAGAAATTGAAGACGCCCGAGGGAGAAGCGGCATGAGTGGCAGGCAATCGCGCGGAAAGCTTGCGCTCATTATCGTTCTGATTGTGGCGCTGGTTCTGGCGGCGTGGGGGATTTTCCAGCGTCACCGTCATTTTGTGCAACTGGCGTCGGACACGCGGGAGAGTTCTTATCCGAAGGTGCAGCTGATCAGCGCGCAGCCTGGTCCGACCCACCGCACACTGGATCTTCCGGCCAATATTTCGGCCTGGTATCAGGCGCCGATATACGCGCAGGTCTCCGGCTATGTGAAGATGTGGTACAAGGACATCGGCGCGCAGGTTCATGCCGGAGATCTTCTGGCTGAGATCGATACGCCTGGTCTTGATGCGCAGTTCGGTGCGTCGAAGGCCAATCTGGATGTGGCGCTTGCCCGTTACAAGCTGGCTCAGATCACAGCGAGACGCTGGAAAGCGCTGCAGGGCACTCAGGCGGTGTCGCAGCAGGAAGTCGATGTGCAGGCGGCCAATGCCGAAGCGCAGCAGGCACAGGTTGAGGCGGCGCGCCATGAGATGGAGCGTTATGCTGCACTCGAAGGTTTTAAGAAGATCGTCGCGCCGTTTGATGGTGTGGTTACGGCGCGACTTGCCGATGTGGGTGATTATGTGAATGCCGGAGGCGGTGATGTGAGTTCACGCGGCAGCGCCACCGAGCTGTTCAGCGTTGCGGACGTTCATGCGATGCGCGTGTTTGTGCCGGTGCCGCAGGATTATGCGGATATTATTACGCCGAAACTGACGGCCACCCTCAGGGTGCCGCAGTTTCAGGGGCGTGAGTTCCAGGCGCGTTATCTCGCGACGGCGGCGGCCTTCAATCAGAACACCCGCACTGTGAATACGGAGCTCATGGTTGATAATCCTCGCGGCGAACTCTGGCCTGATTCCTATGCGACGGTGCATTTCGAGGCGCCGGGCGATCCGGATATTCTCATTCTGCCTGTAGGGGCGCTGATATTCCGTGCGGAGGGGCTGCAGGTGGCGATGGTTGACGCCAGCAACCGGGTTCATCTCGTGTCCGTGAGAGTTGGCACGCTGCTCGGAAAAAGCGTGCAGATTCTTGAGGGTCTGAAGACCACGGACAAGGTGATTAACAATCCGTCTGCCGGTCTGCTCGACGGCGACGAGGTCCGTGTTGTTCCTGGCACGCGCGGCTACAACATTGCCGCCGGGCCGCCTCCGGAGAAAACCGGAGCGGCTGGTAACGACGATGTCCGGGCGATGCCGAAGGACAACTCTCCCTCACCTGAGGCGGGTGCGCGTCAATGACGGCATGCCGTATTTCGCCTGAAGTGCAGTCCGGGAAACGTCGCCGTCTGAATTGCTTTGCTGCGGCTTTGCTGATGGCGACTGGTCTTGCCGGCTGCGATCTGGCTCCGGCTTATAAGCCTGTGAAGCTGGTTTATCCGGTAAACTGGGAGGGGCAGGGGGTTATCCGTTACGGGCAGCCTGATGATGGCGCCCCCCGCAGTGACTGGTGGAAGGCATTTGGCGATCCACAGCTTGATGCGCTTGAGGACCGGGCTCTGAAAGCCAATCCGGATCTTCAGGCGTCGGCCGAGTCCTTCATGCAGTCGCGTGATGTGGCGGCGCAGGTTGCGGCGCATCTTTATCCGCAGGTGACCGGTTCGGCCGGCGGAGAGAAATGGAAAGGGTCGGCGCACCGGCTGTGGCGCGGTGCGGGCTCTACCGGTCCGATGTATATGTCGTCCGAGCAGTATTCGGGCGCTGCGACATGGGAGCCGGATTTCTGGGATGCGATCCGCAATCGCACGCTGATGGCGAAACAGTCAGCACAGCAGCAGGCGGCAGATTATGCGGTTGCGCGTCTGAGCCTGGAAGCTGAACTTGCCTGGGATTACATGGCGTTGCGCGGGTTCGATGCGCAGGATGCGGTCTACAGGGATTCGATCCGCTATTATCAGCTTGCGGTGCAGATCACGCAGATGCGTCTGCAGGGGGCGATTTCCGCGGGGATCGACGTGTCACGCGCCGAAGCCCAGCTTTATGCCACGCAGGCGGCGGAGACCGACATCCGCGCCCGGCGTGATGTTATGGAGCATGCTCTTGCCGTGCTGGTGAATGCGGCGCCGGCTTCGTTTCATATTGCCCCGCTGAAGGTGGATGACCTCAGTTTCCCGGATGTGCGGCCTTCTGCCGGTCTGCCGTCAACGCTGCTGGAGCGTCGTCCTGATATTGCTGCGTCCGAGCGGGCAATGGCGCAGGCGAACCGTGCCATCGGTGTATCACGCGCGGCATTTTATCCACATGTGACGTTCAATGCGATGACCGGCTTTATGGATAACGGCTTTGATCTCGCCTCGCTGTCGAACTCCATGTACAATTTTGGTGCGCAGGCTGTGCTGCCTCTTTTTCAGGGGGGTATTCGCCGGGCTGAGCTTCAGCGGAGCTGGTCGCAGTATCGTCAGGCCGAGGATGATTATCGTTCCACGGTTCTGTCCGCGTTCCAGGAAGTTGAAGATGGTCTGACGAATGTCAGTCGTCTGAGGACTGAGACGATTCAGCAGGACAGTGCTGTCAGGGCTGCGCTTCGTACGCAGACGATGACGATGGAGCTTTATACGGGCGGTCTCACCAACTATCTGGATGTTGTTGTTGCGCAGCAGGCGGCTCTGGTTGCCCGTGTGGCGCTGATGCAGGTCAGGACCCGGGAGCTTCAGTCGAAGGTTACTCTGATCCGTGCTCTCGGCGGTGGCTGGTCGGCCAGTGATCTGCCGGCATATAAGGCGATTCGTCCTTTCGCGCCGCTTCAGTATGATGGTTTGCGTACGCCGAAGGGTGCTGGCGGAATTTCCGTTTCCACCGATCCTGCGAATGCCAATCTGATGCGGCAGCCCTGACTTCTGTCAGGCTCTGTTCGTATAATGAAGTGTAAAAACCGGGGGCTTTGTCCCATGGGCGCTCAGAGAAGCGGATTGCTGATCCCGGTGTAACACTGGACAGAGCTCTGTCCTCGAACCCCTTCTTCCCGATCAGTTGAGTAACAGGCCGGTTTCCAGAGGCTCTGTTGTCATTCAGTGCCGGCATCTTCTCAGGGCTTTGCCCTGGAACCCACCAAAGGTCACAGACCTTTGGAAACCATTTTGTTATTTGATCAATCGGGGTGCAGGGGCCGTCGTGCGCAGCACGCCTTCGCGTGACGGTCCCTGCCGGGTTCGGGCAGAGCCCGGATTTTGCCAACCCTTTGAAAAATCACAGATCAACACTTAACGACAACAGAGGCTGTCATCTTTTCATAGTGCGACGGAGCAGGTGCACCTTTCGGCCGGGCCTGTCATATCTGATGTGGTGCTGTAACGCTCTGCAAAAAAATCCCGCGATCCGGAAAGGGGCTCTTAAGATCCGGGTGGCATCAGGGTGGTGAGGAGTTCGCACCATGACGATCCGGTCCGCCACCGCCGAAGTCTCTGATACATTGCTGGACACGATGCTGGCCCGGTGTCGTGTTTTTGAACAACGACGGGATTTCGAAGCGGTCCGTCGCGATACGCTGCGTTTCCTTGGACGTCATCCGCGCGATATGGCTGCTCTGGCCCTGCTTGGACGCGCGGAGCTTCGGCTTGGCCGGCCGGCGCGTGCTCTGGCGCCGCTGGGGCGCTGCTTTCGTCAGTCGGGAAATTTTGTTTTCCGCCTGCTCTATGCGCATTGTTTGCGAAAGCTGGGCTGTCAGGCTGAAGCCACGGCGGAGCTGGAACAGACAAGTCGCATGATGCCTGCTTCCGGGTTTGCGTTTTTTACGGCCGGGGTCGCTTTCGAAGGGATTGGCGAAACGGATCGTGCTGTTCGTTTTTACAGGCAGAGTCTTGAACTGGCGCCTGATGTTCCCTGTGTCAGCCACCGTCTTGGCAGACTCCTGCTTGATCAGGGAGAGCCGGAAGCCGCGCTTGACCTGATTGCGCGGGCCATCGCCGCCCGGCCGGAGGAGGCGTATTATCATCTTGATCATGGTGTGGCACTCGAGCTGACAGGGCGGCTGGAGGAGTCTCTCCAGGCCGTTGAAAAGGCTCTTGCTCTGAAACCACAGGATGAGGAGGCGCTGCATAACCGCAGTCATCTGCTCTCTCTTCTCAATCAGTCGGATGCGGCCATTATCGCGGCTGACCGCGCGCTGGAAGTGCGGCCAGCTTATCCGAAGACGTTGTTTACCCGTGCCACGGCCCTGCTCAAGGCGGGGCGCTGGGATGAGGGCTGGCGGGAGTATGAGTGGCGCTGGCGATCCTGTCAGACGCCCCGGATGGATCTCTGTGCGCCGTTATGGCTGGGTGAGGATCTGCGCGGTCGCAGTATCCTGCTTCATGCTGAACAGGGTTTTGGTGATTCGCTTCAGTTTATCCGTTTCGCCACCAGCGTCAGCCGATGTGGCGCGCGTGTGACTGTGCAGGTGCCTGAGCCCCTGGTCCGGTTATTCCGTCGCGTTGAGGGCATTGCGGACGTTTGCAGCACCCTTCCGTCCGGTTGCCACTTCGACTTTCACTCTCCGCTGGGCAGTCTGCCGTTGCGGTTCGGGATTATGCCGGACACGGTTCCGGGGGCGCCCTATCTTTCCGTTCCTCCGGGAGAGGCTGTGCGTCAGGGGGATATGGTTCGGCGTCTTGTGGAAAATGGTGGGGCGGACGCGCGTGATTTTGTTGTCGGCCTCGTCTGGTCTGGCGCGCCCCGGCGGCACAAAGCACGGTCGCATGCTCTCGATCGTCGTCGTTCTGTAAAACTGGCTGAACTTGCACCGCTTTTTTCAGTTCAGGGGACTCGTTTCGTCAGTTTTCAGATGGATGAAGCGGCGACGCAGAGAGCTGAAAGCGGCTTTCCTCTCACTGATGTCACCGGGGGCATCGGTGATTTCGCGGATACGGCTGCCCGTCTCAGCGGTGTTGACCTTCTGATCACGGTTGATACGTCCATCGCGCATCTCGGTGGCGGGCTGGGTCTGCCGGTGCTGATGCTATCACGTTTTGACAGTTGCTGGCGCTGGCTGGAGGGTCGCTCTGACACTCCGTGGTATCCCTCGATGCGGGTTATCCGGCAATCGGCCCCGGGAGACTGGTCCGGGGCTGTTGAGGAGGCTCGCAGCCTGCTTTCCCGGCACATGCGGGACCGGAGTTGCGCCCTCCGGCCATGATGTTCGTCAGTCTTTCGGGTCGGTTTCTTCGCCCAGTTTCGCGCGGTAGGTGTCCAGGGATTTTGAAAAGGCCGGGTCCATGACGGGTGGTTTCTGGGCCAGCTTTTCGAGGGCGCTGATGATTGTTTCGAGTACGGTCAGACGGGCGAACCATTTGTGGTTGGCGGGGACGACGAACCAGGGCGCGTAGGGCCGTGAAGTGTGGCTGACCGCTTCTTCATAAGCCTGCTGGTAATGATCCCAGAATTCACGTTCCCTGACGTCTGCGCCGGAGAATTTCCACCGTTTGTCGTGGTCGTCCAGGCGGGCGAGCAGACGTGCGCGTTGTTCTTCCTTCGAAATGTGGAGGAAGAATTTGAGGATCAGCGTGCCCTGACGTGACAGGTAATGCTCGAAATGCCGGATGTCCTCGAAACGGCCTTTCCAGAATGCGGGGGTGCCGGTGTCTTCGGGGAGATGTTCCTGTTCCAGAAGTTCCGGGTGAACGCGTGTGACGAGGACGTCTTCGTACTGGCTTCGGTTGAAGATGACGATGCGGCCGGCGGCGGGAGCGGCGCTGTGGATGCGCCAGAGGAATCCGTGCAGCAGTTCCTGCGGACCGGGCTGTTTGAACGATGTCACGCTCACGCCCTGCGGATTTACGCCGGACATGACGTGCTTGATCGTTCCGTCTTTTCCTGCGGCATCCATACCCTGCAACACGATGAGCATTGAGGTTGTGCCGTTGGCGTAGAGGAGTTCCTGCAATTCGAAGAGTCGCTTTTTGGCGATCTTCAGCAGGGCTTTACCCTGAGCTTTGTCGAGCGGAAGTCCCGCCGTGTCACCCGGGTCATAATCGGCGAGGTGGAAGGGCTTTTCTTCGTTGACACGATAGCGTTGCGAGAGGACCGACCTGACGCCGGGTCCGGCAGTCGTGGTTTTGGTCTGTGCCATGATGCGCTGCTCCTGTGGCTTCAGTTCACGCCGCGTTTTACGGCGAGGCCGGCGGAGGCCTGGCAGACCGGCATCATCTCGATGCGATTGATATTGACGTGTGGCGGCAGCCCGAGAGTCCAGGAGACGGTTTCGGCGATGTCTTCCGGCAGGAGGGGGCTGGTGTCTTTATAAACGTCAGCCGCTTTCGCGTCGTCACGCAGGCGGACGTTGCTGAACTCGCTGCCGCCGCAGAGTCCGGGTTCGATATTGGTCGCCCTGACGCGCGTGCCGAGAAGATCTGAGCGGAGATTGCGCATGAACTGGGACACGAAGGCTTTGCTGGCGCCGTAAACATTGGCGCCGGGGTAGGGATATGTTCCGGCTGTGCTGCCGAGCGAGACGATGTGTCCGTGGTTGCGTTCGACCATGCCGGGCAGGAGTGCGCCGGTGATTTCCACCAGTCCTGACACGTTGGTGCGGATCATCTGTTCCCAGTCATTGATATCGGCCTGCTGCGCGGGGGCGAGACCCAGGGCCAGGCCGGCATTGTTGACCAGCACGTCCACGGTCTGCCAGCCATCCGGCAGGCTGCCGGGCAGGGCGCGCAGGGCGGCAGTGTCGTCCATGTCGAGCTTCAGGGGCAGAAAGGCATCGCCGAGCGTGCTTTTCAGTTCATCCAGCCGTTCCTGGCGACGACCTGTGCCGATGACCCGGTATCCGTCTTTTACGAGCCGTCGGGCGATCGCCTTGCCGAAACCGGCTGTGGCGCCGGTGACCAGAACTGTGTCTGTCATCGTGTTTTCTCCCGTCTTTGTTTGTCTGGTGGCATTAGCCCGTGCGGGTTGCCGTGTTGTCAAATGACGCGGAGCACACCATATCCTGAGGCATGTGCCTTTCTTCGACAGATATCTTTGACGCCGGCGGGGCGGAGAACTCGTTCACCGGCTATCTTCTGATTGCGATGCCCACGCTCTCTGAGACGGGGTTCGCGCGGTCGGTGATCTATATGTGCGCTCATTCGGCGGAGACTGGCGCAATGGGGATTGTCGTGAACCGGCGTCTGCCTCAGCCGGCTTTCGACGATCTTCTTTTGCAGCTTGATATTGCTCCGGTGCCTCCGCGTCGCCGGATCGGGCTGTGTGCTGGTGGCCCTGTCGAGTCGGCGCGTGGTTTTGTTCTGCATTCCTCAGACTGGAGTGGCGAGGGCAGTCTGACGGTTGATGACAGTACGTGTCTGACTGCCAGCCTTGAAATTCTCAAGGACATCGCGGCCGGTTCGGGTCCGCGCGATGCTTTGCTGGCTCTTGGTCATGCG
Source organism: Acetobacter fallax (assembly GCF_011516735.1). Taxonomy (GTDB): domain Bacteria; phylum Pseudomonadota; class Alphaproteobacteria; order Acetobacterales; family Acetobacteraceae; genus Acetobacter; species Acetobacter fallax. The sequence continues at coordinate 26,862 of NZ_WOSX01000002.1, read as the reverse complement.
AGCTGGGCGGCTGGTCAGCTTGAGGAAGAGATTGCCCGCGATTCTGCCTGGCTGATTGCTCCGGCCACACGGGACATTATTTTCGGGGCGGATCATGGCGGGAAGTGGCGCAAGGCGCTGGCGGGGATCAATATTGATCCGCTGCGACTGGCGTCGTTCGTTGGCAACGCCTGAGGCAGGCTGCCTGCGCCTCGATTTATTCATGACAAAATGGTTTCCAAAGGTCTGTGACCTTTGGTGGGTTCCAGGGCAAAGCCCTGGGAAGAAGCCAACAGTTAATGACAACAGAGCCCCTGCCGGGTTCGGGCAGAGCCCGGATTCTGCTTACCCTTTGAAAAATCACTGATCAACACGTAACAACAGAGCCTCCTGAAACAGCTTTTTAGTCTGTTTTTCCGACATTCGGGCTATGCATCAGTCATTGCTGAGATCCTGTGGGTCGAAGAGGCTTCTCTCTGTCCGAAGTGCTTTCAGGGGCTGTGCAATGAACCATGGCTAAGGCAGACTTTATGGCGTTCTGAGGCCATAACAGAGAGTTCACATGTGTCTGAAGCGACGAACTCTCATCCTGGGCATTCCTGCGTTTCTGGCATCGCCCGCCGTGGCGGGCGATGCCGCGCTTGTGCCGCTCCGGGAGTATGAGCGGGCAAGCGGAGGTCACATAGGGATATATGCGAAGAACATATCATCGGGCGCCACGTTCGCGTGGCGGGCTCATGATCGCTTTGTGATGTGCAGCACCGTCAAAGCGTCGCTGGTCGCGTTCGTTCTTTCTGAAATCGATCGGGGGCACGGCGATTTAGATGAAATGATCCATTACAGCGCAGCGGATACAGGTGATTTGTACGCTCCGGTGGCCAGAGCAAATCTGTCGAAGGGTGTTCTGTCTGTCCGGGACATGTGCAGGGCGGCAGTCGAGGTTAGCGACAACGTTTGCTGTAATCTGTTGCTAAAGCGTGTGGGTGGCCCTCCGGTAATGACAGCGTTCTGGCGCACAATTGGCGACCATGTGACCCGGCTGGATCACCCCGAACCGTTTCTGAACCGAACACGCCGGGGTGAATCGTATGACACGACCACGCCGGCTGCCATGGCAGAAAATCTCCGCAAGTTTGTTGTTGGGGACGTTTTATCCGCTAAATCCCGCGCGTGGTTCACGGAGTTACTGATTGGTTGCCAGACGGGTGGCAATCGCCTGCGGTCTGGCCTTCCGGGTAACTGGGTGACCGGCAATAAAACAGGTCACAACGGCAGGGATGCTGCCGGCGACATTGCAGTGTCGTGGCCCGATCCACGCACTCCCGTTGTCATCTGCGTTTACACCCGGGGAGGCGCCCCGACGAATGCTCAGTTTGACGCGGTGTTTGCCGGAGCCGGACGTCTGGTTGCTTCACATCTGGTGCGGGAGCGTCCCGGCTGAACGAAAAGCCGACAACAGGTCTGCAATATTGGAAGAAGCATCTGTCCTGCATAATCACGTCCGCTCTCGATACGCTCCTGCATCACCATCTGCGTATCGATAACGACAAGCGCTGTGCGCGTGCTCTTATTTTCCCGGGCGGTTGTTATTCTGATCTCTGTCCGGGCATATCATAACGAGCCTGTTTTTGAGATGCCCGGGAAAATTCCGGCATCCCTCTTCCATGGCCATCATGAAGAAAAATACGCTGAGTCGGCAGCCCTGTCAGTGGCAGCCGCCACTGCCTTTGTCGCAGCCTTTGCAGCCCCCACAGCCCCCTCCGGGAGCGGCATTGGCGCGTCCTGCCACGGCCTGGCGCATCGGAGCCGGTGCGCGCACCGCTTCCAGAACGTGCCCCGTGCCCCGCCACATTCTGCGGGTTACGGAGGGAGCAAGACGCCCGAGCCAGTAGAATCCGCAGGCCACGACAAGCACGCTGACAATAAGCACTTCGATCATGACGGTCCTCCTCCGAATGCCAGTGCCAGTCGCCAGGTGACGAAGGACGCGGCGTAAGCAAGTCCGAACAGATAGGTGGCGGTGATGGTGACCATTTTCCATCCCCCTGTTTCGCGGCGGATGACGGCGAGAGTGGAGAAGCACTGGGGTGCGAAGACGTACCATGCCAGCAGCGACAGGGCGGTGGCGAGGCTCCACTGGGCTGAGAGCAGCGGGGTAAGCTGTGCGGCGGCGTCGGTTTCGGTACCGCCGACGGCGTAGACTGTCGCCAGGGCGCTGACTGCGACTTCGCGGGCGGCGAGGCCGGGGATGAGGGCCACGCAGATCTGCCAGTTAAAGCCGATCGGCGCGAAGAGCGGCAGCATCCAGTGTCCGATCCGGCCGGCGAGACTGTAATCGATGGCCGGCCCGGTGGCGCCTGCCGGAGGGGCGGGGAAGCTGGACAGGGCCCAGAGCAGCACGCTCAGCGTGACGATGATCGTGCCGACACGGGACAGGAAGATGACGGCCCGCTGCCAGAGGCCAAGTCCGAGATCGCGGAGGTTGGGCAGGCGATAGGCCGGGAGTTCGAGCAGCAGGGGGTGTTCGGCGGTTTTGCCGCCTCGTTTCAGAACCCAGGCCACGGCCAGCGCACTGAGAATCGCGGCCATGTAGAGGGTGAAAAGCACCAGACCATGCAGGTTGAAGATGCCGCCGACGGTGCGATCGGGCACGAAGGCGGCGATCAGAAGCGTGTAGACCGGGAGCCGTGCCGAGCAGGTCATGAGGGGGGCGAGGAGGATGGTGATCAGGCGGTCACGCGGGTTCTGGATCGTGCGTGTGGCCATGATTCCCGGCACGGCGCAGGCGAAGCTGGACAGGAGCGGGATGAAGGAACGGCCGGAGAGGCCGGCGGCGGCCATGATGCGATCCAGCAGAAAGGCAGCGCGTGGGAGGTAGCCGGATTCTTCCAGGACGAGAATCCACAGGAAGAGGATGAGAATCTGGGGCAGGAAGACGACGACCGTGCCGGCGCCGGCGATCACGCCATCCACGATGAGGCTCTGAAGTACGCCATCCGGCAGGATATGGCGCACCATTTCGCCGAAAGCGCTTACCCCGCCATCGATGGCATCCATAAGCGGCTGGGCCCAGGAAAACACGGCCTGGAACATGACGAACATCAGCGCGAACAGGATCACGAGACCCCAGACCGGGCTGAGCACCCAGCGGTCGAGCCTGTCTTCGAAGGCTTCGCTGGCGGCGGAGGGACGGGAGACGCAGTCTGCGAGCAGCCGGCGGACGGTGACATGCACGTCCTCGTTTCCCTCCAGGGGCGCGGGGCCGGTGAGGGGAGGATGATCGAGCAGATCGAGCAGGTCGGTGGCGCCGTTTCTGCGGATCGCGACAGCGGTGACGACGGGCACACCGAGTTCCTGCTGAAGGCGTGGCACGTCGATGACCATGCCCTGCTGGCGTGCGGCATCGACCATGTTGAGGACGACGACCATGGGGCGACCGAGCTGCCGGACTTCGAGAGCGAAGCGGAGATGCAGGCGGAGATTGGTTGCCGACAGCACGCAGATCAGCAGTTCGGGGGCGGCTTCGCCCCTGTATCGTCCGGCGCAGACATCGCGGGTGACGGCTTCGTCGGGGCTGGTGGCGGTCAGGCTGTAGGCGCCAGGCAGATCGAGCAGGCGGACGGGGCGGCCGCCGGGGGTGGTGAGGCGTCCTTCCTTCCGTTCGACCGTCACGCCAGCGTAGTTCGCGACTTTCTGACGGCTGCCGGTCAGCTGGTTGAACAGGGCTGTCTTGCCGCAGTTGGGATTGCCGACCAGTGCTGCCCGCAGCGGGAGGATGTCCACCATGGCGTCCATGATCAGGCGGCGGTCCTGAGCACGATACGGGAGGCTTCGGCGCGGCGCAGAGCGAAGCGGGTGAAGCCGATTTTTACGGCGAGCGGATCGGCGCCGAACGGTCCCTGTGCGATGATTGTTACGGGCTCACCGGGCACGAAGCCGAGTTCGCGCAGACGCACGGCGACAGGATCACCGGATTCGCGGTCTTCGATGTGGTCTATGATGGCTTCTGACCCGGGTGACAGCTCGTTCAGGCGCATGGCTGCTTGTGTCCGCCTGCTGTGTAATTGCGAATGATACCTATTTCGTTATTTGTCTGCTGTCCAGGCTGGTGTGTTGTGCTGATCAGTATGAATCTGGCAAGTCCGGCATAACAGGAGCGCAACCCTCGTCTGAACGGGGGCGTTCCGGTTGCCTGTCTGACGGATGAAAAGGGAGCGAATGACATGACCGCGAACACTGAGATGGCGGTTCCGTTCGATCCGCGGGACGGGGCGACGGATGTGCCGGTGTGTGTGTGGGATCTGCGCGCGGAGCTGGGTGAGGGGCCTGTCTGGAGCGGCGGGGCGAAGGTCCTCTGGTTCGTCGATATCCTGGGTCGCAGGGTCCATCGTTATGATCCGGCGAGTGGTGCGGCCCGGTCATGGGCTGCGCCATCGCGGCCCTGTTTTCTTGTCCCGCTTCAGGATGGTCGCCTGCTTTGCGGCATGGAGGACGGTCTGCATCGTTTTGATCCTGCCAGCGGCACATTCGGGAGTGTGCTGGCTGTGGAGCGGGATCTGCCGGGCAACCGGCTGAATGACGGTCATGTCGATCCTGCCGGGCGTCTCTGGTTCGGCACCATGGATGATTCCGAGGAGAACCCGACGGGATCTCTCTACAGCATCGGGCCGGGGCATGAGCTGACCCGGCATCATGGCGGCTATACGGTGAGCAATGGTCCGGCGGTCTCGCCGGATGGCCGCATCCTTTATCATTGTGACTCGGCTCTCGGGACGATCTTCGTGTTTGATGTGGCGGTGGATGGTGCTCTGAGCGGACGGCGTGTTTTTGCGAAAGTGGAGGATGGCGCGCCGGACGGCCTCGCTATGGACAGCGCCGGGACGCTCTGGTCCGGCGTCTGGGGTGGTGGTCGGATCGAGCGGTTCCGACCGGACGGATCGCGGCTGGCCCCCATTGCGGTGCCGGCGCGGAACGTGACGAAAGTGGCCTTTGGTGGTCCGGACGGGCGCACGGTTTTTGTGACGACGGCGCGGAAGGGGCTGTCGCAGGAGGCGCTTGCGGCTGAGCCCCGGACGGGCGGGCTGTTTTGTCTGAGGACGGAGACGCCGGGGCTGGTTCAGGGACATGTGAGCTTCCCTGTCGCGGGCTGACGCCGGGAAAACAGGATTTTCATGGCATGGTCACGGATGCGCGATGAAGTTTCGCGTGCATTCCGTGCCCGTCCTCTCTATGGACTGCGAGCAATGGGGACCCGCCGCAGACTGTCATGGTCTGTGGCGGGTCTGTACGCAGGAAAGATCAGGCCCGCTTTACGATGGAAATCCGCAATATCGCCATTATCGCTCACGTCGATCATGGCAAGACCACGCTCGTTGATGAACTTCTCAAACAGTCCGGCTCCTTTCACGAGCACCAGCAGGTCTCTGAGCGTGCGATGGACAGCAACGATCTTGAAAAAGAACGTGGCATCACCATCCTCGCCAAGTGCACCTCCGTGGTCTGGAAAGATACGCGGATCAATATCATCGATACTCCGGGTCACGCCGATTTCGGCGGTGAGGTCGAGCGCATCCTGAGCATGGTGGACGGCGCGATCGTGCTGGTTGACGCTGCCGAGGGTGCGCTGCCGCAGACGAAATTCGTCGTTGGCAAAGCGCTGGCCCGTGGCCTGAAGCCGATCGTGGTGGTCAACAAGATTGATCGCAGCGATGCGCGGCCTGATGAAGTTCACAACGAGATTTTCGATCTGTTCGCCTCTCTGGACGCGAATGATCAGCAGCTCGACTTCCCGATGCTTTATGCATCCGGTCGTCAGGGCTGGGCCGATACGGAACTGGACGGACCCCGCAAGGATCTGGCTCCGATGTTCGATCTGATTCTGCGTCATGTGCCGGCGCCGGCACTCGACAAGGACAAGCCGTTCGCGATGGTCGCGACCATTCTCGAATATGACAACTTCCTCGGTCGCGTGCTGACCGGTCGTGTTGAGCAGGGGCGTGCGAAGCTTAACATGCCTGTGCGTGCGATCCGTCAGGATGGCACCATTGTCGAAACGGGCCGTCTGACGAAACTGCTGTCGTTCCGTGGACTCGACCGGGTGCCGGTTGATGAGGTTGAGGCCGGTGATATCGTGGCGGTCGCGGGGCTGTCCGACACGACGATTCCCGACACGATCGCTTCTCCGGAAGTGACCGGGGCGCTGCCCGCCATTCCGGTTGATCCGCCGACCCTGTCGATGACGTTCCGCCTGAATGACGGCCCGCTTGGTGGCCGCGAAGGCAAGAAAGTCACGTCACGCCAGATCCGTGACCGTCTGTTCAAGGAGACAGAGGGCAACGTTGCGATCCGCGTGAGCGAGAGCCCGGAAAGCGAGGCATTCGAGGTTGCCGGTCGTGGCGAACTTCAGCTTGGCGTTCTGATCGAGACCATGCGTCGTGAAGGCTTTGAGCTGACGATCGGTCGTCCCCGTGTGCTGTTCCGCGAGAATGAAGAGACCGGCGAGCGTGAGGAGCCTTACGAAGAGGTTCTGATCGACGTTGACGAGCCGTATTCGGGCGTCGTGGTCGAGAAGATGTCCCTGCGCAAGGGCCAGATGCAGGACATGCGACCTTCGGGCGGCGATAAGGTGCGTCTGACCTTCCTGATCCCGTCACGTGGCCTGATCGGCTATCATGGCGAGTTCCTGACGGACACGCGCGGCACGGGCATCATGAACCGTCTGTTCGCCGGGTATCAGCCTTATGCCGGAACGATTGAAGGTCGTCGTAACGGATCGCTGATCTCGTCTGAAGATGGCACGACGACGCAGTATTCGCTGTATTCGTTGCAGGATCGTGGGACGCTGTTCCTTGGAGCCGGCGAAAAAGTCTATATCGGGATGATCATCGGCGAGCATTCACGCGAGAACGATCTCGAAGTGAACTGCGTCCGTGAAAAGAAGCTGACCAACATCCGTGCCGCTGGTAAGGATGAGGCGCTGCTTCTGACGCCACCCCGCAAGATGAGCCTTGAGCAGGCGATTGCCTATATCGAGGATGACGAACTGGTTGAGGTTACGCCGTCTGCTGTTCGTCTGCGGAAGCGTTATCTTGATCCGCACGAGCGCAAGAAGAACGAGCGTTCGTCGAAGCACGACTGAGCAGGGACTCTCTGTTCCGGGGCAGGCGGCTGACTGTCTGCCCCGATGCGTCTGACTTCTGATTGTCGGGCGATTTCCGGATTTTCGTAAATCCGAAGCCGTAATGCCATCGTCCGGACGGATGAGATGCGATGTCGGGGCTTTTTACGCCCGTACGGGAACGTGATCGGTTATACTGAGTTTTCTGGTCGTGGGCATTCGTGCCTGGCGATGCCTGTTCCCGTCTGTCATCAGGAGAATCACACGGTTTGCGAGGCCCTTTTTTTTATACGCTTCTGGATATCCGGCGGTGGTTTGGCTGGATGCCGCCGACTCTTGCTTCGCTGCTCATTCTCTTCGTGCTCGGGGCGTTTGTCGCGCTCATCAGCGGTTTCATTATCAATCGTGTTCTGACGCGTATTCCGGGTCGCAGATCCGGTTCTCTGATTCGCACGGCGGCGGTGACTCTGCGTCATCCCGCGCAGATAGCCATTACCTCGACGTTTATAATTTTCGCGATTCCGGCGCTTGATCTTCCGGTTTCGCTGGCCGGCAGTCTGGCGCATCTGTTTGCGGTCGTGCTTGTGCTGGCGTTCGGGCTGGGGCTGATGAAGAGCGCCCGGATCGGGGCGTCGAGCTATATCAGCCACATTGATGCTTCGGCAGATGACCGCGAGGAGGATATTCTCGGGCGTAAGCATCTCACGCAGGTGCGGCTTTTGCAGCGTATGGCGGAGATCATTATCGGGGTGCTGACGATTGGCGCCGCGCTGATGACGTTCGACCCGGTCCGGCAATATGGTCTCAGCCTGCTTGCCTCCGCCGGCGCGGCATCCATTATCATCGGTTTTGCCGCGCGGTCTGTTCTTACGAACCTTATTGCCGGCGCGCAGATTGCCGTGACGCAGCCTGTCCGCATAGGCGACATGATTGCGTTTAATGGTGACTGGACCTGGGTCGAGGAGATCAATTCGACCTATGTGGTGCTGCGGTGCTGGGACAAGCGGCGCCGGATCGTACCGCTGTCTTATTTTCTCGATAACCCGTTTGAGAACTGGACGTATAATTCGGCTGAACTGGTCGGTGCGGTGTATCTGTACCTCGATTTTGTTGCTCCGATGGACATGATCCGGACACGGCTGGGGGAGATTGTCGAGGCCTGCCCCGAATGGAATGGCAAGGATTTCAGTGTGCAGGTCGCGGATGCGAGCGAGCGGACCATCATGATCCGCATTACCGCCGGTGCGCGCACGGCTGTCCGGAGCTGGGATCTGCGTTGCGCCATCCGTGAGGGCATTGTTTCCTGGATCAGGCTGAATTGCCCGGAAGCTTTTCCGCAGACACGGTTTTCGGCTCATGCTTCTGAAGGGGATGGGATGGCATGGGGTTATGACGGTCCTTCTCCGATGCAGCCGCGGATTGAGGGGCGGTCCGGGCGGTAACCGGGTGTGGTGGCATGCGGTCTCTGCTGTATTCGGGCAGGGGTGGTCTTTCTTCCTGGATTGAAAGCGGGCCGCCGCGCTGGTAAGCACGCCGGGCCTTTATGTGCTCTGCACCGGCCCGGGCGCACGGACCGGATCGCGATGCGCGGGCAATGAAATATTGTCGATCAGTTTACAACGCCGGAGCGCGAGCGACACGTTCCGGCTGTCGCGATCTCCGACGGGGATGCGGCATCTGGCGGAGACTCTCATGAGCACCAAAAAACTGCTGATTCTTCCTGGTGACGGCATCGGTCCCGAAGTGATGCGTGAGGTCGCGCGTGTTGCGGCGTGGCTCAGCAGACGCCGTGGGATCACATTCGACATTTCCGAAGATCTTGTCGGTGGTGCGTCTCTGGCGGAATATGGTGTGCCGATCCGTGAAGAGGTGGTTCAGAAAGCGCGTGAAGCTGATGCCGTTCTGTTTGGCTCCGTGGGTGACCCGAAATGGGCGCATGTCGGTTTCGATAAACGTCCTGAAGTCGCGATCCTGAAGCTTCGTCAGGAGCTTGGGCTGTTTGCCAATCTGCGGCCCGCGAAGGTGTTTGATGCACTGGTGGATGCCAGCACGCTCAAACCGGATGTGGTGAGAGGCCTCGACATCATGATCGTCCGCGAGACTGTGGGCGGGATCTATTTCGGGGAGCCTCGTGGCATTGAGACGTTGCCGGATGGCGAGCGTCGCGGGATCAACACCGAGGTTTATACGACGCGTGAGATTGAACGTGTTGCCAGGGTTGCTTTTGATCTGGCGCGTAAGCGGCAGAACTCGGTCTGTTCGGTCGAGAAGTGCAATGTGATGGAGAGCGGGCTTCTCTGGAAGGAAGTCGTGACGGATCTTCATGCCCGTGAGTATTCCGACGTTACTCTGTCGCACATGCTGGCTGATAACTGCGCGATGCAGCTTGTTCGCAATCCGCGTCAGTTCGATGTGATCGTTACCGGCAATCTGTTTGGTGACATTTTGTCCGATCTGGCTTCCATGCTGACCGGCAGCCTTGGCATGCTTCCTTCTGCGACGCTGGGTGCCGTGCATTCCGATGGTCGTCGTCCGGCATTGTATGAGCCGATTCATGGCAGCGCGCCGGATATTGCGGGGCGGGGCATTGCGAACCCGATCGCGCAGATTCTCTCCTTTGCGATGCTTCTGCGGTATTCGTTCAGCATGCTGGCGGAAGCTGACATGATTGAGAAGGCTGTTGCCGCTGTACTGGCGACCGGATTGCGGACTGCCGATATCATGAGTGAAGGCATGGCGCGGGTTGGCACGGATGTGATGGGTGATGCCATCGTTCGTGAACTGGATAAGTTGCAGGGCTGAGGGTATTTCGGTCTGCTTTCACACGGCTTGTCCGTGATGACCACAAGGGTCACAGACTTCCGGAAACCGGCCTGTTGATCGACAGATCGGGGTGCAGGGCCTGGGGTGCCTACCGGGATCGGGCAGAGCCCGGATGCTTTCGTCCACAGGTCAGTCTGAACAACTGCTGGCTATATATTAAAGCCGGGCAGTGACGCGGGTGCTGTCCGGACCCGAAAGGGGGCGTGGCCCCCTTTATCCGGATTATGAAAAAATCGGGTCCAGATAAGGACTGGAAGCGTCGAAGAACAGGCGATTACCGGCGAGTTCGGCTGAGATGACGCGCAGGCTGGCCAGAGCACGCAGGATTTCCACCCGTTGTGACAGATTGGTTTCGACCTGTTCCTGTCGTTCCAGAGAGGCGACGGCGAGGCGCGTGGCCCGTGCTGTGCGACCGTAATGGCCTCCGTAGCGACCGGTAAACTGCGCCATGCGAGCGAGCATCTCCTGCACGTCATGGGCAGCGGCAGGCGGGAGTTCGGCACGTATCAGGATTGCGCGCAGATTAAGGATGGCGAGGCCGACGGTCATGCCGGAGAGGACGCCGCTCAGATAGGCGTCAATGATCGGGCCTCGTCGTCCGGCGACGGTGTTGAGCAGGCGAACCATACGCTCGACGCTGATCCCCACGACATCCGAGGGTAGTTTCGGATGTCGCTTGCGGGCGAGATTGCGCAGTCCTCTGAGGATTTGCTGTCGCATATCCCAGCGGACGCCATCGGGGTCGAGTGGCAGGAAGACGCGGTACATCCATGTGCAGAACGCCATGGCGAGACAGAGCGGCATGGCGGTGTTGAAGAACAGGATTTCGTCCGTGCGGCCCTGGTTGAGCGGGCCGACGAGGATTGTCAGGAAGAGATTGTAGGCCACCGCGCCCAGAATCATTGCCGGGTTTGAGAAGGCGAGGCCGCCGATCATCATGAACGGCATAAGGACGAGCGCCAGCATCTCGTAGATGGTCACAGCCGGAACAGCCCAGAAGGTGATGACCATGGCGACGGCCGACACGCATACGGCGCCATGCAGGAAGGCGCGGCTGGCCATGGCTGGTGTTTCCAGTGTGGAGAACAGCGAGCAGACGATGCAGACGAACATCACGAACACCAGACCGTCAGGCCAGGCGGTGGTGATCCAGAAGACGCCGGCCAGGAAGACGGAAACGCTGGCGCGGAGGCAGTTCGCGGAGGCGATACGCCAGTCACGCCATGTGCGCATGGCGAAGTGGAACCGGTCATGGGGCAGGGGATTACGGCTGGCTTCGAACTGGGTGAGAGCGTCCTGAAGCTGATCCAGCAGATCTCCGAGCACATGCAGGGCCTGCCCTTCCCGCGTGACGGCAACCTCTGTGGCGATTTTCACGGGCGGATGCGTGACCATGTTCATTTCGATGTCGAGGCAGGTCGCGGCATCGAGGCGGGAGTCGGCGCGCAGGGAGGCGAGTTCGGCCATGAGGCCGGGAAATTCAGGAGGGTCCTTCAGGCGATCGGGTAGCGACTGCAGAAAGTCACGACTTCGGTCGGCCAGCTTCTGCCATGTCGTGCCATAGCTTGCCGGATCGTCCATCAGGGCGGAGAGATCGAGTGCGCGGGAAAACAGGGCCGCGACATCTGACAGGGCGGCCCGGGCATGATCGCCTTCGTGGCCGTGTTTGCCCATTTCGATTTCGGAAAATTCGATCTGGTCACCCAGCGAGGCCAGTGAGGCCAGCATTTCCGGTGAGTTTCTCAGCGCGTTTCTGTTGCCGGACATCATGGCGGCGAGTGCGTCTGAGGCCTTGCCGACCGCGCTGATGAAGTTGCTGGCCAGGCGGTCCCGGGCGCGTTCGTTCAGACGAAACTGGAACAGCGAGGACAGAACGGTCTCAATGACGACGCCGAGCGTGATGTAGGTGGCGCGTGACATTGCGATCAGGAAAATATGGTCGGGGTCTGCCGAGCCGTCCAGGGCGATGATGGCAACGGTGAAGCCGCTCGCCCGCATGCCGTGGATACGATAATTCGTCATCGTCGCCGGGCCGGGCAGAAGCGTGCCGATAAAGCAGAACAGGCCGATGCAGGCCGCGAGCAGCAGGATGAACATCAGCGGTTGCTGGGGCGAGACGGCAACGATACCGATGGCTGCCAGGGTTCCGACCACCATGCCGAACATGTGCCAGCGGGCTTTGGCGAGCGATTTGCCGCGTGAGCCCTGCGCGATCATCCAGACGGTAAGAGGGGCCCACTGGGGGCTGCCGAGTTCCCACCACAGGGCGATACCGAGAGCGATCAGCGAGGCGACGGTGGTGCGGAGCGCGTAACCGAAATTGTAGATGTTCGGTGCGATCAGCCAGCGTACGCGCGCAAACAGCCATGGCAGGACTGGTGCCGAAAGTCCTGTGCGGGCCAGAAAGCTTGTCAGGAGGGCCGTGAGTGGCTTTTTTTCGGGGATCGCCCCATCACTCATGCCCTTGCCTCGTGCATTTGCCGTGAAGCGAACATCATGACGTTCGCTTACACCATGCCTGGTTTAATCACGTATTAGCGGAACGAATAACTCAATTTCCCGAAAGAGCGCGAAACGATCGCAGCGATATCATTCGTCATACGAGAGGAGTGAGTGAACCGGGACGTCCAGTTTATCGCGACCGCCAAGTGAGGTCAGTTCGACCAGCACGGACGCGCCGACAACGTTTGCACCGGCTTTGCGCAGCAGCGCGACGGAGGCTGCGAGAGTGCCTCCGGTCGCCAGGAGATCGTCGGTGACGACGATGCGCTGGCCGGAGTGGATGGCGTCTGCCTGAATGTGCAGGCTGTCGCTGCCATATTCCAGGTCATAGGTGAGGGAGATTGTCTCGCCTGGCAGCTTTCCTGGTTTGCGGAGCATGATGAGACCGCAGCCGAGGCGGGTTGAAAGCGGTGCGGCGGTCAGGAACCCACGTGATTCGATGGCTGCGAGCTGATCGGGCTGCCATGGCGCGATGGCATGGGCCATGCGGGCGGTTGCGAGCTGCCATGCGTCCGCGTTCCGGAGCAGTGTCGAGATATCGTAGAAGAGGATGCCGGGCTTCGGAAAATCCGGGATGCCGCGAATATACTGTTTGAGGTCAATATTCTGCATGATGCCGTGCCAGAAGCGGGTTGATCGGACCGGCCGCTCCGGGGCCAGGGACCGCCCTTATCGTTGAAAACAGAAGACTGTTTTTTCAGGGGCGGAATGGCTGCGGCGGCTGAGGCGCGGACACTAGCCCGTGAGTCACTCTGTCGCAACCTTCCGCTGTCGCGGGACTTTCCGGTGGGATACGTGCTGGTTTCCGATCGACGGGCTCGTTGTCAGGATGCGACTTTTTCGTCCATCACGGCGGCCACGACCTTCAGGAAACCTTCACGACGGAAGGGTTTGGGCAGGAGACGGGCGCCTGGCGGCGCTGCGGCCGGGCGGTGACCGTCAGCCGTGAAGTCGCCGGACATGCAGACGATCCCGAGACCGGGGAGGCGTTCGGCCAGGAGGTTTGCGAGGCGGAATCCGTCCAGCGGTCCGGGGAGCTGCACGTCGCTGACCAGCAGATCGTACTGATTGCCGGCCTCGGCCACCAGATCGAATGCGGCTTCACCGTCGGCGGCTTCCGTCACGCGGTAGCCGGCGATGCCGAGGATGGTGGCCACAATGTCACGGATGGCCGGATCGTCTTCGACCACCAGGGCTTTGCGGGCTGCTTTTGCGGCAGGTGGCTCTTCCTTCAGCGGAATGGCGGGTGCGGTATCCACGCTGGCGCGTGGCAGCCAGAGCGTGACCTGCGAGCCCTGTTGCGGGGCGGAGGACACAACGACACGGCCGCCGGAGTGGTGGGCGAAATTGACCACCATGGCCATGCCGAGGCCTGTGCCGGCGCCTTCGTCCTTTGTGGTGAAGAAAGGTTCAAAAAGCTGTTGCAGGATTTCTGGCCCCATGCCGCAGCCGGAATCGGTGACGTCGATGCGGACCCATGCGCCTGCTGTCAGGGGGGTGGTGTCCGATGTGACGCGCAGGCCCCGGTCACTTTCGATGGGAAGCGTGAGGAGGTCCACACCGGCAGGGAAGGTCACATTCGTGGCCCTGATACTGATTGTTCCGCCCTCCGGCATGGCGTCACGCGCGTTGATAGCGAGATTGAGGAGGGCGCTTTCGAGTTGTGCCGGATTGACCTGCACGGGCCAGATTATACTGGCATCGGCGCATTCGACGGCGATGCGGGGACCGATGACGCGGGCGAGCAGGCCGGTTGTGAGCAGGAAGATATCGGCGGGTCGGACCATGTCCGGCGCCGGGCGGTCGCGTCGCATGAAGGACAGGAGCTGGCCGGTCAGCGTCTCCGAGCGTCGCGCGGCATGAGTTGCGGCATCGATGCAGTGCTGGCGCCGGGTGATGTCACCGGCCTGATCGGCTTCCGTGGCGAGGTCGAGGTTGCCGAGAATGACGGTGAGCAGGTTTTTGAAGTCATGAGCAATTCCCGCCGTGAGCTGGCCGACGGCGCGGAGTTTCTGCGCTTCGCCAAGGGCGCGTTCGCTGCGCAGGCGGAGTGTGATGTCATTGGCGGTGAGAACGAAGCCGCGCCGTTCCTCGATATCGACGCTTCCGTCGGGCGCGAAGAAGAGCGTGCGGCAGAGTTCCAGATCGGCGTTGTTGATGCCTTTGCACTCGACCACGACGGGGGGGGCACAGCTTCCTTTATGCAATGCGCGTTCGACGTGGGAGAGGGGCTCAAGCATGGGGCGGCCCTCGACGATCAGAGCGGCGCTGAGGTCGTTGTAAGAGAGGCCATAGTGGAGAAAATCATCTTTCAGGCCGAGGATTGCGCCGAGCTGGTCGTTCCAGTGTCTGAGCTGTCCGTCCGGGGTGAAGACGGCCACGCCGAGGGTGAGACTGTCGAGCACGGCGCGTAGCTGGAGCGCCAGATTACGGTTGCTGGCTTCGGCTTCTGCGGCGGCCAGCGAGCTGCGATCCAGAATCCATCCGGCGGTGATCATCACCAGGACGCCGATGATGATGCCCAGGACGTCCAGCCGTTTCTGCCAGCTTGTGTTGCGCAGCATATCGGCGAGGCGGTCGGCCCGTTCTTCCGTATCGACGCTGCTCAGGCGTGTGAGGGCCTGATCCAGGTTGCCGAGAACGATGTCGGTGTCCGCGCGGCGGAGGGCGTCTTCGGGGGCGGCTTTCCAGGAAGCGATCTGAGTGAAGGCGGTACGTGCCTGATTGAGGCTGGCGGCATGGCCCTGGTTCAGCCGCTCCTGTAATCTGATAACGACCGGGAAGCCGGTGCGGGCTTCCGCGATCTGGTCTATGGCGCTGATGAAACAGGTTTCATCGTCCTGACTTTGTCTGGCGAGCCAGGCGAAGTGGCAGCGGCGGGCGTCGCTGACCTGTCGGTTCACGGAGCGGATAAACTGGTCTGATCCGACGCTCTGTTTATCGAGCTGGCCATGCCGGGCCATTTCGTTTCCCAGCTGCATGGCCAGGGTGCCGAAGGTCACGATGAGCAGTGCCGCGCCGAGGAGCGCGAGCACATGGGCCCGTTTGGCTGGATGGCGCGCCATCTCTTGTCCCGTCAGTATTCGCGTGGCGATACCCTCGTCATATCCGGCCCTGCGTCAAGTGCGAATACCGGGTTTGACGAGGGTTTACGTCTGTTTTGGTCTCATTGGCAGGACTGCCGCCATCATCAGGGCACCGAGAAGCATTCCGGTGGCCATCGGGACGGGGGTGCCTGTGGGCATGAATCCGATCAGGATGCCCGCGACTGAACCGAAGACATATTGCATGGTTCCGGCCAGCGCGGAGGCGGCGCCGGCCACCTGCGCGTGTTCGGCCAGGGCGCCCATGGTGGCGTTCGGATAGATCAGGCCGGTTGCGCCGAGGGCGACGATCATCGTTGCGATCAGCAGGATGACGACCGGTTGCAGGCCACCCTGCGTGACCGGATGGTGCGCGACCCAGATTGAGACGGCCATGAGAGCGATCGTGCCGAGCGCGGAGACGAGCACGGAGGCTGTCAGAATTCTGGAGGGGTCAAACCGGTTTACGAGGGCGCCGTTGATCTGCGAAGCGCCGATCATGAACACGGCGAAGACGCCGAACAGCATGGAGAAGTGCAGCGGCGTGAATTTGAACACGACGATGAACACGGCGGAGGCTGCCGTGAGGTAGCTGAACGACATGAACGTCGAGAACGCGGCGATCAGGGCGTGCGAGAGGAAGTCCGGGTGCCGCAGAAGCCCGAGGTAGCGGCTGAGCAGCGTGATGGGCGAGAGGCGTGCCCGTCTGGCCGGAGGGAGCGTTTCCGGCAGGATGCGCACCACGAGCAGCGAGCAGATCAGGCCGTATGCGGCGGAGGCCCAGAAGATTACCCGCCAGGAGACCCAGGTCACGACGATGCCGCCCAGCATGGGGGCCAGAATCGGCACGACGCCCATCACCATGACCAGCTTTGACATCATCCGCGCGCCCTCGCGGCGATCCGGCACGAGATCGCGCACGCAGGCTGTGGGGATGACCAGGCTGGCCGAGGCGCCGATCGACGCGACGAATCGCGCGACGCTGAAGGTCATGATATCGGGGGCGGCGGCGCAGGCGGCGGAGGCGAGGCCGAAGATCGTGTTGCCGATGATCAGCGGCATGCGGCGGCCGTAGCGGTCGGACATGGGGCCGACGCTGAGCTGCCCGATCGCGAGGCCTGCGAACCAGATCGACAATGTCATCTGCACGGAGCCGAGCGACGTGTGCAGCGACGCCTCCATTGCCGGGAAGGCGGGGAGGTAGATATCGGTTGAGATCGGGCCGACGGCTGTCAGGAAGCCGAGAAGAACGGGCAGCCACCAGGCCGTGGCCGAGGGTGTCTCATAGGTGCGGCCGGCCCCGGTCAGGGACGGGCGGGCATCAGAGGCCATGCGGACACTCCGGACTTTTTGCTGTGAAAGGATGGTTTAGTGCGGAAGAGGATGAATTTGACCCCTCAATCCGCGATAGCTGTCTTGCCGGGAGCGGAGAGCCGGGGTTGTGTCGGCGCTCTCCTATGACGTGACGCCCCCGGATGGCAAGTCAGGATGAGGCACGGAACGGGACTGTGTCGGTTGTGTCGGGCGTAAACTCCGATGCGGTTCGGCGGAGGAGCCAGACTCCCAGCGCGCCTGAGGCTGCGAACAGCACGACGGCCAGCGCGACGCGGCCCGTGCCATCGATTTTCGCGCCGGACCCCAGCAGCACGAAGATCATCGTCTGCGGCAGGCTGCCGATGAGGGTTGCGGCGGCAAAAGGGCCGGTTGCGACGCCTGATACTCCGGCAAACAGGTTAAGAAGCAGAGAAGACCCGACGGGCAGAAGTCTCAGGGTCATGACGGAGGCGAACGGGTGATGGTGTAGCGCCCGCTTCATCCGGAAGAACTGCGCTTTCACGCCGCGCCGGGTCTGCGGGGCGGAGGCGTTGCCGTTCAGACGCCGGGTTGTCCAGTCGCGACCGCCCCAGCGTGCCCAGCTGAAGCAGCCCATTGCACCGGCCAGGGTTGCGATGGTTGCGAGTGCCGATCCCTCCCAGAAGCCACAGGCCAGGCCGGCGGTGAAACAGAGGATCTGTCTTGGCAGGCCGAACAGGCACCAGAGCGTGCCGGCGGCGCAGAACAGAAGGCGGCCGCTGATGCCGTCGCGCAGGGCGGCTGTGCTGTCGAGGCTGTGTCTGAGCGCCGGGATTTCGCGGAAGGCGATGGCGCCGGCGGCGAGCAGGAGCAGCATCAGCGCGGGACGGATCAGGGTGCCGAGGAGGGCTCGCCGGTCCGGCGTCTGGTCGCGGACTGTGGTGTCGCGACGGGCTTCTGAGCCATGCCCGGCATTCAGATCTGACACGTTGTGCATCAGGCGCGGTAACACCTCCTTGCTCAGCGTTGCAAGTGCGCGTTAAACGGCGCCATGTCCAATGCCACATCACCCTCTTCCATGACTGCTCCGGACGCTGACGCGACCGTCATTGACGGTATGACCGTTCGTGACAGGCGGCGCGTGTCCAACTGGTTGCTGACCATCTGCGTTATGCTGCTTGGCATGATCGCTCTTGGTGGGGCAACGCGGCTTACCGGCTCCGGTTTGTCCATTATGGACTGGCGGCCTGTGACGGGGATGATTCCGCCTTTGAGCCATGCGGAGTGGGAGCGTCAGTTCGCGCTGTATCAGAACATTCCGCAGTATAAGATTCTGCATGACGGGTTCGGGCTGGCGGGCTTTCAGAAGATTTTCTGGCTGGAGTGGACGCACCGGTTCTGGGGGCGGGTGATCGGGCTGTATCTGATGGTGCGGCTGGTGATGTTCGCGGTTCAGGGCGTGCTGACGCGGGCGCTGATTATCCGGCTTGTCGTGTTTTTCGTGCTTGGCGGGCTTCAGGGCGCGATTGGCTGGTTCATGGTGGCGTCCGGCTTTCGGGAGGGAAGCACGGCGGTGGAGCCGGTGCGGCTGGTGCTGCATCTGAGCGCGGCGCTGATTTTGTATGTCGCCATTCTGTGGACGGCGCTTTCAGTGCGGTATCCCCGGCCGGAGCCTGTTGCCGATGTGGCGGCTGGTCGGCGGACGCGCGGGCTGCTGCATGGGGCGCTGGGGCTGGTGGCTCTGACGATCATTGCCGGCGGGTTCACGGCGGGCACGCATGCGGGGTTTGTGTTCAACACGTTTCCGCTGATGGACGGGCATCTGATCCCTGACGGATATGCGAAGCTGTCGCCGTTCTGGTTCAACTGGATTGCGAATATTCCGGCTGTGCAGTTCGATCATCGTCTGCTGGCGACGGTGACGGTTCTGATGATCGGGGCGGTGGTGCTGGCGGGTGTGCGGGCGAATCTGGGGCCGCGGGCTCATGCGGGTGTGGCGCTGCTCGGCTGGGCGGTGCTGATCCAGTATGCGCTGGGGGTGACGACGCTGCTGCTGGTTGTGCCGGCCTGGGCAGGCACAGTGCATCAGACATTTGCGGCCGTGCTGCTTGGGATCGGGGTGTTTACGATGCACGCGCTGCGCGGGGCGAAGCGGGGGCGGGTGGTTTCCTGATCGCGGGCGGCTTCCGGAAGCGCGTTTCTGGCAGGGTCCGGGGCGGAGCCGCGCTCTGCTGTGTGTGATGGTTTTGGGATGGGTGGGTTCCTGTCCGGGTTTCGTTGTCGGGGCAGGAGACGTGTCTCCGCTGGCGGGGACCAGAGGTTTTTCTTTTCCGTGGGGCGTTGGTTTGTTTTGGGGACGGGATGGAATCGGGGCGGATTCCAGAATGTTCCGGACGTTTTTGTTCTGGCTGGGGAATGGAAAACGGGTGGTGCGGGTCGTTGGGGCTTGAGGTTCGGGGTGGGGACGCCAGGCGCTGTTTCGCTGGTTTGAAAGATGTTCGGATTGAGGGAGCGAGGTTCGGTCAGCGCTGTGATGCTGGTGGGACGGCGGGCGGGCCTGGGGGATTACGACTGAAATGGGGGGGATAACGGAATGTCCGCTGATGGAAGCGGTAAGCAAGAAGCTGCCATTCACATGCATGATGCTTGGAACCGTCATGCGCCCCTTTCGGTAGCTCCTGAGTTTCTACGGTCTCTCCGTAAGTGGACACCGTTGAAACACAATTCTACGCTGACGATGCTCCATTAAAGGTGCGCAGACCACCGAAGACTGTCCCAAAAGGACTTCGTAAGCTCATCTTGCCCTTTGAGCCTACTTCTCGCAGACTTGGAAATAGCAAGAACCAAGGTCACTAGAGGTGTGAATGTTAATCAGGAAAATCGCCGTTGAAAATGTGAGAAGTTTTCTCGAGCGGCAGGAATTAACCTTCGAAGGCCCTATTTCGATAATAGTTGGGCCGAATGGCGGCGGCAAAACGAATTTACTCGATACCATAGTGACTATGTTGCGGCGGTATTTGATTGCTACTCGTTATCCCATCGAATTTAATTCAGGCCGTGAAGACGCCTTCTGGCAGCTTCAACAGAATGATAAGCTCAATAAACTCATTTTAGAAAAGCACTCCCACGCACCGCAGAAGCCCCAGATCGTCGAAGTGACAATTGAAGTATCTGACACTGATTTGGGCAATATGGCGCGAATAAAGAATGATGCCAAAGAATTATGGAAGAAGCAAACGCTCAAATACAACTCGAATCCTTGGAAAGAGACAGACGAGTGGGATATTAAAGCCATCAAGCCCGGGTCTTATATCACTTTTGTTTGGGAAAACGGAATTTTAGAAAAAAATGAACAAAAAAGTGACAGAGACTTTTTAGAATATCTGCGACTGTTTGAATTCGACAACAGTCAACGCAGTGAACTTAAAAAGGAGCCGCTCCAACTTCCGATGATTTACCTTCCGGTAAACCGGACGAGTACAGCCTTTCAGTCCCGCGTGTCACTGTCGGGTTTCAATGACTTGGAACAGAAGCAGCGGCTAGACACCATTACGTCCCGGTCGGGCGAAACCAATATTGTTCAGCTTGCAATCGGACGGCTCGGCAAGCGTTATCGGAGACTTGAACTGGATGACAACACCTCAGTAAAGACGGCCTTCTATGCCGACGATAGACTGAAATCGCTCACAGCGGCCCTAGAAGATCTAGGTTATTCGTGGAGACTGGAAACCGTCAATCCGGATACCAATGAATATGACGTGATGCTTACCAAACAGGGTACCGAATTTACCTCCGGAGCAGCCTCATCTGGCGAGCGCGAGTTGCTCACTTATCTGTTCGCAATCTACGCTCTGAACGTCAGAGACGCCGTCATAGTCGTCGACGAACCGGAACTGCATCTGCATCCGCGCTGGCAAAAGAGCCTGTTCACTTTGTTTGATCGAATGTCACGTGAGACCGGGAATCAGTTTGTCCTTGCGACCCACTCGCCGACATTTATATCACCAGCGTCGATTCAATATGTATCACGCGTCTATATCGAGGATCAGAAAAGTCGAATTGTCAGGCTGAACGCTACCGACCTACCAAACGCTAAGCATCTCTTCAACATCGTTAATAGCCAAAACAATGAGAGGCTGTTTTTTTGTGACCGGGTCATTCTTGTCGAAGGCCTTTCCGATCGCATGTTCTTTGAAAAGGTGTTGGAGCGCTTTGGTCAGAATGAACACCGTGATGTTATTGAGATTATCAGCGTAGGCGGCAAAGGCCTGTTCGAAAGCTATAGAAAACTACTCAAGGCCTGCCACGTCCCAAGCACGACTATCGCGGATCTCGATTATATCGAACAAGTCGGTACCGGTGAAATCAAGGGACTTTTTCGGATTAATGTAGGCGAGATCAAAAAGGACGTGATCGAAAATGTCAGTAGTTTGGATGGAGCGACCCTTGTCGCTCGCATCGAAGAGGCTATGACGTCAGGTGATTGGACGGATGCAGTTAGTGTGTGGGAATATATTAAGTCTCGCCGGAGAATGCTGAAATCTGATCTATCCCAGGATGAAGAGGCTGCACTTAGCAACTCTCTTTTGTTGCTCAGAGGGGACGGAATCAACATCCTGTCGAAAGGTGCGCTTGAGGATTACCTGCCAGCAGGCCACCGAGGCAAGGACCTTGAAAAATTAATTGCATTTCTAGAACAACCGGACTTCTGGGATCAACTCCCCCGACCGCAACGCGATGAAATAGAGAATTTGGTCAAATCCATCTTGAGAAGTGAAGAGGAAGCCCAGGTGCAGATAGGCGCGTCGCCAGAAGTCACAGTACCAGCCTAACCTTCCGTTTTTTGGGCAGCTGAGTTGCTGCCGGTTTGGTGAACACGAGGATAAGATCGTGACCTATGTCCGCTATTTGCATTTGTGAGTCTTAAGCGGCCCGTCCGCTCCAGGCCCAACTCGGTCAAGATACACCTTGCTGCTTATGTCCGCTGTGCGGAAAGCTGTTCATCGGCACGTACAACCGACATGTAGACGTAAGCCGCCAGCCTCTTCTCTCCGGGCCTGGTCCGCTTCCGGTAACCTTTCCCGAAGGCGGATCAACGATGTCCTCATCAATCGTGTTTGCAAACGGTATCATCGCCTTAAGAAAGGGCAGGGGCCGCTTCACTCTCCGGCCCTGACCTGATTGCCCGCGGGAAAAGCCAGATTCTAATCAGTCAGGAATAGAAAAAGAACTTTCGGAAACCACCCCATTGAACAGGCTGAGCAGAACCGCGATGTTCCCGCGCATCCCTCACAACGACTGCAACTCATACAACCGCCGGTAAAGCCCGCCCTCAAGCCGGATCAGCTCCACATGCGGTCCATCCTCACGCACCACACCTCGCTCAAACACCAGAATCCGGTCCAGCCCCACAACCGTCGCCAGCCGATGCGCAATCACAATCACCGTCCGGTCCCGCATCAGCCGCTCCATCGCCTCCTGAACCAGAGCCTCAGATTCAGAATCCAGAGACGCCGTCGCCTCATCCAGAATCAAAATCCGCGCATCCGCCAGAAACGCCCGCGCAATCGCAACACGCTGCCGTTCTCCACCGGAGAGCTTCACCCCGCGTTCACCCACCAGCGTGTCATAACCCTGCGGCAACCGGTCAATAAACCCGGACGCATTCGCAAGCTCCGCCGCCCGCTCAATCTCCGCCTGCGAAGCCCCCGGACGCGCATACGCAATGTTCTCGGCCAGAGACCGGTGAAACAAAATCGGTTCCTGCTGCACAATCGCAATCTGCGCCCGCAACGATGACTGCTGCACAGTGGCAATATCCACCCCGTCAATCAGGATACGGCCACCGTTAATGTCGTAAAGCCGCTGCAACAGCTTCGTAAAAGTCGATTTTCCCGATCCGGATGGTCCCACCAGTCCCACCCGGCTCCCTGCCGGAATCTCCACATCCAGATCCCGGAACAGCGGCCCCGTCTGCCCCTTATAATGAAACAGCACATGCTCAAACCGGATCTCGCCCCGCGTGATCACCAGAGGTCGCGCCCCCGGAACATCCGCAACAGCCGGAGGCTGGTTCCAGATCGCAACCAGCTCTTCCATCTCGTTCACAGACCGCTGCACCACCGAAACCTGCTGCCCGATATCACGCAGATACCCCTGCACCAGAAAGATCATCGTCAGCACATAAGCAACATCGCCCGGCCCCGCCCGGCCGTTCCACCACAGCCACACCACGCAGGACGCCAGCACAACCCGCATGACAGTCACAGCAAGATTCTGAACGTTTCCGCTATTCGTCCCGCGCGTCCAGCTCCGGCCCGTCCGCTTGCGCCAGATCGCCAGCGTCCGCCCCAGACGGGCCTCCTCGCGCTCTTCGGCCCCGAACGCCTTCACCACCGGGTTGCAGGTGATCGCATCCGCCAGCGCCGCCCCCACGCGACTGTCCCAGCGGTTCGCCTTCCGCGCGCCCGGCGCCACATAGCGCAACGTCAGCACACAGGAGAGCGCCACAAACACCACCGACATCCCGCCAAGCAGCAGCCCCATCACTGGCCAGTGCCAGCCCAGAACCAGAGTCGTCCCGGTCAGAACCAGCATCTCCGGCACCAGCATCAGCAGCAGATTGTCATTCAGCGCATCAATCGCCCACATCCCGCGCGTCAGCTTACGCACCGTCGAGCCCGCAAACGTGTTGGCATGCCAGTCCGTCGAAAACCGCTGCAATCGCGCAAAACTCGTCTGCGCCACATCCCGCATCATGTTGACCGTCAGCCAGGTAATCCCAAGGAACGACGCCCGTCGCCCAAGCAGACTGACAAGCCCCAGCCCCGCCATTGCCGCCAGCATCCACTTCGCATCCGCCAGGGCGTGATGCGCGGCCCCGTCCCCGATGACCGATGAAACCGAAGGCGCTCCCTGCGTGACATCGGAAATCAGCCGCCCCGCCACCAGCGGCGTCAGAACATCAGACAGCGTCGCAACCGAAACGCCGATCAGCGTAACCGCCAGGTCACGCGGCCAGTCCAGCCACCGCCGCACAGCAAACCCAAGCGCCGCCACAAACGGACTCCGCTCAGCGCCACCCGCCCCGACAACACCCGTCTCAGGACCGTGATCCCCGGCACCAGCCACCGCCGCCGGTCCCGGATGACCAGCAGCATTTCCCCCGCCGTCAGGCCGGTCAGCAGAAGAGGGCAGGGCGCCGTCAGGCGCATCGGAAGGGCAGTCAGGAGCAATGGTCATGTGCCCCCAGTCTTAAAAGCAAAAAGATCTCTCGCCCACCATATATTCGAGGCGCCATCCGTTGTGCCCGGCAAACCCGTCTTTCAGTAGTCTCCTTCCTGCGAGGTGATCAGGAATAATTTTCACAATAATACTATAAGGTGCTACAGTTCTTTCAGGATGATAATAATTTTCCGTTTATTTATATTTAGTTGTCAATAATTAAATAAATAAACAATTTATGAAAATTAGAGTGTATTATGTAATTTATGGCGTGAGTGTTTCAGAATAGATGGATGAATACTGCACGCAAACCGTATCCGTCTGATCTCAGTGACGAAGAGCGGTCGCTGATTGTTCCATACCTTCTTCTGATGAAAGAGGATGCAGAACAGAGTCATCATGATCTGCAAGAGCTGTTCAACGGTCTGCGATATGTGATCCGTGACAGTATTGCGTGGCGTGCAATGCCAAACGATCTTTCGCCGTGGTCTGCGGTTTATCAGCAGTCCCGGCGATGGATGGAGGCGCGATGTTTCGAAGCTCTCGTCCATGATCTGAGGGCCGTGCTTCGTCTGGCGGCTGGAAAGAAGGCTGAACCGACGACGGCGATCATCGACAGCAGGACACTGCGTTCAACCCCGGAAAGCGGGTTACGATCGGCCTATGATGGTGCGAAAAGAAAGAACGGATCGAAGCTGCATATGGCGGTCGATACTCTGGGGCATCTTCCGGCCCTGCATATCACCCCGGCAAACAGGGACGACCGGGCAGAAACCGGTCCGCTGGCGGAAGCTATCCGGCAGGCAACGGACGGAAGTGTGGAACTGGCATGGGCCGATCAGGGCTATATCGGATCAAAAGCGGCAAAAGCCGCTGAAGAGCAGGGTATCACTCTCGAAATCATCAGGCTGCCTCTGGCAAAACGGGGTTTCGTGCTGCTGCCCCGACGATGGATCGCAGAGAGATCTTTCGCATGGGCGACACGATACAGAAGGCTCGTAAAAGACTACGAGCGCTGCGCCTCAACGCTTGCCGCAATGCACACCATCGCATTCGCTGGCTTCATGCTGAAAAACGCAGCCAACCTGCTCATGCAAGGTGCATAACACCCTCCAGGAGAAGGTAATGTCGAGCGAAGCCTTGTGCCGGCCCGGTGCGTAATCCGGCCCGATCACCTGTGTGACGGGATCCGGTCGCTCCGGAACCACCCAGCTTTATCCACTCCCTCACACTACCTTCCCGGTTTCAGGTTGCCGGGATAATCCTGCGCTCCGTATTACGATTCAGCGCCAGTCCTGGGCGCAACAAAGCCAGGGATATTTGCCAGATGGGCACGATAGCGCGCGATCGTCCGGTCAACGTGTGGCTCCTTGATGACGTTCGTTGCCAGATACGTCGGAAGCGGTGTCATCCCCAGAAACTGGTTCGCCTTGTGGAAAGGGAAATAGACAGCATCAATCCCCCTCCCTTCAAAGAACTGCGCCGGATCGACAAAGGCCTCTTCCGGCGCGTTCCATGTCAGGGAAAGCATGTAATGTTTCCCCTGCAGCAGACCGCCTGAACCATACTTCCGCTCAGGATGAGACCGGCTGCGCCCATCATTGGCATAAAGCGTGCCATGCCCGGCGGTGAAGACTTCATCGACATACTTCTTCACGATCCATGGCGCGCCCATCCACCAGCCCGGCATCTGATAGATGACCACGTCAGCCCACTGAATATTTTCGACTTCCGTCTGAATATCGTAGCCAGCATCGATCTTTGTCTGCCGCGTGCTGAAACCCGCGTTCGACAGGAGCTCAAGGGCGACGTCGTGCAGCGTATCGTTCAGACGACCATGAGAATGGGCAAAAGCCTTTCCGCCGTTCAGAAGGAGAATGTTTTTCATCACAATAGTGTCCTGCAAAAAGTATCCCGGATATGCCTGACCAGAATTCAGAGCGATTGTCCGGAAGAATTTTCAATATGACGGCGCATCAGCGGTGCGAGCGGCATCCGTTCCCTACGGAACATGATGAACTTGACAGGCTTTGATAATCCGTCGCTTCTCCACAGCACTTGTGAATCTGTTTCATCAAAGAGGCGCTGATGGATAACCGGATTGGCGAAATGCAGATGTTTCTGCGTGTCGTGGAAAGCGGCAGTTTTTCCGAGGCGGCCCGCCTGTCGATGACAACGCCCTCGACGATAAGCAAACTGATCGCCCGCGTTGAAACACGCCTTGGCGTACGCCTGCTCGAACGTTCGACACGGCGCCTTTCTGTCACGCCGGAAGGACAGCTTTACTACGAGCGCGCTCAGGCGCTGATCGCCGAACTTGACGATATGGAACATGCGCTCACCACAGGATCGGTCCGGCCAGGCGGCACTGTGCGCATCAACGCTTCGGTGGCCTTCGGGGCGCTGGCGCTTGAACCTCTCCTTCCGGAATTCTGGGATGCCTATCCGGATATCGTCGTTGATCTGTCGCTCTCCGATGAACTGACGGACCTTTATCTTGATCGCACGGATATCGCCTTCCGGGTCGGACAGTTGCAGGATTCAAATCTGACAGCCCGACATATCGGAACCGCGCGACGTAAGATCGTCGGATCGCCGGATTACCTGAACCGGTTTGGTACACCACAGAACATTGATGATCTGGATCGCCACAAATGCCTAGAGCAGTTCCACTGAACTCTGAATCGAGAGGTGACACTGCAGGGGGAATGTGATTCACCGTTTTCCCTGAGTGTCTGACCGAAAATGAGTTGAGTGATTTCAGCGGGTTATGATTCATGGGTTTGCGATAACCTGATGAGATCAAGATGGCCTGGACTGAAATCACCCGAGCGCAGTATC
>NZ_WOSX01000001.1 GCF_011516735.1 Acetobacter fallax | reverse complement strand
TCACGAAGGATGTCGAGACAACAATCTCGTCATCCTGCGCATGGTTGATGATTGCCCATATCCGCAGAGTTCTGCGAAAAATCAATCAAACCGCTTTCTGATTCAGGCTCTGAGATTAATGGCCGTATTGTTCACGTAAAGCATATTCGTAACTTCGCATACCAAACAGAGCAGGACTATACACCGCAGTATTATGACGCGGATTTCAGTCTGGACAAACTCAACGCGGTCGATCTTATCACCTCTTACTGGGCCAGTGAAAATATCGCACATGTGTTCCTGACTTTTGGTTTCAAAACGGGTCAGCATCTTGCGATTTCCATTGAAACCAGACGTCAGAAATCATTTCCGTACTCGGTAATCGCGGGGTTTTTTCACCACTATGAACTCTTTTACGTCACCGCGGATGAACGTGATCTTATAGGTGTCCGCACAGATATCAGGCGTGAACGTGTTTACCTGTACTCTCTTCGTCTGACGCCAGCGATACGGGAAAAATTGTTTCTCAGTTATCTGAACGAAATTCACAGTCTGAACACGTATCCACAATGGTATAATACTCTCACAGATAACTGCACCACGGGAATTCTCGCGCGTGCCGGTGCGCGTCTTCGTTACCGCTGGGACTGGCGCGTGCTTCTGAGTGGTCATACCGCGTCACTGGCCTATGATGTTGGGCTACTTGATGACAGCATGAGCTTTGCTGAACTGAAAAGTCACAGCCGTATCTGGCGTCCGAAAGGCGCTGTTCCCGGTTTGAATTATTCAGAAGAAATTCGTCAGGGATCAGAGGGCACGACCGAATGATCTCCGTTGAGGCATCAGAATTAATTTTGTGTAAAAATATTATTTAATATATGCTGTTTATGTCACGTAATTAAGAAGATCTTCCTGGTTTATACAGCCGAATGCGCGCCAGAATGACATCGGAAATAGTCTTTGTTGATGAATGATCATCAATATTACTCAGAAGTTTTGTCAGTGCTTCAAGAGCCTCGGCCTTCCCGACCTGCAGTGCATGATGAAACGAGGCGCAGGCTTGCGTCTGATCACCGGTGAACAGATAAATTCGGCCAAGGTTCAGCGCACCCCAGTGGTCGCCGGCATCTGATGCAGCCTGAAAAAAAATACTGGCAGTCTGAAGATCGGGCGAACCGATACTGCCGTCTTCGTGAAGAAGGCCCAGCATGTTAAGCGCTTTTCCAATGCCTTTTCGTGCAGCCCCGATGTAGTAGTTATATGCTAGGACAGTATCTTTCTGAATGCCCTGTCCTGAAAGATAGAGATCGGCAAGATTGAACATGGCCCAGCCATCACCAGCTGTGGCAGATTCATAAAAACAGAGGGCTGCCTGATTCGGGTTCCTGACCGTCCCCCAACCGCGTTCATAAGCCCTTCCAAGCATGTTGAGAGCCTTTGCATCCCCGCTTCGGGCAGCAGTTTCGAACATGGTGAAAGCCTGTGAAAAATCATTGCGATTAAGGGCGATCTGACCCAGAAGAAGTAAACTTTCGACTGATAATCTTGTCGCGGATGCCCGTGCGACTGACTGATCGCACGGACAGATTTCTTCGCTGCTGCCGGAAAAATCATTTCCGGTCATGTCAGAACGAGACGCCGACATTGCCCAGGAATGTACGGCCGGAGAGCGGAACTGCGCGGCCTGAAGAGAATGAAGATGCGTAATTCAGGTGATCCGTCAGGTTGTTGGCGTTAAACGAGACCCGATAATGCTTGAGTTCCCAGGATACCGTGCCATTGAGTGAGAAATTGTAGGGCATGCGTGCTGTATTACTGACATCCGGTCCTGCCCAGTAACCGGAAGCATATTGCGCACCACCGGCGACTTTGAGGCGACCCCAGTCCTTACTGAGCAACCGATCCGTAAGATCATACGAGGTCCACACCGAAAAATTGTTGTGTGGAACCTGCGGAGCTTCGTTTCCGGATGCTGTGGCGCTGTTTGTGACTTTGCCATCCATATAGGAATAAGAGCTGAAAATCTGCCAGTTTTTGGTAATTTTTCCATTCAACGTAAGTTCTGCCCCCCGGATACGACGTCCACTTCCCTGATCAGCGAAGCCTGTTATCAGATCGCCATTTTCATCGTAGTAAAACGAATTGCTCTCGTTAATCTGGAAGAATGAAAGCGTAGCCCCAAGGCGCTTCTGGAAAAAGTCAGCTTTACTGCCAAATTCGAACAGATCCGAGCGCTGTGGTGAGAAGTTCTTACTGTTCTGAGCGACTTCGCCCGTCGTGGCGCTGTTTGTGACCATTGAGGCGACATCGGTGCCGACAGGCTTATATGAGCGGGCAAAGGTGAAGTAAAATGAGGCCATCTCGACAGGAGAGTAGACAATACTGCCGGACGGACTCCAGCGATCAGATTTCTGCTGCTGACGACTGCCGCCGGTGTCGGTTGCATAAGTACTTTTGAATGCATCCCAGCGGGCCGTGCCGAAAAGAGAAAGCTTTTTCGTAATCTGAATGCGATCGGAGAAGAACAGCCCGACATCGGTCGCATCGGCATTACGAAATCCGGACCGGGGAAAAGTTAGTCCCGGATTGGCGTAAGCATATTGAGGATCACGAATGGTCTGATTGTTAACGCGGTGCGCCCAGCTGCCGTAATAGCGGTCGTCATTGACGTAATTGACATCAACGCCTGCTTTAATGTCATGTTTGATAAATCCGGTTTTAAAACGCGCCTGTCCCATCAGGATGTTCTGTGCTCCCCAGCCTTTCTGCCGGTAGGCAGCACCGCCACCCGCGCCATAGGCAAGAGCCGGATTGCCTCCATTCAGAAACTGTGCGGCACATGAGCCTGAACAGGAAGACGGTGTGGTGGCCGTATATTCACGCTCATATTTTGTAAGTCGGGTATCGTTCGTCAGCGTGAACCAGCGAGTAATTTCGGATTTCACAGCCGATGTCAGGTTATGCACATCAGAGCGATCACGGTCGAAATTCCGGGTGTAGCTCGTATTGCGTGCCAGACCGTGGCTCGTAATCGGACGATAAATACCGTCTGCCAACTGGATCATTGGCACACCGTAATCCGGCTTGCTGTCACCATTCAGCCACTGCCACGTCAGATGCCATGAGGTCTTGCTCTGAAGACCAACAGCCAGATCAACGGCCGTGCCGTAGCGGTTTGCTGTGACGTGGTCACGATCCGCTACATTCTGACGATTATACATGCCGTTTACACGCAGCGCGACGTCATTGCTGATCTGGTAATTGATGTCGCCGGCGCCACGGAATTGCGAAGCGCTCCCGAATGCCTGATCGTAATCATAACTTTCACCGCTATGGGCATGTTTCAGACTTTGATTGATGACGCCACCAACGTTGCCCGCACCGAAATATTCACCTGAAGGCCCTTTGATGACCTGGACACTCTCCATGTTGAAAGTGTCTCGCGTGTAGGTGCCGAAATCTTTCAGGCCATCGGTGTACATATCCTGGCGTGCCTGAAGCCCGCGAATGCGGAACTGATCGCCATTGAGGCCACCATTGCCTTCACCAGTGGAAAGGGTGATGCCCGGCACGTTTGCCAGAGCCTGATCAAGGGTAAATGCTCTTTGCTCCTTAATCAGTTCCTGTGGAATGACGTTGATTGTTTGCGGCGTATCGCGAACAGTCGCTGGCATTCGGGAAATATTCAGAATCTGGCTGTTGGTATTGCCTGATCCGGCATCAGGAGCCGTTTGCCCGTGGACTCTGACGGCAGGCAGACTGATGGCACTGTCGGACGGCAGAGGCTGCTGCGTATCCTGCGCATCGGCTTCACCATCGGTCGCACCTATCCCCACCGAGACCCCGAAGGCGACGGCCAGACGCACCTTTGTGGTCTTTAAAACCGACCAGGCTGAGTGACTCATAAAACTGCTCCTGACGACCCGTAATGCGGCTCGTCTGCTCCATAAGAAGAATGACACGGTTCGTGTGTTTGTTTCGTATATGAAAACGAGAATGATTCGCAATAAATTCAGGGTATAATATTTATGACGAAATATGTCCTGTTGGACGCGAACTTTACAGTTCGGCCCACTGTCTTACGAGGTTATGATAAGTGGCTGTCAGACCAAGAATGGCGGCGTGATCATCCGGGAGACTCTTGCGCGCTTCAATGATCGACTGATCAAAGTCATAGAGAAGCGCACGTTTTGCATCGTCTTTCACCATAGACTGTGTCCAGAAAAATGATGCCCAGCGACTGCCCCGTGTGATGGGCTGAACGCTGTGCAGACTTGTCGAAGGGTAGAGAACCAGATCACCAGCCGGGAGTTTGATGCTCTGCGTGCCGAAAGTGTCCTGAATGACGAGTTCTCCTCCATCGTAGTCTTCCGGTGGCGTGAGAAAGAGTGTGGAAGAGACATCAGTCCGTATTCTGAAACCGGTCCCGGGCACAGGACGAATGGCATTATCAACGTGGGCATGGAAATGCATGCCGGTGTCGTAACGATTGAAAAGAGGAGGGAAGACGCGGAGCGGCAACGCCGCGCTTGTGAATGTCGGATTTCTGCCGAGCGCACGTAAAACCAGCTCGCCAAGTTCCCTTCCCATATCCGAATCCTGCGGAACCTGGAGATTGTATTTTGCTTTGGCGGACTGTTCGCCGGCAGTCACCTTGCCGTCCACCCATGCGGATTCAGAAAGGGCTTTGCGGCAGTAAGAGAGTTCTTCAGGCGTCAGAACATCAGGCACATGTACGAGCACGTCATGATCTTTCGTGAAACATTAAAATATATTTGCGATCCGGGAGCGGTATACCGCCGCGACAGCGGAAGGCTTGCATACCGGGCAGAGTATGCGAGTGATTCGCAGTTGCGAAACTACTCCGGGTTTGCCATAAAGCCAACAGAGAGGAGCACATCCGGCCTGAAAAGCTCTTCGCAGTGTGTCGTCGTAACGGATAGGCACAGAACCTCTGAGACCGTTAGATGCCGCACGTCCCGCACAGGTGCAGGAAACAGTGTTTTCTGTTCATGAAACATCCGGATTCGAATGGCGTCTGCCCCATTGCGCAAAGGCGTAGTGTTACCCATGCCCACTGACATCCCTGCAATCGCAGCCATCACTTTTTCCCCGTGGCACATGTTTCTTAGCGCAGGACCCGTCGTGCGCTGTGTGATGATCATTCTTGCCTTTGTGAGTCTGATTAGCTGGACAGTGCTGATTGCAAGAACCATTGAACTGACAAGATTAAAAAGAAATCTTCGGATTTCTGAAGCAGCGCTTGATCAGGCAGAAAGTCTTGATGGCGGAGAAGAGCTGACTCGCGGCTGCCGTATTGCTCACACGATGGTCGCTGCGGCTGAACTCGAACGTGAGCGTTCCCGTGACATACCAGATGATGGTGAGGGACTGAAAGAACGCATTGCGCTGCATCTTGAGCGACTGGAGGCTGCTGAGGCACGAAGGCTCATGAGCGGGACCGGTATTCTGGCGACGATCGGTGCAACATCACCGTTTGTCGGCCTGTTTGGCACCGTCTGGGGCATCATGACGTCCTTCACAGGTATCGCTGCAACGAAAGCGACCAGTCTTGCTGTGGTCGCTCCCGGCATAGCAGAAGCTCTTCTCGCGACAGCCCTTGGTCTGGTCGCGGCAATCCCGGCTGTCGTAATTTACAATCATCTGGCGAGGCAATCTGCCGGATGTCGGGAAAATGTGGCTGATCTAACCGCTCTGGTCATGCGGCTGGTCTCACGCGACCTCGGGCGTCTGCATTCACGACAAGGCCCCGGTCGGCTTGTCCGGCTTGAAACGCGTGATCAGAGAATTCCGGCGGAATAGGGGAGGGGGTAATGGCCATTCGTATTCGCCATGCGGCTGAGACTGTAAAGGAAATGCATGAAATCAATGTCACGCCCTTCATCGATGTGATGCTGGTCCTGCTGGTGATTTTTATGATTACAGCGCCGCTGACCACAGTGAATGTCCCTGTTGATTTGCCGTCCTCGACCGAGAAGCCGGCACCGCGTCCGGATGAGCCGGTTTTTGTGACGATCAGGGCGGATCATACGCTGGCACTGGGTGAGCAGGACGTCACAGCAGATGGATTTCTTTCAGCGCTGTCCAGCGCGACAAAAGGCAGCAAAGAAGAGCGGATTTTCCTGCGCGCGGATAAAGCTGTCGATTATGGTTCGCTGATGGGAGTGATGGATAAGCTCCGAAGTGCCGGCTACCTCAAAGTCGCTCTGGTCAATCTGCAGGGGCAGGAGGAAGGAGACGAGCCATGAGCATTACGTTTCAGTCAGTCCTGATACCGTCATTGCCTTTCGATGGCGCTGATCAGCGAGCCGGATCATATTCATTTCAGGAATGGTATAAAACCGGACTTCGGCAGGAGGCACGACGAGCAAAACTACTCCGGGGCGCTTCATTTATTGCTGTTGTCACCATTGTCTCTGCCCTGGTGCTGAGCATAAACAGACCACAGACCGCAGAGCCCCTGGCTGCTCCGCCACCTGCAGCAATAGCCATTGATCTGGCGCCGGTGACAACAACTGCCATCATGATGCCAGCCGATGTGCCTCCAGGGCCGCAGCAAATACAATCTCAGCCTGTTGCCGCTCCCGATACTCCGCCTCTGGTTTCCGCGCCACTGTCACCGGCTCCAAATCCGCCAGTTCCCGTGCCCAGGGAAGACAAGCGGCCTGTGGCTAAGCACAAGAACAAAACAGTCCTGCATGTAAAGAAGGTCGTTCCGGATAAGACGCCACCAGCCCGGCAGACCACAGCTCCTCCGTCTGCTGACGCGCCAGCCGCAGCCGTTCAGACCGCATCAGCGCCTGGTGCAGCATCTGCTCATGCATCGCACGATCCGCTTACATGGCAGAGCGCGTTACTGGCGCGCCTGGAACGCTACAAACGCTACCCCGCACAGGCGCAACGCGAGCATCAGGAAGGCACTGCCATGCTCCATTTTCGCATGGATCGGCAGGGTCATGTTCTGGCAGCAAATATTGTACATGGTTCCGGTCGTGCGCTACTCGACGAAGAAACAATGGCCCTTGTGCGACGGGCCGAGCCACTGCCGGTGCCCCCTGACAGTGTAACGGGTGAAATAATAACTCTCACAGTTCCCGTGGAGTTTTATCTCAACCAGAAAGACGACTAATCATATGCGTGCCCTGAAGCTTTCTGTGCTCAGGGAAAACCGAATATCCGATAAAGGAATCAGGGTAACACAAGTAATGCTATCCTGAGTAGAAGAAACCCATTCTATGAGATCTGATCAATCAAAATAAAAAGACACATTAAATGGGTACGATTTCTGATTCTGCCGTAACCGCACCCATTTTCTGCTTAAGTCAGATCACTCTGCATAAGGTGGTCCGGTATAGCCTTTTGGAGATAAAGTGAATATCTCGTAGCCGTTTTGGGTAACACCCAGCATATGCTCGAACTGCGCAGTCAGGGAACGGTCCCGTGTCACAGCGGTCCAGCCGTCATCAAGTATTTTGACGTCCGGCTTACCAATATTGATCATTGGTTCGATAGTAAAAACCATTCCGGCTTTGAGTGTCATACCTTCACCGGGTCGCCCATAGTGAAGAATGTTTGGGGGAGCATGAAATGTTCGCCCGATCCCATGGCCACAAAAATCCCGAACAACTGAAAATCTGTTCGCTTCCGCCAGCTTTTGAATCGCGTAACCAATGTCGCCGAGCGTAGCGCCAGGCCTGACTACGGAAATGCCGGCCATCATGCAGTCATATGTTATATCGATAAGTTTTTTCGCCTTTATCGATGTCGTTCCGACCGTATACATACGGCTGCTGTCACCATACCAGCCGTTCAGGATGCATGTAACGTCGATATTTAAGATATCGCCATCATTCAGAACCCGGTCTCCGGGTATGCCATGACAGACGACATGATTCAGAGAAATACAGGATGATTTAGGATAACCCCGATAGTTCAGAGTGGCCGGAACGGAATCATGATCAATCATAAATTTATGAATGATATCATCAAGCTCGCCGGTGGTTACGCCAGCTCTTACATGGCTCGAAATCATGTCCAGTGTCATTGCGGCCAGTTTGCCCGCTGCTCTCAGGCCAACGAAGTCTGCTTCATCGTAAAGCACAACCCCGCCACGTGCCGTGTCACCTTCCATGATCTCCCCCATTCACGAAATTAAGAGGCGCGAACCTTGCCGCGTTTACCCACCCGGCGCAAGTTACGGAATAGTCTCCGGAAACTGAGATGAAACTTCATTCACGCAAAAATAAACCGCGTCATTCACGCAGAACGGGAAGAGGCATTTAAGCCGGTAACATCCTCACACTCAGGAATGTTTCTGTGCAATCCGGAAATATTCCGGAGGCGCCCCAATCGTGGGCGCCTCCATAGTTTCCGGCTTTAAGAAGGCAGATTGCCGGGATCGGCACTCTCTTCCTTTTCTTCGCTACGTTCTCCATCATCGGCAACAGGCCCGGCGGGAGCCGTTGCAAGGAATTCAAAACTCAGTTTGCCGTCTTTCACTGAGATTTTGACTGCACCACCTTTAGCCAGCCTGCCAAATAACAACTCTTCCGACAGCGGTTTCTTTATCGCGTCCTGGATCACACGACCAAGAGGCCTGGCGCCATAAAGCCGGTCATAACCGCGTTCCGCCAGCCATTCCTTTGCTGCTGAAGACATCTCGATGGTGACATTCCGGTCCGCAAGCTGGGCTTCGAGCTGCAGAACGAATTTTTCGACAACACGACCAACAGTCTCAGGAAGGAGATTGCTGAAAGGAATGATTGCATCAAGACGATTGCGAAACTCCGGAGTGAAAAGCTTTTTGATGGCTTCTTCATCTTCGCCTTCGCGCATATCGCGGCCAAAACCAATTGCTTCCCGGCTAAGATCCGCTGCCCCGGCATTGGTCGTCATAATCAGGATTACATTCCTGAAGTCGACTGTCTTGCCGTTGTGATCCGTCAGCTGTCCGTGATCCATGACCTGAAGCAGAACGTTAAACAGGTCAGGATGCGCTTTTTCGATTTCATCAAGTAGCAGCACGGCATGCGGATGCTGATCGACCGCATCTGTCAGTAACCCCCCCTGATCAAATCCAACATAACCCGGCGGAGCTCCAAGAAGCCGTGAAACAGAGTGCCGTTCCATATACTCCGACATATCGAAGCGGATCAGTTCAATGCCAAGAGTACTGGCCAGTTGCCGGGCCACTTCTGTTTTGCCAACGCCAGTAGGGCCTGAAAACAAATAGCTCCCAATAGGCTTCTCAGGATCACGAAGCCCCGCGCGGGACAGCTTGATCGCATCTGACAAAGCCTCAATTGCTTTGTTCTGGCCGAAGACCATATTTTTCAGGTCACGTTCCAGCGTTCTGAGAACTTCTTTGTCATCAGCCGATACGGTTTTCGCCGGAATGCGTGCGATTTTTGCGATCACATCTTCAATATCACGCAAAGTGACCGTTTTGCGCCGTTTGCTTTCCGGGAGAAGCATCCGGGATGCACCGGCTTCATCGATGATATCAATAGCCTTATCAGGGAGCTTCCGGTCGTGAACATATTTGACTGAGAGCTCAACCGCACCACGGAGAGCGTCGTCGGTATAACGAACCTTGTGATGCTTTTCGTAGTTCGTCTTCAGCCCGCGAAGAATTTTTATGGCATCATCAAGAGTGGGTTCATCCACGTCAATTTTCTGGAAGCGCCGGACAAGAGCACGGTCTTTCTCAAAGTGCTGCCGGAACTCTTTATATGTCGTCGATCCGATGCACCGCAGTGTTCCTGCCGCCAGAGCCGGTTTCAGCAGATTGGACGCGTCCATCGCTCCTCCGGAAGTGGCTCCCGCTCCGATAACCGTGTGGATCTCATCGATAAACAGAATCCCACCCGGGTTCTGGTCGAGTTCCGTTACAACGGCTTTCAGGCGTTCTTCAAAATCCCCCCGATAACGGGTGCCCGCGAGAAGGGACCCCATATCCAGCGAATAAATCGTTGAGTTCAGAAGAACTTCCGGAACATCACCCTCCACGATGCGTTTTGCCAGGCCTTCCGCGATAGCGGTTTTCCCGACACCGGGATCTCCGACATACAGGGGATTATTTTTCGTCCGACGGCACAGGATCTGAATCGTTCTTTCGACTTCCGCGTCACGTCCGATCAGCGAGTCTATCTTCCCGTCAGCAGCTTTCTTGTTCAGGTCGACACAGTATGTAGACAGCGCATCTCCGGCTTTCTGAGCCCCGCGAGATTTTTCCTCGCGTTCGGTTTCATCTTTTTCAGCCGAAGCGGGCGTGCCACTGACCGTGCGTCGAACAGTTCTGTCCGGAGCTTTCGCAATGCCGTGCGAGATGAAGTTGACCGCGTCCAGCCGGGTCATATCCTGAAGCTGAAGAAAATAGACCGCATGGCTTTCGCGTTCGGCAAACAGTGCCACCAGCACATTGGCTCCCGTCACCTCATCCCGTCCTGTTGACTGGACATGGATAGCAGCCCGCTGAATAACGCGCTGAAAGGCAGCGGTGGGCTTCGGCTCAGTCGGTCTTTCCGACGTAAGACCGGCAAGATCTTTGTCGAGAAACTCCGTCAGGTCACTGCGGAGCTTGTCCATATCAACACCACAGGCACGGAATACGGTTACCGCGTCAGCGTCGTCGATCAGGGCAATCAGAAGATGCTCAAGGGTAGCATATTCGTGATGTCGCTCACCTGCGAGAGTCAGCGCCCGATGCAATGTCTGCTCAAGATTGCGTGACAACATGATTAAGATACTCCTTTCTTCGGTTGGCGTATCCGGTCACGCCGCAGGGGACCTTTCACTTCGTCATATTTGGGTGCTTTGGCCAGAAAAGCCAGCCATAAGACCGCTGTCAGCAGAAAAATTTTCGTAATCTTTCAGATCGATGGTGCAAGCCGGCGGGGAATTATCAGACACATTTTCGACGGACTAAATTTCTCACTGAATCCGGTTTAAAACGGATTGATCTTACGCCAGACTGGGCAGCCTGTATTTTCTGAAAACTGTTTTCAGACTCAATGCTATTAAGAATGCGATATCGGGTGTTGAGGCTGGTGGTTGTTTATCCCCAGATGTTTGGGTGATACGAAAGTATCATCAGTTTTCAGTTACATATCTTCAGGGCAAAATTTTGTTAATTTCGATGAGTTTTTCTTTGATAAACTCTACCCGGCTGTATTCAGCATTGCTTACAAATATTATGGATTATAATCGTAATTCCATGATGGACGAGCAGTAGAAAACACGCTAGGAAGGCGCCCGAAACAAAGTCAGTGTTCTGTTGTTTCGACGATAAGGATGGGTGGCCGAGCGGTTGAAGGCACTGGTCTTGAAAACCAGCGTGCGTGTAAGCGTACCGTGGGTTCGAATCCCACCCCATCCGCCATATAAATAATCTTTAGAAAACCCGGCTTATACGATGCCCGTCAAGCTGCTGTTACAAGAGTATAATCGGCACGCCTGAACTGTGGTCTCATCAGCGAGCGAAAGCCCGATGACAGCATCGTCGGGCTTTCTACGAAAATTCTACCTGCTTTTATGTTTTTGAACGGTGCCGCGAGTGTTCGCCTCGGGAACCGGTATGCTCATGTGCTGCTTTGCTGTGTTTAGCCAAAGGCGCCCTGGCCAGCACGTAATGCACAATGCCCGGTTTCATACCGAATTTTTTCGAGCGTCGAAGAGGGGCCTCCGCGACCTGAACCGGTGCATGCCGGGCATCCTCAGATGATGCAAAAAAAGTCAGTGTCTTACGTCTCGATCGTGTCGCACGTGCCAGAATAAACGGTTTTGCCATCGGAGCGCTCCGTTCGACCGGTGCAACGCCTTCATCCGCAAAACCCTGATCCATCAGGGCGGCCATTGTGCGGGTACGCTCAATGTTAGAGGACGCGCCCATGACAACCCCAACAAGACGTACATTATCTCTCATGGCCGATGTCACCAGGTTGAGGCCTGCCTGAGCGGTATAGCCGGTCTTCATCCCGTCGGCCCCGGGATAATATCTCAGCATCGGATTATGATTGGGGATTTCGTGCCCGTGGAAATAAAAAACACCAACTGAGAAGTAGTGATAGTCTTCCGGAAAATCCGAAATGAGACGCTGGGCAAGCGTCGCAAGATCACGGGCTGTTGTCATCTGACCCGGATCAGGAAGTCCCGACGCATTGCGGAACGTCGTCTGTGACATGCCCAGATCATGCGCCTGGGCTGTCATCATTGCAGCAAACTGAGCCTCATTTCCCCCAATGAGCTCTCCAAGAGCGCACGCAGCGTCATTTGCAGACTTGGTCACCAGCCCAAGCACGCCCTGTTCCACAGTCAGATAGGAACCAGGAACCAGCCCCAGTTTGGACGGTTCACGGGTTGCGGAATGGATGGATACCGGCACCGCCTGATCAAGCGTTACAGCGCCCGAACGCAGGGCCTTAAAAGTCATATAAAGTGTCATCAGCTTGGTAAGGCTTGCCGGATAGCGTTGCAGATCCGGATTGACCTGAGCAAGCACGGCGCCCGTTCTGGCGTCCGACACGAACGCACTTATATGGCCAACATATTGTGCGTGCGCAGAATGACGGGTGGTGAAGGCTGATAAAAGGAGGGCTGCGAACGCGACGCGGGGCACTCTGGTATTCCGACGAGCAGTCACGCGTGCCTCTCCCTTTCATCGTTCTGCGAAATCGCTGCGAACGTCCTCCGGATAACCTGCCGCTCCGGATTCTTCATTCTTACCATGTGACAGTGCCAGAATTACGGCAGTTCTTCCGGCCCGTCGATTCAGAACCTTAGCAGTCCCGATTCTATCGTCTAGCAAAAAATTGCTAACAAATTGAGTAAGGCGTTACGCTTGGCTGATGGGCGGGAACACGATTTTAATTCCTGCTCCGTAGCCTCCATCATGCGTCAGACGCACTGGATGAACGTTCAGATTTCTGTTTTCACAGGGACTATCGCAGTTTACAGAGAGAAAGATGATATCGCCAACTGAAAAGAACAGCGCCAGCTGCGGATCGGAGCGGACAATACTCTGCTCGGGTGGTGGTGTGCGGATTGAAATGTCCGATGGTTCTAAAGATAATGATAATGAAGCAGACGTCGGTGTTCTGGTAAGGGCAAAAACAAAAACCAGAAAGCCGTCAATGTATAAAGTCCTCATGTTGAATGATGACTATACTCCAATGGAATTTGTCGTGCATGTGCTTGAGAGGTTTTTTAATAAAACCCGGGATGAGGCGACGAATATCATGATACATGTTCATAAGAAGGGCGTGGGCGTTTGTGGTGTATTCACTTACGAGGTCGCTGAAAGCAAAGTGACCCTTGTCATGGACCTCGCACGCCAGAATCAGCATCCGCTTCAATGCACCATTGAAAGAGACTAAAACGCGTCTCGCAAATGTACCCGCGGCGCAGGACCCCATCGTTCAGAGTCGCCCCGGTCCCCTGGATACAATTATTTTTACCGGACTTTATTTTCGCGCTGTTTGTGTGCTACCCATGTAGCGGGAGATCCGTTGTGGACGTGCACCTTGCCAACCCGGTCAGATCCGGAAGGAAGCAGCCGCAGTAAGTTTCGCTCGGGTCGCGGCGGGTCTCTCACAGTTTTGGAAAGCGTATATTTTGCCTGAATGGCATGGCCGCTTTGCCTGGAACCATGATTGGTTCATTTGGATTCGCCGAAAATATGCCTGACGATGACAGCCTGGTTGACGATCTGCCGTTGCCTGAAGGTAACGGGCCGGGTCTGTTCGGGGACGAAGACGTCGGTCCCCCGTCTATAGCAAGTGGTGCTTCAGAATCCGTTCAGGGGGGAGGGGACGAGGCTCTCCCGGCTCTGAAATCCACGACGCCGCCTGATACAGGTGTCGGCTATAGGGTTCTTGCCCGAAAGTATCGTCCGACAACATTAGATGAACTGATCGGTCAGGACGCACTCGTCCGCACTCTGCATAATGCTTTTGCGACCGGACGTGTCGCGCATGCCTTCATGCTCACCGGCGTGCGTGGTGTAGGCAAGACCACAACAGCGCGTATCATTGCTCGCGGACTCAACTGCACGGGAGTCGACGGGAAAGGTGGCCCGACGGTCGATCCATGTGGTGTCTGCCCGAACTGCGTTGCAATTCTCGCGGATCGTCATCCGGATGTGCTGGAAATGGATGCGGCGTCACGCACGGGCGTCGACGATGTGCGCGAAATCATAGAAGCCTGCCATTTCAGGCCGATTCAGGGGCGCATGAAAGTCTTCATCGTTGATGAAGTGCATATGCTGTCCAGAAATGCCTTCAACGCCCTGCTGAAAACGCTCGAAGAGCCACCATCACAGGTGATATTCATTTTTGCGACGACGGAATTGCGCAAAGTTCCCGTCACCGTCCTGTCGCGTTGTCAGCGTTTCGATCTGCGCCGGATCGCCCAGTCGGAACTCGTGACTTTTTTCACCGGAATCGCCGAACGTGAAAAAGTCGCGATCGAACCGGAAGCGCTGAAGCTCATCGCCCGTGCCGCTGACGGCTCGGTGCGTGACGGCCTCTCGCTCCTTGATCAGGCTATTGCCCAGGGTGGCGCTGGTAGCGAAGGGGACGCAGAGTCCGGCATTCCGGCGACGCTTGTTGCCACAATGCTGGGCCTCTCGGATCGCAGTATCGTTTTTGATCTCTTTGATGCCGTGATGCGTGGCGATATTGCGGCCGCCATTGCATTGTCTGATTCGATCTATGATCGGGGTGGTGATCCGGGCCTGATGCTAAGGGATCTTGCGGAATTAACGCACACCGTTACCCGCCTGAAAACCGTGCAGAGCTTACAGGATGCTCTTGATCTTCCCGAGTCGGAACGAACGCGTGGTGGCGCCTTCGCGTCATCTCTTTCACTCGCAACACTGTCACGCATGTGGCAGATGCTGCTGAAGGGTATCGGGGAAATTGACGACGCTCCCCTGAGGCGCGAAGCCGCCGAGATGGTTCTCGTGCGCCTGTGTTACGCCTCGAATCTTCCGTCTCCGTCCGATCTTCTGAAGCGCCTGGATCAGGACTCTTCAGCACAGGCCTCTGCAGACCAGACGGCCATATCACACCAGCCGCAATCTGCCCGTTCAGCCGACATGCAGGGGAGCGCCGCACCGAGCCGGAACGCTGCTCCGCTCGCGTCGCCGGAATCAGCCCCATCCGGTGGTGACGCCATGCCTCTCCAGCGTGCCGCTAACGGAGACTGGAGCGACGGACCGGTCAGAGATGCTGTTCCACTTCGGGCCTCCGCCGCTGTCCCTCCCCAAAAAGAACCGAAATCCTGGCGGGAGCTGGTTGCCTTTGTGAAGGATAACAGCCGGGAAGCAACGCTGCATGGTCATCTGCGTTACTCGACACATTTGGTGAATTTTGCTCCGCCAATGGTCGAAGTACGCACTGAGGATGAAGCACCGAAAGATCTGACAAGGCGGCTGCAGGATATTCTTCGGTCACGCTTCTCCACCGAATGGATCATAAGGGAAGTCGATGCCCCCGGTGAGCCGACACTGGCAGAGCAGAGTGCGGATATTATTCAGCTCCATAAACGCAGATCGGCCAGTCACCCCCTCGTAAAAGCTATTCTGGGGGCGTTTCCCGGCTCGGAGCTTGGAGATGTGAAAGACCATTCCTTTGACGATCATTATGGTCTGCCCATTGAAGTCGACGAACCGCTGGGGCTTGACCATGACGTGCCGGACCCGGAAGACGAGTAATGGATCGAACCGTGCTCTCAGCCCTCGTTGATGACGGCAGCAATATAAGGATAAGACTATGAAAAATCTCGCCGGTCTGATGAAACAGGCCTCCCAGATGCAGGCAAAAATGGAAGAAATGCAGGCGAGTCTGGGAAATATACAGATCGAGGGCACAGCTGGCGCCGGAATGGTGAACGTCACGCTGAGTGGGAAGGGAGACATGCGCGCCATTCACATCGATCCCAAGCTGGCGGACCCTTCGGAAATGGAAATGCTGCAGGATCTGATCGTGGCGGCGTGCGCCGATGCGCGTGTCAAACTCGATAAGAGAGCCTCAGAAGAGATGCAGAAAGTCACGGGTGGTCTGAATCTTCCGCCCGGCCTCAAGCTTCCGTTCTGAGTAATCATCTCGCGGAGTTCCGGCGCCAGGTGATGCCGATTCCTGATATAGACCACCTGGTGGGGCTTATTGCGCGCTTGCCGGGCCTGGGACCACGTTCGGCGCGACGGGTGGCGCTTGCGCTGCTGCGTGACCCGCACGGAAAGCTGCTGCCCCTGGCCCGCGCCATGGAAAGTGCTGCCTTGTCCGTACGCACCTGTTCGTCATGCGGCAATCTGGATGTCGAGGATCCCTGCCATATCTGCCGCGATCCGGATCGTGCAAAAGATCTGATCTGCGTTGTCGAGAACGTTAATGACCTCTGGGCGCTGGAGCGCGCGGGAGCGCATCACGGGGTCTATCTGGTGCTTGGCGGCGTTTTGTCTGCATTACGAGGAGTGGGGCCTGCTGATCTTAATGTCGGACCACTGCTTGAGCGGCTGCGCGCCGGACGTGTAAAAGAAGTCATCCTTGCTCTGGGTGCAACCGTTGACGGCGCGACGACGATGTACTGGCTTCAGGAGAAGATCAGCCCCTATGGGGTGGAGGTCAGCCGGGTCGCACAGGGTGTCCCGGTAGGAGGAACGCTTGATGTCCTGGATGACGGGACGCTGACAGCCGCCCTCAACGCAAGACGTCCTGTCTGATCCGGGAGTCCGACCTTTGAGCATTACATTGCCGATGATCACGATCAGCGGGAATATCCCCCGCGCAGCCCTGGTGACGGGAGCTGGTCAGAGGCTCGGCCGGGCATTGGCGCTGGCGCTGGCGCAGGCTGGTTTTTCCATTGCAATCCATTATCGCTCCGGCGAGGACGCTGCCAGATCTCTGCTGGCAGAAATTGAGGCACTGGGTGTTCAGGGTTGCCTGATTCAGGC
Source organism: Acetobacter fallax (assembly GCF_011516735.1). Lineage (GTDB taxonomy): Bacteria > Pseudomonadota > Alphaproteobacteria > Acetobacterales > Acetobacteraceae > Acetobacter > Acetobacter fallax. The sequence goes on along the minus strand of NZ_WOSX01000001.1, from coordinate 467,215 downwards.
CGATCTGGCCGAAGAAGCCCAGGTGCAGAGTCTTGTGAAAACAGCTTCGGCCGCGCTCGGTCCGCTCGGCGTTCTCATTAATAACGCGTCTACCTTTGAGAGAGACGAGTGGAATACCGTCACCAGAGAGAGCTGGGACGATCACATTGAGCCCAATCTTCGCGCTCCCTTCGTGCTGATACAGAATTTCGCCAGGTCTCTTCCTGACGGAAATGAGGGAATGGTGCTCAATATGCTCGATGAGCGCGTCTGGTCCCTGACGCCGCATTTCGTGAGCTATACAGTCGCAAAATCAGCGTTGTGGACACTGACCAGGACAATGGCCCTGGCTCTGGCTTCCAAAAGAATCCGGGTCAATGCGATCGGGCCTGGTCCTGCGCTCCCAAGCCTGCGTCAGACCGCTGAACAGTTTCAGAGACAGTGTCAGTCTGTTCCGCTTGGTCGCGGTACTTCACCGGAAGAAGTGGCGGCTGCCGCACTCGCGCTTCTGGCGCTTCCGTCCGTCACCGGACAGATGCTGGCACTGGATGGAGGACAGCACCTCCAGTGGCACGCCGGCCCGCCAGACGCGGGACATTTGATGGAAGAATGAAGAGATGACGATTCTCGCTCCGTGGCCCAACGAGTTTCCGTTACGGCGTCTGTTTCTGAAAGACATGCTCGTCGATGCCCAGATCGGTATATTTCCGCACGAGCAGGGTGTGACCCAGCGCGTTCGGATTAACGTGTCATTCGGAGTGTCTGAAGTCCGTGATCTGATCGAAGGCGCGGATGAATTAAGCCGTACCGTTTCTTATGAAGACGCCGTTCTTATCGTGCGCAGACTGGCCACCGCGCAGCATACAAAACTGGTTGAAACGCTTGCCGAGCGGATCGCTATTGAAATCCTCAGCAATAAGCGCGTTCGCGTGGTACGTGTGAGTGTTGAGAAGCTGGATATTTTTTCTGATCTTGATTCGGTAGGGGTGGAAATCGAACGCTGGGCCACGGTTTAGGCATCGATAACAGATTTCTCGCATGCGCTACCACACGCCCGACATCGACGGGTAACGCAGCTCTGCTGGTGTGATTCTCCTGCGTGACGCCTGTCTCAATCAGTTCTCCCCAATAAAAAAGATGGTTGCGGATCGCCACGGTCAGAAAACATGGATTCTGGTGATGACGAGGCACAAGTTCATAGACAATTGTGCCTGGCGGACACCACGCGATGTTCGTCAGCCCGGCACCAAGGAAGCCGACAACCATACGCGCTTCGGAAAACAGGAGAATTTGTTCGCGCACGGTCAGTGTTTCCGGCCGAACGCATTCAAAACCAACCCGCTTCAGCCCGTCTGCCAGTTCGGCTTCGTTCGGAATCCTGCGGTTGGCGTGGCAGCCTCTTTCAACGAAAAGAAGGCGCGAGCCTGGACGTTCGGAACACCCCGCAGCCTGTCTGAGAAGGCGCGAGGTTTCTGTCAGCGTTTCTGATGCTGTGAAATCCGTCCTCCCACGCAGAAAATCCGTATAAACAACATGGGGAAAAGCATAACGTCTGTCGGCTTGCGTGATTTTCCAACGGTCGCGTGGTAATTGCATCAGCTCAATACTCTCCTGCTGCCAGGGAGTAAGTTCAGGCAACAAAAACACGTCGTCAGGACTGGCGGTCTTCAGAAAATGACAGATCGTGGGTAATGTATGGGCGACCCAGTGATAGAAATTGGTGTTCCAGTGATCGAAGCCAGCCCAGGCAATCTGATCACTGGATTCGACGGGCTTTCCCCCGGTTGCGTGAAACGCATCCAGCACGGCCAATGGCTGGGTATAGAGAATATCCCGGATCGGTGAGCCCTGTACACTGAACATCGTAAGAGACGGATCGAACACGGCGGGGCCCAGATCGTATCGAAATATGGGAGTGGCTAATGTGGACCAGCCTGGAAACAAACTTTCCATACCATCTCTCAGCGGTCCGCTTGCTGAGGAAGTTCTGTTAAGTTTTGGAGAGTATTCTATCAGTTTCTGCCTTCCGGCGGCCTGACGCAGGCTGATATCGGACGGAACCGAAGAAGAGAACGAGCTTTTTGGCCACCCGCGAAACATAGACAGCAGAGACACAATAACCTTACGAAAAGGGAGTTCAGGGTAGTGCTGCAATCGCATTGCAGCCTGGTACCGGATGCAAATATTAGAATACATCACGCATCAGAAATAAATATGAAAATTGGTGTTTTGTATAAAATTTGAGACGGTAATTTTATCAGATCAGAATCGACGTCGTGAAGATCTTCCCGATCTGACAGAACATGCAGCTTCTGTGTAACGCAGACAAAGCCGAAAACCGGGAAGATACCCTGTGTGGACCGGTTGCAATCCCTGCCACCGAAGGGCTTTGGTTAGCTGGCGAACAGCGTAAACGGTCTTCTTACGAAGTTCGTAAAATCCAGCGCTTTCCCAATATAACCAGCTCTGGTTCAGAGTGTCCTATGATACAGGTCCCTCTGCCATAAAAGCGGAATCACTCGCTGCACCCGTGAATACACAATTATGGTTAGGATATAACAGCGTTATCCGGCGGCACACGAACCGCGATCACTCCTGGAGCGTTTTCCAAAGCTGATCTCAGAACATCCTGACAGTGCCAACCTTCAGGCGCACCATAACAGCACGCCTGAAGACCAGTTGCACTACTCGCGAAATATTACGAGTCGTGCTCGTCTTTGTCGGTGTTCACATCAATGTCAGTGCCAATGTCGTCGGCATCGTCGTCAAGATCTGCCGTATCTTCCATGACATCGTCGTCTTCATCGTCATCGTCTGTATCGATGTCGATGTCTTCGCTCTCGTCAGCCGGTTTCGCGACAGACTTCACCGGTGCAACCGGAACACTGTCTCCAGCCCTTTTAAGGCGCGGCACTTCAGCTGGCTGCTCGGCTCCGCATTTCGGGCAAACAGCAGGCTCTTTGTTGAGGTCGTAAAAACGCGCTCCGCAAGACACACAGACGCGTTTGGAACCGAGTTCAGGCTGGGCCATGGTGAACCTGTCGATCGTGATCATGGTTTGGGGATAAACTCCCCGGCGAGCCGGAGCACCGTGCGAAACGCGCATCCAGTTGAGGCGTGGCCCAATGCCAGCTTGTGGGGGCTATGTCAAACAGAAGACGACATTTTCAGGGGATGTGTGCAGCCATGCGCACCCCGACCGCATTTCTGCCTTATTTTTCCAATGCCATAAAAATGCGTCATATTTCGGACGCGGCATTTCATCAGAGGACAATGTGATGAGCAGGGCGTCCGGCTGCCTGTTGCAATCCTTTATGCTGGCACTGCTCGCCACTCTGGCAGCATGCAGTGGCACGTCCCGTCCGGGAGGCGATCCGTCCGAATGGGGGAGGGGGGACTACAGGGCTCCTGGTTCGGCATCCGATCCCTGGGGGCCTTATATCCGTGAGGCAGCCGGCCGGTTTTCCGTCCCGGAACCCTGGATTCGTGCGGTCATGAACCAGGAGTCCGGAGGGAAAGAATACCGGAGCGGACGTCTGACGCGTTCCGGATCAGGCGCCATTGGCCTGATGCAGCTCATGCCATCCACATGGAGCGAACTCGCAGGATTATATAGCCTCGGCCGCGACCCTTATGAGCCTCACGATAATATCGTGGCCGGCACTGGTTACATTCGCCAGCTTTATGACAGATTTGGCTCCCCCGGCTTCCTGGCCGCCTATAACGCCGGTCCGGGCCGGCTGGAGCAATATCTCCAGACCGGTGGCAGTTTGCCCGATGAAACCGTTAATTATGTGGCGTCGATTTCGCCCCATCTGGGTGACGTCGTGCCCGCAGCCGGCGCCATTGCGTCGGAGTCTGCGCCTGTCCAGGTGGCCCTGGCCTCGCGTGCGGCTCCGGTCCTGTCGCCGGCATCTGACGTTGGCAGCATGACACGCACCGCGGACGGCTGTCTCCGCGATGCCGACGCAGCCTATGATTCCTCAAATTGCCTGATGGATCACGACACACCTCATGCCAATCCGGTCGCTGCCCCTCAGCCTGTGGCGCCTCCGCTTGCCGTGGCGTCAGCACTCCCGCCTCCTCTGCCGGTTGAACTCGCGAGTTACGTCGAGCCTGCTTCCGTTCCGAACCGTGTAGCTGCGCAGCCTGCGGTCGCTACGACGGGTTACAGCTATTCCGCGGCAGGCGGTCGCCCCTGGGCAGTGCAGGTCGGTGCATTTTCCAGCGGTAGCGATGCCCGGGTCGCACTTGCGCAGGCTCAGACCCTTATCGGAACGTCACCCGGGCGACTCGGAGCCGTTGTGACCCGTGTGTCACCTTCGGCACATTCGCTTTTCAGGGCCCGGCTGGTCGGATTCGGAGCGCAGGATGCCGCCGCGGCGTGCCGCGTTCTGCACACACACTCGATTGCCTGTTTCACCGTTCCCGTCACGATCTGATCCCGGAGATATCTCGCGACACGGGCATTGTCGGCGAGATAAGCCTCGGCTAGACCCCCGTTTTTCCGGGGCGTCCGCCGAAAGGCTGCCTCACACAGCCGGGACATGAAACATGGCACGCAATCGCATCCGTAAAGGACGCGCCCTGAATGGCTGGCTGGTGATCGACAAGCCGTCGGGTATCACCTCAACCGCAGTCGTCAGTATCGTGAAGCGTGCGTTCGATGCTCAGAAAGTGGGGCATGGCGGCACACTCGATCCACTGGCAACCGGCCTGCTGCCAATCGCTCTGGGTGCCGCGACCAAGACCGTCCCTTATATCATGGATGGCACAAAGCGGTATCAGTTCACGCTCCGTCTTGGTGAGGCACGCGACAGCGACGATGCCGACGGCAATGTTACGGCAACGTCCGATGTGCGCCCCACCGACGAAGAGCTGCGTGCCGCTACAGTGGATCTGACGGGCGATATTATGCAGGTGCCTCCGGTTTTTTCCGCGCTCAAAGTGGCAGGTGAACGGGCCTACGATATGGCCCGCGAAGGCCGCCCACCGGAACTGCCGCCCCGTCCCGCCCGCGTGGACCGTTTTGAGCTGATCGACCGTCCGGATGCAGATCACGCCATCTTCGAAGTCGAATCCGGCAAGGGGGTGTATATGCGTTCTCTTGCCCGCGACGTTGCGCTCGCGTGCGGCACAGTCGGTCATATTGCTGCATTGCGTCGCCTGCGGGTCGGACCGTTCACCGAAGCAGACGCGATTTCGCTGGACAAAATAGTCGCCAGCGCCGAAGAAGCGCCTGCTTCACCGGAACTGCTGCGTCCGGTCGCGACCGCGCTGGCCGACATCCCGGCGCTGGCCCTGACCCCGGACGAAACGGTTCTCCTGCTGCATGGACAGGCCCTCGGCCTGCTGGATCTCATGGGACGCATCCCTGAGACCGGCTCCGACGGTATTGTTCGGGCGATGGACGGTGAGCGCGTGCTGGGTCTGTGTCGCCTCGAAGATGGGTGGCTGCAGCCCGTCCGACTGCTTTAAACCTTATTTTCGGGAGACACCGATGTCGATTACCGCAGAACGCCGTACAGAAGTCATTCAGGAATACCGCACGAACCCGACCGATACCGGGTCGCCGGAAGTCCAGGTCGCGATCCTCACCGAGCGGATCAATAACCTGACCGACCACCTCAAGACCCACGCGAAGGATTTCCATTCACGTCGTGGTCTGCTGGTCATGGTTGGCAACCGTCGCAGCCTTCTGGACTATCTGAAGCGCAAGAGCCAGACCCGCTACGAGACGCTGATCGGTCGTCTGGGCCTGCGTCGCTGATCACGCGGAATGACGGGGAAACAACAGGTTGCCGCATCTGCGGTATCTCTGCTGTTTCCCCGTTGTCCGTAATCCTGTAAGGGATGCCCCCGAGATACCCGTCCAAGGGGTGTCTCGGGTTTTTTTGTTGCCCGGTATGGACCGGGCTAAACTGGAGCCGAACCGGCTTATCGTGGGGCTTTCCGGCCAGCCACGGCGTTTCAGGCCACATGGCGCCCTGGCGTTTTTCGCCAGTCACCATGCCGTCCGAGACGCTGTCTGCACCGGCCCCTGTCAGACGGAATTGCGGTCACATCTGTGACCTGCTTCCGGGACGCGAGGCACGGTATCGGCCGATAAGGTCTGATGCAGAATGTTCAATTATTTTCGTAAAGAGATTGAGTGGGGCGGTCGTACACTGGTCCTCGAGACCGGCAAGATCGCTCGCCAGGCCGATGGTGCCGTTGTGGTGTCCTACGGCGATACCGTCGTGCTTTGCACGGCCGTCGGCGCGAAGAGCGTCAAGCCGGGTCAGGATTTCTTCCCGCTGACCGTCAACTATCAGGAAAAAGCTTACGCTGCGGGTAAGATCCCCGGCGGCTTCTTCAAACGCGAAGGTCGTCCTTCCGAAGCTGAGACTCTCAACTCCCGCCTCATCGACCGCCCGCTCCGTCCGCTGTTCCCGGAAGGGTTCCGCAATGAAGTCCAGGTCATCGCGACCGTCCTCAGCCACGACATGGAAAACGATCCCGCGATTCCGGCGCTGATCGGCTGCTCAGCCGCGCTCACGCTCTCCGGTATTCCGTTCTTCGGCCCGGTCGGCGCCTGCCGCGTCGGTTATGTCGATGGTGAATATATCCTCAACCCGACGCTCGAAGAGACGAAGGAAAGCGAACTCGAACTGGCCGTCGCCGGCACATCCGAGGGCGTGCTGATGGTCGAATCCGAGGCCAGCGAGCTTTCCGAGTCCGTGATGCTGGGCGCCGTGACGTTCGGCCACAAGGCATTTCAGCCGGTGCTCGAAGCCATCATCGCACTTGCCGAGCACGCGGCGAAGGCACCGTGGGATCTGGAAGGACCTTCAAAAGAAGCCATTGCCCTCCGCAAGAAAGTCGACACGCTCGGTCGTAAAACGCTGACCACCGCTTACAAGGAAAAGGCGAAGCAGGCGCGTTACGAAAAAGTAGGCGCCGCGAAGAAAGTCATCCTGGAGAAGCTCACGGATGCCGGTCTGGATGCTGAGGCCGCGAAACCGATGCTGAAAGATCTCGAAGCCAGTATTGTTCGTGGCTCCGTGCTCGACACTGGCCTGCGTATCGATGGACGCGACCTGGTGACCGTCCGCCCGATCGTCTCCGAAGTCGGTATCCTGCCGCGTGCACACGGCTCAGCCCTGTTCACCCGCGGTGAAACGCAGGCACTCGTCATCGCTACACTTGGCACCGGTCAGGATGAGCAGGTGATTGACGCCCTTGAGGGCGAATATCGCACCAACTTCATGCTGCATTACAACTTCCCTCCGTTCTCGGTCGGTGAGTGCGGTCGCGTCGGGTCACCAGGACGTCGTGAGATCGGTCATGGCAAGCTGGCATGGCGTGCGCTTCGTCCGCTGCTGCCAACGAAGACTGAATTCCCGTACACCATGCGCGTGGTCTCCGAGATTACCGAGAGTAACGGCTCCTCCTCGATGGCGACCGTTTGCGGAACCTCGCTGGCACTCATGGATGCCGGCGTGCCGCTAAAACGTCCTGTTGCGGGTATCGCGATGGGCCTGATCAAGGAAGATCGCGGCTTCGCGGTTCTCTCCGATATTCTTGGCGACGAGGATCACCTCGGCGACATGGACTTCAAGGTGGCCGGCACCGGGAAGGGCGTAACGGCACTCCAGATGGACATCAAAATCACGTCCATCACGCCGGAAATCATGGAAATCGCGCTTGAGCAGGCACGCGGTGGCCGTCTGCATATCCTGGGTGAGATGTCCAAAGCGCTGACGGAAGGACGCACCGACGTCTCATCCACAGCACCGAAAATCACCACGATGAGCGTGCCGAAGGAAAAGATCCGTGACGTGATCGGCACCGGTGGTAAGGTCATCCGTGAGATCGTCGAGTATTCAGGCGCGAAGGTCGATATCGGTGATGACGGAACCATCACCATCGCGGCTTCTTCCGATGAGCAGGCGCAAAAGGCTATTAACCGTATCAATGGAATAGTCGCGGAACCCGAGATTGGCCGTATTTACGACGGTAAGGTTGTGAAGACCGCCGATTTCGGTGCCTTCGTGAATTTCCTGGGTGCCAAAGATGGCCTCGTGCACATCTCCGAGCTCGCTCAGGGACGGGTCGCCCGTACGACCGATGTGGTCAAACAGGGTGATGCTGTGAAGGTAAAGGTCATTGGCTTTGATGACCGCGGCAAGGTCAAACTCTCGATGAGGGTTGTAGATCAGGCCACCGGTGCCGACATTACTGAAGAAGTGGGTGAACGCCCCGCCCGCGCACCGCGCCGCGAAGACTGAACATCGACTGAGAGACAGTCAGTGAACGGGCGTTGCGACAAAGGGTCGCAGCGCCCGTTTGTGTATGGCGTAAGCTCTGATGCCGCGTTAAGAGGCTCCGGAGTTCACAGGAACAGTCACGACGACAGGACAGGCATGAAGGCGATTAACGCAGTGAGGTTGAGTGGCGCAGAAGTCCTGCCGCTGGTTGAAGGCGGGAAGGGCGTAGCTGTTTCTACCGGGCAGTCCGCCGGCGCCTGGGCCGCAGCGGGCGGAGCCGGGACGGTCTCAATCGTCAACGCTGACAGTTATGACGAGAACGGAAATGTCGTTCCCCAGATCTATCGCGGAAAAACGCGCCGCGAACGGCACGAAGAACTGATTGATTACGCCATTCGCGGAGGCATCGCTCAGGCCCGGATCGCCCATGAGAGTGCGTCAGGGCGAGGACGTATTCACGCTAACATTCTGTGGGAAATGGGTGGTGCGGAACGCGTGATCGACGGTGTGCTGGAAGGCGCGAAAGGGCTGATCCACGGGCTGACCTGTGGTGCCGGAATGCCCTATCGTCTGGCGGATATCGCTGCGAAATTCGGTGTCCATTATTACCCGATCATTTCGTCTTCACGAGCCTTCAATGCTTTATGGAAGCGTGCTTTTCATAAAACCGCCGATATGCTCGGAGGGGTTGTGTATGAAGATCCATGGCGCGCGGGCGGGCATAATGGCTTGTCCAATACAGAGAATCCGCTGAAGCCGGAGGATCCGTATCCGCGTGTCGCGGCACTGCGCAAACTGATGAACAGCTTTGGTCTCGGTGAGACGCCAATCATCATGGCGGGCGGTGTCTGGTGGCTGGAAGAATGGCAGGACTGGATCGACAACCCCGAACTCGGGCCGATCGTCTTTCAGTTTGGGACCCGGCCGCTGCTGACAAAAGAAAGCCCGATCCCGGAGGCATGGAAGCAACGCCTCAAGACTCTTGAGAAAGGCGACGTTTTTCTCAATCGTTTTTCGCCAACGGGCTTCTATTCATCCGCCGTTAATAACAGCTTTCTGACAGAGCTTCGTGAACGTTCAGAGCGGCAGATCGCGTTCTCTTCTGAGCCGCTCGGAGCGCATGCAGCGCCCTATGGCGTAGGCGCCCGTAAACGCGAAGTGTTTGTGACCGGGGCGGATCTGCTTCGTGCACGTGCGTGGGAGGCAGACGGCTTTACAGAAGCTATGCGAACACCCGATTCGACACTGATTTTTGTGACGCCTGAGCGTTCAAGAGAAATTCTGGCCGATCAGGTCGCCTGCATGGGATGCCTCTCGGAGTGCCGCTTTTCGAACTGGAGTCAGCGGCCTCCCGAATTCAGCAATGGCCACAAGGCCGATCCTCGGTCCTATTGCATTCAGAAGACGCTTCAGACGATTGCCCATGCTCATGGTCCGGATGAGGAAGTGATTGCTGATCATAATCTGATGTTCGGCGGGACAAATGCCTGGAGATTTTCCAAAGATCCTTTCTATTCCAACGGTTTTGTTCCCACTGTGAAAGAACTGGTGGATCGGATCATGACTGGGCGCTGATCGGTTTCAGGGAAGGGGGCTTCATGTCCTTTTCCCGGGTAGCCGCACTGAAACCGTATTCGGCGCATTAACATCACCCCGGATTATCTGTTGTGATCCTGATACGTTGTTCGCACCTGTCATATGGCGCTACGGACATCATGATCTGATGCAATTGCGTTGTTCCGTCTGATAAGGAGGTCCGGATGCCATTCCGTTTTCCCGTTTGCGGGTCATTGATCCTTACCGGATTTCTGTTCTTTGGCGTCGGTCAGGGAATTCATCCTGCGCATGCCGCCTCACCGGAGCTTTCTCCGGTCGATCAGGGGTGGGTCGAACGCATTCAGGACAGGATGAATGCCGTTACGACTTTGCGCGGCCGTTTTGAGCAGATTGCGGCAGACGGACAGCGGACAACAGGCGACGTATGGCTTTCAAGGCCTGGGCGCATGCGTTTTCAATACGATAAGCCCAGCCCGCTTCTCCTCGTCGCTAATGATGGCAAGGTCGTGTTTCGCGATGCGCAACTCGATCAGACAACCGAAATTCCGCTTGAACGCACGCCATTGGGCCTCCTGCTCGGCGCCCACATCACGCTTTCAGGCAATGTAACGGTGACGAATTTTCATCGGGAAAATGGCGTTATTCAGATCGCGGCGGTCAGAACAGCCACGCCAGGTGAAGGCACGCTGGTTATGGCATTTGACGAGAAGTTTCTCACACTCCGCGGCTGGGTCGTTGTGGACGCGCAGGGAAAACAAACGCAGGTCAATTTGTCTGATCTGGTGGCAGGAGGCGACGCGCCCGCAAAATTATTCGTTTTGCCAGAAGGAAACTGAAGCCTCCCTGTGAGACACGTATGACATCTCCCGACTTTAAAGTCGGAAACTGAGAGGATGTTATGGTGTCTGAAATAAATACTGCCGCAAAGAAATGGATGTGATGTCCGTTATTCTTGCTTACTGCGCGGCGACCGCTGTCGTTGTGACCGGGATAAACGGCGTACTTGTTGCCCTGTTTATCAGAATACGGAAAGCACAGGACGCAGCACGATGGGCAAAAATACCCAAAGAATCGGCTAAATCATAAAAAAACAGGAGTTTTACCGAACAGATGGTGGGCGCAACAGGGATTGAACCTGTGACCCCTACCATGTCAAGGTAGTGCTCTACCGCTGAGCTATGCGCCCATCCGTTCGGTAGGCGGCTTCTACCTCCCCTTAATGATGAACGCAACCCCACCGGACGCAAAACGTGTATTTTGGTAGCATGACATGTACGATTCCAGCGGGCCGACGCATATGAGTTTCCGGCCAGAAGCCAGCAGGGAGCAGAGAGTGCAGGCTTCCGGAAAATCTGAAGGCGGAGAGGCAGATCTGAGTGCCGGTGCCGGTGGTTCCTCTCCCGCACCGGTGGTCGTTGTCAGACCTCTGGACACCCCGATTCCTCTGATTGTGTGCTCCCCTCATTCGGGACGAAACTACTCTGCCGAGTTTCTGGCCCGCTCGCGTCTCCCACTCGACATTCTCAGGAGTGGTGAAGATTTCCATGTCGATACACTGATCGCCGGCGCGCCTCAGCATGGAGCCACTCTTCTCTGCGCAACCTTTCCCCGCGTTGTGTGCGACGTGAATCGGGCTTCGCTCGATCTTGATCCCCGTATGGTCGAGAATGGCGACGATGTGATGCTGATGCCAACCGAGCGAGGGCGCGCGGGACTGGGCAGCGTACCTGCCGTCGTGTCAGGCGGGCGACAGGTTTATGCCAGCAAACTGTCGATGGAAGAGGCAGCAGCACGATTGCGGCTGTTCTGGCACCCCTATCACGCGACACTCAGAAGACTCATCGACGAGATGCGCTCGGAATATGGATTCTGCGTTGTGCTCGATATGCATTCGATGCCTCCGGGCATTGACGGAACGAAGGCTGATGTCGTCATCGGAGACCGGTTCGGGTCTTCAGCCAGACCTGTTTTTGTGCAGGCTCTGAGTAAAACTCTGCTGAGCCTCGGTTTCCATGTCGCACGCAATCATCCATTCGCAGGCGGGTTTATCACCAGTCATTATGGTCGCCCGGCTGAGCATGTCAGTGTTATTCAGCTGGAAATGAGCAGGACTCTGTACATGTGTCCCCGGTCAGGTGGCGGGTACGGCCTAAATCCACGTTTTGCGGACAAAGTGAATCGTGTGATTGCGGATATGGCCCGATGCGTGGCGGAACAGCAGGAGATCAGACGGGCTCAACCGGCGGCTGCACAGTAGTCGCTCTCAGAGCATAACATTCACAGCGTGCGCACCATGATCCTGAACGCAGTTGCAAAGTGGACATCGGCGGCATCCGAGGCGGCCTGATTCAGCCGGATATCGACGCTGGGCTGAGACGTCATATAAATCTGGCAATACCCTTCCGATACCTGATCGAGATGGTTTGTGATGCAAATGGCGTGATGAGCATTCAGAGCTTGCCGTAACTGAGGCGTGCCTGCTCCTGTCGTCGAAATGGCCGCGTTAAAAGCAGCCTGTCCGATCTGGTCAAGATTCACGATAAAAGGGTGCAGAGAGAATCCTGAAACAGACAAATCCTCCGGAAACTGTTTCATGATTCCAGTGGCTTCGTCTTTCGATCCCGGCACCGCAGAATTGTAGACAACAGCAATCCGGACAATGCTGTCCGGAGGCGGATCAACGAAGTGCAGGGTCTGCCCAAGAATTGCGATATCCTTGGTGTTAAATGAAGACGAACCTGCATCGGGTGCGGCAGCGCATAATGCACAGCCGACACAACCCATCATCAGGCATCTTCTCATATTGTTAAAAAACCGGAATAGCCGCCGCACACTCTCAAGCCCAGTCACATGAGCACATCATTGCCTGCGGCTATTGAGGAAGACTTAAGTTCCGACAAAATATCGTCAATCCTGTCGGTCCGATGCCTCGGCTGCAACTGTTACAGCCTTGATCCAGGAGGATATTTGTCCCTCCGGATCTGCGGAAAAAATGAAGTCTGACACCGCGGCCACACAGTCTGCTCCTGCCAGAATGCATTCCGGTGCGCGCGCCAGAGTGATCCCGCCGATTGCAACGAGAGACATATCCCCGATCCGCTCCCGCCACTCCGTAAGCCTCTCCGTGCCCTGCGGGCCAAACGCCATCTTTTTCAGGCGCGTGGGCCAGATCGGTCCTAATGCGACATAATCCGGAGCAAGCTCCAGAGCCCGGCCGAGTTCAGGTAAGCTATGTGTGCTGATCCCTATTCTGACTCCGGCCGCGCGAAGTTTTTCCAGATCGGCAGTATCGAGGTCTTCCTGGCCCAGATGGACATATGTCGCACCCAGATCGATCGCCATCTCCCAGAAATCGTTAATGACGAGCGTCACGCCGGTATCAGAAGCCGCAGCGAGAGCCTCGCGCATTTCATTTTTCAGAGCGTCATCGGACAGATCCTTGATGCGCAACTGAATGAACCGTGCCCCGGCCTTGCCAAGACGCGAAACCCAGCCAGCACGATCAACAATCGGATAAATACGCTGAGGGAGAGGTGTACGGGTCATCCGAGCATCGGTCTTCCAGGGAGAGGGGTGGAGGGTGAAGCCATATCCCGTGCTTCCATCGGGTCCGCACCGTAAGCAAGACGTCCGGCTTCAACGGCAAGACGGAAAGCACGGGCCATCGCGACAGGATCGCCGGCTTTTGCGACAGCCGTATTGATCAGCACCGCATCATAGCCAAGCTCCAGCGCCTGGGCAGCGTGGGAAGGTAATCCAATTCCGGCATCGACCACCAGCGGAACGTCAGGAAAATGCGCCCGCAGTGCCCGGAGACCGAACACGTTATTCAACCCTTTCCCTGAACCAATCGGTGCACCCCATGGCATCAGAACTTCACATCCCGCCGCAAGCAGGCGTTCCGCAACGACCAGATCCTCAGTCGTATATGGAAAGACCCGGAATCCTTCCGAGCAGAGAATGCGGGCCGCTTCGACAAGGCCGAAAACATCCGGCTGCAGCGTATCTGACTCTCCGATGACTTCAAGCTTGACCCAGTCTGTCTCAAACACTTCCCGCGCCATATGCGCGGTCGTGACAGCTTCCTTCACCGTATGACAACCGGCTGTGTTTGGAAGAACGGGAACACCAAGATCGCGGATCAGGGACCAGAAAGCCTGTCCGGCACGCTGCCCGGCCGCCTCACGTCGCAATGATACAGTAATCACCCCGGCGTCTGCTTCCCGAACAGCCGATGAGAGAATCGCAGGAGAGGGGTATTGCGCTGTCCCCAGCATCAGCGGTGAAGAAAGGCGCGTACCATAGAAAAGCATCAGATTATCCACCCTGCATGGGAGCGACGATTTCCACGCGCATGCCTTCCGCAAGTGCATGTTGCCCACGTGTTGCTTTCGGAACAAATTCGCCGTCGATCGCAGTGGCTATGCGGGCCTCTGAAAACCCGAGTTCGGCGACAAGACTGGCAAGCGTTCCTGCTGTCACCACATGCGTCTCGTCATTGACCAGAATATTCATGCCGCTCTCCTTGCCGCCAGGTGATGATCATAATCTGTCAGATCTGGTTCTTCCGTCCCGTTCATGCAAGCGCCTACCGGAAGCGGAGACGTGCCCTCACGAACGGTTCAGCCGAAAATCATATCGGCGGCCTGTGCTGCGAGCCAGGGCGAGAGAAGATAACCATGCCGGTACATGCCGTTCACATAGACAGTCTGTTTCTCCTGCGTCACGAGCGGCACATTATCCGGGTAAGATGGCCGGAGCCCTGTTCCCATCTCCACAATGTCCGCTTCGGCAAATCCGGGGTGAAGAACCCATGCAGCACTCAGAAGCTCGCTCATGGACCTCAATGTCATGGGACCGGCATTTTCGCTTTCCACCATTGTGGCGCCAACCATGAAAAGATGGTCGGCCCGGGGCACGATATAGATCGGAATACGGGGATGCAGCATCCGCACAGGCCGATGAAGCGTGACGTCCTGGCAGCGTAAAAGGATCATTTCGCCTCTCACGCCACGTAACGTCTTCAGTGTTTCACGGGCGCGTAACCCGGTGCAGTCGACAGTCCGGTCAAAACTGACGCCTGCTGGTGCGTCGGCTTCATCCGTCAGGAGACGGCCACCGAGACTGATGAGACGTTCTGCCAGAGCCGGCAGTGCCTTTCTGGGATCGAGATGCCCTTCCCCGGGGAAAAACAGCGCGCGTGAGAAGCGGCTGCCCAGGTCGGGTTCCAGCCTCATTATTTCCTCACCGCCGATCTCCTGAAAATGACTCGTCCGACGTGCGAACCGGGTAATTTCAGCCGTGTCGCGAGCCGGCGCCAGAACCAGACTACCGTTCGATTCGACGCCAGGGACATGAGCGCGCCACCATGAAAGCGAGGCGAGTGAATGCTCCGTAACTTCCGGCGGCGCATCTTCAGCCTCGCACCATGGGGCAAGCATTCCGCCCGCCATCCATGACGCGCCCGATCCGACACGTGAGCCTGACTCTGTCAGCGTCACCCGCGCTCCACGCTCCGCGAGCGTAACGGCTGTCACAAGCCCGGCGACACCGGCTCCACGTACCAGAATGGTCGGTCCGGCTGTCATGACACATTCCTCCTGTTCACCCTGGACTGAAGACCTGAGGGCCTTCGGAAACGGCGGCACGATGGCGACTTTGCTTCGATTTGTTAAGAGACTGTTTCAAAAAGCTCTGTTCGCGATACATGTTATCTGTGATTTTTCAAAGTATTGGCGGCAATCCGGGCTCCGCCCGCGAACCCGGAGGGAATCGCAGATCCCTTCATCCCGCTTCGCTGCAAAAACACACACTGTTCGCGTCCCGCTCAGCAGTGAGACTTCAAACAACCTCTCAGAGAACATCTGCCGTGTATGCCGGCATCATCCTGACTGACGTGGGTCTGCTGGTATGAAACAAGAGTCTGCTGCAGAACCAGTGCTGGAAAATGGACAGATATGCTGCCGCGCCGCATGATGCGGGGCGCCGGAAATCGAGGAGTGTCGATCTGTAAAGCCGGAGCAGGCAGGTCCTGTTGTCGTCAATTCCCGATACGTATAAAAATGAACTGCATTGGATGAGGTCGGAGACAAAATTATGCAGGATACGGTAACTGAACCGAAATTAACGTCTTCTGATCTCGCGAACAATCAAAGAGCAATCGCATATTATCATGACCACGGCTGCGATACTGTGGAAACGGGATTCGCTCTGGCTAATATTCTTAATGAAGACAGGTGTGTCGCAGAAGCGTCCCGTGTGTACAGAATCGCATACGATCTTCATTCCAGTCAGCCAGGCCAGACGCCAGGGGCTCATGTGCTGCTGGAACTCAGCCTCCTGTGTGGCCTGAAAGCCGGTCAGACACCAGCCCCGGAGGAGATGGAAACCCTGCGTTCTCTCTCTCTCCCGTTCTATAATTATATCGTCGGGATTCAGACGGCCTGGACGCAGGGCGATTTCGTGAAGGCTGCCCGGATCATGGGCAACTGCTACGAAGAATTCCATACCGGAGCAGAGTGTGACCGGCTTTATCTGGAGATCGTGAACCGGATTTATCATGAGCAGATGCAGGGCGGTATCGCGGATATCCGGGCACCTAACTCACTGATCCCGCGTAAACTCTATACGTACCGGGATGTGGATGCACCGGATGGGGCAGAACACGATTTCGCCTGGCATAGCGATTTCACGGGACTCGAATTCAGGTCATTCAACAAGGAAGAGGCCGCAAACTGGCTTTATACGGCCTATGGTGTCGATGCCCGGACACTTTTCCTTTCCGCTCAGAATGTCTCTGAAGCATCCGATTTTTTCCGTATGCATGTCATGCAGCAACTGGGGGGCTGGTGGCTGGACGCAGGAAATCGCATCCGCTCGGAAGATGTGTTTTTCAGCAGAGTGTCACAGCGCCATTCGCACGTTTTTCTGCTGGGTCATGAAAACGTGGTTCACAACGGTTTCTTCGGAACATTACCCAACAGTCCGATCCTGGGCGATGCGCTGCTTTCGCTTTATCGTAACTGCTATCAGCATCCCGGCCTTTCCATCCCCGCCAAAACAGGTTCGGGTGTATTCGAGCGTGCTCTGAACAGAACTTTCCATGCCGACCTGGAGCGTCTCCGGCCGCTTCCTTCCATGATCATTTACGACAACGCCGTGTTCAGCGACGTTATCGTGCCCCTTTCCGCGCAGGAATAATACCGGATGCTATGAAGATTGAGCTGTGGATGAGGCATTCGGGCTAGCCCGGATTTCCGCCAGCTCTTTGAAAATTCAGGCTTCAACACGTAACGAAAACCGAACCTTTGACAGGCTCGGGGCAGAGGCCGCCAGCCTTGGCCCCTCTGCCGGCGTTTCGAAGCAGATTTTACGGACCCGGATGCTTACGGCCGCTCCAGCTTCGGGGCTCAAAAATACACGCCCGTCGTGCCCCTCCGGGGGCCCGCTTTTGAACATACCAGTCGGCCCGGTAACCGATCAGGACGATATGTCCGGCAGTGACGACCAGCCGCAGCGTGTAAGTGTCTTCCACATATGCTCGGGAGGTGGTGCGATAGCGGAGACAGGAACCGCCAGCGGGATATCCAGTTCACGACTCAGAAGCTGCAGGCGGTTCGCTTTCTTTTCTATCCCGTAAACCGGATCTCCGACGACCGGCATCCCCATTTCCGCGCAGTGAACTCTTGCCTGATGCGTTCGACCGGTATGCAGCGTCAGTTCAAGCCATGACACGCTTCCGTCAGTGCCCAGACGCCGCCACGTCGTCTTTGCAGGTTGTCCATCAGGCGTGACAACCATCTTCCAGCCAGCCGGTCCGGAAACCCGGGCGATGGCTTGTTCCATGATGCCGTGCTCCGGCGCCACTCCATGCACGATCGCCCAGTAGATTTTCCTCACAGTCCCGGATGCAAAACAGGCCTGCATCGCAATCAGCGCCTGTTTGCGCAGCGCGATGGCAAGGCAGCCGGCTGTGTCCGCATCCAGCCGGTGAGCAAGCCAGGGACCATCTTTCCGCCGGCTGAGAAGCGGAAACCACTCCTCCACATTCGGCCCGCCACGCGGCCCGGGATGCACAGCAAGGCCCGCAGGCTTGTTAATGACAACCACCTGATTGTTCTGAAACAGAATATCGAAGGGCAGGGGGCCGACCGGGACAGCAACCGGAACATCAGCCGGCGCCCCTTTTTTCGGATGAAGAGGCGCTGCGCTGCGTTTTCTGCGTATACCGGGTTTAATCATCGGCACCCCGGCCAATCAGCACTTTGCGTCGTCCGACATGATCTGCTCCACTCACGATGCCATTTTTCTCCATCTGTTCAATCAGTTTGGCTGCGCGGTTGTAACCGATCGACAGATGCCGCTGCACAAACGATGTCGATGCCTTGCCTTCACGGATAACAATGGCCACCGCCTTGTCATAAAGACTGGAATCTCCGTCAGAACCAGTGCCCGCGTCAAACGGACCACTCGCCGCCTCATCCTCGCGCTCGGAAATCACGTCTTCATCATAAATCGGCTCGCCCTGCTCCTGCAGGAACGCGACGACCGCTTCCACTTCGCTGTCCGCAACAAACGGACCATGAACACGGGTCACGCGACCGCCACCCTGCATGAACAGCATGTCACCCTGCCCGAGAAGCTGTTCCGCTCCCTGTTCGCCAAGAATGGTCCGGCTGTCGAATTTGCTGATCACCTGAAAGGAAATACGCGTCGGAAAGTTCGCCTTAATAGTGCCGGTGATCACATCCACAGACGGACGCTGCGTTGCCATGATGACGTGAATGCCAGCCGCGCGAGCCTTCTGCGCCAGTCGCTGCACCGCTGCGTCGATTTCTTTGCCAGCAGTCATCATCAGATCAGCCATTTCGTCGATGACGACCACAATGAAGGGCAGGGGCTCAAGCGTGAGAGACTGCTCTTCGAAGATCGGATTCCCGGTCTCGGGGTCATATCCCGTCTGGACCCGGCGCGTCACTTCTTCACCCCGGTCACGCACCTGTGCCGCACGCTCGTTATACCCGGCAATATTACGAACCTGGAGATGAGACATCGAGCGATAACGCCGGTCCATCTCGCGTACGACCCACTTGAGTGCCGCGACCGCCTTGGGCGGTTCCGTCACGACAGGCGTCAGAAGATGCGGTATCCCGTCATAAATCGAGAGTTCCAGAACCTTCGGATCAATCATGATAAGCCGGCATTCATCAGGAGAATGACGGAACAGCAGCGACAGGATCATGGAGTTGATCCCGACGGATTTACCCGAACCGGTCGTACCCGCGACCAGCAGATGCGGCATCTTGGCGAGGTCACTGAAGACAGATTCGCCGGCAATGTCCTTGCCAAGCGCCAGTTCAAGGCGACCGGAAGAGCCGGTCCATTCCGGCCGGTTAAACAGTTCGGACAGATAGACCGTCTCGCGCACGGCGTTCGGAACTTCGATGCCAATCACATTGCGACCGGGAACAGTCGCGATACGCACGCTGAGCACTGACAGCGAGCGCGCAACGTCATCAGCCAGACCAATCACACGGGCAGACCGGATCCCTGGCGCAGGCTCCAGTTCATAAAGCGTGACCACGGGACCCGGATGCAGATCGACAATTGTTCCCTGCACACCGAAATCCGCCAGAACCGTCTCCAGCAGGCGGGCATTGGCCTCAAGCATCTCACGGCTCGGCCCGGCTTCAGCACGTGATTCCGGCACCGTGCGCAGCAAAGAAACCGGCGGCAGAACCCAGCCGGTGCCACCCGCAGGAGGCGCTCCCCGTCCGGCCCGCTTCGAGGGCGACGCTGAGGCGCCTTCTGTCTCCGCCTCACCGCGTCCGCCAAACAGGCGGGACAAAAGAGATTTTTTACTGCCATCATCAGTCCTGATGTCGCCCGATGCCTCAGCCTGCGCTGGGACGACCGGGCGCTGCCCGGGCTCCGGAGGACGCATGGTCGTTTCCGGAGCCGTCACCGCAGGTGTTTCAGGCTTTCGGGCTACCGGAGCATCCGCATGCTCCTGCTGCCTTTCTGCGGCAGGTCCCGGCAACGAAATCACCGGAGCATCCTCTTCCGCTTCCGATGGAACGGAAACCGCCATCCGCCCTCTGGGGCGGTTGGCCGGCAGGGATTCCGCCGGCGGCGCGATCAGCGCGAGAGCGTTGCCGGTTTCAGCATTGGCCGCATCCGACGAATACCGACTGACAGCCGGCGCAGGTGATGGGTTTTCACGACGCTGACTATCGTTGCCACGCGCAACCATACCACGGCGGGATACGGATGTCACAGCAGCATCCGAAGCAGAGTCGCTCCTGCGTGGCGTCCAGGATTGTCGCCCGTAAGATGTGTCTTCACTCTCCGCGCCATTATGAACGCGGGCATTCTCGTAAGCGCCCATAGTCGTGACGCCTCCGCCAGCGTCCCGCCGCTGCCGCGCAATGATGGAACGAGCCAGCCTGCCAGGTTGCCGTCCGAGAAAGAGGCCGCCCGCCGCGGCAGTCTTGCCGATGGCGTGCCACTCGCGCCGGTCCAGCCCGAACGCGAGCACGCCAAGCAGGAAAGCAAGCACCAGACCAAGAAGCCAGATGATGACCTCGCCCGCAGGCCCGATCGCCGATGTGCCGGCAGCCAGCGCGGCACGGGCGGTCGTCGAGCCGATCCCGCCACCAATGCCGGAATCAGCCGGCCAGGCAGGAGCGTGGATGGCCGTTATAAGAAGCGGAATACTCGCAAACAGCGCGCTGCAAACCGGTAACAGGCAGCCGAGAGCAATCGCGCGCAGAATAAAAACACTCAGACCGCGATGACGGAAAATACGCCAGCCCCAGGCAGCAAGGGCGATCACAGGAATCGCGGTGGCAAGACCGAAGCCCTGGATCAGCATGTCGGCAACCCAGGCTCCTGGCCAGCCGAGAAGATTGGTCGCCAGGCGCGATGTTGCGACATTGGATGACGGGTCGAGCGGATCATAGCTCCAGAAGGTCGCCGCCAGCGCCAGCGCCAGAACCCAGAGCACGATACCCCCCACCTCATCTCCGCGTCGCCGGAGAGACGTCTTCAGTGCGGGGGACGAAAGATCGGGCGTGGTGAGACGGCTGAGACGCGCCAAGTAACCGGTCCTGACTTGCAAGTGACATTCTGATGCCGCGCACGATCGTCGCACGCCGCCGGGACCATACCCCGTTCCCTGCGCGTTCAGAAAGACGAGATGCTGGTTCCGCAAGGAGTATTGTGGAAATGCGAAAAAATTTTGAACATCGTGAGGCATTTTATCCTGCCCTTCACGATCAGTCCCCGAACATGCCCTGTCGGATTGCGGCGACACATTCGGGGAGAAGGCAGCGTTAAGCCGCTGCCTTATGGGCGATCGAAGGATTTTCCCCGAGATGCGGGCGGAATGTGCCGTCACGAAGCGACGTCTCGATATCCTCAAGTGTCGCGCCAGCCGTCTCGGGAACGAAGAACAGCACGAACAGCGTGCAGGCCAGATTAACCCCCGCATACACCCACATCGTTCCGCCCAGCGAAATCAGAGTCACGAGAGGCAGCGCCGTGCGTGTCACCAGATAATCACTGCCCCACAGCACCGCGGCATGCAGGCTTGTTGCTGCCCCGCGCATCGGGAGAGGAAACATCTCAGCACCAATCAGCCAGCCCACAACCTGAATGCCGCCAGAATTGAACAGCATAAACAGCAGCAGAAAAGCCACAGTCGCATAACTGCCGGCAGACCCCTTGTCAGGATGAATGGCGAACATGATGCCAAGCCCGATCAGGCTGAGCACCGAACCTGGCCCCATGATCAGAACGAGACGGCGACGCCCGATCCGGTCAACGAAAAGGCAGCCGAGCAGTGTCATGATGCAGTAGATAATCGCGACACCAAGGCTTGCGAGCAGCGCGGAAGACTCCCCGAAACCGGCATCGGACAGGAAGGTCGGCGTATAATAGATCATCATCTCAAGCCCGCCGGCCTGCGTGAAAAACGCAACACCCAGTGCGGCGACAAGAGCCGGACGCGCCCAGGGGAGAGCCAGACCACGCCAGCCACGCTCGTCATCATCGATGCCCGTGGCATTCTCGTGAATCTCATGCATCTCACGGCGAATCTGTTTCCGGCTGGAGCGCACACGGCTCAGTTGCCTGACCGCAGATCGGATGCCCTCGTTCTCGGCTGTCCAGCGCGGGCTCTTTGGCAGAAAGAACATCGACACAAAGACAAACGCCGCAGGCAGGGCAGCGATTGAGACCATTGGCCGCCAGCCCCAGGCGTCCCGCATGGCAAAGCCCACGATATTGGCCAGCAAAATGCCGATCCCGATGGCAACATTAAACATCGTGACAAGAGTGCCGCGCCGGTTATGCGGAGCCAGTTCCGAAATATACGTCGGAACCACCTGGGTCGCGCCACCAACGGCCAGCCCAAGGAAAACACGCGCGGCAATCAGTGACATCACATCCGGAGCCAGGGAGCATGCAATAGCCCCGATCACAAAAATGGCCGTCACAACAATTACGGTAGTCCGCCGTCCGAATTTTTCAGAAAACCAGCCGGTAACAACCGCACCAAACGTCGCGCCAATCAGGATCGCGGAGGCGACAGTGGCCTGCATCCCGGTATTGAGATGGAACTCCTTCGTCATAAGCAGAAGGGCACCGGAAATGATGCCTGTATCGTATCCATAGAGGCCGCCGCATATTGCGGCCACGGTGGCTGCGATCCAGAGAGTGCGATGGGCGTTAGGAGAAATATCCGCTGCGTCGACAGCCCTGGCGACTGTCTTTGAATGTGTCGGGGAAGAACAGGGTATCGCGTCCAAAATCATTCCTTTCGATGTGGCAACTATAGTCAGCCTGTTCCGAGAGCATCAGACATAACGCCGATCCTCCCGAGTATGGCATCAAGCGCCGTCCAGTCGTTGTCCTCGCTCAGAGCAGACCACAACGTCTCAACGGTCCCGATCAGCATGTCACAAGGTGTTTCAGCCCTGAAATACGCATGATCAGGCATGATCCCCGGCAATGCGGCCCGGGCGTCGAGCAAAGAGCGAACCGGCTGAAAACCAGGCTCTGCGTAGAACGCCGCCCGCGGAGATTCCATCGCTCGTCTTGTGCTTATGGGGCCACCATACCAGTCAAACGGCAGCGCAGGGAAGGGAATTCCGGACTTTTCCATGAACAGTGTCACCGCATGACGCAGGGCGCGATCATCTTCAGGCCCGGTCTGAACGACCCCCATCCTCCTGCACCACGCCGCGTCCAGTTCACTTTCATAGAGAGCAGGAAAAGAAGAAATGATTTCGCTAAGGGCAGAATGAGGTGCGGTTTCGAGCAGGCATTCGGCCAGCCGCGCCAGAGACCAGACCAGAGCCTGAGGCTGCCGTCCATATGAATATAAACCGCTATGATCGAAATAAGCCGCCACAAAAGACGGATCAAACCGTGGCAGAAACCGCCACGGGCCATAATCAAAGCTTTCTCCGGTGATGGCGATATTGTCCGTATTCAGGACACCATGCACAAATCCTGCCGCCATCCATTGTGCACCAACGCGCGCAACTTTCCCGCAGACAGCCTCGAACAGAATGAGTGCCGGATTGCCACCCTCAGGGACAACAATGTCAGGGTAGTACGTCTCCAGCACGTAGGCGACCAGCAGCGGGATCGAAGCAGTGTCTCCCAGCGCGGCAAGCCGCTGAAACGTACCGATCCGGATATGGGAATGACTGAGACGTACCAGAACGGCGGACCGGGTCGGGGAGGGCTCGTCATGCCGCTCAAGGTGTTCACCGGTTTCAATAAGACTGAAAGCGCGCGACGTATCGACCCCAAGGCCCTCCAGCATGGCGGCCGCCAGGATCTCACGCACTCCACCTTTAAGGGTCAGTCGTCCGTCGCCGCCCCGTGACCAGGGTGTTCGCCCGCTGCCTTTTGTTCCGAGATCCAGCAGCCGTCCGTTGCTGTCACGCAACTGTGCGAAGAGAAAACCACGTCCGTCACCCAGATCAGGATTGTACTGGCGGAACTGATGACCGTGGTAACGCAGCGCGAGCGGGTGAGGTAACGAACCCGGAAGCGGCTGAAAATGGCCAAAATGATTGATCCATTCCTCGTCTGTAAGCGTGTCGAGACCGACTGTGGCAGCCGCTTTCCGGTTGCGATAACGCAGAATATGCTCAGGAAACTCTGCCGGCTCCACAACGTCATAAAACGCGTCACCCAGAGTGGTGTGATCCACGGCAGGCCGGTAGCTGGATGAAAAAGGCATGGGGTGGTCCTCCCGCTGGATCTATTGACTTAATGTATGGCGCTTCTACAGTGCGTTCAGGCCCTAAACAAAAAAAACAAGCGGTCGGCTTCATGAAAATTTTCAATATACTACTGCTGGCTCCGTTCGTGGGCCTTCTCTGGGTGCCCTTCTACAACTTTCAGGGGCCTGTTCTGCTCGGGTTTCCGTTCTTCTACTGGTACCAGTTCGCCTGGGTGCCGGTGACGTCCGTGCTGATCTGGCTCGCCTGGAAAAAAGGAGAGCGGGCATGAACGGCGTTCCTGCGGCGGACACGCTCGCGCTCATTGTTTTTATCGCGTTTTTCGGCATCACAATCATTCTCGGCAGCACAGTCTCGCACTGGCGCGGTTTTCTTTCCGGCGGAAAAAAGAAAGCTGACATCACGCCCGTCGGGGATGGACACGGCAACGAAGACTGGGGGCTCGGCGGACGACAGTTCGGCGCCTGGATCACCTGGTTCCTGGTCGGAGGCGATTTCTATACAGCCTATACCGTGATTGCCGTCCCTGCGCTGGTTTACGCAGTCGGAGCATACGGATTCTTCGCGCTTCCATATACAATTATCGTCTATCCGTTCATCTTCGCCGTCATGCCCCGCCTGTGGAAAATCGCCCATGATGGCGGACACGGAACCGCAGCCGACATCACACGCGCACGTTTCGGCAGCCGGACACTCGAACTGGCCGTCGCGATATCGGGCCTGGTCGCAGTGATGCCCTATATCGCCCTGCAACTGATCGGTATCCGGACTGTCGTGCAGGCGCTCGGCCTTCCCGGTGATATTCCGCTGGTCATCGCGTTCGTTTCGCTGGCGGCCTACACATGGTTCGGCGGCCTGCATGCGCCGGCCCTCACGGCGTTCATCAAGGACGTGATGATCTACATCGCGGTCATCGCCGCCGTCACTCTCGTCCCGCTGAAACTCGGCGGCTACGGGCATATGTTCAGCGCCATGAACACCGTGCTCCCACCCCCGGACGGCACGCATGTGCTGAAAAGCGCTCAGCTTGTGCCCTACGCCACGCTGGCTCTGTCATCAGCACTGGCGGCCTTCCTGTACCCACACACGCTGACAGGCATCCTCGCCGCGAAATCAGCCGATACAGTGCGTCAGAACGCTGTCTATCTTCCGATCTACACGATCGTGCTCGGGCTGATCGCAATGCTCGGCATGATGGCGCACGTCGCCGGAATCGATACGAAGACACACTCTCTGGTCGTGCCGCTGCTGTTCCTGAAACTGTTTCCTGACTGGTTCGCAGGCTTCGCCTTCGCGGCAATCGCAATCGGCGCACTGGTACCAGCCGCCGTCATGGCAATCGGCGCCGCCAATCTGCTGACGCACAACATTCTGCCGAAACAGTATGACACCGTAACCGGCAGTCGCATTGCCGCCTTCGCCGTAAAACTGGGCGCGCTGCTCTGCGTCCTGTTTCTGAACGCGCAGTTTGCCATTGATCTGCAACTGCTGGGCGGCGTGATCATCCTGCAAACGTTCCCGGCACTGGTTCTCGGCCTGTTCCGGATCAATTACTCTACGGTTGGCATGATGGCCGGCTGGCTGATCGGAATGGTGGTCGGGCTCGGAATGTGCTGGGTCGATGGTCTCAAGCCGGTGCACACGCTGTCATTCGCCGGCTATTCGGAGCTTGTTTCCACCGGACTGATCGCGCTGGCTGTGAATATCACTGTGGTCGCCGCCTTTACGATAGTCCGGCATTTTGTGCCCGGTCATGCGGTTCGCCCGCAGTCAGCGGAGTGACCCGTATCCGGTAAAATCCTCGGGACCGGAAAAGCTCCGGTCCCTGCCGGGTTCGGCCAGACCCCGGCTTCTTCCACCCCTTTGAAAATTCAGGCTTCAACACGTAACGACAACAGAACCAGTCAAAACCCTCTCTTCCTGAAAAAAGAGAGTTTCCGAACGTGGAGCCCCTTCTTTCAGGGTGCGCCATATCAGCGGCCCGCACCGGAATTGTGGCCCATATGACCCTCTCCGGTAACAGTTATGCGGACATCCGTGTTCGCTAACGGGAACATTCCCTGAAATCCGGCGTAATATTCACAAAGGCAGAGTGAATGGAAACGCCAGTGGTGTCTGACAACCCTGGTGAGAGGTGGTCACGCGCTTTGCCTGTCGTCTGACCGCCTCAAACGGAAAGGACATTGCATGAGCGATGACAACGAAACGCACGATAGCGGGCGCCGTGCTCTTTTCAGAGCCGCCGGTGTCGCCGCCGTTGCGGGAGTTCCGCTGGTGGCCGGCAACAGGGCCACGGCTCAGGAGGCCAGTGCTGCGTCGGAAGGAAATCCGGGCGGGGCGGGTCCGCTAAAAGATCCGCGTGAGCTTTATGTGCATTCTCCGTTCCAGGCGCAGCCGCAGCCCTGGCCGGGCCTCGCCTCGAAAATGATTCCAAAGCCCGATCACGGTGAAACAAGTTATCGCGGCAGCGGTCGTCTCGCCGGTCGGAAAGCGCTGATTACAGGCGGCGATTCCGGCCTGGGACGTGCGGCAGCGATCGCTTACGCGCGGGAGGGCGCCGATGTGGCCATCAATTACCTTCCCGCCGAGGAGAGTGATGCGCGCGAAGTCGGTGAACTCGTTCAGCAGGCAGGGCGTAAATTCGTCGCGTTGCCAGGAGATCTTCGCCATGAATCGTTCTGCAAAAACCTGATCAGACACGCAGCGGACAAACTGGGTGGCCTCGATATCTTCGTGAACTGCGCCGGCCGTCAGCACGCCTATGACGATGTACTCGATCTGACGACAGAAGATTTCGACTGGACGCTAAAAACAAATCTTTATGCGCTGTTCTGGCTGACTAAAGCCGCAATTCCGCTGATGCCGCCAGGCTCAACGATGATTTTCACCAGTTCGACAAACGCCTATAATCCGTCAGTCAATATTCTGGATTATTCAATCACGAAGGCCGGTATCGCGAACTATACCAGAGGCCTCGCAAAGCAGCTCGTCTCGCGCGGTATCAGAGTCAATGCCGTAGCGCCTGGTCCGTTCTGGACAGCACTCCAGGTCAGCGGTGGCCAGTCGATGGCAAATGTCGAGAAGTTCGGTGACTCTGTCCCGCTCGGGCGCCCCGGTCAGCCCGCCGAGATCGCGCCGGTTTATGTCCAGCTTGCCTCGACGGAGTCCAGCTACATGACCGGACAGGTCATCGGCATCAATGCCGGCAACGGCCTTCCGGGATAAGCCCAACACCCTGATGTCCTGAATAAGGAAACTGAGTGATGACTGATGGTGTCACCCACACTCCTGAAACTGTCGTCCGGTGGCACGACGCTCTGGCCATATCGGAAGTCTTATCCGATGTGCCGGTGCGTGTGGATGTCGCAGGAACCCCGGTCATTGTTATCAGGACACCACAGGGTGATGTGCGGGCATTCGGCGCCGAATGCCCGCACAAAGGCGCTCCGCTGGAAAAAGGCGCCGTCTGTGACGGTCGCCTGGCCTGCCCGTGGCACAAAGCCGAATTCTCCCTGAATGACGGCTGTCTCATCGAACCTCTCTCGTTCGATCCGTTGCCGGTCTATCCGGTGGAAATCAGTGACGGCCGTGTGTTGATTTCGCCTCATCCTGAACAGCAGCGCAGGGCACCGTCATCGCGTGAAAACGAGCGCGCGATCATCATCGGGGGCGGCGCCGCAGGTACGGCAGCCGCTGTTTCGCTGCGTGAGTTCGGCTTTGCCGGCACGATCACTCTCATCGACGATGATGGTGCCTCACCTTACGACCGCACAGCACTGAGCAAGACTGTTCTCGCCGGAAAAGCAAAAAACGGAAAACCTCCCGGATTGCGCCCGGACAACTGGTGGTCGATCCACGCAATCAGACGTATCCGCGACAAGGTGGCAGCCCTGGATGTCGGCACGAAACGTATCACGCTGGCTGATGGCACCGGAATGGATGCCGACCATGTCCTCATCGCACCTGGCAGCACCGCAAAACGTCCGGCCATTCCCGGTGTGGAAAAAGACGGTGTCTTCACAGTGCGTCATGCAAAAGATGCTGAAGCCATCAACTCCCGGATCGAAACGGGCGCCAGCCGCGCTGTGGTCTGCGGAGGCAGTTTTATCGCGATGGAAACAGCCGCCTCCCTGACAATGCGTGGTCTGGACGTGACAGTCGTTGCCCCCATGGATGTGCCTTTTGCCCATGTGTTCGGCGAACGCGCCGCACGTCGTCTGATGACCCTGCATGAGGAAAAAGGTGTTGTCCTCCGCACCGGACGCCGTGTCACCGCCATCACAGGGGACATCCGGGCTGAGGGTGTCGAACTCGATGACGGCACGCATATCTCCGCCGATTTCGTGATCATGGGCACCGGCGTCACGCCCGCAACGGATTTTGTTGCGGACCTTCGTGCCCCGGATGGCGGCATCGATGTCGATGAGCGCCTGCAGATTGCCCCCGGTGTCTACGTCGCGGGCGATGCTGCGCGCTTCCCGCATGGCAGCAGCATGGTGCGAATCGAACACTGGCGGACTGCCGAAGTGCAGGGGCGACAGGTCGCACGTTCCATCATGAACCAGTCTGGCATGAACCAGTCTGGCATGAACGGGTCAGGCGTGTTCGATCAGTTACCATGGTTCTGGACACAGCAGTTCGATGCAAAGCTGGAATATGTGGGTTACCAGGAAGAGTTCGATCATGCCGATTTTAACGGCGACGCGGAGACATTCGATTTCACCGTCACTCTGACACAGCAGGGCCGATGGGTCGGGACCGTCACGGCGGGCCGTCCGAAAGTGACAGGCGAACTCGTGCTGCACGGGCCACCGGAAAAAGCCGTGTGACCAGCCGGCGTCAGGTGCCACACGAGTGACACACGGGTCTGCACGCAAGCCCATGGCACCTCCCGTTGGCCCGTGATATGGACGCCAGCTATGACCGTTCGCACGCGCTTCGCCCCATCGCCCACCGGCCTGCTGCATATCGGCAACGCCCGGGCCGCCCTCTTCAATTTCCTCTATGCCCGCCATCATGGTGGCGAGTTTCTGCTCCGGATCGAGGACACGGATCGCGAGCGTTCCACGCAAAAAGCCGTGGACGTGATCTTCGATGGCCTGAGCTGGATGGGCATCACGGCAGACGCCGAGCCTGTGTTCCAGTCCACCTGCGTGGAGCGTCATAAGGAAGTCGCGCTTCAGCTCCTTGCAGCAGGCAAGGCCTATAAATGCTTCTGCACGCCTGAAGAGCTGAAGCAGATGCGCGAGCAGGCCATGGCCGAAGGCCGTCCGCCCCGTTACAACGGGATGTGGCGCGACCGCGATCCTTCCGAAGCTCCTCCCGGCGCGCCTTATGCCGTGCGAATCAGGGCCGATCACGAAGGAGAAACGGTGATCGAGGATCTCGTCCAGGGCGAAGTCCGGGTCGCGAACGCCGAACTCGACGACATGATCATCCTCCGCTCGGACGGCACGCCGACCTACCAGCACGCGGTCGTCGTCGATGATCACGACATGGCCATCACGCATGTCATTCGCGGCGACGATCATCTGACCAACACCTTCCGGCAGCTGATGATCTATCGCGCGATGGGCTGGGACCAGCCGCGCTTCGCTCACCTGCCGCTGATCCACGGACCAGACGGCGCAAAATTGTCCAAGCGTCACGGTGCCCAGTCAGTCGTGGAATTCCGCGATGAGGGTTTCCTTCCGGAAGCGCTCTGCAACTATCTGCTGCGTCTTGGCTGGGGCCACGGCGATGCCGAAATCCTGTCCCGCGATGAGCAGATAAAGCTGTTCGACCTGGATGGCGTCGGTCGTTCCCCTTCGCGGATGGACTACACGAAACTCACCCACGTTAATGCCGTCTATCTCCGCGAAGCTGACGACGAACGACTGACAAATGACGTCATGGAGCGCCTCGCAGGCCGGGAAGGCGTCGATACGGGCGCCATCACGCGCGAACGCGTGCTGAAACTCATGCCGGGCCTGAAAGAGCGGGCCCGCACGCTGGTCGAACTCGCCGACAGCGCCGCATTCCTGGGACGACAGGTGCCGCTGAGCTTCGACGCAAAAGCACAGAAAAATCTGACGCCGGAGTCCACAGCCATGCTGGGCGAACTGGCACGGGCACTGGCCGTCGTGGACCCGTTCAGCGCTGAACAGATTGACAGCGCTCTTCGTCAGTTCGCGGAAACGCACGGACACAAGCTCGGTCAGGTCGCGCAGCCACTCCGGGCCGCCCTGACCGGTACGGCAACCTCGCCCGGCATTGACGCCACGGTCGCGGCACTCGGACGGGATGAAGTTCTGGCCCGGATCGGAGCCGTTCAGAATGGCTGAGGGGCAGGCCGGGGGTTCCCGTTTTTTCGGCGCCTCAGGCCGCCATCTTCTCGGCGTGCAGGGTATGCACCCCAGCCAGATCATCCCGATTCTCGATCTGGCCGAAACCTACGTGCTGATGAACGGCTCACGGAAAACGCCGAGAGATCGTCTGCGTGGCCGCACACTCATCAATCTGTTCTTCGAGGACAGCACCCGGACGCGCACATCCTTCGAACTCGCCGGCAAACGTCTCGGCGCCGACGTAGTCAACATGTCCGTCTCGCAGTCCTCCGTGAACAAGGGCGAGACCCTGCTCGATACGGCGGCAACACTGAATGCGATGCGCGCCGACCTCCTCGTCGTCCGCCACTCCCAGTCCGGCGCGCCGGCGTTGCTGGCGCAGAAAGTCGATGCCTCCGTCATCAATGCCGGCGACGGCACCCATGAGCACCCGACGCAGGCCCTGCTTGATGCCCTGACCATGCGACGTCACCTTGGCCGTATCGAGGGACTGACCGTCGCCATTTGCGGCGATGTCGCCCATTCGCGTGTCGCCCGCTCGAACATCCACCTGCTCTGCGCCATGTCCTGCCGCGTGCGTCTTGTCGGCCCCCCGACCCTGGTCCCCGGTGCCATGGCCTCGCTGGGCGTTGAGGTTCATCACACAATGGAGGAGGGACTGCGGGACGCGGATGTCGTGATGATGCTGCGGCTCCAGCACGAACGCATGTCCGGCGGACAGGTGCCCAGCGCGCGCGAGTATTTTCGTTTCTACGGCCTCGACCGGAAACGGCTCGAACTGGCAAAACCCGGCGCGCTCGTCATGCACCCGGGCCCGATGAATCGCGGCGTCGAAATCGACAGCCAGATCGCCGATTCCGATCAGAGCGTGATCCGCGAACAGGTGGAAATGGGGGTCGCGGTCCGTATGGCGGTTCTTGACCGGCTGGCGAGGGGGAACCGGTCATGAGCAGCACAACCTCAGCCATTGTTTTCGAGAACGTCCGGCTGATCGACCCTGCCGCCCGTCTCGACCAGCCTGGACGCCTTCTCGTTCGTGACGGCCTCATCGCCGGAATCGATCTGCCCGGTGCCGAAGGCGCCCCGGAGGACGCCGTGGTCATCAATGGTGGCGGCGCGGTTCTCTGCCCCGGTCTCGTCGACATGCGTGTCGAGATCGGGGAGCCAGGCCACGAATACCGCGAAACGGTAAAATCAGCTTCCCGCGCGGCCTTCGCCGGTGGCATCACAACCGTCGCCGTCCTGCCGACCGGAACACCCGCGATCGATGATCCCGCCATGGTGCGCCTGCTGTGTTCGCGCGGCGAAGAGCCGGGTCACGTGTCGATCCTGCCTTATGGTGCGCTGACCAAAGGCTGTCGCGGCGAGGAACTGGCCGAGATCGGTCTGCTGAGCGAAGCCGGTGCCGTTGCGTTCACCGACGGCGCCCGCGCGGTCGCCACAGCGAGACTGATGAAGCTGGCTCTCACCTATGCCCGTGGCTTCAGTGCGATGGTCGTTCAGCACCCGGAGGAGCCGACGCTTGCCGGCTCCGGCTGCGCAACGGATGGCGAACTGGCCCTCCGCCTCGGGCTCCCCGGCATCCCGACCGCAGCCGAAGCCATCATGATCGCGCGCGACATCCGGCTCGCCGAAATGACAGGCGGACGGCTGCATTTCGGGCATGTCTCGACAGGTGAGGGCGTCGATCTGATCCGTCGTGCCAGAGAACGTGGACTCGCCGTCACCTGTGACACCGCGCCGCAGTATTTTGATCTGAACGAAAATGCGATCGGCGATTTCCGCACCTACGCGAAATTTTCCCCCCCCCTTCGCGCCGAGGTCGATCGACTCGCCATCTGCGCGGCTCTCGCCGATGGCACAATCGACGCCGTCGCCTCCGACCACACCCCGCGTGATGCTGACGACAAGCGCCTGCCTTTCGCACAGGCCGCAGCCGGAGGAACTGGCCTTGCGACACTCCTCGGTGTGACGCTCACCCGGTACCATGACGGCACGTTATCCCTGTCCGATGCACTTGCCCTGCTGACCAGCAAACCAGCCGCTCTGCTGGGCGTGTCCGGTTCATCACGCAAAAAAGGGACACGGTCCGCCGGCACGCTGGAAACAGGAGCTCCGGCCGACCTCTGCCTGTTCGACCCGGATCGCGCCTGGCGAGTCATTGCCGGAGAACTGCCGGGTCATGCCCAGAACACCCCCTTCGACGGTCGGGCTCTCGAAGGCAAAGTTCTCGGTACCTGGAAAAGTGGCGTGCGTGTGTTTGGAGATGGTGTGTGAGCTTTATTGAATCGCCCGCAACACTCATCATCGTCGTCGCGTTATTCTCCTATCTCCTCGGCAGTATTCCGTTCGGTCTGGTGCTGACCGCGCTGTCAGGCGGCGGCGATATCCGCAAGATCGGCTCCGGCAATATCGGCGCGACAAATGTTCTCCGCTCAGGCCGGAAGGATCTGGCGGCGGCGACCCTTGCCCTGGATGCGCTCAAAGGCATTCTCGCGGTCATGATCGCCTGGGTCATGTGCCCCCCCGACCTCGCTGACAGAGCGACAGCAACGGCAGCGATCTTTGCCGTGATCGGTCATTGTTTTCCAGTCTGGCTGTCGTTCAGAGGCGGCAAAGGCGTCGCGACCGGGCTTGGCGTTGTGCTCGCCATGTCACCACTTGCAGGACTCGCCTGCTGCCTCATCTGGGTTCTGGGCGCGAAAATCACACGAATCTCATCAGCCGGTGCTTTGCTGGCTTTCGCTGTGATGCCGGTCATCCTGTTCTTTCAGCATGGCCACTCATTTACAGAGTCCGAAAAACCCCTGGCCGGCGCGCTGATCGCACTGGTGATTTTCTTCAGGCATCGTGAAAACATCACCCGGTTGCTCAGTGGCCGTGAGCCGCGGATCGGGCAGTGATCTTTGGGCAGAGAATGACAGGCCGCACGCGTGAATCCTGATCTTCCGGCGCTCCTCAGGCTTGCCCGTACAGAAAATGTCGGTCCGGTGACATGGCGTCGGCTGATGGCAGAGTACGGGTCGGGAGAGAGCGCTCTGGCCGCTTTGCCAGACTGCGCCCGCCGGGGCGGGCGACGCGGTCCGCTGAAGATTGCCGATGAGGCCTCGGTTGCAAAAGAGATCGCGGGCGTACAGGCGCTCGGCGGGAAAATCGTCACGTTATGTGATCCGGAATACCCCCCGCTTCTCGCCGAGATTCCTGACTCTCCGCCGGTCCTGACCGTGATGGGTAATCTGGCCTGCCTTGCTGCCCATGGTGTCGGCATCGTTGGAGCCCGCAACGCATCGGCGGCAGGGATGCGTTTTACGGAAAGTCTCGCAACGGAGCTGTCCCGGGCAGGTGTGACCGTCATCTCGGGTCTCGCTCGTGGAATCGATGGCGCCGCGCATCGTGGCGCGCTGCATGGCACTTTTCCGGACTGGGGAGGCACCGTCGCCGCCATCGCGGGCGGAATTGATGTCGTCTACCCGCCCGAACACACCGCCTTACAGGCGCGCATCGCGGAGGAAGGGGCCGTCGTCACCGAGGCCCCGCTGGGCACCGTGCCGCAGGCCCGTCATTTTCCACGTCGCAACAGGCTGATTGCCGGGCTGTCTCTGGGCACGGTTGTCGTCGAGGCCGCGGTGCAGTCCGGCAGTCTGATCACAGCCGACCTGGCGGATAAATACAGTCGGGCCGTTTTCGCCGTGCCGGGATCGCCTCTCGATCCGCGCTGCCGTGGCAGCAATAATCTTTTGCGAAGCCGGAACGCCTATCTCGTTGAGAATATTGCTGACATTCTTCCTTTTTTGCGCAGCGATATATCAGGCGGTAACCAGCTCTTTTCCGGGTTCGCGGAGCGGCAGTCTCCGTGGGGAGAGAACGCAGGCGGGGAGTCTTCAGGGCTTGACACAGTGCGCGGGCGGGTGCTGTCGCTTCTCTCGTACACACCGGTCGCGGTTGACGATCTGGTCCGGCACTGTCAGTTCTCCGTTTCCGCGGTCCTGACGGTTCTGACTGAGTTCGAGCTTGCCGGACGGGTGGAAACGCTCCCTGGGGGAGCCGTTGTCCTGTTGGTGCCGGCTGAAACAGAATGACGAAAGTCTGAGGTTTCAGGCCGGCTCGGAGAGAGCATGACTGACGTCGTCGTGGTTGAATCGCCTGCCAAGGCGAAGACAATCAATAAGTATCTTGGAAGCGGTTATACCGTCCTGGCGTCGTTCGGCCATGTGCGCGATCTGCCGCCCAAAGACGGTTCCGTCCGCCCCGACGAAGACTTCGCCATGAGCTGGCAGTCCGATGAGCGCGGCATGAAACAGGTTGATGCGATCGTAAAAGCCCTCAAGGGCGCGACCACACTGTACCTCGCCACTGACCCGGACAGGGAAGGGGAGGCAATCTCGTGGCACGTGCGCGCCATGCTCGAAGAGAAGAAGGCGCTCAAGGGCGTAAATGTCCGGCGCGTCACCTTCAACGAAATTACCAAAAGCGCCATCAAAACCGCGATGGCGCACCCGCGCGATCTGGATATGCCGCTGATCGAGGCCTACCTAGCCCGCCGCGCGCTCGATTATCTGGTCGGCTTCACGCTCTCTCCCGTCCTGTGGCGCAAGCTGCCAGGATCGAAGAGCGCAGGCCGCGTGCAGTCCGTCGCGCTGCGGCTGATCTGCGAGCGTGAAGCTGAAATCGAGGTCTTCAAAACCCGCGAATACTGGACCGTCGCCGCAACGTTCATGACACCGGCCGGCGCCTCATTTACAGCGAAACTGACCCATCTGAACGGGCAGAAGCTCGACCAGTTCGATCTCGCCACGGAAGCCGATGCCGGAGCCGCACGGGATGCCGTGCTCGGAGGTAATTTCTCCGTCCGCTCCGTCGAGCGCAAAAAGGTTCGCCGTAACCCCCCGCCGCCCTTCACAACCTCGACCCTTCAGCAGGAAGCCTCCCGGAAACTGGGAATGGGCGCGCAGAACACGATGCGCACCGCCCAGCAGCTCTATGAAGGCATCGATCTGGGTGGCGAAACCGTCGGCCTCATCACCTATATGCGAACCGACGGCGTCACGATGGCCGGCGAGGCGATCGCTGATATCCGGCGTCATATCGGCCAGGATTTTGGCCCCGGCTACGTCCCGCCGCAGCCGCGCGTCTACACAACGAAAGCCAAGAACGCCCAGGAAGCCCATGAGGCCGTTCGCCCGACGGATGTCAGCCGCACACCCGCCTCGATGGCCCGCCACCTCTCGGACGAACAGCGCAAATTATACGAGCTTGTCTGGAAGCGCGCTGTCGCCAGCCAGATGCAGTCCGCTGAACTGGATCAGGTCGCCGTGGACGTCGCGGACGTGCCGGGAAAAACCGTCCTGCGCGCAACCGGCTCCATCATCGCCTTCGACGGCTTCCTGAAGCTCTACTCGGAAGGCAGGGACGAAACCGACAAAGCGGCCGACGATGAAAGTCGTATGCTCCCGCCGATGAACGAACGTGACCCGCTCAAACGCGGTGATGTCAAAGCCGAGCAGCACTTCACCCAGCCGCCGCCACGCTATTCCGAGGCGTCTCTGGTGAAGAAAATGGAAGAGATCGGCATTGGCCGTCCTTCCACTTACGCCTCCGTCCTCACCGTTCTGCGCGACCGCAGTTACGTGCGCCTGGAAAGCCGCCGCTTTGTCCCCGAAGACCGGGGCAGACTGGTAACGGCCTTCCTCGTGTCGTTCTTCGAGCGCTACGTCGATACGCAGTTCACGGCGGGCCTGGAGGAGCAGCTCGACGATATTTCCGGTGGCCGGGTCGACTGGCGCGCTGTGATGAGTGCGTTCTGGGAAGCCTTTTCGGCTGCCGTCGCCCAGACCAAAGATCTGACCATCACCGAAGTGATCGACGCACTCGATCGGGATCTCGGACCACATTTCTTCCCGCCCAACGCGGATGGAACAGATCCGCGTCACTGCACGGCGTGTGGCACCGGCAGGCTCGGCCTGAAACTCGGGCGCTACGGCGCGTTCATCGGTTGCTCGAACTATCCTGAATGTCAGTACACCCGCCGGCTGGCGATCGATGGCGGAGAAGGTGACGGCGGTGAGGGGCTGAAAGACGGCATGCGCCTTCTGGGCCAGCATCCCGGCACCGGCGAGGATATCACTCTGCGTCGTGGCCCGTGGGGGCTTTACGTGCAGCAGGGTGAGCCAGACCCCGAAGACAAGAAAGCCAAACCGAAGCGGGCGTCATTACCGCGCGGCATGGAGGGGGCCTCCATCACACTGGATCAGGCCGTCGGTCTTCTCAGCCTGCCCCGGATTGTCGGCATCCATCCTGAATTCGGCGAACCTATCGAAGCCGGTCTGGGCCGCTTCGGACCCTATGTGAAAATGGGTGCCATCTACGGCTCGCTCGACAAGGACGATGACGTTCTGAGCGTCGGCCTGAACCGTGCTGTCGATGCGCTGGCGAAGAAGATGGCGTCCATCCGGACCCTCGGCACGCATCCGAAAGACGGTGAACCGGTGCTCGTCCGCAAGGGACGGTTCGGTCCCTATGTTCAGCACGGCCAGGTGGTGGCGAACCTTCCCCGTGGCGAGAGCATGGATGACACCACGCTCGACGGCGCGCTGGTTCTGCTCGCTGAAAAGGGCAAACCACTGAAGGCAAAGGGTGGTAAGACCGCCGCGAAAAAGACGACAAAGCCTAAGGCAAAAGCCACCGCGACAAAAAAAGCTGCGGCGGACGGAAAAACTCCGAAGAAAAAACCCGC
The DNA here is from genome assembly GCF_011516735.1 of Acetobacter fallax. Taxonomy (GTDB): domain Bacteria; phylum Pseudomonadota; class Alphaproteobacteria; order Acetobacterales; family Acetobacteraceae; genus Acetobacter; species Acetobacter fallax. The sequence continues at coordinate 430,113 of NZ_WOSX01000001.1, read as the reverse complement.
GACGACAGCGAAAGCCGCAAAGCCGAAAACGACCCGGAGCAAAGCCGCGAAAAGTAAAGCAACGAAGGACGCGGACTGAGCTTTACACCAGACCAGAGGAACGCGGAGCAGTAGCGTGAAGACGCGTCGGTTAACGCCGGTCGACCGGGATGCTTTGCTTAACGTGCTCCGGTCTGCCGTGCAGCCGCTTTCCGTCGGAGACATACTGCGTGCGCTGGGGATCGGCGCACCGCAGAAGGCCGCCCTGCGTGAACTGTTGCACGTCATGACGCTGGAAGGCGTCTTCTGTGAGCAGGGTCTGGCAGGGAAAATTCGTGGCGTGCGTGATCTCCCACTCGTCAGCCCCGTGGTCATAACCGGCATGGATCGCAACGGTGACCCCGTCGCCCGCCTGATTCAGCGTGATGGAGTGTTGTCACAGCCGGGAGAAGATGCCCGGCCATCGGTCGTGTTCATGACCCGCGAACTTCCGGGCCGACCGCCGCTGATCGCCGGCACCCGCGTTCTCGCGCGATTAAGAGCGCTGGGCTCCGGGCGATTTGAGGGACGAACCCTGCGTGTTCTCGATGGTCCCGCTGCAAAACTCACTGGTCTGCTGCAATCAGCCCCCGCAGGGTATCTGATCGACCCCGTTAATCCACATGCGGATGGCCAGTGGCATGTCGCTCCGGACGACAAAACCAGTATCGCCTCAGGTGAATTCGTTACCGCGATCCCGATCGCGAAACGCGACGCGCGTGTGACGCGAATACTGGGCCGGGGCGATGATCCGGGCATCGTGAGCCAGCTCAGCATCGCGGATTATGATCTGCCTGAGGCGTTCCCGGAGAACGTCGATCATGCAGCGAATGCCTGCGAAACGGTCGACGTCACCGCGGCGCTCGCTGCGGGACGCCAGGACAGGCGCACCATCCCGTTCATAACTGTGGATGGCCCGGATTCCCGTGATTTCGACGATGCGATATGGGCCGACCGCGACGGGGACGGGTTCCGCCTGATCGTCGCCATCGCCGATGTGGCTCATTATGTCCGGCCCGGATCAGCCCCTGACCGCGAAGCCCGGCAACGAGGATTGTCAGTCTATTTTACCGATCGTGTGATCCCCATGCTGCCGCCGGAACTGTCCGATGATCTGTGTTCGCTCCGACCGGGGATCGACCGGCTCTGTGTCGCATTCGACATCCGGATCGATTCAGCCGGCCACCAGCGGGACATACAGATTCAACGTTGCATTATGCGCAGCCGCGCACGTCTGACCTATGATCAGCTCCAGAGCATGTATGAAGGCGCCGAAAGCGTGCCCGGAGAACTGCCGCCCGGTCTGATCGAAACGCTCTATGCCGCCCATGCCACTCTGTCCGCCGAAGGTCGGAAGCGTGGCGCTCTGTCGCTGGAACGGAACGAATATCGGGTATCGATTGCTCCGGATACGAGAAGTCTGACAGCCGCTCCGATGGCGCCACTCGAAAGTCACCGGCTGATCGAAAATTTCATGGTGCAGGCCAATCTCGCCGCCGCCCGAACGATGAAAAGTCGTCGTCTGCCCGGAATTTTCCGAATTCATCCGGCTCCGCCAGACCCGGAGATGGTGCGGGCGAACCTCATGGGCGAAGCACCTGTTCCGGAAAAATCCGTGCTGCCTGCCGCATCTTACAGCAGCACCGCATCAGCGCATTTTGCGCTTGCTCTTGATGCCTACGCGCACGTTACGAGTCCAATCAGACGTTATGCGGATCTGGTGTGTCATCGTGCTCTCCTTGGAGAAGCAGAAAACGACTCTGATCGCCGGCTTTCCGGAAGCCTGACAACGCATCTCGATTTAAGGGAAGCCCGGGCCGGTTGCGCCACGCGCGATGCGCAGCGCCGACTGCTCGGATGGTATCTTTCACGTCAGACAAACCGGATTTTTACAGGCTATGTAACAGGCGAGACCCCGTTCGGCGCTCTGGTCTCATTGACTGAACCCGAGCTTACCGGTCTGTTGGTGTCTGACCCGGCAGTCTGCGAAAATATGGCATCAGATTTGAACAGGATAAGCAAAGAACGGCCCGAATCCGGGATGCTTCGTCATGCTTCGTCCGGTCAGCGGATTCCAAAAAAAGGAACGGCAGTCCGCGTGCGACCGATAGCGCTCAGAGAAGCCACTTTTCAGTGCATTTTTGCGCTCGCGGACAGGCAGCCATGACCAGGGCCGCACTGCTGTCCATCGCGGAGCATGCCTCCCTTCTGCGGACTCGTCCGTCTGTCAGCCGCTCTCTACATGTCGCCGCCCCGGCAATCATCCTGATTCTCTGGCTCGCCGGTGCCGCATACGGCCAGAGTGTCTCCGCCCGGGATGAAGACGGAACCGCCCCGGAACAGGGAACCGGCCGCTCTCCGGCGCCGGTCGCGCGACCGGTTCACGCCGAACAGTCCGCCCGCCCGGACACGGTTCCGCCCTCCGTCACGCCTGAGGGGCAGGTCGTGCAGCCCCGGATGGACACCGCTCTCATGCGCTCGGTGATCGCCACGGCAATGGCCTTTCTCGAGCCGCGCACATTGCAGCCTTATTCCGCCCGCCAGTTCAGTCTGTGGGGGCTGGGAGGGATCAGTTCGCTGGACCCGTCATTCCGCGTGCTGGAAGGACTCTCCGGCCTTCAGCTCATGCTCGGACAGACAACGTTGTTAACGCGCGCCATCCCGCCGGCAGACGATATGCGCGGCTGGACAGACGTCGACACGGCCTTTCTGGCGGCTGCCTGGGATCATTCCGATACCATTCGGGCAGCAGGTTCCGACGGGCTCGCTCAGAGCTTTTTCGACGAACTGTTCAACCATCTCGACCCGTATTCGCGCTATGTCGCACCCGCGCCAGCCGATAATGATCGCGAAGCGAGAAGCGGAGGCATGGGCGAGGCCGGCCTCTCGTTCGGTGAGCGAACCCGTTCCGTGCCGACACGATCCGGACGCGGCGCCGGTCGGGAACAGCACATGATTGTGGTGACCGCCGTCAACACCAACGGCCCGGCCTGGCCAGCCGGCGTCGATGTCGGCGAGGAACTTCTGGCAGTAAACGGCCACAGCGTAGCCGGGCGCTCCGTTGCGGATGTGGACGCCATGGTGAAGGGGGAGCCCGGCACGGTGGTGACGCTGAAGCTGGCCTCAACGCCGGGCGGACGTGCCAAAACCGTCTCATTGCAACGCGCGCAGGTTCCTCCCGAGACAGTCTTTGCGTTTACAAGCGGACCGCTGGTCGTTCTCCGGGTAACGTCTTTTTCCAGCGAGACCGCTGAAGAGATGAGCCAGTATCTCGATCAGGCATCACAGGACCATCGTCTGCGCGGACTGATTCTTGATCTTCGCGGAAATCGCGGAGGCGTCCTCCAGCAGGCGGTCACGGCGGCCGCTCTCCTCCTGGACCGCGGTGTCGCCGTAGTAACAAAAGGACGGGATCCGCAGGCCAACCATATCTGGGCGGTTCAGGGCGGCGACATGACCAGCGGGCTGCCCGTCGCCATTCTGGTCGACGGAAGGACAGCCAGCGCCGCAGAAATACTCGCGGCAGCGCTGGCGGATCACCACCGTGCGGTCGTTATCGGCAGCGCCACACTGGGGAAAGGGCTTGTGCAGACCGTCGCGCAGCTCCCGGACCGGGGCGAACTGTTCGTAACATGGAGCCGGGTGATCGCTCCCGGAGGCTGGCCCCTCCAGGCACTGGGCGTCATGCCGCAGCTTTGCACAAGCCGGGGCGCCGCGGATGCGCAGCGACAACTCGAGGCGCTTGAGGCAGGACATGCCCTTGATCCGGAACCTGTCAGTCAGTCTCGTCTGGCGCGATATCCTGTGCCCGTTTCGCATATCCTTGAGATCCGTAAAGCCTGTCCGGCCGCTCTGGGAGGCGATATGGACCTCGAACTGGCCCGCAGCGTGCTGGAAAACCCGACCGCTTACCGCACCGCGCTCGCCATGGTGCCGGAAGATACGAATACAGATACCGGAGCTGAATAATCTGTGAGTGAACCCCGACTTAAAACCGCGCTCTGGGTGAGCGCGGTCCTTCGTCAGTCTAATCAGGCCGGATATCCGGCTATGAGACTGCGGCGGGGAGACGAGGATGCCGGAGGCGTTCTCGCCATCCTGCTTGATCCGTCAGAACAGGCTGTCGTGCTTGCCCAGACGCGTGCGCCTGACGGTTCGCCAGCATGGATACGTGGCAGCGGTTCTGAACCCGTCAGCGAAGCCGATGCCAGCGCCTATGTCACACGTCAGGTCGGACGGGATCCGGATCTGTGGGTGCTGGAGTTTCGCGTAACCGACTTCACACCCCCCTTCGAAGCACGCCTGTTGTGACGATCCGGGATGTTTTCCTCAAAAGAGTCGTAAATAGTTGTAAACGAGCCACAGTTTCCGGACTGCCAGCCATGTCGAAGGAACTTCGGGGGTCACAGGCGTTTTTTACGGGTGGTTCCGTGATTCAGGCTATTGTTTCCGCACCTGATGACGCGGGAAAAAGGTTTCCTGCGCAGTTATGAAGCGGGCGCCGGAGAGCGGATCTGCTGTTCCGAGTTGCGCGAAACCCCGCTTTCGGCAAAACAGTGCCAGGTGGTATGACGTCAGATCGCGTTACCGGATGGTCGGCACAGGGCGGACGGCGGTCCGGGCATGAGGAGAACATAATGAAGCTGCGTTACAGGTTTCTCGCAGGCTCTGTCCTGTCAGCGCCGCTTATCGCATGTGTTCTGTCCAGCCCGGTACTCGCTCAGCCAGTTCAGGGAATTTATGTTGCGGGCGAAGGTGGCGCGACCTTCAACCAGGACCAGCGGGTCCGTTCCAGTGCAATGTTCCCCGATGGCCGTGATCGCTGGCGCACCGGCGCCGTGGGAATCGGCTCGGTCGGTTACGGACTTGGAAACGGGTTTCGTGTCGAGGTCGAAGGCAATTACCGCAACATGGATTATCAGCGCTTTGTGACGAATTCCGTGCAGTCACGAGCGGATGGCCGACGCCAGACTTATGGCGTCATGGCGAACGCGCTTTTCGATATGGATATCGGCAAAAGCTGGCTCTTTCCCTATTTCGGCGCCGGTGTTGGCTACGGCTGGACCGCCATGAACACGTCCATCACCGCTCCGGGCAGCACATTGTCCCAGCATGTTGGCGGCACATTCGGAAACGTTACCTATCAGGGCATTTTCGGTCTGGCCTTCCCGGTGCCCTGGGTCGTGGGCCTGTCCGCGACAGCGGAATACCGTTTCTGGACGATGCTCGGCCCGCAGTCCCATGGTTCAACGGCTATGGGAACGATCGGCGGCAGGAACGTTGCGAAACAATATAGTTTCGCGTCCGGCAACCGGGATACAGTGACCGACTTCAATCACTCCCTGATGCTCGGTCTGCGTTACGAGTTTAATCCCGCGCCGCCTCCGCCGCCTCCGGCGCCACCCGAGATTACCGCTCCTGCTCCCGCCGCCGCCCGGACCTACCTCGTATTTTTTGACTGGGATAAATCCGGTCTTACCGACCGTGCCCGGTCGATCGTCGCGGTTGCCGCTCAGGCTTCAGCCCATACTGCTCTCACGCGGATCGAAGTCTCCGGCTACACGGACTCGTCCGCAGCCCATCCGGGACCGCGCGGAGAGAGCTACAATATGACATTGTCTCTGCGGCGCGCGAACGCGGTGAAAGCCGAACTGGTGCGTGACGGCGTGGCAGGCACGATCATCGGCGTGAATGGCTTTGGCCAGACACATCAGATCGTCGCAACCGGACCAGACGTGCGTGAACCCCAGAACCGTCGCGTGGAAATCATTCTCCGGTGATTTTCATCTGATATCAGAGGCTGAGGAGACCGGCCTCCGGATGAGAGCGTCCGGGTTCTGTTAGCGTTACGTGCGGACACCTTCTCAGGGCTTTGCCCTGGAACCCACCAAAGGTCGCAGACCTTTGGAAACCTGCTTATTGATTAACATATCGGGGTGAAGGGGTCCGCGACCCCTTCCGGGTTCGGACAGATCCCGATCTTTTGTTAACCCTTTGAAATAATATCAAAGATCAACACGTAATGACAACAGAGGCTTTGGAAACCGGCCTGTTTATCAACGGATCAGGGCGAAGGGGTCTGCGGCCCCTTCCAGGTGTGCGCACAATAAACACGCCACCGGACGCCAGAAACAGCGAGGTTGCTCTGGAAGCGGAAGCAACCTCGCGAGTTCCTCAGAGCCCGTTGAAAAGCGAAGTGGACAGATAGCGCTCGGCAAAAGACGGCGCGATGGCGACAATGGTTTTGCCCTCATTCTCCGGTCGTCTTGCAAGCATGATCGCGGCGTGAAGGGCGGCTCCCGATGAAATCCCGATCGGGATACCATCAATACGCGCACAGCGCCTCGCGGACGCGATGGCCTCCCGTTCAGAAACAGTCAGCACGCCATCCAGAGATGAAACATCCAGTGTCTGAGGACAAAACCCTGGTCCGATACCCTGTATGCCGTGAGGCCCCGCTTCGTCACCATTCAGGATCGCACTTTCAACAGGTTCAACGCCCCAGACTTCCAGCCCCTTTTTCCGGGGCTTCAGCGCATGAGCAATGCCCGAAGCCGTCCCGCCAGTCCCCACGCCGGCAACGACGATATCGACCCCGCCATCCGTGTCCTGCCAGATTTCCTCAGCGGTTGTCTTTTCATGAACAAGAGGATTGGCCGGATTCTCGAATTGCCCGGGCATCCATGCATCCGGCGTGGTTTTGAGGATCTCTCTGGCGCGGGCAATAGCCCCGGCCATCCCAAGCCGTGACGGCGTCAGTTCAACCTGAGCATCCATAAGACGCAGCATTTTCCTGCGTTCGATCGAAGCACCTTCAGGCATCGTGACAATCAGCCGGTATCCTCGTGATGCCGCGACAAATGCCAGCGAGATGCCGGTATTACCGGAAGTTGGCTCGACAAGGACGCTCCGTCCGGGCGTGATCAGCCCTTCCTGCTCCGCGGCAATGACCATTGCCGCCCCGATTCTGTCTTTTACCGAGCCCAGCGGATTGAAAAACTCCAGCTTGAGAAGCACGTCAGCAGGAAGATCATCCTCTTCCGTCAGGCGTGGCAGCGCAACGAGCGGCGTTCCGCCAACAGCCTCTACAATGGAGTTGAAAACCCGCCCATGCGGCGGAGCGAACCCGAAATTTCCGTGCTGAACGTCTGTTTTTGAGGCCATCCGGATTTCTCCTGCGAATACCCAACGGGCAGGGTTATGATGAATAATTTCCAGAGTATAGCACGTGGTGTCGGCGTGGATAATGTCATGCGAGAGGTTATTTACATCTGATCAAAAGCATATGTGACGAACCCCTTTGTCTGAGGTATAGGTGGGGTGAAAATAATGGCATCCGGGGAACGATTATGCTGCTGCGCCGGGATCGCGCACTTATTGCCGTGCTTATTATGCTGGATGTCGCATTCCATGCGGGAAGAACCGGTACGGTGAGCGCCGCCGATATCGCCGAACGCGCAGGTCTGGCCCGTCGTGGAATCGAACCGCTGCTACAAACTCTCTCGCGCTCTTCTCTGCTTGAGAGCGTGCGCGGCCCTCGCGGTGGCTATCATCTCGGGCGTCCCCGCCGCGATATCAGTGTCGCCGAGATCGTCGCAACAGTGGTGAATACCGATGCCGAGAGCGATGACGGACCATCCGGCGATCTGTTCGGAAAAGTCATCGACCCGTTCTGGTCCGAACAGGAAGAAGGGCTGGTGGCAAAATTGCGTGAACTGACCCTTGATGATCTCGTCAGGCGTGCCGAAGCCGCAGGCCTCCGCAAGCCTCTGACCGAGCCGATCTCGTTCTCGATCTGACTTGCGCCGGAAACAGACCATCAGGTGGTTTGTTTCCGGCCAGACACCAGCCTGATTCAGTTCTGTGCCACGTTAACCTGGTGACTGGCCGTGCCGTGCGTGCCAGACCAGAGAGACAGTCCGGCAGCGACGAAAATAAACGTTATTTATGCCGACGGCGGGTCGTCGTTTTCTTTGCCGGCTCTTTGCCTGCTTTTGCCGGTGCAGCAACCGCAGGTTTCGGCATCACAACTCCTGTCGCGTCCACGGTTGCATTGACCGTAAGCCGATCCCGTTTCTGACCAGGGCCACGGATCAGAATTGCCGTGAACGTATCAGAGCCTGCGTAACCCATTGATGGCGTGTAAGAGACCTGCACCTGACCGTTCAGAGTGTAGAGAAACGCTTTCCCATGTTCAGGTGCCGGCGAGACACCGAAGGAAGCATAACTTCCGCCATCGGGCGGCGCGACACTCAGAAGACAGCGCCCGTCGTCACTACGGACAGTCATGGAGCTCACAAGAACTCCGGTCGCTCCTGCCTGAGGCTTTGACACCTGACAGACAGCAGACGTTCTGACACTGCCGAAAGGGTCCGGAGTTCCGGAAGCACCCGTCTGAAGCGGACCATGGTTGCATCCCGTCAGAAGACCGGCAGTAAGGACCGGCATGACAAAAACTCGCAGTCGCACGCAAAGGCTCCGCAATTCTGTTGAGTGGAAAAGTCTTCGACCTGACCGCGATTCGCGGCCGGTCAGGATGACACACGCTCTAGAGCAACATGCCCGCGGTTGAAAGGCCGCGTTCCGGCATGGATGGCACGCAGGCACTTCGATTCGGCAGAAGTGACGGTGGAAAGCTCCCGAATAATCACCCGGATCAGGGCGTGGCAGGTATGCAATTTATTGAAGGGCAATGGTTTATCTTTTAAATCCGCGTTATAGCGCAACCACTCCACAAACAGGTTTCAAAAAATTCTCGCCACCGGTGAACTGCGCGGGCATATCACATGGCGCGAATCTTCTTTGGAGAGACTTTTCATGTCCTCGGCTTTCTCTCGTTTTGCTGTCGCCGGAATCCTCGTCGCCGGCCTGTCATGCAGCACGCTGGCTTCCGCAGCGAGTTGCGGAAGTTCTCCGGCTCGCGAAGCTTTCGATATTCAGGGACTGAAAAGCGAACTTATGGTCACGGCCCTGTCGTGCAGGGCTCAGGACCGCTACAATGACTTCGTGGCAAAATTTCGTGGCAGCCTGCTGGCCGGCGAGCAGCGTCTGAATACCTATTTCAAGACGACTTACGGCAAGAGCGCCCAGCGCGAGCATGATGATTACATCACGCAGCTTGCAAATGTTCAGTCTGAACGCGGCGTCCAGTCCGGAACGATTTTCTGTCTCCAGCGACTGGGGATGTTTGATGAGGTCGCCGCTCTCGATAACGATCATGATCTGTCGAGCTACGCACAGGCTAAAGATATTGTGCAGCCTGCAGTGTTCGAGACCTGCGAAGCACCTTCGGTCGATAAGAGTCCGGCAAGACGGCGCAGCCGCACAAAGCGCGCCTGACGCATTGCCGGCTGTCTGAAAGCCGAAGGCGTGCGAGAGACTTCTTGACGAATCCTGCGCGCCGGGGGACAGACCCGCCATGAGTGATCTCTTCTCGACAGACGGGGCCTCCCCGAAGCAGCCTGAATCCAGAGAGCCACGCGCTGCCCCGGCGCCATCGGCGGCCGGGGACAATCGCTACGATGCCAGCGCGATCGAGGTTCTTGAGGGACTTGAGCCTGTCAGGCGCCGTCCGGGCATGTATATCGGCGGGACGGACGAAACCGCGCTCCATCATCTCGCCGCCGAGATTCTCGATAACTCAATGGACGAAGCTGTTGCCGGTCATGCGTCCACGATCGATGTCACGCTTGAGCGCGACAACTGGCTGACGATTCGTGACAACGGGCGTGGCATCCCGGTCGATCCCCATCCTCGTTTTCCTGACCGGTCCGCGCTGGAGGTGATCTTCACGACGCTGCACGCCGGTGGAAAATTCTCGGGTAAATCCTACGAAACGTCTGGCGGTCTGCACGGCGTCGGCTCGTCAGTCGTCAATGCGCTGACCTCAGCGTTTGAAGTCGAAGTCGCCCGCGACCGCGTTCTGTGGCGGCAGCTCTATGCCCGTGGTCTTCCGCTCGGTCCGGTCGAAAAAGTCGGCGCGGCGCCGAACCGGCGGGGCACACAGATCCGCTTTCATCCGGACCCCGAGATTTTCGGTACACATGTTTTTCAGGCGGCCCGCCTTTATCGCCTCTGCCGGTCCAAGGCGTTTCTCTTTCGCGGCGTGACAATCCGCTGGAGCTGCGACCCCTCACTGATCCGCAGCGGGGATTCAACCCCGTCTGAGGCAGTGCTCCATTTCCCTGGTGGTCTGGCGGACAGCCTTGCGGATGAACTCGGGCCAGCCGCACCGTTGCTCGCACCGCTCTGGGCCGGCTCAGCCGATCTCCCCGAGATCAACGGAAACGCCACAGGGCGGGTTGAATGGGCGATCGGCTTCCTTGAGTCGGGCAACGCCAGCTTCGTTTCGTTCTGTAATACAATCCCCACGCCGCTGGGTGGAACACACGAGACCGGCTGCCGCGCCGCCCTGCTGAAAGGCCTGCGTGCGTGGGGTGAACAGCGCTCGAACCGGCGCGCCACGATCATCACAGCTGAGGATATTCTCGGAGCCGTCGCAGCACAGTTGTCGCTGTTCATCCGCGATCCGCAGTTTCAGGGACAGACCAAGGAAAAACTGACCAGCTCAGAAGCATCGAAGCTTGTCGAAACCGCTTTGCGGGATCGCTTCGATCACTGGCTCTCAGCCAATCCCACGCAGGCCGATGCGCTTCTCGCCTTCGTCGTGGAGCGCGCGGAAGATCGTGTGCGACGCCGTGAACAGAAAGATACGCCACGCAAAAGTGCTACACGCAGGCTCCGTCTTCCCGGTAAACTGACCGACTGCACCCGTGAAAAAGCCGCCGAGACAGAGATTTTTCTGGTCGAAGGCGATTCGGCCGGCGGTTCGGCCAAGCAGGCCCGAAACCGGGAAACGCAGGCCGTTCTGCCGCTGCGAGGGAAAATCCTCAATGTGGCGAGCGCCACAAATGAGAAGATGCGGGCCAATCAGGAACTTCGCGATCTGGTCGAAGCTCTTGGCTGCGGAAACGGAGATCACTTTGATCTGACGAAACTCCGTTATGGCCGCGTCATCATCATGACCGATGCAGATGTCGATGGTGCCCACATCGCTTCTCTGCTCATGACGTTTTTCTACCGTGAATTGCCGGAACTGATCCGGGCCGGACATCTCTATCTCGCGCAGCCGCCGCTTTACCGCCTGACGCAGGGCGCTAAAACAGTCTACGCAATGGATGATGCCGACCGGGAGCGGAAAGTAAAAACGCAGTTCAGGGTCAACACAAAAGTCGAAGTCTCGCGCTTCAAAGGTCTCGGAGAGATGCCTCCCAAAGACCTGAAGGACACGACAATGGATCCGACCCGCCGGACCTTGCTGCGTGTTATTGCCAGGCCGGAAGACCGCGCAGAAACCCGGGAACGGGTCGAAAGCCTGATGGGACGAAAGCCCGAGCTGCGCTTCGCCTTTATCCAGGAACACGCGCAGTCTGTGGAACTGCTTGATATTTAGGGTGTCAGGCAGCCCGCCATGGCGGGCAGGGGGTTAGTCCTGATCTGCTGTATTAAGTTCTTTCCGGTCTGAACGAGCTTTATCGCTGGCGTCGAGCACTTTCAGATCCTCAACGATCCGCTGGACCGGCCCGGACCAGTCCAGCGGCTTATCCTGCCGATAAATCCTGATAGAATCATACCACGGCGAATCTGTCCGGTGGGCAAGCCATCGCCAGCACTGGTCATAGCGCGACAGCAGCCATACGGGCTTACCAAGCCCTGCGGCGACATGCGCGGTCGAGGTGTCCACAGCAATAACGAGATCCAGATTGCTGATCAGAGCGGCGGTATCATCAAAATTATGCAGGCTGGCGGTGTCGTCAATAAGCCGCATGCCCGCTGGCGGGTGCTGTGCCTGTTTTGCTTTGTCCCCAACCTGAAGCGAGTAAAACAGGGCATCAGGAGCAGCCGTGGCCAGTGGCGCCAGGGTCTCAAGACTGGTCGACCGCCTCCGGTCAGTGATTTCCGCCTCCCTGATTTCCGCGTGCGGTGCGCCAGCCCAGACGAGGCCGATCCGAAGAGGATCGGCAACCCGCCCGAACTTTATGTCGTTCTCTGCAAGCTGCTGTGCCCAAAAAGCGACTTTCTGTGGATTTGCAGCGAGAAACCCACCCGAGGCCGGAATCGTATCCAGCGCGACGCCAAGCGCGAGCGGAAGACTGAGCACAGGGCATTGCAGATCATGCCAGGGAACAGGCTCTTCCGTCGTCACAAATTGATAGCCGGGAAAGGACTGTCTCAGGAGATCAGAAAGCTCCGGCCGTACACTTACGATAATATTGCCACCACGCTCAGCAGCGAGCGGAATGAACCGTGCGAACTGAAGCATGTCACCAAAACCGCCTTCTGTGTGGATCAGAAGCGTCTTTCCTTCGAAAGACGCTCCCGTCCACAAAGGGGCTGTCAGTCCGTGATGGCGTGTGGTGCGTGTCTTCCAGCGCCACTCATATTCAGCAAAGCCACTCCGATAATCTCCACCGGAGAGCAGCGAAATTGCAAAATTCGTATGATTTTCGGCATTATCCGGCGCAAGCCGCACGGCAATCCGATGGAATTTCTGTGCCGCTGCGTGCTCTCCCCGACAATCCAGAGCCACGCCCAGATTACTGAGAGCAAGAGGATGAACCGGGTTCAGACGCAGGCAGTTTGAATACGCCGCAATCGCCTCATCGTAACGCTGAAACTGCTGGAGCACATTCCCCAGATTGCTCCATGCATCCGGAAGATCAGGAGCCAGAGTGACAGCACGCATCAGCATACCATGCGCCTGCTCAAACGCTCCCAGACCCCAGAGAAGTCCTCCGTAATTGCTCAATATGCGTGCATCATCAGGGTTTCGGGCAAGCGCCTCCCGATACGCAACAGCCGCTTCATCCAGCCGGCCCGCGCGCTGCAATGCTTCGCCCTTTTCGTCGGCGGGCATGGAAAAATCCGGGGCGACCGGTGTCGGAACAGGAGCTGGCGAGGGGTTTTGCTTCATGCCCGAAGTTTCACCCGGACCATTTAAAAAACAGTGAGCGGACAAGCATTCGCCTGTCTGGTGCCGTCAGCTCAGGACTGGCACTGTCACCGGCACAAAGCTGTCATTCTGAGAGAGACAATCCATGTCCGCCCGAGCCAGTGCCGGAACGCCAGCAGGCCTGCCCAGGATTATGGCAGTGGCGCAAATGCTGGGATCGATTGCCTCTCTGCAACTCGGCGCATCCTGTGCGAAATCACTTTTTCCGGTCTTCGGCGCGGCGGGCGTGACCAGCCTGCGCATCGGCTTCGCGGCTCTCGTGCTCACCATCATTCTGCGCCCCCTGAAAATCAGGAGTCCCGCAGCCTGGCGTGCGGCACTGCCCTACGGCGCGACCACAGCCCTGATGAATCTGTTTTTCTATCTCGCGCTGGACCGTCTGCCGATGGGTATTGTCGTGGGGATCGAATTCATCGGTCCCCTGTTGCTGGGCCTGTGGCACTCACGCGGCCTGAAGGATCTCTTCTGGCTTGCGCTCACGGTTGCAGGCCTCATTCTTCTGCTCCGCCCGCATACAGATATGGGAAACCTTGACCCCATCGGGCTGCTGGAGGCGTCTCTGGCCTCAGTGTGCTGGGCACTTTATATTCTCTCCGGCAAACGCCTGACGGCCATCGTCGAACCAAAGATGGCGGCAGCGCTGGGCCTCGTTTCGGGTACCGTCTTCATCTCCCCGCTGCTTATCCTGACACTTGGCACGACAGCACCTGCACAGATGCATTATCTGCCGGCAGCCTTCCTCGTCGCGCTGCTGTCATCGGCGCTGCCCTACACGCTGGAATGCCTGGCGATGAGCAAACTTTCCACCAGGGATCTGGGCGTTCTCTACAGCCTTGAACCGGTGGCCGCAGGCTGCACCGGTTTTCTCCTGCTCGGAGAAACTCTTTCAGTTGCGAACATCCTCGGAATCCTGTCGATCGTCACAGCCTCCGCCGGCGTCGTTATGACTGGTCATTCGCCGGAAATCCCCGAGCCGCCGCCATGACGAATACGAAACAGGACCAATGGCCTTGGCAGCACGAGGCTCGTGTGCATCATGGCAATCAGTAAATAACCCGGAGCGCCTTCTTCATGACCGAAATCCCGCCACGTTCCAGCAGCTTCAGGCTGCGTCATCTGGCTGCCGGCCTCGGACTCATGCTGTCTGGCGTGACCGTGCTCGCTGTCCCCCCCGCAGAAAGCGCTCAGGCCGCCACTCCGGGCGCCAATGAGCCTCTCAAGCTCAAAGGACTTCATATTACGGGAAACAAGCTGGTTTCCACAGCGGACATCATGAGCGTGGTTCCATTTCATGTCGGAGACCTGGTGTCACAGGACCAGATCAGTCAGGGACTGGACGCCGTTGAAAACCTTTACAAGTCGAAAAATATCGGCGGTTCGTTCGGTGGTGGCTTGAAGTTCACCGGTAATACGGTGGACGTGTCCTGGGCCATTACAGAGCAGGCGCCACTCGCTGCGCCCGTCGTCGATGGTGTGGTTTTCTCAGGTAACTCCAAAATCCCGACCGACGCCCTGACAGCCGCGACAAAGCTGCGTCCGGGTTCTCCGGTCTCCGATGACGCGGTAAAAGCCGATCAGAAAGCAATCTCTGACCTTTACAAAAGCAAGCAGATCAGCGCGTCCGTTGGCATGACGCCAAGTTCACCCGTCCCGAATCACTTCGTAGTGACATGGAACATCGTGGAAAAATAATGCCAGCCCGGATTGAGATCGGCACACGGAAAGAGAGTCTCGCAGCTCTGCTCCACACCCCGCCAAAGCTCGCAGACCTTTGGAATCCGGTTTGTCATTCAACTTTATGCGGGTTGGTATAAGACCAGCACGCATAAAGCTGAATGACATGAAAAAAGCCCGGGCGCTGCCCGAACCAGGAAGGGAGCGCGGCCCTCTTTCCGTGTGTCAGCCGCAACGCTGGCTGGTCTGACAGGCGGATAATGGATGCTTTCAGGCGAACGAAATACCTGAAAGCAGTCATCCGTTCCGGTCAGGCAGACAGTTCACCAATCGCCGGACGATTAAGCATCGCCATCAGTTCCCGACGCGTGTCGGAATTTTCCCTGAACACACCAAGCATACGGCTCGTCACCATTGAAACGCCCGGACGATGCACGCCCCGTGTCGTCATGCACTGGTGTCCGGCCTCCAGAATAACCGCCGTCCCGTGAGGCTCCAGAACGGTGTCGATCGTGTTGGCAATCTGCGCCGTCAGACGCTCCTGAATCTGGAACCGTCGCGCATACGCATCAACAACCCGCGCCAGTTTTGAAATCCCCACCACCCGACGTCGCGGCAGATAGGCAACATGCGCCCGCCCGATGATCGGCGCCATGTGATGCTCGCAGTGGCTCTCGAACCGGATGTCACGAAGCAGAACAATCTCGTCGTAATCATCAACTTCGGAAAATGTCCGTGCAAGAAGTTCTTCCGGGTTAACGTGATAGCCCTCGAAAAATTCCTCATAAGACCGGGCCACGCGGGACGGCGTGTCATGCAGCCCCTCGCGCTGCGGATCCTCGCCCGCCCATCGCAAAAGAACGCGCACGGCATCCTCAGCTTCCTGCCGGGACGGACGTGAACCCGGGGGCAGGGGGACATTCGGAGCGGACGAATTGCTCATGACGTAAAATCTCTTTTTCACAGGTTATGGCCGGCGCGACATCACGCGTCAGAGGCGCGGTGTCTGATCGGGAAGGCTTAATGCACGAGACCAGACTGATACGGACTGTCCAGACTGAAGGGCGGGATACGAACGTCAAACAAACGTCCCGTGGGCTCCTCGATCATCCGGTAGAGGCCGCGCATGATGCCACTCGGCGTATCAAGGGCTGCCCCGGAGGTATATTCAAAGCCGGAACCCGCTTCGATCACAGGCTGCTCGCCAATGACGCCGTCCCCCCGGACGCGATCAATATGCCCCAGACCATCAATGATTTCCCACGAGCGTTCGAGCAGTTGCACCGTTCTGTCACTGTGGTTCTCGATGCGGATCCGATAACCCCAGCAGTAATTATGTTCCTCCGGCTGCGACTGATCGTCGAGCCAGAAAGCGCGCACGATCACCCGCACGCCTTCCGTCGTGTCCTCATAAGCAGGCAGACTGGCAATCGCTTCGGAAAGCGCCGCTTCCGGATCTGTGAAAAGTTTCGGCGGCATTGGCGGCCTGGAGGACATCGCGGGTTCTACCCCCTTGTAAATCACCGGAACCTGGTCTGGTCAGAGCGGACAGCCCGACCAGACGAAATGTTCGTCCGGAGCCGCCCCCGTGACGCAAACCCGTCAGGGGGGCAGTGTTGTTTCAGAATCTCATCCGGCCACAAAGCCACGTGACTTCAGCGCCGCGATACCCCGCGCAAGATCGTCAGTGAGATCGGCGGCATCTTCAAGGCCAACCGACAACCTGATCGCACCATCCGAGATCCCCAGACGCGCACGCTCCTCAGGGCCGATCTTCATATGCGTGGTCGTCGCCGGATGCGTGGCAAGCGACCGTGCGTCGCCAAGGTTATTGGAGATCAGGATAACCTGCAAAGCATCGAGAAACGCGAACGCGCCCTCCTGGCCACCAGCCACCTCAAATGCCACCAGCGAACCGAAACCACTCATCTGCCGTTTCGCAATCTCATGCTGCGGATGATCCGTCCGTCCAGGATAGCGCACGCTGACAACACCCGGCGCATCAGCCAGCCAGTCGGCAACAGTGGCAGCGTTACGGGTCATGGCATCGACGCGCAGGGGCAGGGTCTCAAGGCTTTTGAGCATGATCCAGGCATTGAAGGGAGACAGGCTGTTGCCAGTATTGCGGGTGAACGGCAGCACAACCTCATTGATCCACGCCTCACGGCCGAGGATTGCTCCACCCAGCACACGGCCCTGACCATCGATGTGCTTGGTGCAGGAATACACGACCACGTCCGCCCCAAGCGCGAGTGGCTTCTGATACACCGGCGATGCAAACGCGTTGTCGACAATCACGATAGCGCCAGCCGCATGGGCACGCTCAGACACCGCCGCGATATCCAGCACATCAAGCATCGGGTTGGACGGACTCTCAATCAGCACGGCGGCCGTCGGCTTGCTGAGTGCCGCGCCCCAGGCATTCAGGTCATCCCCGTCGACAAAAACGGTTTCCACCCCGTATTGCGGCAGCAGATGAGCAATGATCCAGTGACACGAGCCGAACAGAGCACGGGACGCCACAACGCGATCCCCGGCTTTTACCTGAGCAAGAAGCGCGGAAGATACCGCCCCCATGCCCGTGGCCGTCGCTATACAGGCTTCCGCGCCCTCCAGATCAGCGAGACGACGCTGCAATGCGTCAACCGTCGGATTTCCAAAACGGGAATACTGGTAATGCACTGCATCACCCGTGAACGTCGCGGCCGCCTGTTCGGCACTGTCATAGACAAAGCCGGAGGTAAGAAAGAGGGCCTCACTGGTCTCGCCATACGGCGTACGCTCAACACCGGCATGAAGCAGCCGGGTGGCAGTCCGCCATGCAGCGGAACCTGACGTGTTTTCTGTCTTATCAGTCATCGCGGTCTCGATTCTGTCCTTAATCCATCGCACGTAACGGAAATGGAGAGCGAATCACCGCCGTCCCGCGCATGGGTCATCGACCGTGGAAACCTTGGCCTGCATGCAGATGCCTGCCAGAGCCTCTTTAGCGCGGTTCTTTATCCTCGCCGCAAGCCGGCCATACAAATCACGAGGTCCCTGCCGCCAGCGGCGGGAAAGGGTGGGTTATTGCGGATGACTCGCGTCGCCGTCAACTGCCACGGCCGTCTGGCACGGTTGCACCATCAGAAGGTGACGCGAAGACACGCCTTTCCGGGCGTGAAACTCTCAATCTCCGGCGGCAATACACTGATGGCTCTGGCACTCTTCAGAAGCCCCCGGCCTTTTTCAGACCAGCCGGCCAGCCCAAACCCGGGATTGCTGAAACTCCCGCTCACACGGATCGGCACATCAAGCGCAAACAGCCCCGGAGCCCGGCTCTGAAACGCCAGATCGAACCATTTGCGGTTCAGATCAAAGATCGCAGCCCCAATGACCGACCCCGCCGCTGAACTGATCCGCAACGGCACCACCGTTCCCGAACCATGATGCAGCGTCATAACGCCAAGAAGGCATGACACCGGCGCCGTCCCGGTCACGCGACGCACCAGCAGACTGACATCCGTCGATGCCATGGCGATAACTTTACGGGAAATCGCCCCGTTGTTCATCCCAACAGCAGCTGTCAGATCCGCCACCTGCACAGCCTGGTTCAGCGTGCGCACGTCATTCGCCTCAGCCGCGGCCCGAAAACTCAGCGCACCACTGATCGGGATCGCCGCCAGACCGGCCTGGCGCCTGAACCGGTCAATATCAGCGCCCGTTACATCAACAGCCGCCCGTGCCCGTGCACCCTCCGCAGCAGACAGCAACGACCCGGACGCATGCAGATGCGCCCCAAGCCACCCGAAAGAGAGCGATTTCACGTCAATTCTGTTCGGAGTCTGCGACAGAGCAACCGACGCATCCGAAAAAGTCAGCGCATTGTAACGAACTTCCCGGGCACCAAGCTGAACATCAATCAGAGGATCAGGTCGCGCCGGCACGTCCAGCGGAATGTCAGTCTGTTTCTGCGAGGTCGATCCGCTCCCGCCAGTCAGCCTGTTCAGATCAAGCGAAGCAAAACTGACATTGCCGGTAATCCGGTCGGGCTTGCCAGAAGCCCCTTCCGTGAAAACCACATCGGCGTTTGTGATCGGGTTTTCCCCGAAGCGTCCGGTCGTGTGATCGAGTGACCAGACATTCCCCTGATGAACAAAGTGACCATCAAGCCCCAGCGTCATGACAAAATCAGAGGCAGGCATCCCCGCAAATGCCATCAGAGGCGCGGAGGTCGGTGTGCGCAGAACGAGTTTTCCGGCAACGCCATCAAAATCGAACAGATCGGTGATGGTGCTTTCCAGATCGAGCGTCAGGTCACCCGAACTGGCATGAATGCTGGCTCCATAAGGCTTTCCCGCCTGACGCAGCATCGAGATTGGCTGCATCTTCGCCGTGATCGCAACCGGGGTCGTGTTATAAGCCCCGTTCACGGTCATCAGAAAAGGTGAACTGTCGCTGACTGATGAAAAAACAATATTGTCCAGTCCGGCACGATACGTGTGCCCGCGCGCGGTCCGGTAAATGACCTCGCTGCCCCGGATCGTCGCCTGCCGCAGTCCGGGAAACCAGCTCTGGTCAGCAGGAGCGGGCGCAGCAGATGCGGGCGCAGCAGGTTTTGCCACTGGCGGCCCAAAGCGCCAGTTCGGCCTGCGATCAGGGGTTCTCTCAAAGAGTCCGGAAAAACCGGTCAGCACAAGATCGCGGGTCTCGACAGGACCATGAAGCAGCGACATCAGCCTTATCTGCGTGTGCAGATGCTCCAGCGTGATCATGTCCGGCCGACTTCCACCCGTGACATTGGCAAGATGCACATCACTGAGTTCGACCGTAATCCAGCGCCCCGGCGTAACACGGAGCGAGCCGATATGCGCGGCCCGCCCCGTCGCGGCAGCCAGCCGGCGCGCCGCGAATGAAGAGAGGTCGATATGGTCTGCCATCAGGAAGGCTGTAGTGACAAGAGCTGTCGTCGCCGTCACGGCACCGATCAGAAGAGCAGGAAGTCGACGCAAAACCGGAACTCATTTCGCAATGGCGCGGGAGTCGGCATGTCCCGCCGGACTTAGGGGAAGCAGAAGCCGTCCCTGCTTTGCGTAACCGATGACCGGATCATGATGATGACCGGCCACGACACGCGACAGACCAGTGCGCTCTTAAGGAGGCGGCCCGGTCGTTTCAGGAGCATGACTTACCGCATCCCGCGCCCATCCGGCAGTCAGCCCGGCAAGAAACAGCCTGGCCCCGGACGTAACAAATCGCTCTACTGCTGCCGGCTCCAGATATCCACCCGCGCCAATCAGTCCGTTCAGCATCAGTTCGCCAATCGTCATGCCGAACAGCTGACGTCCCAGTTCGTTGACGTCAGCTTCAGGATGACCGGAGACCGTGCAGTAATCCCGCAGCCAGCGGTTGAACGCGTTGGTCTCACCGCCCTTCTTCAGGCTGAGCATGATCTCGGTAATATCCGGCGCTTCCGGCGCCTCAGCCATAATAGCGCGGATCAGTTCAATCTGATCAGGACGCAACAGCCATTTCGCCACCTCAAGAAGAAGGCTCCCCAGTTCATCCTCCGGAGTGGCAGCCCCTTCACGAACATGCGGTGGCAGGCAAAACAGCCGGGCGCCGATCAGCGAGAGAAAAAGTTCCTGCTTTGAAGGATAGAGCTGATAGAGCGTGCGCTTGGACATCCCGGAACATTGCGCGACCTTATCCATGGATGCCGCGTGATAACCGTGCGCCTGCAGAATCTCGCAGGCAGCCGTCAGGATGCGCTGCCGGCGCTCGCACTCCTCCATTTCCGGCGGTCGGCCAGGTCCACGCGCGGAAGAGCAGCGCGGCGCCTGCTGTCCGCACACTTCCTTGTTCTTCCGTCCGGTTTCGTCTTTCACGTCCCGTTTTTCCCATCTTGACCGGGGGTTGGGAAACTATATAGTTTCTATTTCCAGGCAAACCAACTCTGCTCCCGGATTTTTATCCGATCGGTGACGCAGGGCTGGCAGTCCCCATACACTTATCTTTTCGGTCGGCAGGATGCATTCGTGAACAGGCCCTTTCGTATTCCCGTCACAGCCTTGCTGCTTTCTGCTGCGAGTCTCCTTGTCCTGGACGGCTGCGGCCGAAAGCCCGCACAGCAGGGCGCTCCGCCTCCCCAGCAGGTTCAGATCGTCACCATCGAAGGCCGCTCCGTGCATGTCAGCTCTCAGTTGCCAGGGCGTCTTGAGGCATTCGAAATCGCGATGGTCCGCCCGCAGGTGAACGGTGTTATCCAGAAGCGCCTCTTTACGGAAGGCGCCGACGTCGTCGCCGGGCAGCAACTCTATCAGATCGACCCGAGTCCCTATCAGGCGACCTATGACAGCGCCAGCGGCCAGCTCGCTCAGGCGAATGCAAACGCCGTCACAGCCAGAGCAAAACTGGAACGCTACGGCCCGCTCATGAAGGCGCACGCCGTCAGCAAGCAGGAATATGACGATGCGCTGGCCGCCGCGAGGGCAGCCGATGCACAGATTCTGATTGCAAAAGGGCAGGTGGAGTCCGCCGCGGTCAACCTGCGCTACACAAAAGTTAATTCGCCTATCACAGGCCGGATCGGACGGTCGCTTCTCACCGTCGGCGCGCTCGCAACAACCGGACAGACCGCTAATCTCGCCGTCGTCACACGCCTCGATCCGATTTTCGTGGATGTGAATCTGCCAGCGATCTCTCTGCTGAGATTCCGCCGCGAGGTGGCTTCCGGCCGGATTCACACAAACCCTGACAACACCGTTCCGGTCAGCCTGCAGATGGAAGATGGCTCAACCTATGAGTTGCCCGGCCGGATGCAGTTCAGCGAAGTCAATGTCGATGAAGCAACCGCAACCGTCGTGGTCCGCGCTGTCTTCCCGAACCCAAATAAACTTCTGCTGCCCGGTATGTATGTGCATGCAACGCTGGATGAAGGCATCGATCCGAATGCCCTCCTCGTGCCGCAGCAGGCCGTTACCCGAAACACCCACGGCGACCCGCAGGTCTTCGCTCTCAACGCGGATGACAAAGTGGAATTGCGCCAGGTCGCCACAGGAAGTGCAAACGGTGCCGACTGGATCGTCAGCAGCGGCCTGAAACAGGGCGATCGCGTCATCGTCGTCGGCCTGCAGAAAGTGCATCCGGGCGACAAGGTGAAACCGGTTCCGTTCGACAGCGGCACACCCTCAGAAGAGAAAAAGTAAACCGGCATGTCACGTTTTTTCATTGACCGGCCCGTTTTCGCATGGGTGATCGGGCTCATCATCATGCTTGTCGGCGCGGTTGCGATCTTCCGCATGCCGATCGCCCAGTATCCGTCGATCGCGCCGCCACAGGTCTCACTCACCGTCACCTATCCGGGGGCTTCCGCCGAGACGGTAAACAACACCGTCGTCCGGCCAATCCTTCAGCAGATGTTCGGCCTGGACCACCTCGAATACATTTCGGCCCAGTCCTACGCGTCCGGAATGATGGAAATCGATCTGACCTTCGCGCAGGGCACCAATCCTGACATCGCGCAGGTCCAGGTTCAGAACAAACTGCAACTGGCACAGCCCAGATTGCCGACAGAAGTCACGTCCCAGGGCATTACTGTCGCCAAGGCGGTCAAGAACTTCATGCTCGTCGTCAGTTTCATTTCAACTGACAACTCCATGGATGCACAGGATATTTCGGATTACGTCGCCTCCAACGTCTCCGATCCGCTCGCACGCGTCTCCGGCGTCGGTGATCACACGCTGTTCGGCTCCGAATACGCCATGCGCATCTGGCTTGATCCGCAAAAACTTTACAAATATTCTCTGACTGTCGGTGACGTTCAGGCCGCGATACAGACGCAGAACCTGCAGGTTTCCTCCGGTGAACTCGGCGGCCTCCCGGCTAAGGAGGGGATCGGACTGGATGCGACAATCATCGGCCCCACCCGGCTTTCCTCGCCGGAAGAATTCCGGAAAATCCTGCTCAAAGTCATGCCCGGCGGTTCCCAGGTGCGCATCGGGGATGTAGCAAAAGTTGAGCTGGGCGCTCAGACTTACAACACCTACGCCGTCTATAACGGGAAACCTTCCGCAGGTATGGCGCTGAAGCTTTCGCCCGGTGCGAACCAGCTTGCGACCGAGGCCGCCGTCCGGGCCGAAATCACCCAGCTTGAAAAGTTTTATCCACCCGGACTCAAGACGGTTTATCCGCTCGATACCGAGCCGTTCATCGTCCTGTCGATCAGGGAAGTCATTATCACGCTGGCGGAAGCGATCGGCCTCGTCTTCCTCGTGATGCTGATATTCCTTCAGAATTTCCGGGCGACCCTGATCCCGACCATCGCGGTCCCCGTCGTTCTGCTGGGCACCTTCGGTTTCCTCTCCGTACTCGGATTTTCCATCAACACCCTGACCATGCTCGCCATGGTTCTGGCCGTCGGTCTGCTGGTCGACGACGCCATCGTCGTGGTCGAAAACGTCGAACGCGTCATGACGGAAAAAAATCTGTCTCCCCGTGAAGCCGCACGCGTGTCGATGGACGAGATCTCGGGCGCACTGATCGGCATCGTTCTCGTGCTGACAGCGGTCTTTCTGCCCATGGCTGCCTTCGGCGGTTCCACGGGCGTGATCTATCGCCAGTTCTCAATCACGATCTGCGCCGCCATGTGGCTCTCCGTCCTCGTCGCCATGACCATGACGCCGGCTCTCTGCGCAACCATGCTCAAACCCGGTCAGCATGAAAAAACCAAAGGTCTGGCCGGGCGATTTAACCGCGGCTTTGCCCACATGACGAACGGTTACCTGTCTGGTGTCCGCCTGATGATCGGCAATCGCGTTATCGCGCTTCTGGTGTTTTGCCTGATCGTGGGCGGTACGGTGTTTCTGTTCACCCGTCTTCCGGGAGGCTTTCTGCCCAACGAAGATCAGGGACTCATCTTCGGTCAGGTGACGCTGCCGCCCGGCGCGACAATGGAACAGACCGCGAAGGTAACAGCAAAAGTCTCGAAATACGTTCTCGATACTGAATCCCGAAATGTCGAATCCGTCTTCGTCATGAACGGCTTCAATTTCGCCGGTCAGGGCCAGAATTCAGGCGCGTTCTTCATCAAACTGAAGGACTGGGATGAGCGCACCGGAGCCGGTCAGAATGTGGACGCAATCGCCGGCCGGATCATGATGCATTTCTGGGGCGATCCCGAGGCCCAGATCTTCGCGATCAACCCGCCAGCCGTGCTCGAACTGGGTAACGCGTCAGGCTTTGATCTCGAACTTGAGGACCGTGGACATATCGGACACGCGGCATTGCTCCAGGCGCGCAATATGGTCCTTTTCAGGGCGTCGCAGGATAAGCGCCTGATGGCCGTCCGTCCAAACGGAATGGAAGACGCTCCGCAATACCATCTGGATATCGACCGTGAAAAAGCCAGTGCGCTCGGTGTCTCCATCGCGGATATCAACACGCTGGTCGAAGGCGCTCTGGGTTCCATCTACGTCAACCAGTTCATGCGCGATGACCGCGTAAAACAGGTCTACATCCAGGGAGTTGCCGATTCACGCATGATGCCAGGTGATCTCAGCGCGTGGTATCTGCGTAACGTGACCGGAACGATGGTGCCTTTCAATACGATCGCCAGTGGCTCCTGGATCGTCGGCCCCCAGAAAGTCGAGGATTATAACGGCCTCAATGCCTTTGAAATCCTTGGCCAGCCGTCGCCGGGCTACAGTTCAGGCGATGCGATCAGTGCGATTAAAGACATTCTTGCTTCGCTTCCGGGTGGTATCGGCTACGAATGGACCGGTCTGTCGTTTGAACAGATGTCGGCCGGCTCTTCCACAGGTCCTCTTTACGCCCTGGCAACAACCGTCATCCTGCTCTGCCTGGCAGCACTTTATGAAAGCTGGGCCATTCCGATGGCCGTCGTTCTGGTCATCCCGCTCGGTGTCCTGGGCGCAATCGCCGCAACGCTGTGGCGCAGCATGGATAACGACGTTTACTTCCAGGTCGGTCTGCTGACGACCGTTGGCCTCGCGGTGAAAAACGCCATTCTGATCGTGGAATTCGCGAAGGCCAACTTCGAAAGTGGCCAGTCTCTTGAAGAAGCCGTGATGAACGCGGGACGGGAACGCCTGCGCCCCATCCTGATGACATCGATTGCCTTCGTGCTCGGCGTCTTTCCGCTGGCAATCGCGTCCGGCGCCGGATCTTCCGCGCGCCAGGCCATCGGCACCGCCGTGGTCGGCGGAATGCTTACCGCTACGCTCCTCGCCGTCTACTTCGTTCCCCTGTTCTTTGTCCTCGTCCTGCGTCTGTTCCGCGTGAAGCGGGCCAGCGAGAGAGGGGACAATCCCGCACCTGCTTCGGCAGCGTCTCCGGAGACACATTGATGAAGGCCCTCTCCACCGTCCGTCGGAGAGCCCGGACGATCGCGGCAATCCCACTTTCCGTGGCATTGCTGTCCGCATGCACCATGGCGCCGACTTACCATCGTCCAAAAGCGCCGGTGGCACCTGCCTATCCGCAGGAACCGAAATCAGAAACAAAACCTGAAGGAACAGCGCTCCAAACCCCGGCAGCCGATCTCGGATGGGCCGATTTTTTCACCGATCCGCGGCTGAAAGCGCTGATTGCCATCGCGATGAAGGAAAATCGTGATCTGCGCTCCGCCGCGGCAAGCATCACACAGGCCGCCGCTCAGTATGATGTGCAGCACGCTTCACTGTTTCCCGCCATCGGCGCGACCGGTGCCGCGATGTACATGGCTCCGTCACAGACCGCTGGTTTCAGCTTCGCTCCGGGCCTGGGCGAGAGTATTTCCACATTCCGTTACTACAGTGCCGGAATTGGCTTCTCATCCTACGAGATTGATCTGTTCGGACGCATTCGCAGTCTGTCACAGGCCTCCGCCGAAGCCGCGCTCAAACAGGTCGCCAATGAGCGTGCACTGAGAATCAGCATCGTTTCTCAGATCGCCACGGCCTATGTTGCCTGGCTTGGCGACCGGGAGTTGCTGGATGTTGCCAGTGACGCGGTCGCGAACCTGTCGGAAAATCTTCGACTGATCCGTCTGCGCTACGATCACGGCGAGGAAAACATGCTCACCCTGCGTCAGGCCGAGACGCAGGTGGATCAGGCCGCGCAACTTCATGCGCAGCAGGTCCGCCTTGTGGCGCAGGACGAAAATGCAATCACCCTGCTGATCGGCGCACCGATCCCATCCGATCTGCCACCACCCCGTCCGCTCGGCGCGCAGACCCTTATAGCCAACGTGCCGGCCGGCCTGCCTTCGGATCTGCTGTTCAGGCGGCCGGACATCATTGCGGCCGAGCATGATCTCCTCTCCGCGAACGCCAATATCGGTGCCGCAAGAGCCGCGTTTTTCCCGAAGATCACGCTCACGGCAACGGATGGCGTCAGCAGTCTGATGTTCCATCGCCTCTTCACGGCTCCGGCGACAACGTGGGGCCTGCAACCCAACATCTCCATCCCGATTTTCACCTGGGGCCAGAACCAGGGAAATCTCGAAGTGGCAAAAACAACGCGCGATATGAAGGTCGCAGCCTATGAAAAGGCAATCCAGACAGCGTTCAGAGAAGTGTCCGACACACTTGTCGCCCGCTCAACCTATCTCGATCAGGGACACCGGATGGACGATCTCGTGAAGGCCTCCGCCGACGCCTATCGTCTGGCAAAAATGCGCTACCAGGCCGGAACCGACTCCTACCTCAACACGCTTGATTCCCAGCGTACACTGCTCCAGGCGCAGCAGTCGCAGATCGGTGTCCAGGTGGCCCGTTATGAGAATCTGGTGACATTCTATCGCGCCCTGGGCGGCGGATGGACAGAAAAGACCGCCAGATCGCCGAGAGTCCCCTGGACCCCCTGAGCAGATTTTGTTCAGAACTGTCCGGGCCGGTCTCACACGCAAACAGACGATTGTCACAACGAAGCAGGCCGATTATAGAAAACCGGATTGCGGGTGTAGTTCAATGGTAGAACGGCAGCTTCCCAAGCTGCATACGAGGGTTCGATTCCCTTCACCCGCTCCATAAGCCCTGCCCCCGGCGGCACAGCGCGATATGCTCCCGATATTGTGATCGTCCGGTCTACCTTTGCGGAATGGCCCTATGAGCCCTGCGTGCGTTGCGCCGCCGTCATGGTTGGCGCAACATGCCGCAAAGCAACCAGGAGCTTTCGATGATCCGTTTTTCCCCGCGCGCCCTCGCCGCATTCGCCATCACAGCCGGTATAACGTCAGCTTCTCTTCCTGCCCTGGCAGGGGACATGCTGGCTCAGCCCACGACAACACCCGAGGGTCGCCCGTCAGCCGCCGGAATCCTGCCAGCAACCGGAGCGGAAGTCGCATCTGTGACACCGGTCAACCTTGCCGGCCTGCTCAACTACTGCGTCGAGACAGAACTCGTGTCTCACGATGATGGTGATTCTGTGCAGACAGCGCTGAACGCAAAGACCAACGCTGTTCCATCGGATCAGAACGGAAACATGGATTACGCCGTCGGCTCAGCGGGTCAGATGATCGTTGCAGGGAAAGTCACGACAGTCACACCCCTGGACACGGGTGCGCAGGGCAAGATCTGCTCGGCTGTTCTCGCACGTTCCAAATCGATGATCTGAATGAAACCGCCGGTCGGAAAAGCATTTTCCGGTCTGCGCCGTTCAGACGACCTCTTAAAAACCCCGGCGCGCTGCTCCGGGGTTTTTTTGTGCCAGCACCAGCCTCATGGCCAGTTCAGTCCTGTTGCCGGGCAAACCGTGGCTGCCCATTGACCGTCTCTTTCCACATTGAAAGCGGACGTATCCAGAGCGTGCCATGAGCCTCGCTGCGATACACAACGAACCATTCTTCAGTTTCGCTATGCCGTGCTGTCGTGATCACTGTATAGAGCCCGCCTTTGTAATGGCGATAAAGCCCCGGTGTAACGTCATGATCAGGCTGCAAGATCGTATCGCCCCTTCCTGGAATTGCGGCTATGGTAAGCCCGGGTGGCCCGCGACGAGGGGGCCGTCCGATTGTTTATACATAACGGAGACGACGAACCTTGCGCCAATTTGCTTCGCCCGCCATCGAGCGGCAGACAAACCAGCGTCCGGTTCCGGTTCGCAGCGTCCCGCCAGTTACGTCGGACTCCACGCTTTCCCTCCCAGGCCCGCGCCTGCTTCTCGTTGCGGGCTGTCTTGCCGCCTCGCTGATCGCAGTTCCCGCTCTGATGATCGGCGCCGCACAGGCGCGCACGCATCATGTGCAAAGCCATAAAGGCACGTCGGGCACATCGACTGGCAAACCCGTCATCCTGTCGCAGCAACCCGGAACGGATCTGGACAAACAGGCCCGCATCCTCAATGCCGACGACATCGCGACAAGTCGCCGACATCACGAAGAACCCGTGCTGCTGATCGGCTCGGCCCCGCTCTCGACAAAAAAAGGCGAGATCGCGCTGTTCGTTCAGCTTCAGTCCGCCGCACTCTGCGGCTCAGCCGGCTGCTCGACTGACGTTTATCTCCGCACCGGCGATGACTGGGTAAAGGTGCTCGACTCAGTCAGTGGCTCAATCGCGATCCTGCCGACCAGCCATCGCGGGATGTATGATATCGTTGTCGATGGAACAGATCGCTGGATCTGGCACGGCGATTCCTATCAGGACACCATCAGCGCAGCACCGGTCGGCAATCTTCGCAGCGAAATCCAGCAGTTTCAGAAGAAAAAAGGCATCAGCGCCACGTCAGGAAACTGACAACCGGATAATCCCCTGCGACAAATCCGGTTTCCCCTCAGAACGGCGTAATCATTCGTCTTTGCCTGGCCTGAGAATCATCGCCCGGCGTAGCGCGTCCGTGCGTCGCGCCATCGAGCGTCGGGTAATCGCGGCTCGGGGCTGCAATTCAAACGCATGAAACGCTCCCGGAAAAACGTCAATTTCGACCGGAACCGCCGCCCGAATCAGCCTCAGGGCGTAGTCCATGTTCTCGTCCAGGAAGAGATCAAGCGTTCCGACGCCGATATAGGCAGGCGGCAACCCGCTCAGATCCGTTGCGCGGGTCGGCGCGGCAAAGGGAGAAATTCCCTCAACCCCCGGCATGACACCCAGAAACGAGCGCCAGCCAAAGACATTCATGTCCCGCGTCCACACATAGTCCCCTGTGACCGGATTGCGCGGACTGTCCGGACCAGTCCTGTCATCCAGCATCGGATACTGCAGATTCTGAAACGCCAGATGCGGTCCGGATCGCTGCCTTGCCAGCAAGGCCAGCCCCGCCGCCAGCCCGCCTCCCGCGCTCTCGCCTGCGACACCAATCCGGCTGACATCGATATTCAGTTCTCCGGCTTCCGCCACGGCCCAGAGCAGAGCGGCATAACAATCATCAAGCGGCCCGGGAAACGATGTTTCCGGAGCAAGCCGGTAATCCACCGAAATCACAACACAATCGAGATCGTGAGCCCATTTCCGTAAGAGCGGCAGAAACCGGTCCGCCGTTCCCATAACGAACCCGCCACCATGGATATGCAGAATCGCCGGTAACGGACCAGGAGAAGCCTTTTCCGGACGCGAAATCAGAACCCTGACATCCGGGTCGCCCGGCATACCCGGAATGTTTCGCGAAAATGTCTCAACGGGGAGTTTGTCCATCGCCCCTGGCACCGCCTGCCGCTCGGCGCGGGCTGCCGGGAGAAGATGTTCATCCAGCGCGGAAGGCCCGAGACGGTCGAGAAGCGGAAGCAGTTCAGGGTCCACAAGGGCGCGATTGCCGGACATAAGACTGCTTCCTTCCGTAAAGACAATGCGCGCCGTCAGTCCTTCACGCGCTCAATGTTCGCGCCACAGGCGGCAAGCTTCTTCTCCACCGCCTCATAACCACGATCAAGATGGTAAACGCGGCTCAGAATCGTTTCGCCATGCGCCGCCAGGCCCGCGAGAATCAACGAGAACGAAGCCCGCAAATCCGTCGCCATTACCGGCGCGCCCGAAAGCGCGTGTACGCCGCGGATAATGGCCGATGAACCATGGACATTAATCCGTGCCCCCATCCGGTTCAGTTCCGGCACATGCATGAACCGGTTTTCAAAGATCGTCTCCGTGATCATCGAAGCACCATCCGCAACCGCCAGCATGGCCATGAACTGCGCCTGCATGTCGGTGGGAAAGCCTGGATAAGGCTCGGTCATGATATCAATGCCACGCAGCGCGCCGGTCCGCCGGACCCGCATGCCATAAGATTCCTGCGTTACCTCAACGCCCGTCTCTTCCAGCGCCCGAACGACAGCACCCAGATCATCCACCCGGCCACCAATCAATTTCAGGTCGCCACCCGTGATCCCGGCGGCACAGGCATACGTACCGCACTCGATCCGGTCCGGCATGATGCGATGCTCAGCGCCATGCAGCGCCTCCACACCCTCAATTATAAGCGTCCCGGTGCCACTCCCCGTGATCCGCGCGCCCATCTTGTTGAGACACTCGACAAGATCACCAATCTCCGGCTCACGAGCCGCATTCACAATCTCCGTACGCCCTTTGGCAAGCGTTGCCGCCATCAGAAGATTTTCGGTCGCACCCACAGAGGCGAATGGCAGAACAACCCTGTCCCCGATCAGCCCCTTCGGGGCCGTCGCGTTGATATACCCGTTCTCAAGCCGGATTTCGGCGCCGAGCGTCTCAAGCGCCTTCAGATGCATATCCACCGGACGTGTGCCGATGGCGCAGCCACCGGGAAGAGACACACGGGCCTCTCCGCAACGCGCGAGCAGGGGGCCAAGCACAAGGATCGACGCCCGCATCTTCGAGACAATGTCGTAAGGCGCTTCTGTGCTGCTGATCGAGCCGCCCACGGCATAGCTGGAGCCGTCGCCGTTGACGTCCTCGACAGTGATCCCGTGCTGGACCAGCAGATCGCGCATGGTCGCAATATCAGCGATCCGCGGCACATTCGTCAGCACCAGCGGGTCTGCCGTCAGCAGACCCGCGACCATCAGCTTCAGGCCCGCATTCTTGGCGCCGCCAATAACGATCTCACCGCGCAGGGGCCTGCCGCCCCGGATAACAAAACGATCCATGTCTCAAAGCCTCGGTGTGGCAACGCCACGCTGGTGCATATATTTTCCGGCCCGGTCCGCGTAGCTCACCTCACAGGGCGATGCGCCCTGGAAAAACAGAAACTGACAGATGCCTTCATTGGCATAAATACGGGCGGGCAGGGGAGTGGTGTTGCTGATCTCGATCGTAACCTGCCCCTCCCATTCCGGCTCAAGAGGCGTGACATTCACAATGATGCCGCAACGCGCATAGGTCGATTTGCCAAGGCAGACGACAAGCGTGTCACGCGGAATGCGGAAATATTCAATCGTATGTGCCAGCACAAAACTGTTCGGCGGAATAATGCAGACATCAGCCCTGCGGGAGACAAAGCTGTCTTCGGAAAACGATTTCGGATCGACAATGGCGCTGTTCACATCCGTGAAAATGCGAAAATCATCCGCCACCCGTGCATCATATCCATATGACGAGAGACCGTAGGAAATAACGCCATCACGCTTCTGATTCTCAACGAACGGTTCAATCATGCCATCGTTTATTGCCCTGTCGCGAATCCATGTATCGGGCATAACTGGCATCAAGTGGTCTCCGGGTGAGAATGAGAAGGCTGCGCGGGGAGCTCCTGCTCCGCCCGTGCGCGAGCCTGCGCCTTACGCCGCCTCAGGTTGGCGCGCAAGGCCCCGGCTTCATCAGCCTGCCGCTTCAGCCGCGCCGCCTCGGCAACGGGCGTCAGCCGGGGCTGTCCGGTAACGGTCCGCACATCGTTCTTTTTATCCGATACCAGCCCGGGATTCCTGGTTTCTGGTCTGTTGTCGCAGGCATCAGACATCGCAAAGCCTTCTTCTATCAGCGTTTTTAGCGCCAGGTCCCTGTCAAAGTGACCATTTCAAAAATATCGCAGCCTCCATCCTATCTCCGGTCGCGGCTCCAATACCATCCGGATAACTGTTCGGAAAAAGCAACCTTGTTCTGCCTGTTTCGTTAACAGCAGGCAAAATTACTGGAGCCTGACTTTTATGAACGAGAAAAACGCAGACCGGCAGCCTCGGAAACAGGCGGCAACCAGGCCGAACAGCCTGCGGCTGGCCGTCGTCGCCACAGCACTGCTCGCACTGGCCGCATGCAATACGGTTTCCGGCGCAGGTAAAGACGTCAGCTCGGTCGGACACAACGTCAGCCGCGGCGCGAATGCGGCTCAGACCGGCATCACGAACGCGACCGGAGCCTCCAGCCACTGATGTGACGCGGAAAAAAGCCGGGAGCTGACCCGGCGTTCAGCCTCCCTGTCTGCTCGCCATTGCGCGACGGGCAGGAGCGGCCGAAGCGGTTTGTGACGAGGCCGCCCGGTTCTTCCGGATGCAGTCCCATGGCCCGCACGCCGTTCAGCAGAACAGGAGAGGGCATCGCATCGTCAGCACCGGTGTGATGCCCTCTCCTGTTTGAGCAGACCCGACCGGCGCCCGGTTCTTTTTCGCTCCGCCCGGAGACACCAGATAGTCTTCCTTAAGCATCTCAAAACGATATTCAGACGTATGATTGTTACATGAGATCGTTTTACTATTGCCAGCGTTGTCCCGTTCTCTCATTGCGGCACAGGTGCCGAGCTGTGCCTGGAGACGGATGCTGACAGCCTGATATCCCGCTCAATCGCGGGCGCCTGGATATGTTATTTCGTCAGAACAGGATTCCGCCATGACGTCAGCCGCAGACCGCGCTTCGCTCTCACTGCCCGCAACGATCCCCCTCTTCCTTGAGCGCTGGTCGCCGCGCGCCTTCACCGATGCATCAATGTCATCCGATGACCTGATGGCCGTTCTGGAGGCCGCGCGCTGGGCCCCGTCAGCCTATAATTCGCAGCCATGGCGCTTTCTGTGTGCAAGACGCGGAACCCCCGAATGGGAGAATTTCCTGTCCTGGCTGATCCCTTTCAACCAGTCCTGGGCCGGCAAGGCATCCGCGCTTATCTATGTCGCATCCCGAACCGTGATGCTGTCTCCCTCGGGAAACCTGGTTCCTGCGCCCACTCATGAATTCGACGCCGGCGCCGCCGCGATGCTGCTGCAACTCCAGGCGGCTCATCTCGGCTGGGCAACGCATCCCATGAGTGGTTTCGACGTAAAAGCGGCTCACAAAGGCCTCGCGGCGCCACAGGATTTCAAGATTCATGTCGCGATAGCCATCGGAAAACAGGGCGCCCCCGAAACGCTGCCCGAAGGTCTTCGTGCGCGCGAAATCCCTTCAGACCGCGCGCCTCTGGCAACGCTGGCCTGGGAAGGCACCTTCGAAGGTCATAACGAGCCCTGATTTTCCGTCAGAAGCCACTGAACGTCAGCAAAGGCCCTGAACCGTGTTTTTTCGAATCCGTGCCACTCCGGACCTGGCAGGCGCGGGCAAACCCGTTATGACGGGCTTCATTTTCAGGATGGCATGCTGCCATAAGGGTGCCTGAAAGCCCGTTTATCATAAAAACGTGGTTATGATGCTGAAGTATGGTCCGCACTGCCACCCCGGGCTCTCGTCCCGGATAATGAACCGCGTCAGCCTCCGTGAGAGCCGGCGCAGAAGGAGGATGTGAATGGAGGTGACGGGCCTGGCCGCAGTACTGCTGGCGACGGCGCTGCTGCTGGTGATTGTGAGCGCGGTTCAGCCCGTGGCGCGACGCCTGGAAGTCTCCGAAACGGTCCTGCTCGCCATCGTCGGGATCATCATCGGCGGTGGTGCGGATCTGGTGCTGCGGAGTACCTATACGGATTCGCTGTCCGGGGTCGCAGGCTCAGCCATCAACGGCGTCGCCGAAACCCTGCTCGATTTTCCGGTCAGCAGCGAGGTCTTCCTCCTCGTGTTCCTGCCTGTCCTGGTGTTCCAGGGCGCCATGGCGATCGATGTGCGACGCCTGGCCGAGGAAACCGCAACCGTTCTGCTTCTCGCCGTGGTGGCCGTGATTGTTTCCACGGCAACAATCGGCCTCGCCCTGATGCCATTCGCGCAGATGCCCCTGATCGTGTGCCTGCTCCTTGGCTCGATCGTCGCAACCACCGATCCGTCCGCCGTGGCCGGAATCTTCCGCGATATCGGCGCCTCGTCCAGGCTGACACGTCTCGTGGAAGGCGAAGCCCTGCTGAATGACGCCGCGGCCATCTCAATCTTCGCCGTGCTGCTCAACGCTGTCATTTCTCACCACCCGATCCAGCTCGGCAGCGCCACCCTCGAGTTCATCATCTCCTTCGCCGGCGCAATCGTCGTCGGGATCGTCGGCGCGCGGGCGATGCTGTACATGATCACGGTGCTCGGCAATGCACCCGCCGCGGAAACGACACTCACAGTATCACTGCCCTACATTGTCTATATCGTCTGTGACGATATCCTCGGTGTCTCCGGCGTCGTGGCCACGGCTGTCGCCGGGCTGACCATGTCGGTTTACGGCCCCTCGACCTTCCGCCCGCAGACCTGGCGCTTCCTCAACGAACTCTGGCAGCAGCTCGTCTTCTGGGCCGGTTCACTCGTGTTCGTCCTCGCCTCCATGCTCGTTCCCCGCCTGATGGTCGGCATGACACGGTGGGATATCGTCCTGATTCTCATCGCAAGTCTGGCCGGTCTGGTCGCCCGCGCCTCCGTCGTGTTCGGCCTGCTCCCCTTCCTGGCCATGACGCGCCTCGCGCCGCCAGTCCCTACACCCTTCAAGGTCACCATGGTGTGGGGCGGCCTGCGCGGCGCGATCACCCTGGCTCTCGCTCTGGCCGTCACCGAAAACCAGCATATTTCCACCCCGGTCGCGCATTTCATCGGCATCATCGCGACAGGATTTGTGCTCATCACCCTGCTGGTCAACGGCACAACGCTCCGCTCGGTGGTCATATTCCTCAAGCTCGATCAGCTCTCGCCGATGGACCAGGCCACGCGGCACCAGATAGTGGGTATTGCCCTTGAAAAGGTCGCGGTCCGCGCAAAAGAAACAGGCGAGGAGCTTGGGTTTTCGCCGGATGCCACCCGCTCGGTCATCGACGGACTTGAGGAACGCAGCGATGAGGAGCAGTCCGCCAACACATTCGACACCGCTCTCGGCGACCGCCAGCGTGTCACTCTCGCGCTGATCACCATCGCGAACCAGGAACGCTCGATCCTGCTGGACCTGTTCCGGATTCAGGGCCTGTCGCGTCGCGTGATGGAAAATCTGCTGCGAACGTCCGACGCAATGGTCGATGGCGCACGCCTGCAGGGCCGGTTTGGCTATGTGCGCGCCATCAGACGCCGGCTCCGGCCATCCCTCCGGTTCCGTCTCGCTCAGGAAATTCACAACCGGCTGCATTATGATCGCCCGCTGATGGCCTGCATGGCAGAGCGGTTTGAGATGCTGATGGTGACGCACCTCGTCTCTCTGGCGCTCACGCGCTTCCTGCGCGAGCGGATGGAGCCCACGCTCGGCAGCCGCGTGAGTGAAATCGTGTCCGAAACGCTCTCCCGTCAGCGCAAGATGCTTGACGAGGCCCTGGCGACGCTGCGCCTGCATTATCCAGGCTATTCAGAAGCTCTGGAGAACCGGATTTTCCGGCAGATCGTTCTCCGGCTGGAAAATCAGGAATTTGACTCCCTCCATGCCGAATCCCTGATCAGCGACGAGCTGTACCGGGAACTGCACCGCGATGTGGACCGCAGACGCCAGCGGCTCGACCGCCCGATGACGTTCAATCTCAAGAACAACATCGAAGATCGTCTGCGTCATGCCGAAGTGTTCAAAGGCCTTCCGGCAGCCGCTCTGCACGATCTCGCAATGACGACCTCGCTGCGGTTTCCATCTCCGGGTGAAGCCATTCTCCGGCGCGGGCACAAGGTCCATTCAGTGTTCTTCGTCAGTGCCGGCCTGGCCGAGATGCATGTGGCTGAGCGCGATGTCCGTTTCGGCGCCGGAGATCTGATCGGTGCCGTCGAAGTGACCGATCATCGCCCCATGCCAGGTACGGTCAGGGCGCTCCAGTTCGGCCACATGCTGGTCATTTCGGCTGTGCGCTTCGAGCGGTTGCTGGAGGATTATCCGGTCGTCGCCCGAAATGTCGAACGCCTTCTGCTGGCTCACGACCAGGAAGAACCACACGCCGTCCTTCTGCCACATCAGGACTTTGACAGGGAAGATCCGCCAGGAAGCGCCGCGGCAGAACTCCTGTCAGTCAGGTCGGACGGTTCCCGGTAAGGCACGCTACCGATACATCTGGGCATACACCATCTCGGGGCTCTGCCCTGAATCCGCCAAAGGTCGCAGATCTTTGGAAAGGCTCTGTTGTCGTTACGAGTTGATCTGTGATTTTTCAAAGAGCTGGCGGAATCCGGGCTCTGCCCGGACCCGGCAGGGACCGCAGGCCCCTGCACCCCGATTTGTTTTATAATAAAACGGTTTCCAAAGGTCTGCGACCTTTGGTGGGTTCCAGGGCAAAGCGCCTTGGGAAGGAGCCAACACTTAACGACAACAGAGCCTTTCAAAAGCCCCTTATTGCGAATGGCCGAGAACTCCCTTTTTACTGAGATGGAGAAAAAGGGCGCGCCCATAAAACCTGCTCACTACGACACCGGTCCCCACAGCAAGAATGGGCGCGATCGTCGAAAGAGTGCCGCTATATTTCCCGGCGAAATGCGTGACTGACAGGCCTGCGTCCAGAAGAGCGACACACCAGAAAAGCCCCGACCAGAAGAGCGTCAGATAACGGAAGAACAACGTCAGATCGCGCCGTTCGGGAAACGGGGTCCCCTGTTGCTGCTCCGCGAAACGCTGAATGAGGGGAGGGCGTGCAAAAGCCCCGGCGAGAAACAGAAGCGCGAAAACAGCATCCGTTGCCGAGCCTTCAAACGGCTCAAGCGTCTCCATTCCGAAAATGAGTTCCGCGACAATAAAGACCGCCATCGAACCATTGATCAGCCACCAGAGAACCGGAACCGGACGACGCTGAATAATGTGGCGGATGAAATCTCCGGCCACGAACAGCAGGGTCAGTTCAATCGCAACGCGATGACCGAACATACTGTCCAGGATCCACAGCGCCGCCAGGCCACCAAAATCATTCAGCAGAGTCAGGATCTTCGATCGGCCATTGGTGATCGGCGCCTGAGCGGGAGAGGCTGGTGACATTACTTTTTCATCCGGTTCTTGACAGTGGAAAGATGTCATGTCCCGAATGTGACCGTCAAGCATAACTTTCCAATGGAAAGTTACCGGAAAACTCAGGTATCGCACATGACAGACAGCGCGACGACAGCTTCGGTATCCCCCGGTCATGCGCACCGGAACGGAAAAATGCCCGATCCCGAACCGGCCACACGGTATCATCACGGCGCACTCCCGGACGCCCTGCTTTCCGCCGCACGCCTTATTCTGGAACGCGATGGCGTCGCGGCTCTCAGTCTTCGCGCCATCACGCGCGCAGCAGGCGTCTCGCACACAGCCGCCGTGCCCCATTTCGGCGATCTGGCCGGCCTGCTGGCGGAACTGGCGGCAACCGGGATGGACGAACTCCGCGCCGCCCTGGTCGCCGCAGACGGCACTTCGCGCCTGATCGCGGAAGCCTACGTCTTCTACGCGATGGATCATGCCCACATGTTTGAGCTGATGTTCCGCAGCGATCTCATCGACCGGAATCGCCCGCGTTATCGCGAAGCCGCCTCGGCACTGTTCGCAATTCTGGCTGAGCCGTCACACAGTTCCGCCACCGTCGCACAGGAAGAAGACAAGGTAAAAGACGGGATATACGACATGCCTGACGCCGCTCGTTACACTGCCGCCTGGGGGCTGGTCCACGGCCTTGCCGTGCTGGCAACAGATGGTCGTCTCGATCCGCTCCGGTCGAGGCTGAAGGACCCGGTCAGCCGGAAAGAACTGGTGCGGCAGGCGATCCTGAGCGTCCCCCCGCTGCTGTAACCGTTATACGCCTCCCGTCCGGATGCGAGGAGACATATTCCGTGATTGCGCTGCCCTGACGGGGGCAGTATATTGCCCAAATCATGGGCATTGCAGATACCACCATAGTCGGGACGCCTGGCCTCCCGCCGATCAATCTCGGCGATGTTATGCTGGACACGCCTGTTATTCTGGCACCGATGGCGGGCGTGACGGACGTTCCGTTCCGTCGGCTCTGTCGTCGTCTCGGTGCCGGACTTGTCGTCTCGGAAATGATCGCCTCCTGGGCCATGGTCCGTGAAAACGAGGCAACGCTCCGCATGGCCGAGGTCGCCGACAGCGACGGGCCCAATTCCATCCAGCTCGCCGGCTGTGATCCGGACGCCATGGCCGAAGCCGCGCGTATTGCTGTCGGTAAAGGCGCCAATATCGTCGATATCAATTTCGGCTGTCCGGTGAAGAAAGTCGCGGTCGGGCAGATGGCCGGCTCCGCGCTCATGCGCGATGAGGTCGCTGCTGGCCGTCTGCTGGAGGCAACAGCCCGGGCCGTCAACGTGCCGGTCACGCTGAAAATGCGCATGGGCTGGGACCACGATCATCTCAACGCGCCCTCGCTGGCGCGGATCGCGGAAGCGTCCGGAATCAGAATGGTGACAGTGCACGGACGCACCCGTCAGCAATTCTATAATGGCATCGCCGACTGGTCTTTCATCCGCCAGGTTAAAGAGGCCGTGCACATTCCCGTCATCGCCAATGGCGACATTCTCACAATTGACGATGCCCGGCAGGCTCTGGCCCTGTCAGGCGCCGACGGCGTGATGATCGGTCGCGGATGTTATGGCCGCCCCTGGTTTTTGGCTCAGGTCGCGGAAGCCCTGCGGACAGGTCACGCCCCCCCCGATCCGGATCTCGAAACGGAACGCGGCATCGTGCTGGAGCATTACGGCATGATGCTGCGACATTTCGGCGAACGACCAGGACTGCGCCTCGCCCGTAAGCACATCTCCTGGTATTCGGCGGGATTGCGGGACTCAGCCGGGTTCCGCGCCAGCGTAAACCGGATGGAAGACCCGAACGACGTCATCGCGGCGGTCAACGCTTTTTATGACACGCAGATCGAAGAAGGCGGCGTGCGCGAACCCCGCCGGTCACGCGTCGCAGAGGCAAAGGCAGCTCAGTCAGGAACGGTACAAACGTCAGCCGTGTCAGATCCGGCATCCGCCACCGACGCCCGCCGCGCGGCATGAGATCCGTGCCGTATCGCAGCAGGGCAACGCCGGCCACCATCGCCAGTCCGAACCTGAAATTGCGCTCCATGGGCATTCACGACGACCATCCTGAAGCTGTTCCCGACAGCATGCTGCTGATGGATTGCCTGCCGATGCCGGTGCTCCTGATCGGCGCGCGCGACGCCATTCTGTTCGTGAACAGCGCCGCGGAGGATTTCTTTTCGAAATCCCGCGTCCAGCTCAGGCACGAAACGCTCCCCGAAGTGGTGCCCGCCGATCATCCCCTGTTTCTGCTTTTGCAGCAGGTGAGGGAGGTTGGAGGCACCGTAACGGAGCATGACCTCATCCTGAGCACGCCACGTTTCCACCATGAAGGAATCTGCGTTCAGGGCAGCGAAATCCCGGACTATCCCGGTCAGGTGCTGCTTGCGTTTCAGGATGCCTCCGCCGCACGGGTGATTGACCGGCAGCTCGCTTTCCGTTCGGCAGCCCGCAGCGTCTCCGGCATGGCGGCAATTCTCGCGCATGAAGTAAAAAATCCGCTTTCGGGTATCCGTGGCGCCGCCCAGTTGCTCGAAGGATCGGTGGGCGAGGCTGATCGTGAGCTTGCCGTGCTCATCCGTGACGAGGCAGACCGCATCCGGGCGCTGGTCGAGCGAATGGAGATGTTCAACGAAAAGCCCGTCGGTCGCCGCCCCGTGAACATCCACCGCATCCTCGAGCATGTTCGCGCGCTGGCTGAAAATGGCGTGGCTACCGGTATCCCGATCATTGAGGAATACGACCCCTCGCTGCCACCCGTCTGGGGCAACCGGGATGAACTGGTGCAGGTTCTGCTGAATCTCGTAAAGAACGCCGCCGAAGCGATCAAAGGTTCAGGGAAGCCAGGCACCATCACGCTTGTCACGGCTTATCGCCAGGGCATCCGTCTTGCCGGCTCTGCCGCCGGACAGCGCAGACATCTCCCGCTCCTGGTGAGTATCCGTGACACCGGCCCCGGAATCTCCGAAACAGTCCGGCCCCATCTGTTCGAACCGTTTCTGACCACAAAAGCCGCCGGCTCCGGCCTTGGCCTCGCCCTCGCCGGCAAGATCATCAACGACCATGGTGGCATCATCGAGGTAGAAAGCAGGCCCGGCCGCACTGAAATCAGCCTGCACCTTCCCGTGGTCAGCGAGGATACCGGAGATGCCGCCTAGAGACTGTTTCATAAGCCCCGCCGCCGGCAGTCCGACGCAGATTTCCCCGGACTGCGATACTCACGACCGCCGCGCTCCGAGGCCCGGAGATATATACACCGGGCGCGCCCTTGAGGCACACCCGCTCGCCGGAGAAGCGTGTGAAACAGCCTCTTAAAGATCGGATGTCCCGATTTTGCACCACGGACAGCTCCGCCATGTTCCCGTATTCACTACCCCGTCACGATTTTCGCGGATTTCATAATCACACATGACACTGCCGACCATCCTGATCGCCGATGACGATCGCTCAATCCGCACAGTCCTGAGTCAGGCGCTCGGTCGCGCCGGCTACCAGGTCCGGACAACGGCAAGTGCCGTCGCTCTCTGGCAATGGGTGGAAGACGGCGAAGGCGATCTCGTCATCACCGATGTCGTCATGCCAGACGAGAACGGCCTGGACCTGATCCCGCGTATTCGCCGTGCCCGCCCCGATCTGCGCGTGCTGGTCATGAGTGCCCAGTCAACGCTGGTAACCGCTGTCAAGGCCACACAGCGCGGCGCCTTCGAATATCTCCCCAAGCCTTTCGACCTGACGGAACTCCTTGCCGTCGTCGAGCGCGCGCTCGCGGCACCGTCGCCGCAGATCGGCAATCCGCTGCAGTCACAGCAGCCGGGCGAACGCATGCCGCTGATCGGCCGCTCAGTGGCCATGCAGGATATCTACCGCGTCATCGCCCGCCTCACGACGTCCGATCTCACGGTGATGATCAACGGTGAAAGCGGCACAGGCAAGGAACTGGTGGCACGGGCTCTCCATGATTACGGACGCCGCCGGACAGGTCCGTTTATCGCGGTCAATGTCGCGGCGATTCCTCACGAGTTCATCGAAACAGAGCTGTTCGGTCACGAACGTGGCGCCTTCAGCGGCGCGACAGCCCGCAGCTCCGGGCGCTTTGAGCAGGCAGCAGGCGGCACGCTCTTTCTCGATGAGATCGGCGACATGCCCCTGGCAGCGCAGACCCGGCTGCTCCGCGTGCTTCAGGATGGCGAATTCACAACGGCAGGCGGCAAACATCCGATCAAGGCGAATGTCCGCATCATTGCAGCCACGCACCGCGACCTGCATCAGGCCATCCGCGCCGGAACATTTCGCGAAGACCTGTTCTATCGCCTGAACGTCGTGCCAATCCGCATTCCTCCGTTGCGCGAACGCCTTGAAGACATCCCGCTTCTTGCCCGGCATTTTCTCGATGAGTGCGCCGAGGAAGGACAGCCCCCCAAAGCCCTGACCGAGGACGCCACAACGCGCCTCCAGGCATGGCGCTGGCCAGGCAACGTGCGCGAACTTGAAAACCTGATGCGCCGGATCACGGCGCTTTATCCTCAGGAAACCATCACAGGCGCACTTATTGATTCAGAGCTGGCCGAAACCATCCGTGACGGCAAACCCGCCGTTGCCCGAGGCGAAGCGCCGGGCGATGAGGAAACGCTGTCAGACGCGGTGGGCCGCCATATCCGGCGTTATCTCGCCATGGACGGAAATGGCGGCGCGCCATTGCACGATATTTACGACAAAGTCATCGCGGAAGTGGAGCGCCCCCTGATCCGGATGACCCTCGCCGCAACCCGCGGCAATCAGATCAAAGCCGCGGCCATGCTCGGTCTGAACAGAAACACGCTGCGGAAAAAGATCCGTGACCTCGATATTCCCGTCATGAAGGGGCCATCCCCGTCCGGCCGTGAGGCTGACTGAAGCGTATGGCGGGTTCGCAGACACCAGATCAGGATATGCCCCGCCATCGCGGCGGCCGCGTTTTGCTGAAGCGGGCTCTCGATCAGCGCAGCGTTGCCGTGACTCTCGTGGCCCTGGCCCTGATGCTCGTCTTCGCGATGTTCGTCGTGCTGTCCGGCGGCGCCGCCCTCGCCC
This sequence comes from Acetobacter fallax, assembly GCF_011516735.1. Taxonomy (GTDB): domain Bacteria; phylum Pseudomonadota; class Alphaproteobacteria; order Acetobacterales; family Acetobacteraceae; genus Acetobacter; species Acetobacter fallax. The sequence continues at coordinate 388,182 of NZ_WOSX01000001.1, read as the reverse complement.
ATCACCCACTGATCCAGAACGCGGTCTTCGTCCTCAGCGGCCTGGCGCTGACTCTGCTCGCCGTGATGACCACGGTTCGCGTCCGGCGGCTGATGGCGGAACGACAGGGGGGGCCGGCCGGCGCGCGGCTCCATGTCCGCCTGGTTGCGCTCTTCGGGATCGTGGCCGTGGCGCCGACAATCGTGGTCGGCGTGTTCGCGACGCTGTTCTTTGATTACGGCATTCAGATCTGGTTCTCGGACCGGGTCAACACCGCCCTGAACGAAGCCCTCCAGGCGTCACGCGGCTACCTGACTGAACACAACGAAAACATCAGAACCGAAGCCTTCTCGCTGGCCAACTACCTCGTCGGGGCGGAGAACGAACTTCAGGTCAACGGCACCGATTTGCTCCACGATCCTGAGTCGCTCGGTCAGCTCCTCGACAGCCAGGCAACCGTGCGCGGGCTGACGGAAGCCGTGGTCTATGACCCGATCACCAACAGGATGATCGCGGCCGGCGGTCTCCTCAGCCGGTCGGGCTATCAGGAACCCCTGCCGCCACCCGCCGCCACCATGATGGCACGGACAAACGACGTGGCGATCTATGACAGCCCGGACGAGAAAAACGTCCGCGCCGTCGTGGCGCTTGGAGAAACGCCCGAGATGATGCTCGTCATCACCCGGCCCGTGGATCCCGAAATCGTCGGCCACATGCACAAAACCGAACAGGTCGTCGCCGATTACAGGCGCCTGAATCACAACCGCGAGAAGATTCAGGTCACCTTCGTGATGATCTTCGCGCTTGTCGCCCTCCTGGTGCTCGCCGCGGCGGCCCTGATGGGCCTGGCACTCGCCAATCAGATTGCACGGCCGCTTGGCCTTCTTATGGACGCCTCCCGGCGAATCAGTGAAGGCGATCTTGCCGTCAGAGTGCCCGAGGGCGGGCGTGATGACGAAATCCGAAGCCTGTCGCGCGCCTTCAATCTCATGACGGACGAACTGTCCAGCCAGCGCTCGGAACTGATGGTGGCTTACAGCCAGATCAACGAGCGCCGCCGGTTTACCGAAGCCGTCCTGTCAGGCGTGTCCGCCGGCGTGATCGGTCTCGATGCCCTGGCCCGCGTCGAACTGCCCAACAGAGCCGCGTGTGATCTTCTTGAAAAAGATCTGACGCAGGCCGTCGGAGAACCTCTCACTGAAACTATTCCCGAGTTCGGGCCGATTCTGGAGGCGTTGCAGACCAACGGAGAGCGAGCCTTCACCCGCGAGGTTCAGATCGGACCGCCAGGCAATCGCAGGGTGCTGCTGGTGCGGGCCGCCGCCGAAATGCGCGGCGCCGTCACGGAGGGCTACGTGGTGACGTTCGATGACATCACCGCACTTCAGTCCGCGCAACGGAAGGCCGCCTGGGCCGATGTGGCCCGCCGGATCGCCCACGAAATCAAAAACCCGCTGACGCCGATCCAGCTCGCCGCCGAAAGGCTCAAACGCCGTTTCCTGCGTGAAATCACCTCCGATCCCGAGACATTTCGCCAGTGCGCCGATACGATCGTCCGGCAGGTCGGTGATATCGGTCGCATGGTGGATGAATTTTCAGCCTTCGCACGGATGCCACAGCCAAAGATCGCCATCGAAGACCTCTCCCGTATTGTGCGGGAGGCCCTGGTCCTGCAATACGGCGCTCATCCCGAAATTGTGTACGACGTCGTCCTGCCGCCATCAGGCCCCGCGGTGGCGTGCGACCGGCGCCAGATCGGACAGGCCCTGACAAACCTCCTGCAAAACGCGGCGGATGCGATCACAATGACAGGGCGGACTCCGCCGGTGGCCCGTGAAATCAGCGAAGGCAGTCCTGACACGGGTGCTGACGGACATATCGGCACGATCCGTGTGGAAGTGTCGGTTCGTCAGGATACAGCACAGATCAGGATCACCGATGACGGCATTGGCCTGCCACATGAGGAGCGTGACCGCCTGACAGAGCCATACGTTACGCACAAACCCAAGGGTACCGGGCTGGGGCTGGCCATTGTCAAGAAAATCATGGAAGACCATGAGGGAACAATTCAGCTCAGGGATCGTCCCGGAGAAGAGGGAACCGAGGCCATTCTGATTTTGCCGGTCAAAGATACAGAGCAGAAAGAAAACGATGGCGTATGAAATCCTGATCGTCGATGACGAGCCGGACATCCGCATGCTGATCGAAGGCATCCTTCACGACGAAGGTTACGAGACCCGCGTCGCCGGTGACTCGGATTCGGCAATCGCGGCTTTTCGCGCCCGCAGACCGTCCCTCGTGATTCAGGACATCTGGCTTCAGGGCTCGAAACTTGATGGACTCGGCGTGCTGAAGGTCATGCAGGCCGAAGATCCGTCAGTACCCGTGATCATGATTTCCGGTCACGGCACCATCGAAACAGCCGTCGCAGCGCTCCAGCACGGCGCTTATGACTTCATAGAAAAGCCGTTCCAGTCCGACCGCCTTCTTGTCGTGGTCCGTCGCGCTATCGAAGCCGCCAGACTGGAGCGCGAAAACGCCGAGTTGCGGCTCCGGGCGGGGCCGGAAACCACACTGTTCGGTGAGAGCGCCCCCATCGCCGCCGTGCGCGGTCAGATCGAGCGCGTCGCACCGACCGGCTCCCGCGTGCTGATCACGGGCGCGCCCGGTGCCGGTAAAGAAGTGGCGGCGCGTATGATCCACGCGCGTTCACGCCGCGCGGACGGCCCTTTCATCGCCCTGAACTGCGCGACACTGGCGCCAGGCCGCTTTGAGGAAGAACTGTTCGGTCTTGAAGGCGCGGAGGGTGCTCCCCGGCGCATCGGTGTTCTGGAACGGGCTCATGGCGGCACATTGCTGCTCGACGAAGTGGCTGATATGCCCATCGAAACACAGGGCAAAATCGTCCGCGCGCTCCAGGATCAGAGCTTCGAGCGCATCGGCGGTTCGACACGCGTCCGGGTCGATGTCCGCGTCATTTCGACCACCAATCGTGATCTGCATGCCGAGATCGGGGGAGGGCGGTTCCGCGAGGATCTCTATTACCGACTCGCCGTCGTTCCTCTCCGTCTGCCAAGTCTCAGAGAGCGGCGGGAAGATATCCCGGAACTGGCCTGCCTGTTCCTGAAGCGTGCCGCGGAAAACGCCGGCCTGCCAATGCGCGAACTGAGTATCGACGCGATGGCCGCGCTCCAGGCCTATGACTGGCCCGGAAACGCTCGCGAACTCCGCAACCTCATGGAACGGTTGCTGATCATGATGCCCGGGAACAGCAGTGAGCCCATCCGGGCTGACATGCTGCCCTCGCAGATCAGTGAAGGTGCGCCGGCACTTCTCAAATTCGACTCAAATGCCGACGTCATGAGTCTGCCCCTGCGGGAAGCGCGGGATCTGTTCGAAACCCAGTATCTGCAGGCTCAGCTGCTTCGCTTCGGCGGCAATATCAGCCGGACAGCAGGCTTTGTGGGCATGGAACGCAGCGCACTTCACCGTAAACTCAAGCAACTCGGAGTGACAGCGGAAGACCGTACCGGCTGACCTGGCGATGCTCCCACCGGGGGAGCGCAAAGGCCGCATAAGAGGATTGCGACAGTGATCACCGGAGCCGGTTAGGAGTATTCTTCCGGAATTCGAGTATCAGCCATACGCCGCTCATCTGAATGTAGCGTGATTGCCATGAAATTGCTTTAATGGCGATTGGGTATCTTTGCGCTTTTGTCGCGTCGGCGTATTGGATGCTGTGTGTCCGGAGGATTCGGCTGCACTTAATAACAAAAAAGAAACAGGGTAATATCGTGGCAAAATCACCAGCACAGAACGTCCAGGACGTCTTTCTTGGCCACGTCAGGCGCGGTAAGGCGCCAGTCACGATTTTTCTCGTTAATGGTGTGAAGTTGCAGGGTGTCATCAGCTGGTTCGATGCTGATACAGTCCTTCTCCGGCGCGACGGGCATACGCAGCTCGTCTATAAACATGCAATCAGCACGGTCATGCCTCTCGTTCCTGTCAATGTGTTTGAAACCCCCGCCGGCACGGCCGGTGTAAACACAGTAACGGGAACGCAGGGCACGGCCCTGCAGGCGGAGAGCGACGAGTCACTTGCCGACGACATCTACTGAGACCACACCGCCCGCAACGCGGGCTGCTGTCATTCTTCCCTGGGAACGGCCCGACCGTGACCACGATGTCCGCGCAGCCGAAGCGCGGCTCGAGGAAGCGATCGGACTGACATCCTCAATCGGTCTCGTCGTCGTTCTCAACGCCATCCTGCTGCTTCGCGCCCGCCGTCCGGCCACGCTGCTTGGTGTCGGGCAGGTCGATTCGCTCCGGGAAGCGGTCGCCGAAAAACAGATATCGGTCGTCGTTATCGATTCACGGCTCTCACCCGGTCAGCAGCGCAATCTTGAAAAAGCGCTCGGCTGCAAGGTGATCGATCGCACCGGGCTGATCCTCGACATCTTCGGCGCGCGCGCCGCGACCCGGGAAGGATCTCTTCAGGTCGAACTGGCGCACCTTGAATACCAGCGCTCACGGCTCGTCCGTCTCTGGACCCATCTCGAACGTCAGCGCGGTGGTTTCGGCTTCCTCGGCGGCCCCGGTGAAACCCAGATCGAAGCCGATCGCCGGATGATCGGCGACCGTATCGTGCGCCTGAAACGCGAACTTGAGCAGGTCAGGCGGACACGCGGCCTCCACAGAACATCGCGAAAGCGGGTGCCATTCCCCGTCGTGGCCCTGGTCGGCTACACCAACGCCGGCAAATCGACCCTGTTCAACGCTCTGACAGGTGCCTCCGTCTATGCGCAGGATCAGCTTTTCGCCACGCTCGATCCGACCATGCGCGCTATCGAACTGCCCTCGGGCCGGAAAGTCATTCTCTCCGATACCGTCGGCTTCATCAGCGATCTTCCGACGGAACTGATCGCAGCCTTCCGCGCCACGCTGGAGGAAGTCGCTGAAGCGGACATCATCCTCCATGTCCGTGATATAGCTCATCCCGATTCGGCAGCACAGCGCGCAGACGTTCTTTCTGTCCTTGGAGACATGGAACGTGACGGAATGCTCGATGGTGAATGGCCGTCGCGTCTGATCGAAGTGCTCAACAAAGCCGATCTGCTGGGCGGGATCGAAGAGGTGCCTCACCGCGAGGATGCCGTCGCGATCTCGGCCATCACGGGCGAGGGGCTGCCCGATCTGATGGCAGCAATCGACGCGCACATGACCGACAGCATGGTCCTCGTGAATTACACCCTTCCGGTTCACGCAGGCAGCGCGATGGCCTGGCTCTATGAACATGGAGAGGTTGTGAAGCGCGAGGACGATGACATGCACATTGGCGTGACCGTCCGCTTCCACGACGTTGATCGTGCCCGTTTTGAAGGTCAGTTCGGTAACGTCATTCAGCCGTCGGGAAACCAGCCCGAAGCATAAAGCCGATCCGCCGCGCTTCGACTCAGATTTCCCGGGCTCCGATGCTTAAAAACAGACCCCGACAGAACGTCTCAGGGCTTCCGGAACCCACCAAAGGTCGCAAACCTTCCGGGAAGCCGGCTTATTGATAGCAGATCGGGGTGCAGGGGACCTGCCCTGGTTCGGGCAGAATCCAAATTTCCAACAATGTTCCGGCACCGTCGAATTTCCGTCAGACCGGAATGGTTTGTCCACGGACTATGGATGAGGGGAGGCGACCCCTCGGCCTCTCGTCAACGAGACTCAAAACCAGCTATGCAGGGACTGTGTTAGTCACATGCCACACTAACCCGGAAAATCAGTAATTTAATAATGGATTTTCTGGAAAGTGGCGCGAGTGACGGGGCTCGAACCCGCGACCTCCGGCGTGACAGGCCGGCGCTCTAACCAACTGAGCTACACCCGCTTTTTTCAGCGACCAGCGTTTCCGCGTCGTCGTTGGGGCGTCTTATAACCGGGTTTTCGCGGGTTGCAACTCCACCGGGATAAAAAAAATTCACAGCGCGAAAGAGGGCAGGTTCCTCTTTTCGAGGATCGCGAAAAAACTCTCCCCGTTTCAGGAAATAAAAGTAATAAAACGGAAACGGCCAGCAGAAACAGGCAGAGTGTCATGTGCGCGGAAAGCGACAGAAGATGTACCGGAGTTCGCGCCAGAAAAGAGACAAAAACCACTTTCACGCTCTGCCTGAAAAAATTGCGGAATGCGCCTTATCCGACGCGCGGTCTCCCGTTTTTCATCATACTGTTCACTCTGTGCGGCTGCGAAAATCAGCCTGCTCCGGTAAAACCGGCACAAAATCCGGATAAGCCCGGAGAATGCACCATGACCAGAATGGCTACACTCCGCGTGTTTACATCATGGGGACCACCCATCGTGCAGGTCAGCATAAACGGAAAACCGGCCGCCATGGCACTCAGCACCGGCGCCGAAACATCCACGATTTCTTCAGCCGCGGCTAAAGAGTTCGGCCTTGAGGAAGGCGGGGACTCCACAAGAGTGTATGGGACGACTGGTCCCATCGACCTGCCCGTTGCCCGTTCGAACTCCCTGCTGGTAGGCCGCGCCAGTGCATCTGATTTTGCGTTCATTGAAATCGAGGACCGGCGGCATTCCTCGTCTGCGCCCGTACCCCGCATCGACAACATTCCGATCGTGGGAGAGCTTGGTGCCGATTTCCTCCGGTCCTACGAGGTGCAGTTTGATCTGCCCGATGGCGAAATCACGCTGGCCCGGCCACGCGGATGCACGGTGAAGGACGTCAGATGGGACGATTCAGTCAGTCAGGTTCCGGTCAGAGTGTGGCCTGGCGGCAGACCAGGAGTGCAGATCCGGCTGAACGGGCATAAAATCAACGCCATGCTGAGCAGTTCCTCGACAACGACGACTGTCACACCGGAGGAACTGAGCTGGGACGACATCAAAAGCAACATGGAGGCGGAAAACCACGCTGAAATCGTACGCGGCGTCAACGGCACAGCCGTAACCGCTCACCGTGACCGCTTCGATAGCCTCCAGATCGGAAACGAGACGTTCAGTCCCGCCTGGCTTACCGTCTCTCCAATGCAAATAACGGATGCCGTCCTCGGCGCGGATTTTCTGCGTCGGAGAGTATTCTGGCTCTCTGTCAGTCAACATATGATGTATATCGAGAAAGAGAAGATCAACCCATTCGGTGCCGAACATCCCAGATTACTCACGTCCGCTGAAGAGCCCAAAGCTGAGCCCGTGAAATGATTCGTAAGATGCAGGCCCGGCTGAACGGGATGAGAAACGGGAATGATATGGCCGGTAAAACAGAAAAAACCCTGAAGCGCGTTCTGTGATCGTTCCGGAAAGCCTGAAAAAAATATCTCCCGGACGTCCCATCACCGGTTTTTATGTCTCACATCGCCGGAAAGCCGCTGCGTTTTTCGCCCTGGGCACAGTTCTGTTCGCCATCAGCGGTTGTCAGAGCGGGCCGGAAAACTGCGAAATCAGCCGGATCGGTCCGCTGCCCGTCCTCAATTCCAGTCACTCTCCGGTCGTGCAGGTCACGCTGAACGGAAAGCCCGTTGCGATGATCGTCGATACCGGCGCCGACGCCTCTCTGGTCAGCACCGCGACATCGGAAAAATTCGATCTTTCTTATACCGGAGGGCACGTCACACTTCGCGGCACGACCGGCGTCGTCGCAGCGTCGGTCGTGCGTGCGGACAAGCTGGGTCTGGGCAAGGCCATCGCATCCGATGTGTTGTTTATCGAAATCGACAAGAAGTGGGGACACATCGGCGATCTGCCGGTCGCCGGTCTGCTGGGTTCCGATTTCCTGTCGAATTATGAGGTCAAATTCGATCTTCCTCAGCACCTCATTACTTTGTACCGGATGCAGGGATGTTCTTCGAAGGATATCGTCTGGAAAAAACCTGTCGATCCGGTGCCGCTTGAGCCAGGAGACGGCAAGGACGTCCTCGTGCCGTTCAAAATCAACGGAAAACCGATCGACGCGATCCTGGACAGCGGAGCATCCGGCACCGTGATCAGACCGTCGCAGGCGCGAAAGGCCGGCGTTACGAGAGATATGCTCGCCCGGGACCCCGTCGGTTTTTCACGAGGGGTAAGCGACGACAAAGTCGTCTCGCATCGCCATCTGTTCGATACGGTCGAGGTGGGGCCGGAGATTTTTCATAACGTTCATCTGCAGGTCGCACCGCTGGAAACAGACTCCGCCCTGCTCGGCGCCGATTTCCTGCGCCATGCCGTCGTCTGGCTCTCCTATCGGGACCGGATATTGTATATCGAACGCCCGCAAAAGCGTGATGCGCCCGGTAACATGACTGACAACGTGGCCGGCAACATGACGACGGGCTCGCCGGCAACAGAGCCAGGCAGTACCGCCGTACATGCCCTCGCGAACTGAATACACGCACGAACCAGAACCACGACCACCAGGCCGGGGGCAGAGCCCCTGCCAGCCTCACATCAGCCAGCCTCGCACAGATCAAAAGCCAGACCCTCTGGTATCATCCGGTGCTGCAAGCCATTATTTTTTAACTGCGGATTTTGTCTATGGTCGCGCTGCCGTCTCCTCAGCAACTGCGTTATCTCATTGCCCTTGCTGAATTAAGACATTTTGGGCGGGCCGCGACGGCCTGTTCCGTCACGCAGTCCACGCTGTCAGCCGGCATCCTGGCGCTGGAACGACAGCTCGACGCGCCCTTGCTTGACCGTAATGTCGGCAAGCGCGTCGTCTTTACTCCGCCGGGCGAAGAGATCGTGCGTCGCTCACGGATCGCCCTGGACGCGCTCGAAGCACTGTATCACGTCGCGGAAGCGTCGCGTGAACCCATGACCGGACCAATGCGTCTCGGCGTCATCCCGACAATCGGGCCGTTTATTCTGCCTGGCCTGATCCCGCTGGTGCGCGAACGATTCCCTCAGATCAGGCTCTCCGTCATGGAAGACATGACCGAACGGCTCATGGAAAAGCTGACAACCGGACGGCTCGATGTGCTGCTTCTGGCCATGCCCTGTGACTGCGATGGCCTTGAGACGATTCCCGTCTGGCGCGATCCGTTTGTGCTCGCGCTTCCGGAGACCCACCCCCTGGCCAGGCTGTCGAAAATTCCACTGGAAAAACTGACCGAAGAGCAGATGGTGCTGCTTGAAGACGGACACTGTCTCCGCGATCAGACGGTCGATATCTGTCGACAGGGCCATGCCTGGGCCGGGAACGAGCCCGAAATCACCCACACCGCTTCTTCTCTTTACACGCTGGTGCAAATGATCGGGCAGGGACTGGGTATCGGCCTGCTGCCCAGGCTGGCAGTGGATTCGAATATGCTCGCCGGCACGGGTGTCGTCACCCGCCCTGTCACCGGTGGCCCGCTCTGGCGCACGATCGGTCTGGGCTGGCGGCTCAGATCACCCCGCACGACCGAATTCCGCGCGCTTGCAACGGCGCTGGAACGGCTGGCGCCTCCCGGAGCGGATCTGCTACTGAAAGCCGGAATATGCCGGAACGCAGCAGAGGCTCCGGGTCACTGACCTGATGCTGTCCGGGCGTGCTGCCAAGGGGAACACAAAAGTCCCGTTCTCCGCAGAGTATCGATATGCAAAAGGCCGTGTTTGCATTGACTTTCCGCGCATGGCTGCGTATGTCGCAGCAGCTTTTCATGCAAGCAGCCTGCTGGCTGACGGATAAAGAGACGGGTTATGAAGATCAGAAACAGCCTCAAATCGGCAAAAATCCGCGACAAAGATTGTCGTGTTGTGCGTCGTCGCGGTCGCGTCTATGTCATCAACAAGAAAAACCCTCGTATGAAAGCCCGTCAGGGCTGAGACAGGATCGTTCTTGTCAGGATCTGCGCCTTTAAAAACCTGTCTGCCAGCCCGCATAACGCGGCTGACAGACAGGTTTTTAATTGCGGTATCCATCAGAAAACATCTGCTGCCGGCAGTCGCCGCAGTCACTCTGCATCTCTCAGCGCCAGCAACCAGCGCAGCACCGACAGATAATGCGCCCGCACCGACGCCCGCCACCTCTCAGCCACATCCTGAGACCGTGCGGCAGTCGCGCGAGAAAGAGCTGGTAGCGAAACTCGCAAAAGCCCGAAGTGATGCGGAAGCCGCCGACACGCGGTCCGAACTCGAATCGTTGCGGACAAAACCGCTGCGTCCGGCAACGATGCTTCTGGTGAGGCGCGCAACGCGTGAACTCAGCCAGGACAAACCTGGTGACGCCATCGAAGATCTTGGCGCGGCGCTTGCCCTGCAGGGGGATGTTGCCGTGTTGTGGCGCATGCGTGCCCAGGCACGTCTGGCTGGCGGAGACACCGATGGCGCCGTCAGCGACCTCGGTATAGCGACCCTGCACGATGCGGATGACGCGGTGAACTGGGAGACCCTGACCGCCGTCGAAGACGCCCGGTCAGATGGTCCGGCTGCCCTGAAAGCCTGGCAGCACGCCATGACACTTGATCCGAAAATTCCCGGTGCCGACAAACGTCTTGAAAAACTTCGCCTGAAAGCGTTCGGCCAGCCTACCTGACCTGCCCGCCTGAAAAGACGAAGCCGCCCGCAAAATATTTCTGCGAACGGCTCCCTTCAGCATGTCAGTCTCAGAAAACTTTCCGGCGGCGACCGGATCAGTCCGGCGTCATCTGCGACGGAGACTTCATAGGCGGCATATCTGTTCTGGTCGTGTCCGGCTTTGTCACCGGTGTAGCGGTGCCGCCTGGTGTTGGCGGAATGGTGCCTGGCTGTTCGCGCTTAACCTGTTCCGAACTGGGGAGCCGTTTGGAAGGCGGAACTTTCTTTCCCTGCCAGGTGGCAGATTTGGGTGATTTACCAACCTGCTTTGCCGCGCTGTCCGCAGTCGGTGCAGGACTGCTATGTGGATCAGCTGTCGGCTGAGCGAAGGCCGGGGAAACCAGAGTTGCCGTAATGCCGGCGATTGCGGCCAGCTTGAGAATACGCATGATACGTTCCTGATAAAATAGAGAGCGTTACAGATTCAACGCACGCAGAGCGCTGATGTTCCCCAAATATGTTTCGGATGAGACCCGTTACGTTACATGGTGAAATCTGTTCCGTTGCCACACGTCACGCTGCAGCACGCAGGCGAAGACAAGCCAGCCCCAGAGCGGGAGCGTCCCGGTCGCAGCTTTTCTGTCTGTTGCAGTTGTCGCAGCGGTCAGTGCGGTTCCCGCCACCAGCGTCCCAACCGTCACGCCAAAAGCAAGATCGGGACGCCGCCAGCCAAACATCACTTTGGGAAACAGCCAGGTCCCGGTCACCGTCGCAATCCACGCGAGGATCGCATGGTTGCGGTTCCGGGATGGGGGCGCGCTGATAATGCGCGCGCCCGTCTGAAGCAGAGCAGCGTCCAGAATACTCCAGACAATGCCGAACACCGGTCCTGGCGGCGTGTACCATGGCTTGTTTAATGACCGGTACCATTCCCGTGTCGCAGGATGCGCCGAGGTCGGGTTGTAACGTCGTCCGGCAATCTGCGCGGCACCTATGCCAAGCCCTGCCAGAGCCGTTGCAAGGGATCTGATCATCAATACATCCTTTCCACGCCGTGCCGATCAGAACGGCCAGGCAGGCAAAAGGATGCATCGGAGAACGGAAGAACCGGGCTCCTGGTTCATGAAGTGCAGAACATGGTCAGACTGATAACAGCCTGACCACATGAAAAGCCCTTTGGTCATCAGTCAGGATTCAGAGCGGGACTGATCCGGCTCCGAACCCTGCTCAGCTGTTCGCGCCGAATGTGTTGCGCGAGGCCTCGAACAGGAACCATGTGCGCTTTTCACTCTCGTCGATCCAGTTTTCGAGCAGACTGGTCGTAGCGCAGTCGCCAACCTCACTCGTCAGACCATGCACCTGCCTCATCTCTGAAACGAGCTGCTTATTGTCCTCGCAGAGCTCCGCCAGCATGTCGTTCGCATCAACATATTCGGCATCATTGTCTTTAATGCGCTGAAGCTTTGAAATCTCGCCAATCGAATGCAGCGTCGTGCCGCCAATGCGCCGTGCCCGCTCCGCAACCGTATCAGTCATGGCAAAAAGCTCGGCGCCCTGGTCATCAAGCATCAGATGATAATCGCGGAAATGACGTCCGCTCAGGTGCCAGTGAAAATTCTTCGTCTTGAGATACAGCGCAAAGACATCGGCCAGAAGCGCCCGCAACGCGGCCGAAATGTTTTCGACGCCTTCTTTGGGCAGATCGCTGGGTGTCCCGAGAAAATGGTGGATCTGTGCCGAGCGTGCCGCGCTTAACTTGGGAGAAGGTGACTTCGTCATTGGTTCATTTCCATCAACGTGGTCTGGCCTCCTGTCCGGAGGGCGCCCGAATGACACCACGGAGTGAGGCAAGACAAAACACATGGTCATCAGAGACCGCGACGCAAAGGCAGGCGCCGAACATGGCTGCCTGTCAACCGGATGAGGAAATTGTCACATGACCGTAATCCGCCGGAGAATACCGGTTCTCCACAGGGCTTCAAAATAGCGTGAGCGATCGCGTCCTGCGATGCGTGGCACGAAAAGACTCGGGAAACAAAGCGTGGCCGTCACGCAAAACAGCCTCGGCTTCACGCGTAAAACCCCCCCCGGAGTGATGCAGAACGAGCCCGGGAAGCAGGCGTGATCCCGCCCGTCCATGCAGCCTTCCCCGAATCAGAATAATCCGCGCCTCGCGGCCCGGCTCCGGCCAGAGCGGCACAATTTCCGCACTCCCGATATCACTCGCCTCGCACGCCGCCAGCGCCGGTGCCGTCAGATCAGCAGGCAGGGCCAGCGTCAGAGAGCCCTTGGGTCGCAAAAGAGACGCCAGCGCGGAAATCCAGGCCAGAATGGTGTCCGGCCGCGTCGCCCGCCTCGCCTTGTCACGGCGCATCTCCGGTGAAGGCGTCGTGTTAACGCGATGCCAGGGCGGATTGGCGAAAGCATGATCGAATCGCCGGTCAGCCGGGAGCGGTCCGTGCCGGCAGTCGTAACAGGCCGCCGCGCCAGCCACCCGATGCCGGAAGGACGGGTCGGTAATGTCAGCATTCAGGAGAGTCAGATTGTCGTGATGATTATCCCGGAAATTTTCTTCGGCGAGACGGACCGTCGCCCCGTCCAGTTCGACCCCGAGACCTTCAAGACCGGAGACACGCCGGGTGAGGCACAGCAGCCCGGCCCCGGCGCCACATCCCGCTTCAATAACCCGCTCCCCCCGCCGGGCAGGGACGAGAGCCGCCATCAGCACAGGCTCCAGGCCCGTCCGGTAGCCGGAACGGAACTGGCGATAGCGCACCAGTCCGCCCAGAAGCGTGCCTTCCGTCGTGTCAGGACGCACCGCCGGTGCCGGGGTTGCAGGGTGCGCAGCTTGACCGTCCATTGACCGCCGCTCATATGGTTGCACTAACAGGGTATCCTGCCTCGGGAGAAAATCGTTTGCGCGTTGCAGTCAATCTGCCGGAGACGGAAGGCACCGCAAGTCCAGACGCAGAAGTCCGATCCGGAATCGCGGACTCTGATGATCGTGCGGTGACTGAATCCGCTTCCGGCGCTCAGAACAGTGAGGCGGCGCTGAAAGCGCTTGCGGACTATCTTGCCGACGACATGCTCGCCTGCAACCGGGAAATCATAGCCCGCATGCAAAGTGATGTCCCCCTGATCCCCCAGCTCGCGGCACATCTCGTGGCAGCAGGCGGAAAACGCCTCAGACCACTGCTCGTCCTGGCAGCGGCACGACTCGCCGGCTATGAAAATCAGGGCGAAGCCATGCGCCACATCGGCGTGGCCGCCTGCGTCGAATTCATCCATACCGCGACTCTGCTGCATGACGATGTGGTCGATAACAGTCAGCTTCGCCGCGGCCTCGCCAGCGCCAATGCGGTTTTTGGCAACAAAGCGTCCGTGCTGGTCGGCGATTTCCTGTTCGCACGCGCCTTCCAGATTCTCACCGCCGATGGTTCGCTGCCCGTGATGGCGATCCTGTCGGCCGCATCGGCCACCCTGGCGGAAGGCGAGGTCATGCAGATGACCACGCAGAACGATCTCTCCACATCGGTCGATCGCTATCTTCAGGTCATTTACGGCAAGACCGCGGCCCTGTTCGCCGCAGCCTGTGAAACCGGTGCCGTCGTAGCCGGCGTCGATGACGACACGCGTGAGGCATTGCGGCTCTACGGCGCCAATCTCGGTATGGCCTTCCAGCTCGTCGATGACGCGCTGGACTACTCAGCCGATCAGGCCGTTCTTGGCAAAACAGTCGGTGACGATTTCTTTGAAGGAAAAGTCACGCTGCCCGTCCTCGCGGCCTACCATGCCGGAAACGAGGAAGAGCGCGCCTTCTGGCTGCGGACCATCGAAAACAGCGAAGAGCAGAAAGAAGCCGATCTCGAACGGGCGCTTCAGCTGATCGCCAAAACGGACGCCATCAATGTCACGATGGCCCGTGCCCGTGATTATGCTGACGACGCCTGCAAGGCGCTGGAGCAGGTTACGCACACGCTAAAGAAGACGACCATCCATACGGCGCCGCTCACACAGCTGCTCATGGATGTAGCCCGCTACACAGCCGATCGGGCCCGTTAAACAGGCAATAAATATAAATCCCCCGCCGGGGATTCCGCACGGGTTTTCCGGTCGCCGGTGCCCGCAGCCTGTATGGCCGCTTTGTTCCTGTGCTTCAGAGACACGCCGACAGCGCCCGCGGACCCGGCAAAAACACGACTGAAACGGTTGCTCAGCCCGCACTGACCCTCGTGGATGGCACCTGCCAGAGACTGAAACCGCCATACCCGAAACGCCGCAGCCCCGTTTCCAGCCTGGATTGCTCGTCCGGCTGAGCCGTAAACCACGCCTGCCCGGACCCCGCAGCCCCACCTTTCCTGGTTCCCGGATGCACACCAAGCACGGCAGCGGTCTGCTTCGCGACAGCCTCCGCCGGATCAAGCCAGGCAACACCGGCAGGCGAAGCCTCCCGAAAAGTGTCCATCAGAAACGTGTAATGCGTGCAGCCCAACGCCACAGCATCGATTTTGCCACCATCCGGATGCCCGAATAAACCGGCAAGCTCCCGCCGGATCAGCGCCGGATCAGCCATCGCCCCTCTGAAAACTGATTCGGCACTGTCAGCCAGATGACGCGCGCCATGCGCGATCAGCGTACAGTCGGGGGCAAACTGCGCCTGCAAAGACGCAACATAAGGTCGCCGGACAGTCGCCTTCGTCGCCAGAAGCCCGATCACGCGGGTTCTGCTGAGGCGTGCCGCCCAGCGGATCGGTGGAACACAGCCAATAACCGGCACCGGACACGCGCCGCGCAACGCCGTGAGCGCCAGCGTGCTGGCGGTATTGCACGCAACCACCACCGCATCCGGATGAAGCCGCGCAACCGCATCCCGCACTAGCGAAACGATGCGCTCCGTCAGGAACGCGTCGTCCTGTTCGCCATAGGGATAAACAGCCGTGTCCGCGAGATAATCAATCTCCGCCCCGGGCATAGCCTCCCGCAACGCAGCGACGATCCCAAGACCGCCGATGCCGGAATCGAACGCCAGAACACGCGGTGGCCTCGTGATATCCGTCTGCTGACCGCCCGACACCACGGAAATCAGGAATCGCGGGCTGTCTTCAGGGCGAGGGCTTCTTCAAGACTGCCAACGCCACCATGCCGCGCCGACCAGCCACACGGATCTTCAAGAAACCGGCGAACCTCGGCAGCGGCTTCTTCTGAGAAGTAGGGCCGTTCGGCACAGGCTTCCAGTACGTCCCACCAGGTGCACAGGGAGTGCAGACTGATCCCCATATCGGTCAGAGTCCGGTGCGCCCCCGGAAAAACGCCATAGAAAAACACAACAAAGGTATGATCGACGATCGCACCGGCATCGCGCAGCGCTTTTGCAAATCCAATCTTTGAGGCGCCATCCGTCGTCAGATCTTCCACAAGAAGCGTCCGCATGCCTTCAGGAACATCGCCCTCGATCTGCGCATTGCGGCCAAAACCTTTCGGCTTTTTGCGCACATACGCCATCGGCGTCATCATCCTGTCGGCAAACCACGCGGCAAAAGGAATGCCCGCCGTCTCACCGCCAACGACAGCGTCGATGCTTTCATAGCCAACATGACGACCGATCTTTTCGACACCAAGTTCGACAATCTTCCTGCGCGCCCGGGGGAAAAAGATGATGCGCCGGCAATCAATATAAACCGGGGACTTCCATCCGGATGTCAGCGTGTAAGGCTCTTCAGGGCGAAAATTCACCGCCTTGATTTCAAGCAGCAACCGTGCGGTTGTGAGCGCTGCATCCCGGTCCCACACCGATGCATCATTGCCGAGAACTGATTCCTGTCCGATCATGCGTTCCATGTCCCTTTCTCCTCGCGCGCGTTCACCGGCGATGTCGTGGCATAGCTGCACACGGGCAGAAAATCTATTCTCAGCCGTCCCGTGCCGGCCAGATCCGGCTCTTTCGTCGCGCGACGACAATGGCCCGCCCGCTCAGGGGCAATCCGGTCTTCTCCGGTCATGATGGTGCAGGAAACAACCTGCGATGTGCCACTCTGGGTGATCGAGTCCTCCGTGCCCGGACGGGTCGGACCCGCTCACGCGCTGGCAAGCCGGTTTGACTGTTCGTTCCGCCGGATGCGCGATCTGTCGAACGCCGAAGCCGGCTGGCGCCCGCCACGCCTGATGCTGACATCCGGAATCGGCGCCGGGCTGGCCGGACTCGCGTTGCGACGACGCTTTGGTGCCCCGGTCGTCCATTGCAGCAGTGGCCGCCTGGCAACCGCTCTGACGGGCGGACGTCCATTCGATGCGGTCATTCTCCCGCTGATGCATCGCAGTAGCCGGGCCAGCACTCACATTATTCCCGTCCTGGGTCCGCTGACGATCGTTTCAGCCGAACTCTGCAAACGGGCGCGCCGCCTCTGGATCGAACGTCTGGAACATCTGCCGGAGCCCAGGGTCGCCGTGGTGCTGGACGCGGGAGAAGGCCTCACGCCCGCGGAAGCAGACGCCGCGGCACGGCGTCTCGGCCTCATGGTGCAGGATTATCGCGGGTCGGTTCTGCTGTCTGTCTCTGAAGGGGTGCCGGAAGGCATCGCAGATGTCTTCATCGAAGCGCTTGGCTCCTGTTACAAACTCGTCTGGCGACATGGTGAGCCCGACGATAACCCGACGCTTGGATTTATCGGCTGTGCCAATGCCGTGGTCGTCTATGGCGGTCGGGCAGTCACGCTCGCGGAAACTGCGGCGACCGATCTCCCTGTCTTTCTCGGACATGTGCCCGGACGCTTCGGACAGAACAACCGAATGGCGCGAGCTCTGGTCTCCAATGGGTATGCCAGGATTTTCGACAGCGATTTCTCGCCCTGGCCCCGTGAGGCGCTTGATGAAGCCGGTCGCGTCGCGTCGTTGCTGAGAACCAGATTCGGTCTTTAGCGATCCCGGAGGCGATGGAGAGATCGCACCGACGTGATGACAGAACCTTACAGACGAGCGCCACAGACAGGGCTGTCCTCTTGCGCGTATGGCCCGGCAGCCGCTATGCTTTACACAAGTTGCGAATGATTATCAATGTGAGGACAACCTGCTGTGGTCGAAACCAGTCAGATTGCGCGGAATTGCGAACGGGCTGTCGTTACGGCCTATCAGGAACTGAAACTTGTCGGCACGAATGATGTCTCAGCCTTCAATGCCTGCACGACATTATATCGGATCCACCACCCGGAATCGTCCGTGAACGAGGCCCGGCGGCTCGTCTCGGAATGGATCGATCATCACGTCGTCAAAAAAGAGGCCGGACCGACATCCGGCTGCGACTGCGCCTGAAACACCACGCAGTACCACCTGTCTGACGACTGGCGTCGTCGATCTGACCGAAAAGTCAGGATATCGGACACATCAATAAAGGCCCCGACTTCAGCCGGGGCCTTTATTGATTGATACCAGCCTGCATAAAAGCTGACCGTCATGAAGAAGACCGGGTTCCGCCTGAACCCGGAAGGGGCCGCAGACCCCTGATTAATAATAAAATGGTTTCCAAAGGTCTGTGACCTTTGGTGGGTTCCAGGGCAAAGCCCTGAGAAGGTGCCAGCACTTAATGACAACAGAGCTTTCGCAAAGGTCTCCGGCCGTCTGGCGCGTGCGGACTCGTCTCCTCCCGTGTGCCAGCCTCAACACTGGTTGGGTATGAGAGTGAATCGTTTCAAAACCCACAAAACCCCGCTCCACAAAAAGGACGGGATAAGTGGATAAACTCCAGCCAACCTCCGGAAAAATGACAGGCACTGCAGAACAGTCCCGGCACAGTTCCGAACTCACCGGCGATCAGGCTGCTTCAGAAAAACAGCCTGATCCGTCAGATCTCAGGACTGGCCGATCAGGGTCGGCGATCGAGCGGCGTCATATCCCGCTTTTCCGCACCCATGTAGAGCTGGCGCGGACGGCTGATACGCTGACCAGGCTCCTCGATCATTTCCTTCCACTGACTGACCCAGCCAGTCGTCCGCGCAACCGCGAACAGCACCGTGAACATGCTGGTCGGAATGCCCATCGCCTTGAGAATGATGCCCGAATAGAAATCCACATTCGGGTAGAGCTTGCGCTTTACGAAATAATCGTCACTCAGCGCAATCTTCTCAAGCTCAACAGCGAGATCAAGCAGAGGATCGTCCTTGATCCCAAGTTCGGTCAGCACTTCATGACAGGTGGCCTGCATGATCTTCGCGCGCGGATCGAAGTTCTTATAAACCCGGTGCCCGAAGCCCATCAGCTTCACGCCGCTGTTCTTGTCCTTCACCTTGGCAATGAAGTCCGGAATGTTCTCAACCGAGCCAATCGAAGCCAGCATCTTCAGCACCGCTTCATTGGCACCGCCATGCGCAGGTCCCCACAGAGCCGCAATACCAGCCGCGATACAGGCAAACGGATTGGCTCCCGTCGAACCGGCCATGCGAACTGTCGAGGTCGAAGCATTCTGCTCATGATCCGCATGCAAAATCAGAATGCGATTCATGGCACGCGCCAGAACCGGATTGACCTTGTACGGCTCAGAAGGACGCGCGAACATCATCGAGAGAAAATTCTCGGCGTAGTTCAGATCATTGCGCGGATAAACGAATGGCTCGCCAATAGTATATTTATACGCCCAGGCAGCAATCGTCGGAATCTTCGCAATCAGGCGCATCGCAGAAAGATCGCGGCTTTCCTGACGGGAGATGTCGTTGGCATCCGGATAGAAAGCGGAAAGTGCCCCGACCGTGCCGCACAGAATCGCCATCGGATGAGCGTCACGGCGATATCCGTTAAAGAAATTCCGGATCTGCTCATGCAGCAGCGTATGATTCGTCAGAGTGTCAACGAATGTTGCATACTGCGACTTATTCGGCAGTTCACCGTTAAGCAGCAGATAGATGACTTCCGGATAGGAGGCCTGCTCCGCCAGCTGATCAATCGGATAACCCCGATGCAGCAGAACGCCTTTATCACCATCAATGAACGTGACTTTGCTCACGCACGATGCGGTCTCGCCATAGCCCGGATCGAACGTGAAAATGCCCAGATCGGCTGTTATGCGACGAATATCCACAACGTCAGGGCCAAGAGTGCCCCTCAGAACCGGCAGTTCAGCCGTATCGTCCCCAAGTTTTATGCTGGCGGATTTACCCGTCACTGCTGTCTGCGACCCGCTCATGGCGTTACTCCTGCAACAATCTGACCACCTGTCCTGCGACGGTGGCGTCACCGACGTTTGTCTCTGATCGGGCGCTAATCCGAAAGCCGTGGAAGGGCTCCAAACCCGTCACCTTGTTGAGAGCCGGCCCGATAGGGGAGATTTTCGGCTCAATTTTGCGAGAACGACTCAAGCCAGGCTGTCCTGGGTCCAAGCCCCTTCCACGCCAGAGCAATCGATTCCTGCTTCTCAACCTCCACACGAAACGAAGCGAGCGTTCCCAGCCCAAAGTCCGATTCGAGCGCTGTCTCCACACCATTCAGATAGCGGGCGAGGGCAGGGAGCCCCGGATTGTGGCCCACCAGTAAAACTGTGTGCACCGCGTCAGGCGTCACACGCAGCCTCGCCAGCAACTCATCGGGGGCCGCAAGATAAAGTGTCGGCTCAATCCTGATTTCCGGCCGAATGTCCGACCGGCTGTTCTGCCCGAACGGAAGCAGCCCGGCATAAGTCTGGCGCGTCCTCAGAGCCGGGCTGCACAGCACCAGATCCGGAACGATCCCGGCCCGCCGCATCATCTCACCCCGATGTCGCGCCAGCCGATGCCCTTCTTCCGTCAGAGGGCGGGCAAGGTCCGCCGCAGCACTCAGATCGCCGGCCGGAGCCGGCACGGCTTCCGCATGCCGTAAAAGAAGAAGCCTGTGAGCAACAGGTTTCACTGTCGCGCGACCGCCGCAGTGTCGTCGTCCCGGGCAATCGCCTCATGATGACGAATCACTTCGCGAATAATGAAATTCAGAAATTTCTCGGCGAAATCAGGATCGAGATGCGCATTCTTCGCCAGCTCACGCAGCCGGGCAATCTGCCGTGCTTCCCGCTGAAGATCAGCCGGTGGCATTTTATACCGCGCCTTCAGTTCCCCGACCGCCTGGGTGCAGCGAAACCGTTCCGCCAGCATCGCAACCAGCGCCATGTCAATGTTGTCGATGCTCTGTCGCAGCGCAGCCAGCTCCGCGACGGGATCGGCACCGTCAACGGAAACTGCCTGCGCGCCTTCATGCAAATCTGCCGCCACGCCACTCCATCCTGTCCTGTGTTCCGGTCTGTCCGTCACCGGGCGCCCGCAAGCCCCCATGAAAACAGCGAGCTCTCATTCACCACGCCGTGAATGAGCGTGTCAAAACAGTCTTCACCGCAGGCCATGACAGGGCGGCAACAGAAGAATCGGCTCAGAAGAGGGCAGGGGACTGAGTCGGCCAGTCAGATAAGGGCTGAGCCGGATAATCGGGCACATCAGCAATTTCGTCCGGCAGATCAATCCAGGCGAGATGCCCGCCCTTGCCGGCACCCGTATCCACAAAAACCGCCGTCCCGCCCGAACGCCCCTGTTTGACCCACGGACGCCCGTCCGTGGAGCGCCGGTCGTGACCGCAATAGACCGTATGCCCGGCGGGAATATGATCCACCCAGTTGAGCCGACGCTCCGGATACCCGTCCGCCTGCGTCCCGCCAGTAACCTCGCCAAACAGGGCGCGTGATAAAAGATGCGAGACACTCTCAAGGCCAGGATGGCAGGGTTCGGCCAGCATGCCCGTATGAAAAGCCGCGTGAACAAAAATTCGCCTGCCAAGCTTCAGCCATGTCGGCGCCGCCTGAAACAAAGAAAGAGCCCGTTCCAGAACGTCAGAATTTTCCGGTTCGATCAGTTGCTCAATCGTGGCTTCCAGCGGCGCATCCCGGCGCAGCTTGCGTCCCAGCAAAGCCCGCCCAAGCTTACGGTCATGATTCCCCAGCAGGAACAAACCCCGGTCGTCATCAATAATCGACGCCATCAGCCGCAGAGCACCGGCACTGTCCGGCCCGTAATCGACCAGATCCCCAAGCTGCACAATAAAACGATCCGTCGCGGCCGCATGCCTGAACGCTTCAAGGTCACCATGCACATCGCCCACAACACGAATGCGGCGACCGGCAACTCTGCGTCGAAAGTCTGTCTCGTCGTACATAGCGGGCCCACCACGTCTTCACTTATATTATATGGGCAGTCGTCACGCGGGAGCGAGGGCATGCGGCGCTGCTTTTTTTCACTATAGCGCGGGATATCTGTCTGTGGTGCCCCCCTGCTCACGGGATTTCGATCAGAAGCACGCGTCATTTGCCTTTGTGCACAACCATGTGACGCGCCTCCCGCCATAAATTGCGCGTAGATGGGCGGACTAAAGATCGCGACGGCCGCACGGCACGGTGACACGATTCTGAAAACGGGTCATGTCACCGGGGCTCCGCCGGATCACGCCGTGGCACACGCAGGCAGGGCACTGACCCGGCTGCGGGCCAGATGGCGACGGGAAACACGATGTTGGACAGGACCGTTTTTCATGACTGATCGCATCCGCAACCAGGCGTTGCGTGCCAGGGAAATGCCAGCCGCCGCTGCCGCCGAGCTTATCGGAAACGGAGCAACGCTCGGAACCAGTGGCTTCACCGGCGCGGGCTACCCAAAGGCCGTCCCGATGGCGCTCGCCGAGCGAATCGGCGCAGCCCACGAAAAAGGCGAGGACTTTAAAGTCCGCCTCGTGACCGGTGCCTCAACCGGCCCGCAGATGGATGGCGCGCTTGCCAAAGTGCACGGCGTGTCATTCCGCTCGCCGTTCAACACAGACGGCGCGATGCGCAACAATATCAATTCGGGCGAAACCGAATATTTCGATACGCATCTCGGCCAGGTCGCCCCCCGCTCCGTGCAGGGCAATTATGGCGAGTTCGATTTCGCCATCGTCGAGGCCACCGCCATCACCGAAGACGGCGGCATCGTGCCGAGCTCGTCCGTCGGCAACTCACAGACCTTCATGGATCTCGCAAAGCGCGTGATCATCGAAGTCAACGAGTGGCAGCCCGCCGGCCTCGAAGGCATGCACGACGTCTGGCGCGGCAATGTCAGCGGAACGCCCGGACGGGACATCATCCCCCTCCGCACGGCAGACGAGCGTATCGGCGAGACCTTCCTGCGTGTCGATCCCGGCAAGATCGCCGCCATCATCCGCACCGATGACCCGGATCGCAACGCCCCCTTCGCAGCTCCCGACGCCCACGCGAAAGCCATCGCCGGCCACCTGCTCGAGTTCCTCGAACACGAAGTGAAAAAGGGCCGCCTGCCGCCTAATCTCCTGCCGCTCCAGTCCGGCGTCGGCAACGTCGCCAACGCCGTGCTCGAAGGCCTGAACGAAGGCCCGTTCGAAAACCTCATGGGTTATTCGGAAGTCATCCAGGACGGCATGCTGAAAATGCTCGATTCCGGACGCATGAAAATCGCTTCCGCGACCTCGTTCTCCCTCAGCCCGGATGCCGTCGAGGAAATCAACCGGCGCATGTCGTTCTTCCGTGAGAAGATCATCCTCCGCCAGCAGGACATCAGCAACAACGCCGAAGTCATCCGCCGCCTTGGCTGTATCGCCATGAACGGCATGCTTGAAGCCGACATCTACGGCAACGTGAACTCGACCCGCGTTATGGGCACGAAAATGATGAACGGAATCGGTGGCTCCGGTGACTTCGCCCGCAACTCCTACCTGTCGATCTTCCTGTCCACCTCGACAGCAAAAGATGGAAAGATCTCAGCCATCGTCCCGATGGCCGCGCATGTCGATCACATCATGCAGGACAGTCAGATCATCGTCACCGAATGCGGTCTCGCCGATATGCGCGGTCTCGGACCGGTGCAGCGCGCCGAACAGGTCATCAAAAACTGCGCTCATGCGACTTACAAGCCAATGCTTGAAGACTATCTCACTCGTGCAAAGCGGGATTCCTGGGGCAGGCACACGCCGCATCTGCTGAAGGAAGCCCTCTCCTGGCACGAGCGCTTCGTCGAAACCGGCACGATGCTGCCGGGCTGAGACCTCTGATGATATCGGCGCTCAACCGGACCACCTTCTCCCGGATGAGCGCCGGTCCCATCGCGAATTACGCCTGACCGTCCGTGACAGG
This sequence comes from Acetobacter fallax, assembly GCF_011516735.1. Lineage (GTDB taxonomy): Bacteria > Pseudomonadota > Alphaproteobacteria > Acetobacterales > Acetobacteraceae > Acetobacter > Acetobacter fallax. The sequence goes on along the minus strand of NZ_WOSX01000001.1, from coordinate 364,591 downwards.
CGCCAGAACTTCGCAAAATTCAGCGCGTTCCCCCGCTCATTCACATAACGCATAGTAATCATTTACATGGTTGCCGTCCCGTCGCCGGGATGAGAGAGTTCAGCATAAAATAAGAGCTGGACAACAACCATGTCAGAAACCGACAGCGCTATGGCTGCCGTCGTTCGGGATGATGGCCCGGATACCAGCCCCGACGAACTTTTCCGACGGGCCGCCTTCCGCATCGTGCCTTTCATCTTCGTCTGCTACCTCTTCAATTATCTCGACCGGGTGAATGTCGGCTTCGCGAAACTCCAGATGCTCGACGCACTGGGTCTCGATGACCGGCAATACGGATTCGCAGCCGGAATCTTCTTCCTCGGCTATGTCGCCTGCGGCGTCCCCAGCAACCTGATGCTCGAAAAATTCGGCGCCCGTCGCTGGATCGCGCTCATCATGGTGATCTGGGGCGCACTGTCAGCCAGTCTCGCCTTCGTGCATGGCGCCACCTCATTCTACGCTATACGCTTTCTCACCGGCGCCGCCGAAGCCGGCTTCTTTCCTGGCCTCGTGCTCTACCTGACCCGCTGGTTCCCCTCGCAGCACCGCGGGCGCGTCATGGCCCTTTTCATGGCGGCCATCCCGCTCTCCGGCGTCATCGGCGGCCCGCTTTCCGGATGGATATTGTCGTCTTTCTCAAATGCCGGAGGGCATACGGTCAGCGGCCTCGCCGCCTGGCAGTGGCTCTTTCTGCTTCAGGGAGTTCCAACAGTCCTCCTCGGTTGCGCCGTCATATTCCTGCTCAGTGAGGATGTCGCCAGCGCCGCCTGGCTGGAAAAACCGGAACGCGACGCAATGCAGGTGGCGCTTGCCGCTGACCGGAAAACCCCGACCACCACCGGAGCCGGCACGCTGTCCCAGGCCCTGCGCAGCCCATGGATATGGGCGATGGGACTCGTCTATTTCTGCGTGCAGAGCGGCGTCTACGCGATCAATTTCTGGCTCCCGACCATCATCCAGGCCAGCTTCGGTTCCGGTATGCTCGCCATCGGCTGGCTGAGCGCCATCCCCTATCTCATCGCAATCATCGTCATGCTGGCAGTCGGACGCTCAGCCGATCGCAGCAGAGAGCGCCGCTTGCATCTCGGCGGACCAATGCTGCTCGCAGCCACAGGCCTGTTCATAAGCAGCCTGACCGGCCTTGTCGGCGCGCAGCCCTCTCTCGCCCTGTTCGGACTCTCACTCGGCGCATCCGGCGCCCTCACCGGACTGGCCATGTTCTGGCCGCTGGCCTCCTCATTCCTCGGCGCCGAAGCGGCGGCAGGCGGGCTCGCGCTGATCAACTCGATGGGACAGATCGCCGGTTTCGCCAGCCCCTGGATCGTCGGCTGGATCCGTCAGGCGACAGGTAGCACCGATTACGCCCTGATCCTCCTGGCCGTTGTCATGCTCGGCGGAACGAGCATCGTTCTCTGCAGCCCCAGAGCAGAAGTCCCGACATGACCCGTCAGCCGACCGGCGATGAGCACGGTCAAACCGGAGAAAACCCATGAAAGTCGCGATCGTCTGTGACTCGTTCAAGGAAAGCCTCTCCGCCCTGGAGGTCGCAGGCGAGATCGAAGCCGGATTCCGTGATATCTTCCCGGATGCGGACTTCGTAAAACTGCCAGCAGCCGACGGTGGCGAAGGCACATCCGAAGCCATCGTGTCCGGAACCGGCGGACGCCTGGTGCGTCATATCGTCACCGGTCCTCTGAGCACACCCGTCGAGGCATTCTTCGGCATCACCGGAGACGGAAAGACGGCCATCATCGAAATGGCTGCGTCCTCCGGCCTCGAACTGGTCCCGGAAGAGCAGCGTGATCCTCTCGGCGCCACCACACGCGGCGTCGGTGAACTGCTCCTGGCCGCGATGGATGAAGGCTGCAACCACATCATCATCGGCCTTGGTGGCAGCGCCACCAATGACGGCGGCGCCGGATTCGCTCAGGCTCTCGGCATCTCGCTGAAAGACGGGGATGGTCTCGAACTCAAACCCGGCGGCGCTGCCCTGGCCCGGATCGCAGCAATCGAGATGGCCGGTCTCGATTCGCGCCTTGCCGGAATCACACTGGAAGTCGCCTGCGACGTGGATAATCCGCTTCTCGGCCCAGAAGGTGCATCCTCCGTTTTCGGTCCGCAGAAAGGCGCTACCCCGGAACACGTGCGGACACTCGATCTGGCTCTGTCACGATACGCCGCGCAGATCACAGCCGATCTCGGACGCGATATCGCAACGATACCCGGAGCCGGAGCCGCAGGCGGCCTGGGCGCCGCACTCCTGGCGTTTACGGATGCAAAACTCCGCCCGGGCGTGGACATCGTCATGGAGGCCCTCGCCCTCGAATCCGTTCTCACCGATGCGGATCTTGTCATCACCGGGGAAGGACGGATCGACGGTCAGACCGTTCGCGGAAAAACACCCGTGGGTGTCGCCCGTGTCGCCAGACGTTTGGGGAAACCGGTCATCGCCATCGCCGGTTCACTGGGCGCCGGCGTCGATAAAGTCCACGCAGCCGGAATCGATGCCGTCTTCGGCACTGTCCAGCGGCCCTGCACCCTGTCGGAGGCTCTGACCGAATCCCGTGAAAGCGTGCGAAGAACCGCCCGCAACGTCGCAATGGCGATAAGCCTTGGCGGTAAAATGGCCGACCGTCTGCCCGGCTGACAAATAAACCGGTTTCCAGCCTGTTAGCATTACGTGTTGATCTTTGATTTTTCAAAGGGCTGGAAGAAGCCCGGGCTCTGCCCGGACCCGGCAGGGACCGCAGGCCCCTGCACCCCGATTGATTCATAATAAAATGGTTTCCAAAGGTTTGTGACCTTTGGTGGGTTCCAGGGCAAAGCCCTGAGAAGGTGCCAGCACCTGATGACACAGAGCCTTCGGACCCGACCTGGCACCCCGGCTTGCTGACAATAAACGGTTTGCAAAGGCGAGCCTCTGCCTGGTTCCAAGGACAGAACCCCGCCAGTCTCAGCCGCCGTCAAGAAGCTTCACAAAGCGTGACGGATTGTCCGTCACAACAATGTCCACCGGCTGGTTCAGGAATGTCTGCAAACGGGCCGGATCGGAAAGAAGGCGCGGACTATTGGCAATCACGGCGCTCGCGTCGTGATGAGCCTGTGCGAAAAGGGCAGGGGACGCGTCAGACGGCACCCAGGCCGCGAAAGGATGGCTGCCCGCGAGTCGCTTCGCCGCATATTCATCACGTGTCGAACTGACAGGAATGGCGACAATAATTGAACGGTCCGCTTTCAGCGCATCCCGCGTGCCCGCGTCATTCGCCGCAGACAGAATGACGCGATGCCGCATCCCCGTCGCCCGGATCACCTTCACAACATTCTTCGCCGCCGTGTCGTGCAGCGAGAGCATGACAAGCTCACGATTGTGGCGCGATGCCATCAGGGCATCGCTGAGCGGACGAGACCCTTCCCTCACCAGAAGCTGACCATCCGGGTCCTGCATGACATCGAGCTGCACCATCGACGGTGCACTGGCGACGACAGGATCCGGGCCGTTCGCCGGAGGCGTGACGCTGGCCGTCCCGGTCGCCGCCTGAGCCGCTGCCGTCAGCGAAAGCGGCTGAGCCGCCGCAGCGGCGGCACCCGTCGCACAGACAACAAGCCCGTGATGGATCCGTGTCAGCAACGCATCGGACTGCGCCTGACGCCACACGAAAATACCGCCGGTCAGCGTCATGATCGCAACGCCAATGAATGCGTTTCGCCGGCATTTCCGGGTCAGAATAGCGTCTCCCGATTGCCGCCCGGTGTCAGCCGGACCAGTTTCAGGGCGGGTGGCAGATGCTGACTCAGGCATGAGCCTCCTCCTTCTTCCGTTCGCCGGCCATCGCAGAGGCCCGCTCGAGGTCGACAGAGAGAACGCGGCTCACGCCCCGTTCCTGCATGGTCACGCCAAAAAGACGGTCCATATGCGCCATTGTAAGCTGATGATGGGTCACAACGAGAAAACGTGTTCCTGCTTCTCCGGCCATGTCCCCGAGAAGGGAACAGAAACGACCGACATTGGCGTCATCGAGGGGAGCGTCGACCTCGTCAAGGACGCAGATCGGCGCGGGATTACAGCGGAAAACCGCAAAAATCAACGAAAGAGCCGTAAGAGCCTGCTCGCCGCCGGACAAAAGCGACAATGTCGCCAGCTTCTTGCCTGGCGGTTGTGCGTAGATCTCAAGACCAGCCTGCAACGGATCATCACTGCCGACAAGCCCCAGATGAGCTTTTCCACCACCAAACATGCGCGAAAAAAGCGACTGGAAGTGATGATCGACCTGTGTGAAGACCGCCATCAGCCGCTCCCGGCCCTCCTTGTTGAGCGCCCCGATGGACCCCCGAAGGCGTGCAATCGCCGTCTCAAGCTCCCCATGCTCCCGGCGGATCGTCTCGATCTGCTGCTCCGCTTCCTGCGCCTCGATGTCGGCCCGGAGGTTAACCGGACCGAGTTCATCCCGCTCCCGCGCCAGCCGCCCGATCTTCCGCCGCAGACCCGTCTCGGCAGCTTCCGTGAGATCACCGACCGGCACCAGCGGCGGCTCCGGCGTCTCAGCCAGAAGCTGATCCAGAATGGCCCTGGCCTGCTCGCTCTTCCCCTCGCTCCGCAGCAAGGTTTCACGCGCCGTCGCCAGATCACTCCCCGTCTGCCGTCGCGCTTCCTGCGCCTCCTTCTGCCGCGTTTCCGCCGTCTCCCGGGCAGAATCGCAGGCAAGAAACGCCGCTTCCGCCTCTTCAAGGGCCGTGGCACTGGTCTCGCGCAGCCGTTGCGCCTCGGCAGGTAAAGCCGAGACCGTCTCATGCTCCGCCGCCACGGCAGCCAGCCGTTGCGCGGCCTCTTCAAGCTGCCCTCTGGCAACGTTTTCCCGCCCGGACCACTCCTCTGCCGACGCACGCAGCGAAGCGTCCCGCGCCACCAGAGTCCCTGTCTCCGCCAGCAGAGCCGCCCGTCGCTCCCGCGCGGCCTGCTCGTCAGCCCTCAGCCCGGCAAGCCGCTCCCGTAACGCATCCAGCCCGACCTCCGCCGCGTCCCTGTCAACGGATGACGCCGCCGTCCTGGCGATTTCAAGAGCCGATTCCGCCTCCGCGACGTCGTCCTGCAACGTCGCCTGACGCGGAGCGAGCGCCGACAACCGCGTTTTCCGCTCCAGCGACTTCTCCTGCATCGCCCGCAAAGCCGTATCCAGCCGCGTGGCCTCCCGCTCCGCACCCTCAAGCGCGACACGCGCCGATTTAGCCCCCGTCTCAGCCGCCGCGGCTTCCTTTTCCGCGTCCGTCAGCGCCTGTCCCGCCGCCGCAGGATCCGATGCCTCCCGTAACGCGGTTTCAGCCACCCGCACGGCCTGCTCACCCGCTTCACGTTCCCCGGTCAGCCGGGCGAGATCGGGAAGAAGCGTGCCCAGCCTCGTCTCAACATTGCCGTGCCGGGTCTCCGCCTCCTGCTTCTCGCGCCGCGCCCGCTCAAGCTGCTGCTCCGCTTTCCGCCGCGCCTCGCGCGTGGCGGTCTCAGCCTGACCCGCCCGCTGCTCGCGGATCTTCGCCGCCTCATGCGCCGCCCGAAGCGCCGCCGCATCCGGCAGGGCCTCCTCCACCGTCACAGCCTCGGCAAGCGACTGTTTCGCAGCGCCGAGCGCCTGCTCCGCCCGCTCATGCTGAGGCCGCACACCATCCATCCGCGCCCGCGCCGCCGCATGCCGCCGCGATGTCTCGGCCTCCATCGTGCGTGCCTTGCCCAGCGCCGCTTCAATCCCGCTTCGCTCCGCCCGCGTCCCGCGCACCGCCTCAGTGGCTGCGGTCAGAGCCTGCGCGGCGTCAGCAGCCCCACGCTCCGCCGCCGGCAATTCCTTCGCGAGCATGTCAAGCCGCGCCTGGCTTTCCCGTAACGTCCGTCGCTGCGCCAGACGCTGCGCCGCCGCATTCGGCTGCCCGGCCTCAACGCGATACCCGTCCCAGCGCCACAGGGCGCCATCGCGCGTGACCAGACACTGACCCGGCTGCAACACTGAAACCAGTTCGCTTCCCGCAGCGTCCGACCCCACAAGCCCTGCCTGTGACAGCGCCCGCCTCAGAACCCCAGGCGCTTCGACAAGCGTGCTGAGCGCCGTCGCCCCGGCTGGCAGCCCCGGCTCAGCGACCGGCGGAAGCACAACCCACGAGCGCGGCGCATCCGGAGCCGAGGCCGCTTCCGGTGCGTCCAGCCCATCCGCCAGCGCCGCCGCCAGCGCTATCTCCAGGCCGTCCGGCACACGCAGCTGATCAGAGACCGGCGAGACCGACGGACTGCCGTCACTCTCCTGCTCATCGCCAAGCGCCTGCGCCAGTCCATCTATCTGCGCGCGCAGCCTCGTCAGTTCAGCCCGCAACGACCCGAGTGCGCCGTCCTTCTCCCGGACAAGCGTCGTGCTTTCCGTCAGTGAGTCTTCTGCGCGAGTCAGCGCCACTTCCGCCGCAGCAAGACGCTGTTCCTCAACCGCCCGCGCCGCCTGAGCGTTTTCGAGAACACTGTCCGCCACCGCATGGCGTCCCGCTTCCTCAAGCTCCCGGCTCAGCGTCGCCGCTTCCCTCTCGGCCCGTCCCAGCGCATCCCGCGCCTTGCGAACCCCTTCCGCCGCCGTGGCGCGAGCCGTGCTGTCCTCCTGCGTCCGTGCCCGCGCCTCAATCAGCGCCGCCGCCGCCGCCGCCCGTTCGGACTCAGCCGCCTCAAACGCCGGGACCGCCCTGCCATGCTCAGCCCCGGCCTCTTCCAGCGCCGTCACCAGCGCCGCAAGCCTCTCCTCCGGAACCAGCTCTTTTCTGGCCTCATCCCGGCGTCGGGACAGCGCCTCGCAATCACGGGTCAGAGCAGCCAGACGCGTCCTGACTGCGGTGAGAGCTGCCTGACACTCCTCGTGCCGTGTCCGTGCGGCCTGCGCTGTATTGCGGGCAATCGACAACGCAAGTTGCGACTCTGTCCGGCGCAGCACCGCCACATCCTCCGCCTCGCGACACCCGGCAAGCCTCTCCGACGCCTCACGCACAGCCCGTTCAGCGGCGGTCAGCGTCTCTTCATCAGGCAGATCAGCCCGCAAAGCGGCCATCTCGGCCTCCAGCGCCGTCCGGGCCTGTACAAGCCGATCGTGCCGACCCGTCGCTGCCTCCAGAGCCGCCTGCGCCTGCTCCGCCCGCGTCTTCGCCGCCGTCGCTTCCGCCGTGCGCTGCTCAAGCTGCTGCGTTGCCTCGTTCACCGCGGCCTGAGCGGCAAGCACCGCCGCTTCTGCCTCCGCCTGAAGCTCTGGCAAAGCCGCCTGTTTCTCAGCAATATCCTTCGCATCGGCCCGGAGCCGCGCCAGCGTTTCGCTGGCGTCCTGAAGGCGAGACGCCGCAGCATCCCGGTCCGCTTCACACTGCTGAAGCCGCCCCGCCGCCGCCTCAGCCGCCTCAGCCGCCCGCTGTTCCTCCCGCGCCACTCCTTCAGCGGCAACACGGCGACGCTCAAGCACGGTGCGGGCGGTCTCCGCCGCCTCCCGCAGCGGTGGCAGAGCCTTATCCGCCTCATAATCAGCCAGAACTGCCGTTTCCGCCGCTTCCTCAGCCGCGATCAGAGCCTTCCGGGCCGCAATCGTCGCCTGTTGTGCCCGCTCCACCTGGTGCCGTGCCCGCGCATGCAGAAGCGCGAGCAGAGACGTCTCCGCCTCGCGCAGACCAGCCGATAACTCGCGATATTTCGAGGCCTGCGTGGACTGACTGGTCAGCCCCGCCAGCCGGGACTCAATCTGCGTCCGTAAATCTTCCGCCCGCGTCAGATTCGTCTCGGTCGCCCGCAGCTTCAGCTCCGCCTCATGCCGCCGCGCATGAAGACCGGTGATGCCAGCCGCTTCCTCCAGGATGGTCCGCCGCTCTTCCGGTCGCGCCCCGACCAGCATCGCCACCCGGCCCTGACTGACCATGGCCGAAGACTGGGCTCCCGATGCCAGATCTGCAAACAAAGTCTGCACATCGCGCGCCCGGATCGGTCGCCCGTTCAGACGATAATCACTGCCTTCGCCCCGTTCCGCCCGCCGCGTGACCTGAAGATCATCCTGTTCGGCAAACGCTCCCGGCCCAAGCCCCTTTGCATTCTCCAGCGTCAGCGTGACTTCCGCGAGATTGCGCGCGGGCCGGCTGGCCGTGCCGGCAAAAATCAGATCGTCCATCTCGCCGCCACGCAGCGATCGGGCGGATGTCTCGCCCATCGCCCAGCGCAGCCCCTCGACAACATTCGATTTGCCACAGCCATTCGGCCCGACAATGCCCGTCAGACCCGGCAGAATATCAACGGTCACAGGGTCCGCGAAACTCTTGAAGCCTGCGATCCGGAGCTGAATGAAACGCGCGCTCATGCTGCGCCCGAAGCGTCCCGCCGCAGGCGCACCGCCCCCGCACGGAAAAACACCCTGTCAGCGCGGATCGTGTGCGGAGGCCGCAAGGGACGAGCCAGTAATATGAGCATGATCTGAATAAAGATCAGCCGCCGGCAGCGGCGACTTTCTTTTCAAAAGCATCATAAGAGAGCTCGCCGTCGCGATAAACGTCATTGTTAAAGCGGAAGCTCGGCGTGCCGGTAATCTTATACTGCGTTTCGGCCTTGCCCTGTTCGCTCAGAATCTCGTTCTGAAGCTGCGTATCGTTCACAGCCCGATCAAAAGAGTCAGCCGACAGACCTGCAAGCGCCGCCATCTTCCGAAGCTGCTCTTCCTGCGATCCGTCCTGCACGAAGGCCCAGTGATCCTGGTTGGCAAGCAGCGCCATGACAAAAGGCTCATACCGTTCAACCGGCAGCGAGCGCGCAATCTGCGCCGCCATGAGCGAAATGCGATCCAGAGGATAATCGCAGAACACATACCGGATGCGGCCCGTGTCGATCAGCTTTGTTTTGATTTCCGGCAGAACGTTGATCGCAAACTGGGCGCAGTGCGGGCAGGTGAGCGAAAACCATTCCTCAACCGTCACCTTCGCCGTGGCTTTGCCAAGAACGCGCGGTGCCATGCGCGGGTCGTCCGCTGCCATCGCCCGGCGGATCAGGGCAGGCGCGAGCACGGCAGGAAGCGCTGCGGCGAGAAGAGCGCGACGGGTAGGGGACATAAGCACGGTCTCCGGCAGAAGAATGTTCGTCAGTCGTCAATCCGGAGAGGGTCATGACTGCACATCACCGCGAGCGTCAAGCCCGGACCCTGCCCCGAAGGCCATTACGATCGTCAGGATATGGGGCGACGCTGGTTTTTGCCATGTTTTAGAGGCAGGATGTCCGTGGACGGTCCCGATGGACCACGACAAACAGGATATACCAATGAAAAGATTGCTCTGCGCCACTATGGCCGTGATGCTGACCGCAGGCTCAGTAACGGTGGCCCGGGCGGAGCCCGGCGGCTGCATTAAATACGGCGCCGCCGGTGCCGTAGGCGGCCATGTCGCGCATCACGGCGTACTGGGCGCGCTCGGTGGCTGCGTAACCGGCATGTATGTGCGTCACAAATACCGCAAGGAAGCTAAGGTAAAGGCCGATCTCTATGACAAGGAGCATCCCGGCGCAAAAGGAACAACAGCCGAAAAAGCAACGGCCTACGATGTCGAACATTCGACACAGCCAGGCACGCTGACGGGCTCGCCGCAGAACGGTACAGCCCCCGCCGGCCAGACACCTGCTCAGACAGGTGGCAGCGCCACACAGATGTGACGCAATACGCCTGAACTACAAAAAGGCCGGCCCTGAAAACGGGGCCGGCCTTTTTGTATCGCGTCATTTTGACGGATCAGATCCGGCCCGCTCCGCTCCGCCTGAGAGACTCTGGTCACCATCACGGACAAGGCGCTGAGAAGACGCTCCCACATCACAACAGAACCAGCCTTTTAAAGATCCGAAACCCTGTGCAACTGCCCCTGCGGATCAGTCACGCTGTCACCCCCGGGGTCCAGATAATCAGGCCCGAGAGGCACCTTCCCGTAACCGCCCGGAATATCCAGCACATAAGTCGGCCAGGCCAGCCCGGTCACACGTCCCCGCAGCCCCCGCAACAATGCACGACCCTCCTCGACCGGAACATGAAACCGCGCCGTCCCCGGTGCCGGATCAAGCTGATGAAGATAATAAGGCTTCACCCGGTTCTCCACCATCGCCCGGAACAGCCCCTCCAGCGCGGACACACTGTCATTGACCCCGCGCAACAGCACAGACTGCCCCAGAACCGGTATGCCGCGCTTCTGCATCCGCCGAACCGCCACTCGTCCTTCCGGCGAGAACTCCCGCTCATGATTGGCATGCAGCACCAGCCACATCGCCCGATCCGTCTCCATCGCCGCAATCAGTGCGTCCGTAATCCGCCCGGGATCAGCCAGCGGCACCCGCGAATGAATACGGATCGTCGTGACATGCGACATCTCACTCAGCGCACGCACAATATGCTCCAGCCTGCGTGCCGACAGCATCAGAGGGTCACCACCCGTCAGAATGACTTCCCTGATCTGCTCATGAGCCCGCAGCCAGTCGAGCGCCTTTCCCAGAGCCATATCATCAAGCAGCCCCCCGTCCGGCCCGACATGCTCACGACGAAAGCAGAACCGGCAATAAAGCGGACAGATCAGCAAAGGCTTGAGCAGCGCCCGGTCCGCATAACGGTGGACAATCCCCGGCACCGGAGACAACGCATCGTCGCCAATCGGATCGTCCCGCTCAGAAGGCGCCAGGATCAGCTCATCCGGATGCGGAATAACCTGTAACCCGACCGGATCGTCCGGCGTCTCAATCAGAGACAGAAACGCAGGCGGGATCGCCGTCGCGTAACGCGCCGCAACTTTCCCGACATCCCGGAGCATCGTTTCAGGAATAAGTCCGGCATCAGCCAGTTGCCGCGGCGAACGAAGCGTGCTCCCACCCTTGCCGGAAGCGCCGGCGGATGTCGTTGCCGGAACCTGGTCAGCAGAGTGAGCAGATGAAACAGGAGAGGTCATGCGGCGCTTTTAGTGTCGTGACCGGGTCCGGAGCAAACAGCATTTCCGATCCGCTGCGCAAAGCGATATCGGCGAAGCGACACCGAATGACAGACGACGCGGATAAAACCCGAAGGGCAGGGGGCCATATGAACGGAGCGGAGCAACACACAGCAGGCAATCCGCGAACAGAGACGGATCCGACACATATCGCCGAACGGCTGCCACTCCTGCGTCGCCGCGCCCTGATGAACCGCGCGACCCGCGCCTTCTTCGACGCGCGCGGATACCTGGAAGTCGAAACGCCATACGCCGTGCCAGCTCCCGGAGAGGAAGTGCACCTCCACGTCTTCGAAACGGAACGCACCTCACCGGAGGGCGACCGCGAACCTCTCTTCCTGCACACAAGCCCCGAATTCGCCATGAAGCGGATCGTCGCCGCCACCGGCCTGCCCATCTTCCAGCTCGCCCGCGTCTGGCGTAACGGCGAGGGCAGCGCCCTGCACGCGCCCGAATTCACCATGCTGGAATGGTATCGTCCCGGCGCCAGCCTGGCCTCGCTCATGGACGAGACCGAAACCTTCGTGAAGCGCCTGCTGCCCCCCCGGATCCACCGTGACGGTCAGCTCATTCCCATCGACACGCCCTTCGAACGGCTGACCGTCGCGGACGCTTTCCACCGCTATGCCGGCGCCGATGTTCTCGCCACAGCCGACAACGCCAGCGCCCTCGCCACACAGGCCGGCTGCACCCTGCGGGAGCGGGAAACCTGGGAAGACCTGTTTTTCCGCCTCCTGCTCGAACGCATCGAACCCGCGATCGGACGTGAGCGTCCCACATTCCTCACCCACTGGCCCGCCAGCCAGGCCGCTCTGGCCCGGACATGCCCGGCCGATCCGCGCACCGCATTGCGATTCGAACTGTATGTCGGCGGTGTTGAACTTGCGAACGCCTTCGAGGAACTGACCGACAGCAGGGAACAGCGTCAGCGGTTCGAAGCAGACCGGCAACGCCGGGCGGAACTTTATCCGGAGAGAAAATCATGGGTGATAGACGAAGCTTTTCTTGGCGCGTTACCGGTTATGCCACCGACTTCAGGCATAGCCCTCGGTTTCGACCGTCTCGTAATGCTGGCAACCGGCGCGCCTCGCCTGAGGGACGTCTTGTGGCTTGGATAAATTCGCGTAACCTTGAGCAAAGCCTGCAAGCTCCGGAACGGCCCGGCGCCGGTCTCTCAGGTTCGTCGCAGAAGATAGGGGCGTCGTCATGGTCATAAAGCGTATCTGGCCCTTGCTGGCCGTTTTCGTCGTCGCCGGCTGCACAGGTCCGACAGATGCTCAGCGCAAACAGCTCGATGCTCTCGTGGGCAAGACAGAGGTCGACGTCATCCGTGCGTATGGCGTGCCCACCCGGACATTCCAGACCAACGGGCATATCTTCCTCGCCTATATCGATAACCAGACAAGCTACAGCTCCGGCGGCATGGGCTGGGGCTGGGGCGGCTGGGGCGGCGGCCCGGGCTGGGGCGGCGGCTGGGGAGGTTATGGCGGTGGCTGGGGTGGCGGCTGGGGCGGCGGCGGAATGGGCATGGGAATGATGGGCGGCGGCTTCCCGTCGAGCTATTACAACACCGTCTGCCAGACCACCTTCGAACTCGCCGGGGGCGCCGTCACCGGATGGACGATGCGTGGCGACGGCTGCTGATATCCGCTTATCCGGTAACGGTTCTCCGAACACCGGGGGTTGTGACAGCGCGCGGGAGCCGATAAGCGGCGCGAGCCGGTTGTGGATTTACGGATGTGAAACCCGGGCGGCATAGACTTGTCGGCGCGGTCCGTCATCATGTCCGGCGCGGACGCTGAAACTCGGGATTGGAGACTGGAATGCGGCCAGGTTTGGCAGGGCGATACGGTATGGCTGGGGCCTCAGCACTGGTGGCTCTGTCGCTCGGAGGCTGCCAGAGCGGGGCACGACAGGATGCCCACGCACAGGATGGAAGTGTCTGTTCGTTCATGGCGCCAACCGTGTCCGGTACACGAAATTACGTGCCCCGTGACGCAAAAGAAGGGCCTGACAGCGCCATCGCCTACCCGGACCCGGAAACGCCGGTTTACTGTGACCGGCCGATTGCTGAGTCGCTGAGATCGGCGATTGAACTCGCGAACTACACGCGCGCGCTCCAGTCAGTCGGCCTGTTCAATATCCTTGAGCAGGGTGGGCCCTATACGGTCTTCGCCATCGCAAACGGCCCGCTCCAGCGCTATGAAGCTCAGTTCTCCGGCGGCATCCTGCAGCCAGCGAACGCCCCCGCCCTGAAGTCGCTGCTGGGTTACACAATCGTCCCCGGAAGATGGTCCGTCGATGCGCTCAGAAAAGCGATCGCCAGACAGCCAACCCATGCGATCGGCCTGCATACCCTGTCAGGCGCGATCCTCACGGTCTCACCGGACCCGGCCTCGGGACAGCTGATTCTCAGCAACGGCGCGGGCGCGGTAAACAGGCTGTGGGTCACAGGCATCCCGCAGTCAAACGGTGTGCTGTATTTCACCCAGTCGCTGCTTTCTCCCGTGTTCCCACAGGTCGCTCCGGCAGCGTCATCCTTCGCAAAGAGCACACAGTCCGTTGCCGCGAAACCTCTCGCGCCATTGCGTTAATCCGGCGGCTTTCTGACCCTGCCGACAGGATGGCGGCTTCCATCCTGTCACGCCAGACTGTCGCGCCTGAAACCTGAAGGACGAACGATGCCGGTGACCGTGCTGCTCAGAAACGCTCACATCGTCACCATGGACGATGCACGGCGCGAGATTGCCGGCGGATGGGTCCGTGTCACCGGCAACCGCATTGACGCTCTCGGTGAAAGCCACGACGATCCGGGGGCGTTCGACGAGAGCATCGACCTCGCGGGTCATGTGCTCCTGCCCGGCCTAGTCAACACCCATCACCACATGTTCCAGACGCTGACACGGGTAATCCCGGCAGCCCAGGATGCCTCACTGTTCGGCTGGCTGAAAGCGCTCTACCCGATCTGGGCGCGCCTGACCCCCGAGATGATCCAGGTGTCCACCCGGACAGCCATGGCCGAACTCCTCCTGTCCGGCTGCACCACCACAAGCGACCATCTCTACCTCTTCCCCAACGGCGCCACCCTCGACGACCAGATCGAGGCCGCGACCACAATGGGCATGCGTTTCCACGCTGCCCGTGGCTCCATGAGCGTTGGCGAAAGCAAAGGCGGCCTGCCTCCCGACAGCCTCGTCGAGGACGAAGCAACCATCCTCCGCGACACTCAGCAGAAAATCGAACGCTGGCACGACCCATCCCGCTATGCCATGCGCCGCGTCGTCGTCGCCCCGTGTTCCCCGTTCTCCGTCAGCACGGATCTGATGAAGGAAGCCGCAAAACTCGCCCGCGCCACCGGGACAACCCTGCACACGCATCTCGCCGAAAACGACAGCGACGTCGATTACAGCCGTGAAGTCTTTGGCCGCACTCCGGCGGAATACGCCGAAGACCTCGGCTGGGTCGGCCCCGATGTCTGGCACGCCCACTGCGTCAAACTCGATCCCGCCGGGATCGCCCGCTTCGGCGCAACCTGCACCGGCGTCGCACACTGCCCCTGCTCGAACATGCGCCTCGGCTCCGGCATCGCCCCGGTCACAACCATGCAGACCGCCGGCATCCGCGTCGGCCTCGGCGTCGACGGTTCCGCTTCAAACGATAGCAGCCATATGCTCGCCGAAGCCCGCCAGGCCATGCTGCTGGCCCGCGTCCGCACCTCTTTCGAGCCCGATCAGCAGGCTCGCCGCTTCATGACGGCCCGTGACATCCTTGCCCTCGCAACCCGTGGCGGAGCCGCCACCCTGGGCCGCGATGATATCGGCTTCCTCGCCCCCAACATGGCCGCCGATCTCGTCGCCTTCGACATGCGTGGCCTCGATTACACCGGCGCCCGGTCCGACCCCGTCGCCGCCCTCGTGTTCTGCACACCCGGCCGCGCCGCCCTTACAATGGTCAACGGGCGTACGATCGTGCGTGACGGTGAATTGCTGAGCACCAGCGAACACCGCCTGATCGAGACGCATAACTGCCTCGCCAGCACTCTTCTCGCGGGCTGAGCCTCAGGGCTTTGCCCTGAAACCTGTTAAAAAGCTGTGTTAGCGTCAGCTCTGCCAGAACCCGGAAGGGATCGCAGACCCCTTCACGCCCCATTTTATTTAAACAAGCCAGTTTCCAGAGGCTCTGTTGTCATGAAGTGTTGGCTTCTTCCCAGGGCTTTGCCCTGGAACCCACCAAAGGTCACAGACCTTTGGAAACCATTTTATTATTAATTAACCGGGGTGCAGGGGCCGTCGTGCGCAGCACGCCTTCGCGTGACGGTCCCTGCCGGGTTCGGGCAGAGCCCGGATTCTGACAACCCTTTGAAAAATCACAGATCAACACCTAACGACAACAGAGCCTTCCCAAAGGTCTGAGACCTTTGACGGGTTCCAGGGCAAAGCCCTGAGAAAATACCAGCACGGATAACGCGGCCAGTCTCACCCCCGCGCCGCGACAATCCCCGCCCGCACAGCCTCAAGCGCCGCATCCGCCGCCGCGATATCCGGCCCGCCAGCCTGCGCCATGTCACGCCGGCCACCGCCACCCTTGCCGCCAAGAGCCGCACTGGCCGCCCGCACAAGAGTCACGGCATCAAACGCCTCAGGCAGTTCCGGATTCACCGAAACCACCACGCTGCCCTTGCCATCCGCCGTCGACACCAGCGCAACCACACCCACGCCAATCTGCCTGCCAATCGTCTCAGCAAGTCCCTTCAGCTCACGTGGCGACGTATCCCCCACATTCCGCCCCGCAAACGGAACGCCCGCAATGGTCTCAACCGACGTCTCGTCCGCCCCGCCCATAGCCAGCTTGCGCTGCAGATCGGAAATCCGCTTTTCCATCGCCCGACGTTCTTCCAGTAACGTCGCCAGCCGCTCCGGCGCCTCGGCAATCGTGACTTTCATCATCGCCGCCATCTGCACCAGCCGCTGCTCGTTAGCGATCGCAACCGCCTCCGCCGCTTCACCGGCCACAGCCTCAATACGCCGGACACCTGCCGAAACACCGCTTTCCGAGGAAATCCGGAACAGCCCGATATCGCCCGTGCGACCAACATGCGTGCCGCCACAAAGCTCAACCGACCAGCCCGGCTTCCCGGTCGCCTCGTCCGCGCCGCCCATCGACACCACGCGCACTTCGTCGCCGTATTTCTCACCGAACAGCGCCATCGCACCCTCAGCCGAAGCATCTTCAGGCGTCATGATCCGCGTCATCACCGGCGTGTTGGCCCGGATACGCGCATTCACCTCAGCCTCGATCTCATCAAGCTCCTCCCGCGTGATCGGACGCGGCTGACTGACGTCAAAACGCAGCCGGTCCGGCGCGTTCAGACTGCCCTTCTGCATCACATGCTCACCCAGCCTGCGGCGAAGCGCCTCATGCAGCAGATGCGTCGCGGAATGATGCGCCCTGATCGCCGAACGCCGCCGATGATCGACCACCGCATGAACCGCCATGCCGGTCTTCAGCGTGCCTTCCGTCACGGTGCCATAGTGAACCAGCAGATCGCCCAGCTTCTTCTGCGTGTCCGACACAGCAACCCGAACGCCCGGCGCTGTGATCTCACCCGTATCGCCAACCTGGCCGCCGCTTTCGCCATAGAACGGCGTCTGATTCAGCAGAATCGCCACCTCAGTGCCGATACCCGCCTCCGTCACACTCGCATTGCCGGAAACGATAAACTGAACTTCCGCCTCCACGTCCTCAGTGCCGTAACCAAGAAACTCCGTCGCCCCGAACCGGTCCCGCGCCTCGAACCACACCGTCTCAACGGCTGCATCGCCCGATCCCGTCCAGGCCGCGCGCGCACGATCGCGCTGAACCTTCATCGACGCATCAAACCCGTCAACATCGACCGTGTAGCCGCTGCCACGCAGCGCATCCTGCGTCAGGTCGAGCGGAAACCCGAATGTGTCATACAGTTTAAACGCCACATCTCCCGGAAGAGCCCCGCCGGCAGGGAGTTGCTCCGTCTCCTCCGCCAGCAGCGAGAGACCGCGTCCAAGCATCACCTTGAAACGCTCCTCTTCACCACGCATCGTCTCGCGAATCAGAGGCGCCGCCTGACCAAGCTCAGGATAAGCCGCGCCCATCTGCTGAATCAGAGCCGGCAGCAGCTTGTAAAACACCGGTTCCGTCGTCCCCATCATGTGCAGATGACGCATCGCCCGCCGCATGATGCGCCGCAGCACATACCCGCGTCCGTCCTTCGACGGCAGCACACCATCGGCAATCAGAAACGCCGTGGAGCGCAGATGATCCGCAATAATCCGGTGGCTTGCTTTGAACGGACCGTCCGGAGCCTGTGACGTCACCTCAGCCGACGCCATAATCAGAGCGCGGAACGTATCCGTGTCGTAATTGTCGCGCTTGCCCTGAAGGATCGCGGCAAAACGCTCCAGTCCCAGCCCGGTATCGATCGAAGGACGCGGCAGCGGCGAACGCACGCCCGGCGGATCCTCGAAAAACTGCATGAAAACGAGATTCCAGATCTCGACAAACCGGTCGCCATCTTCATCCGGAGAGCCCGGCGGCCCACCCGGAACATCCGGCCCATGATCGTAGAAAATCTCCGAGCACGGACCGCAGGGACCGACATCGCCCATCCGCCAGAAGTTGTCAGACGTCGGAATGCGAATGATGCGGTCATCCGTCAGTCCGGCAATGCTCTTCCACAGAGAGGCTGCTTCTTCATCCTCGGAAAACACCGTGACGAGCAGCCTGTCTTTCGGCAGCCCGAAATCACCCGTCACCAGCTTCCAGGCGAGCTCTATCGCAAGCGGCTTGAAATAATCACCAAAAGAAAAATTCCCCATCATTTCAAAAAACGTATGATGGCGCGCCGTGTAGCCGACATTGTCGAGGTCATTGTGCTTGCCACCGGCACGCACAACTTTCTGCGCGGTCGTTGCCCGCGAATACGGACGCGTTTCCTGCCCCGTAAAAACATTCTTGAACTGAACCATGCCGGCATTGGTGAACAGCAATGTCGGATCGTTCCGCGGCACCAGCGACGAAGAGGGCACGATCTGGTGTCCATGAGACGCAAAGTATTCGAGGAAGGCAGCGCGGATTTCGTTTGTTGATGACATGGCGCGGGGAGGGGTCCTGATAGCGGTTGCATGGTCCCGGAAAGGATCTCAGGCGACCAGAAAGAAAAGACGATGTTGATGTCTGAACTGTAGCGCAGTCGGAACAGTCCCGAAAGTGTCAGCGGAGCCTCGCATCCGGGCTGGCCGGCACGGCTTCATCCGCTTCGGGAAGCTCGGGATCAACTGCGCCCGTCGCAATTTCCGCCAGATCGAGCGCTGAAACAGGAGGCCGCTCACGGAAGACCAGACGGTTGCTCAGAGCAAAATTAGCGAACATTCCGGCAAAAGAACCAGCAGCAAGCGCTATAAAAGGATAGTCGCGACAGAATGGCTCAAAATAGAAAAGTGCGTAAACAGTGCCGCGATTCAGGAAAAACCCGAGACTGTTTGCTGTGAGAAATCTCAGCCATTGCAGAACCGGATGCTCGTGCCGGCCCGCATCACCAAAGGTCCAGAACCGGTTCGCCACCCAGTTGAGCGTCGCGGCGACAAAATACGCAACCAGTGTCGCTGTGCCCAGTCCGAGAACAGGCAGCAATGCATACACCGTTCCGGTATCCCAGAGATAACCGGCGCTGCCGACAATACCGAATTTAAGAAACCGTCTGAACGAGGCGGAGCGTCCGCCAGCGTTGCTGTCTGAAGCAGACATGGACACGTGAGAAGCATCTGACATGGCGAAGACGCTGGCTCTTCCTGGAAGTTATGGCCGGATCAGAAGACCAGAATGAAAAAAGGGCGCCGGAATGGCGCCCTTTTCTCTGATGATCCTGAAAGATACCGAAAACGGGATCAGTGCAGGATGATCTCGACGCGGCGGTTCTGCGGCTCGCGGGTGTTCGGACCCGTCGGAACCAGCGGATGCTGCTCACCATAACCATGGATGTCGATCGCGCTGGCAGGAACGCCATCACGAACCAGTTCAGCCTTCACGCTGTCAGCGCGACGGATGGACAGACCCATGTTGTACTTCGCACCGGAAGCGCCGCCACGAGCCGACGAGTTATCGGTGTAGCCGTTAACTTCAATGCGGGTCGTCTGAACGTGCGTGGAAGCCTGAGCTGCCTCAGCCACGATCTGACGTGCACGTGCGGTCAGGTTCGACTTATCCCAGTCGAAGAACACCAGATACGTACGGGCAGGAGTCACAACCGGCGGCGGAGCAATCGGAGCTGGCGGCGGCGGCGGCGGAGCCGTATCGAACGCATAACGCAGGCCCAGAATGAACTGGTGGTTGAAGCGGTGGTCGAAGTTCACGTTACCCGTGGAACGATGACCGCTCGGAGCGCTGATCGACGTGCCGCTGTAGGAGCCATCGACGAACGAGCCAGGCTGACCGATCATACGATATTCCGTCGTGACCTGAAGGCCAGGAACATTCGGAATGTCATAAGCGGCACCGACGATGCCCTGATAGGCAAATCCGCCGTTCGTGCCACCAAGGCGGGTCGAACCACCGTTCTGGTACATCGATGTTGTCGGGTTGTAATGCTGCCAGAGATAACCGGCACCAACACCGACAAACGGTGTCACAGGCGCGTCGATCCCGAACTGCTTCAGGTCAATGTCATACAGAACGTTGACCAGGCCGCCGTAGGACTGATCGCTGCCGCGGGTCGAATTCGCGGCGCCGTTACGGGCATGGTTGATCTGGGAGTAGTTATAAACACCCTCAACTTCCGCACGCAGACCGTTGCCGAAGCCCCAGCCGAAGGAGCCAAAGCCCGTGAAGCCGTCTTTGTGGCGATATGTCGAAGAACCGCCGCCTTCTCCACCGGCATCGCCGGCGAAATGTGCATGCTGGCTCTGGGTCAGATCATAGCCACCGCCGATGTCGACATACGGACCGGTGATTGTGGTGGCGGATGCGGCCACCGGGGCCGCTGCCATCAGGGTTGTAGCGAGTAACGCCGTGCGGAGACGCATTTTTTCGTCCTCATTCTTCATCTGTCGGGGCCGACACCTACCATCGGCAATTCAGCCCCTGCAAGATGTCTAAAAGCCCTATAAAGCGAGGGGTTCCGTTAATGGAACCCGTCCTGTCATGCTTTCGGGTATTAGAGGTCATAACAGTGATTTATATGCAACACTTCATTTCGCTGCCTGATAAAACTCAGCGTGAGGCTACTATCCGACCATAGGCAGAAAGTAAGGTTTACCGCTGAATTAACGCTGTTTGCCGCCGTTTCTTTTGTGGCAAAATGACACAGGTCATGATGCTCTTCAGTTATTCGGTGGCAGCACCGCGTCAGATGCACATCCATCTTCCATAAGGACAGCCCGAACCGCCTCCTCCGGAACATTCCGGCATGTAAAAGCCTGGCCGATTCCGCGAACGAGAACAAAAGTCAGTTTTCCGTCGCGCATTTTCTTGTCGCGCGTCATGTGACGGAGAAGAACGTCCGCGGAAAAGGTTTCACCGATATCGGAAATCCGCGCAGGCATGCCGCAGGCCTCCAGATGTGCGGTGACGCGATCCAGATCAGCCTGCGGGCAGTAACCAAGGCGGACGGAGAGCAGAAACGCCAGCCGGAGACCGATTGAAACACCTTCTCCATGCAGAAGGCGGCCGTCATATCCCATCTCCGCTTCCAGCGCGTGCCCGAAGGTGTGGCCCAGATTCAGCAGAGCCCGTCCACCCTCGGAACTCTGCTCAAACTCGTCCTTCGTCACAACCGCGGCCTTGAAGGCGCAGGCCTGCTCAACAGCCTCAGCCAGAGCTTCCGGCTCCTGAGAAAGAACCGCCGCGCCATGCATTTCGCACCACGCAAAAAGCGCCTCGTCACCAAGAAGGCCAGCCTTAACAATCTCGGCGTACCCCGCCCTGATCTCGCGGACAGGAAGCGTCGCAAGCGTCGAAATGTCAGCAAGCACCATCACCGGCTGATGGAAGGCGCCAATGAGGTTTTTGCCCCAGCGCGTATTAATTCCCGTCTTGCCGCCAACGGAGGAGTCGACCTGCGAAAGCAGCGTCGTCGGTATCTGCACAAAAGGCAGCCCCCGCAGCACAGTCGCCGCGACAAAGCCCGCCAGATCGCCGACAATGCCGCCACCGAGAGCAATAATGGTCGTGCGCCGCTCTACGCCCTGCTCAAGAATCGCATCCGTGACACGATTGAATTCTTCCAGGGATTTCGATTTCTCGCCCGGCGGCACAACAACAGAGTGAACCAGAAACCCGGAATCATTCAGCGATTCCTGCAGCCGTTCCAGATAAAGGCCGGCCACTGTCGAGTCTGTCACGACAACAGCCCGCTTCTGCGGAACAACAGGAGCAAGAAGCGCGCCGGCCCGTTCCAGAAGACCCGCACCGATGACCACGTCATAAGATGTCCGGTCGAGCGCAATCGGCAGCCGCCGTGGCCGGTGGTTCAGCGCAAGCGCCTCAATCACACGGGTGGTGGAATTGTCCACGTTGTCATCTCCACATTGTACGATGATATCGGCCTCGGCATAAACAGGATGCCGGTCAACCATCAGGCGCTCCAGCACGTCCCGTGGCCGGGTATTATTAAGCAGAGGGCGATGACCGCGACCGGAAACCCGTCTCACCAGAATATCCAGCGGACATCGCAGCCAGACGGAAATCGCCCGTTCCCGGATCAGCCCCCGCGTTTCCGCGTTCATGAAGGCTCCCCCGCCTGTCGCGAGAACGCGGGAAGGACCGTCAAGCAGCCGCCTGATGACGCGCCGTTCGCCATCGCGAAAAGCATTCTCGCCATACATGCGGAACACATCGCTGATCGAACAGCCCGCCGCCCGTTCAATCTCCGCATCCGCATCGACAAAGCCGAGCCCGAGCCTCTGCGCCAGCCGCCGCCCGATCGTTGATTTTCCGGCCCCCATCAGCCCGATCAGAACGATGCTTCGCCCCGCCTGAGGGCCAAAGCCCGTGCAGGCCCGCACAGCATCCAGATTGAGCGGAAACGGATCGGTCTGCGAGAAACCGGGCTCCGACGCAGGCAGCCGCGCGGACGCGCTGTCCGTAGCGGCGATTCCGGGTGTGGCCGGGGAATATTCCGGCTCTTCAGAAGGGTATGGGCGTGACATGGATCACATCGTAACATAGAGCGAGCGAACACACGTCAAGGCGAGGCCGCGGGACTGCAGTATGCACCGCCGCCCCATGGGAATCGAGGCTTCAATGCGCCGAATCGTCATCATCGCCGCAGCAGTCGCTGCGGTCATTCTTCTGGGAGGCGTCGCCATGCTCGGCGCCAGCTCCACCCCGCCCGCTCAGCAGATGGTGCATAAGGATCTGCCGCAGAGCCTGTTCGCCTCCGCCGCGCCGGCACCATCACTGCCCGTCATGCCACCGCTCCCGACAGCCCCGGCGCCCTCAGCGCCTCCGGTCGTCCAGACCCCGGTGACCGCTCCCTCCGCCGCTGTTCCGGCTCCGCCGCAGCCAGCTCCCGCACACTGAGCCAGAGCGCCAGCCATCGCAGGGAGCCCGGTTCCTGAGCCAGACCTCTATCGAACCCTTTCTGGAAATGCTCGCAGCCGAACGCGCGGCTGCACCGGCAACCCTGGAAGCCTACGCGACAGACCTCGCGGATTGTGCCGCCAGCCTGCTCCGGCAGGGAGAAGACCTCGATACCGCCAGCCCCGAAGGCCTGCGCGCCTGGGTCAGCGAGATGAGTGCGTCCGGCTCTGCCCGCCGCACCATCGCCCGGCGAATCTCCTGCATCCGTCAGTATTACCTCTTTCTTCTGCGCGACGACCGCCGCCCCGATAATCCTGCGGCACAACTCGATGCCCCGTCGCCACAACGCTCACTGCCAAAATTTCTGACCGAGGCAGAAGTCGTCGCGCTGATCGAAGCCGGAACACCCGAGCCGGACTCCGCGCCGGTCCCGCGCCGACGCCTGATTCTCGGGCGGGCCGCGCTCGAACTGCTCTACGCGACCGGCCTCCGCGTCTCGGAGATGCTCGCGCTCCGCCGTGAGTCCTTTCGTGAAAACACCCGTATGCTTCTGATCCGGGGAAAAGGTGGCCGCGAACGCCTCGTGCCCCTGTCCGAACCAGCCCGCATCGCGGTCCAGGCTCTTCTTCGCGAAGACTCCGCCCATCCCGGCCCCTGGCTCTTTCCCGGCCGCTCCCCCTCAAAGCCACTGACCCGCCAGGGTTTCGATAAAATCCTGGCAGAACTCGGGCGCAGGGCAGGGATCTCCGCCGACCGACTCTCGCCCCATGTCCTGCGCCATTCCTTCGCGACCCACATGCTCGCCCACGGGGCCGATCTGCGCACCCTGCAAACGCTTCTCGGCCACGCCGACATCTCAACAACGCAGATTTACACCCATGTTCAGGCCGACAGGCTGAAGGAAATCGTGCAGGCCCACCACCCGCTGGGACAGCCGCAGGATAACGGCGACACGATTCCCTCATCCGCCACAGATGAAAAGAATCTGTAATCTGAAGAGCCCGGACGCTTGGCTTTGGCCGTGACTGTGCTATCGGCATCGGCCATGCGTCAGTTTCTGGATTTCGAGAAGCCGATCGCCGAACTTGAGACCAGGATCGACGATCTGCGAAATATGGCGGCTGCCCGTGAGGGCGAGGCCGGTAATGTCAGCATCTCCGATGACATCGGAAAGCTGACGGATAAGGTGGAAAAGCAGCTTCGCGCGCTCTACGCCAAACTTACCCCATGGCAGAAAGTGCAGGTCGCCCGCCACGCGCAGCGCCCGCACGCGCTTGATTACATCAACGGCCTGATCACCGAGTTCACGCCTCTGGCGGGAGACCGCCAGTTCAGTGACGATAAGGCTATCGTTGGTGGCCTCGGTCGCTTCAACGGCCAGTCCGTGGTCGTGATCGGAACGGAGCGCGGTTCCGAGCTGGAAACGCGCCTCGCCCATAATTTCGGCATGGCCCGCCCGGAAGGCTACCGGAAAGCCATCCGGCTGATGAAGCTCGCCGGCCGGTTCCGTCTGCCGATCCTCACCTTCGTCGATACCTCCGGCGCCTGGCCGGGAATCGACGCGGAAGCCAGAGGGCAGGCCGAAGCCATCGCCCGCTCCATCGAAACCTGCCTTTCCGTTCCGGTTCCGCTCATTGCGACCATCATCGGTGAAGGCGGCTCCGGGGGCGCCGTGGCCCTGGCCTCAGCAGATCGCGTGCTGATGCTTGAAAACGCCATCTACTCGGTGATCTCACCGGAAGCCTGTGCCTCGATTCTGTGGCGCGATCCCAAGCAGGCATCCACCGCCGCCGATGCTCTGCGCCTGACAGCACAGGATCTTCGCAAATTCGGACTGATCGACCGTATTGTCAGCGAGCCAGTTGGCGGAGCGCAGCGCGATCCGAAAACCATGATCGAACAACTCGGTCAGGCCATCGCGGAAGAACTGATGCCGCTGCTAACGGTCGGAGAGGCTTCGCTGGTCGCCCAGCGCCGGGAAAAATTCCTCGCCATGGGCCGCAGCGCCCTCTCCTGAGGGCAGACGCCGCAGCCTCAGGTCATCATCTGCGTTAAGTCCTGGCGCCTTCCTTCTCCAGGCTTTACCCGTGATAACCACCAAAGGTCTCAGACCTTTGGTGGAAAGTCCTGAGCGTCCCGAAACAGGGCCAGCCAGTCAGATGGAAGGCTCACCTTCCAGCGGTTCCCGCCCCGCCGCCGCAAT
Organism: Acetobacter fallax; assembly: GCF_011516735.1. GTDB lineage: Bacteria > Pseudomonadota > Alphaproteobacteria > Acetobacterales > Acetobacteraceae > Acetobacter > Acetobacter fallax. The sequence continues at coordinate 339,807 of NZ_WOSX01000001.1, read as the reverse complement.
CAGATCGCGAACTTCACCCGCCGCCGCGTCCAGATCCTTCTGGCTGGTCCCCTTGACCACCAGTGCAATCCCGCGCCGCCCGTCATCGCGCTGGAACGGGTAAGACCCGACATCCAGATGCGGATAATGCTTCTGCACAACCTCAAGCGGCGCCGCGACCACGCTCTCATAAAGATTCAACGCATGCCACGTACGCGAGTCGATGGGCTCACCGTGCTTCAGATGCGGCGCCACGGACTCGAACATCGCCTGCATGATCGACGGCACTCCCGCCATCACATGCACATTGCCCATCGTGAATCCGGGTGCAACCGAGCGTGAGTTCGTGATCGGCGTGGCGCCACGCGGCAACATCGCCATCCGCTGACGGGCAGATGTGAATTCATCCCTGCCGTAATGCTTTTCCATCAGCGCAGCCGTTTCCTCATGCAACTCCAGCGGAACGCCAAAAGCCTCGGCAATGCAGGCGCTGGTGATGTCGTCATGAGTCGGTCCGATGCCACCCGTCGTGAACACCTGATCATACCGCGCCTTCATCTCCGTCACGGTTGCAACAATCGTGTCCGCGATGTCCGGAATCACCCGGACCTCCCGCAACGGAGCCCCGATCTCACCCAGATGAACCGCAAGATACCGGATGTTGGCATCCTGCGTCCGGCCTGAGAGAATTTCATTGCCAATCACAATGAGGGCGGATGTCGGGTTCATATCAGTCGCTCCGGTCAGTCAGGCAGATCAGGAAGAATCGCGCGGTCGTCATTCTGGCGATGCGGCCGTCATTTTTCCAGACATGCCCCTCGTCCGGTGTGCGGATCACAGCAGATCGCGAAGAAAGGGAATGAGCGGCAGATCAGCCGGAGGCATCGGATATTTTTCCAGATCATCCGCCCTGACCCACGCCAGAGCCTGGCCCTCACGTCCCTGCGGAGTGCCATGCCAGCGACGGCAAAGCCAGAGCGGCATCAGTAAATCAAATTTCTCGTAAGCATGAGAAACAAATGTGAAAGGAGCGAGACACGCTCTGGTCACATCAATGCCCAGTTCCTCATTAAGTTCCCGAATGAGAGCAGTTTCAGGCGTCTCGCCTGCGTCAATCTTCCCGCCGGGAAACTCCCATAAACCGGCAAGTGACTTCCCCTCAGGCCGCCGCGCCAGCAAAACGCGACCGTCAGAATCGATCAGCGCCGCAGCCACAACGAGCAGCACTCGCCTCCCGGTCACCCCGGAAGGGGACGCCGGCGCATCAGTCTCAGCGACAGCCTCATGAACCGCGTCAAAATCTGACCGGACAGCTTCAAACGTAAGGACCGGAATGTCCCCGCCACGGGCCATAAACGGCATTGTCGCAGTGCCGGTCTGCCGAAACCCCACCCGACGCAGCACCGCAGCCGACGCAATATTGTCCTGCGCGGTTTTCGCTTCCAGACCGTCAAGAGGCAGATTGGCGAGCGCCCAGCGGCAGACACGATCCGCCGCCAGAGACGCGATGCCGCGCCCCCAGTGATTCCGTCCAATCCAGTAACCGAGCGATGCCCGCCGCCCACCCTGATGAAGCGTCAGCCCCACGCAGCCAACCAGACTGCCTGCCGGGTCGATAATCGCAAAATGCCAGGCCGTTCCTTCGTCAGCCTGACGCGCCGTGCCCGCAATCCAGTCCACAGCCAGTTCATGCGGATAAGGAAAAGGCAGCCGGCTCAGCATGCGAATGACATTCCAGTCATTCACCTGCCGATGAATCGCATTCGCGTCCTCGGGAAGAAGGCCACGCAGCGTGTAAGCTCCGGCTGTCAGAACCGGCGTGCCAGTGTTTTTGTAACTCCCGCCGGACAAGGCGTAATCAGACTTTCTGATCAGATGTGGCGTCGGCCTTACTCTTTCTGCGTCTCGTGCGACCCGTTTTCCGCACCACGTCGCCGCCTGGCGAAGCACCCCCCGCAGTCGCGGCTGCACTGGCCGTCACCGGCTTCGGTGTCTCCAAAGGCGCCGAAGCGGCCACTGCCGGCTCCCCGGCGGGTTTTTCCGGCTCTGGCTGCACGCCACATTCAGCCAGCAGACTCCGCAGCAGATTGATGACCGGGAAAACCTCAAGATTATGGTCCCCGCCCAGATCACGCCACGCCTGCTGCTCAAGCTCGACAATCTCCCGATCCTCGGCGAAAATCCGCTCGGTAAAGGCGACAAGGAACGGCCAGGCCAGATCAAGCAGACCAGGAATCCCGGGCCGCTTGACCGAGAGCAGACCAAATGTCCGGTTCGTGAGCTGCTCCCCGTCCTGCGGCGTATAGGCAATCCAGAGATCCATCACCGGATCAGCGTCACCAGTCTGAATATGCAGCGTCTGATAAGGATAAACCGTCCGGATCGTCATGACATCGCGATCGGCAAACTTCGCCGATGCATCACGCCGTTCACCGAAAATAAGTGCCTCTCCAAGAGGCTGCTTGCCACTGGTCCGCGCGAAAGAATAACGCGCCTCAACCATTCCGGCCTCACGCTTCTGACCCAGAAAGCGCGGACGCATCTGCCCCATCTGTTTCATGTGCATGAACTGATGATTCATATCCATCAGATTCTCATGCATGAAACTGTAGTGACAGCCCACGACTTTCCCAAATCGTCGGGTTTTATACCCAGGATCTTCGACCCGCGCGAGAACCGCCGGCAAATGCGTCGTCGCGGCTTTCTCCGGGTCTCCCGGAAACACGAAAATCAGCCCGTCCTGCTCCAGAACCGGGTAAGTCCGCACACCGTTCGGCAACTTGCCTTTGCCAAGATAGGGAACATCGATGCACCGGCCCGAACGCCCGTAAGCCCAGCCGTGATAACAGCACTGAACCGACTGACCGCAGACGCGCCCCTTGCTCAGAGGCACCTGGCGATGGGCACACCGGTCTTCAAGGGCGAAAACCGGTCCCTCTTCGGGGCGGACAAGAGCAATGGGATGCTCCGCGTAGCGCACACCGATGGTTTTGCCGGATTTAAGCTCACGGGACCACGCAACGGGGTACCAGAAATTGGGATCACAATGAACGCGCCGCAGGTCAGTGCCTGGTTTCATTCCCGATGGCTGCTCGCCGGGCGAGGCGGGACAATCCGCCGCCTCGTGTGACATACCGGCTGCCTGAGCCGAAAGTTCGCTCTGAAGTGACTGGTCCATCGTGTCCCTGCTCATGCTTCCTCCATGTTGTCTCCGCCCATATGCCTGAAAGGCGGCGGAGACATGGACGCATAGCGTCTATACCATCCGTTCCGGAGTGTCGAAGTGAGCCAGATCAAACACATGAACTCTCTTCGTAATCCCCGTTTTCTGTTACGGATGAGTCGTCCGCACGGCAGTCACTTCAATCTCAATCAGCCAGCCAGGGTTGCCAAGACGTGCAATTTCAAACGCAGAACGAACCGGGAGGTTCGGCTGCGCCTTCGTGCCAAAAAATTGCGTATACGCCTTCATCATGCCGGGAAGATCAGCTTTTCCAAGCTTCGGATCAGCAACCATATACATGTGCATCTGCACCACGCTGCTCATCGTCAGATTCAGCTTTGAAAGCTGGTCCTGAATCTTCTCAAGAGCCCCGCGCGTCTGCGTCTCAGTGTCGCCATAAGCCGCGAGTGAATGCACATCCGCCGTTTTGTCGATCACCGGAGCACCCATGCCACTCAGATAAACCGTGGTCGCACCCGGCGGAACCTCAATCGCCTGCGCGATCGGAAAATGGCTGGCCGGGTCCACGTGACGCAGGACTGAATCCGCCGCTGATGCACCGCTGAGTCCACAGAAACCGGCAGCACCGGCGCAGGCAAGCGCGAGGAATGCGTTACGTGAGAAAAAGCTCATGGATTACTCTTCTTCCTTCGTGAGAGTGGGGCGCATCGGAGCAACCTCTTCCGGCGTGGCCGGATCGGTGAAGTGATTGCCGAAATGGGTGCGGATAAAATTAACCACATCAGCCACCTGTTTGTCTGTCAGAAGCCCCGCAAACGGAGGCATGCCGCCGTGGCCAGTCAGAATCGTATAAATCGGATAATCCGCAACCTGCAACTTAGCATTTCCGGCAAACGCCGGAAAACCCGCACTGGCCCCCGAAGCACCCTTGCCATCAGCCATATGACAGCCCTGACAGACATGCTGATAAACCGCGGCCCCCGTCGTCAGAGGCTGTAAAGGGCCGGCAACGGACGTCGCCGAATCAGCCCGGGCCACACCCGGCGCAACCAGAGCCGACAGCGCGCCGCCCAGCATCGCAGCGACCAGAAAATAAGAACCGAAGCGCATCACGCACCTCCCACAGCACGCTTGTGCAGCGTGGTAATGGCCGCCAGAGACGACAGAATGGCCCCCTCCTGCCAGCAGCCGACATAAGAGGCGTGCTCGCCCGCAAGAACGATCCGGTTATCCATGGAGGTGAGGGTCTTGTAGTGCTCCTTGCGAGCCTGCTCAGTCCATGCCCCGCAACAGCCGAGCGTCCACGGCATGCGGCTCCAGGCAAACCCGACGCCGTTGGAAAACTCTTTCCGATATTGCGAATGAATCAGGCTGCCCTGCCGAAGACCCTCTTCCACACGCTGCTGCGGCGTCATCCCCGCAAAATCAAGCGCCGCCGGCCCGAACATGTAGCCCCCAAGCAGAACGCCCGGGCCTTTCGAGAAAATTCCGGCACTCGGATAGGAAATCTGGCTGATCTGCTGATTCGTAAAGCTGATCCCGCCATAAATCTGCTCATCCTGCTCCCAGAACCGCCGTCTGAACTCCAGACCCAGCTTCACCGAGGAGCCGTAAGGCACAGCCGCAATCGCTGCCTTCAGCGGTCCGCTGACCTGGATATCAAGCTGGGACAGAACGGGCAGGGGAATAGTGCACACGCAGTAATCAGCGTCGACGGTCTTCACCGCATCACCATTCGCCATGTCGTTATAAGTGACTTTCACCCCATGGTCATCCTGATGAATCGCCGTGACCTTGCAGTTCAGCGTGATCAGATCATGAACCTGGCGGATAAACCCCTTGCCGATATTGTCCATGCCACCGACCGGCTGGAACATCGTCGTCTGCATGTCCAGCCGCTCGTGGAAAGCAATAAACTGCCACAGGCCCGAACTCATGATTTCTTCACGTGAGAACGGATCGGACGGAATCGGCGCTCCATCAACGCCGCCTCCCTGCGCCTTCTCGAAACCACGACGCAGCGAACTCCGGTTCCCCTTCGTCCAGGCGCCGCTATCAGTCAGTCCGGCCCAGCCCTGCATCGCCGCCTTCACATGAGCCCGCTCATCCGCGGAAATCACGTCATCCAGCTTGTGCTGATCAATAGCCTTGGAAATCAGATCGCCGGTGTATCCGAAGAAATCATTCGCATACTCGCGGTAACGCACCGGCTTGCCGCCAAATGCGTTCGTGGAGTGCAGATACGAGTTGTGATTCAGCTCAATAAACGGCTCAAGAGCCACACCAAAGGCGTTGCAGTAATGCAGCAGCCCCTGATGATGATACGGAATCCGCCACGGACCCGGATTGATGTAATTCCCCGGTGAGAAACCAACTTTCTGCGTGTGACCACCCATTTCGGTCACTGTGTCACCGCCACGCAGCGTGATGTTCCGGCCACCGGCGCGATTCTGATATTCAAGAACCTGAACGGCGTAACCAGCCTTGCGCAGCTCATAAGCCGCCAGCATCCCCGCCAGTCCGCTGCCCAGAACGACAACCCGTGTGCCGCGCCGCGCTCCCGACAGGACAGGCGGACCCTTGAAATCGGTCCCCATCGCGTGTCCAAGGCTCGTCATCGCCTGATAAAGTCCCGCACTGCCCGCGAGAAGACCAATCCGGGTCAGCAACTGGCGGCGTGTGGGCGCCGTTTGCTGAGAAGCGTCTGCCATGCATCGTCCCTAATTATAGTGAGCAGAAAAACTGCATTCATGTTCCCTGTCGTTCCTGACATGGATCAATACGGCTTGTAAACGGGAAGCCGCTGACGCAAACGGCACTGATCGGATATTCGTAAGCGACTGTTTCAGAAGTCTCTCTGTCGGCAATCCAACACATTTTGTCTGTGCGCCAATGCTCGCGGCCCGTACGGCGGCTCCGCTTCCGGGATCAAAAACACCCGCCGGCAGCACACCTTACGGAGCACTCTTACTCAGCAGAAAAACGTCCGGAACAGGCCGCTAAGTCCGGATCAGACCCGGCAACGAAAAGCCACCCGCAGCCTGTCTCACTGCCCCTCAACCGTCGCGGCAAGGTCATCAATAAACTGCACGGCAACACGCCCGGAACGGTTGCCACGCGTGATCGCCCACGCGTTCGCCCGCATGCACAGATCCTCATCGGTAATCGAAATCCGCCGGTCTTTTGCATACCCGCGAACCATGTCGAAATAGACATCCTGAGGGCAGGAATGAAATCCGAGCCACAGACCGAACCGGTCGGACAGCGACACCTTCTCCTCAACAGCCTCACCCGGACTGATGGCCGTCGAACGCTCATTATCAATCATGTCCCGCGGCATCAGATGCCGCCGGTTGGACGTCGCATAAAACAGAACATTTTCCGGCCGTCCCGAAATGCCACCATCCAGAACAGATTTCAGCGCCTTGTAATCCCGATCCTCGCGCTCGAAAGACAGATCATCGCAAAACACGATGAAACGCCGCGAAGCACCGCGCAGAAGCCCAAGCAGGTCAGGAAGCGTCGCCAGATCCTCACGCTCGATTTCCACCAGCACAACATTGCCGCGCGGCGGCCCGTCAGCATTGACCGTCGCATGACACGCCTTCACGAGCGACGACTTGCCCATCCCCCTCGAACCCCAGAGCATCGCATTGTTCGCCGGCAGCCCCCGCGCGAAATGGCGAGTGTTGTCCAGAAGCTGGTCACGCTGCGAATCGACCCCCCGGATCAGGTCGATCCCGACATGAGCGACATGAGCGACAGGGTTCAGACGGCCGCGCTCCGGCTGCCAGACAAAGGCATCAGCCACCTCCAGACCGTCCAGCGTGGCAGGCGGCGGTGAGAGACGTTCCAGAGCGGACGCAATCCGTTCCAGAATGGGGTGCAGTTCTGTCGTCATCATGAAGTCTCCGGAACAGATGCTTTCTGGCTGAGCGTGCGCCGATCCGCATCCCGCCGCGGGTTGACGCACGCCACCCAAAATCTATGGTCCCGCCTATCAGTCAGCCCGGACGGCCTGCAACCCGTCCATCGAAAAGTGAGCGCAATGCCAGATTTTCTGATTTCCCCAGCCTACGCCCAGACTGCCGGCGGCATAGGCGGAGGCCTGAGCAGCGTCGTGCAGTTTCTGCCTTACGTTCTGGTGTTCGGTATCTTCTATTTCCTGATGATCCGCCCGCAGCAGCAGAAACAGAAGCAACTGCGCGAAAGCCTCAACAAACTGCGCCGTGGCGACCGCGTGCTCACAGCAGGCGGCATCATCGGCGTCGTCCGTAAATCCGATCCGGATTCAGCCGAGATCGAACTCGAAATCGCGCCAAATGTCCGGGTGCAGGTCATGCGCTCAACCATCACCTCGATCCTGAACAGCACCGAAAAAGCAGCGAACGACACCACTCCCGTCACGAAAGCCTGAGCCACACCGGCCCCGGCAAAGCCCCGCCTCAGAGGCTGTTTCAAAAGCCTCTCCGCTGACGATCAGACGCGCGTTTCACCGCAGATTTTCGGGCTCCGATGCTCACGGCCCCCACGGCCGCTCCGCTTCCGCGCTCAAAAACACACGCCGGTCACGCCCCTCAGGGGGCGTTCCCGCCCGGCAGCGAGGCTTTTGAAACAGCCTCTTAATTCCTGCAAATCGGGGGTGAAGGGGGCCAGAGCACCCTTCCGGGTGCGGGCAGAGCCCGATCTTCTGCTAACCCTTTGAAAAATCACAGATCAACGCGTAACGACAACAGAGCCTTTCCAAAGGTCTGTGAGCGTTTGATGGCTTCCAGGGCAAAGCCCTGAGAGCCTGAATCAGAAAGCGGTTTGATTGATTTTCCGCAGAACTCTGCGGATATGGGCGATCATCAACCACGCGTGGGATGACGAGATTGTTGCCTCGACATCCTTCGTGAGGCGGCGGCAGCGTCCGAGCCATGCAAAGCTGCGCTCCACGATCCAGCGTTTGGGCAGGACGACGAAGCCTTCGGCCCGATCGCTACGTTTGACGATCTCGATCGTCCATCGGCCGAGTTCAGCCAGCGCACCATGCAACTTTTCGCCAGCATACCCGCCGTCACCGATCAGATGGCGAAGCCAGGGAAACAATGAGCGTATCCTGACCGCTACCAGCGGCGCACCATCACGATCCTGAATGTCGGCGGGATGTACAACAGCCGCGACGACATGACCCAGCGTGTCGGTCGCGATATGTCGCTTGCGTCCCTTGATCTTCTTGCCCGCGTCATAACCGCGGGGGCCGCCATTTTCAGCGGTTTTAACCGACTGGCTGTCAATAATGCCCACCGAAGGCGTGGCGTCTCGCCCGTCCTGCTCACGCGACAGGATCACGAGAATATGGTTCATGGCTTCCCATCGTCCCTCGCGGATCCAGCGGTAGAAATAGCCCTGTACGGTCGTGAAGGCCGGAAAGTGCCGGGGCAACTGCCGCCATTGGCAGCCGGTCGTGACGATATAGAGGATCGCCTCCATGACCCGGCGCAAATCCGTACGTCGTGGTCTGCCCAGCCGTTTCTTCTCGGGCATCAGCGGCGCAATCAGCGCCCACTCCGCATCGCGCAGGTCGCTTGCATATTCCAGGTCGTCCCGGCGATACTGCGCTCGGGTGATTTCAGTCCAGGCCATCTTGATCTCATCAGGTTCTCGCAAACCCATGAATCATAACCTGCTGAAATCACTCAACTCATTTTCGGTCAGACACTGAGAAAAATCATCAATATCTTTATGTTCTTTATCCGATACTCGGATATGTATCATTTTCTCCATCATGGTTGTGAGTCTCCATGATTTTTATTATAGCATATATTTAAAAATATCATTTATAGCGAGGCATATCCCCAGCGATACAATCGCCGTGAATAACTCGCTAGGGATTGCATCCCGTGGACCTGCCCAGATATCAGCCACAAGGTATCAAATGGGTGGCAATCCTTTTATTTCGCGTAGCTTTGGGATTGGTAAAGGTGCCAATTTATCCTGCCCTTTGACATGTACCCACCGATGGCAAGTCGGACACAACACCACAAGGTCATCTATAGTGCTTTCGCGCTCACCACATGAAACGGGCTGAAGATGATGAGCATCGAACATTCCGTCTACCGGATCAGAGTAATCGCACCCCTCGCACTTTAGAGTGCCACCATGTTGTAATTTGTTTTCTTCTTTTACGGCGCGTTTTAATTCTCTGGATCGTTCGACATCAAGAGATAGCGTCCAGACTTTTTTACCTTCAGGTGATGTTATTTTTAATCTTGGGTAGAAAGTCGAAAAATACTCGACTTTACCAGTATCAAGAAAGCCAGGAGGTGGTAATATTTCTGTCTTATGTTGAATGGGATGGTTCTTTATCTTTTCCCATAATTCCAGGATACGTTCATCATCACGCTTAACCCCATCAAAGGCATTAGTTAATATTCTCCGATCTGGAAAACCAAGGTCATTAATAAGGTGCGGGTGTCCTATTACGTCATAGGTTTCAGAAGTAACGATTGCGAACGGCCATTGCATCAGTTTGGATTTAAGGACAGAGTCCTGCACGAATGCTTTCGTTTCTCCGTAGACACTAGTAACCTTAACTAATTCAAGAACACGCCCGTCCAACTCGGAAGGCACATCGGAGCCTGCACCAATGGTTACGAAGAATTTTTTCGATAAAGAACGCTCTGCAACTCCTTCTGCTCTTCCGCGTGTGGAAAAACACATAACCGCCTCTTGTGAGACGCCCCATACGGCCTTAACTCCCATGAGGTTGTTTGGACTTTGAACCACTTCGTCGAAGGCCAGCATCCGTAAAATACCTTTCCCATTGAGTAATAATAATACGTGTTTTTAATTTTCCCGCCAGATGGTTATCCGGCAGGTTGCCTGAGAGCCTGAATCAGAAAGCGGTTTGATTGATTTTCCGCAGAACTCTGCGGATATGGGCAATCATCAACCACGCGTGGGATGAAGAGATTGTTGCCTCGACATCCTTGGTGAGGCGGCGACAGCGCCCGAGCCATGCAAAGCTACGCTCCACGATCCAGCGTTTCGGCAGGACGACGAAGCCTTCGGCCCGATCGCTGCGCTTGACGATCTCGATCGTCCATCGTCCGAGTTCAGCCAGCGCACCCCGCAACTTCTCGCCAGCATATCCCCCGTCACCGATCAGATGGCGAAGCCAGGGAAACAATGAGCGTATCCTGACCGCTACCAGCGGCGCACCATCACGATCCTGAATGTCGGCGGAATGTACGACAACCGCCACGACATGACCCAGCGTGTCGGTCGCGATATGCCGCTTGCGTCCCCTGATCTTCTTGCCCGCGTCATAACCGCGTGGACCGCCGTTTTCAGCGGTTTTAACCGACTGGCTGTCGATAATGCCCACCGAAGGCGTGGCGTCTCGCCCGTCCTGCTCACGCGACAGGATCACGAGAATATGGTTCATGGCTTCCCATCGCCCCTCGCGGATCCAACGATAGAAATAGCCCTGCACGGTCGTGAAGGCGGGAAAGTGACGCGGCAACTGCCGCCATTGGCAGCCGGTCGTGACGATATAGAGGATCGCCTCCATGACCCGGCGCAAATCCGTACGTCGTGGTCTGCCCAGCCGTTTCTTCTCGGGCATCAGCGGCGCAATCAGCGCCCACTCCGCATCGCGCAGGTCGCTTGCATATTCCAGGTCGTCCCTTTGATACTGCGCGCGGGTGATTTCAGTCCAGGCCATCTTGATCTCATCAGGTTCTCGCAAACCCATGAATCATAACCAGCCGAAATCACTCAACTCATTTTCGGTCAGACACTGAGAAAGCATCACCCCGCGCCCTACGGCGCACCAAAAGCAAGGTAGGGCAGAACAAGAATAATCGCCGCAAAGACAGCGCTGAACCCGGCCAGAAGGCCCCGGGGCAGCGTCTGCGCTCCGAAAACAATCAGAACAATCAGCGGAACAATCGCAACCGCTTCCGCCTGCGCGACGAAAAGCGCATCAAAATGCGAGATGTGCAGGATCGCCGGCACCAGCACCATAATCGCCAGCACCGCAGGAAACACCGGCGCCGCACAATTCAGAAAACGCAGCAGAAAACGGAAATCCGGGGCTGATGAGGCCCCGGTGGCCGGCTGAACGCCGTTCTCAGATTTTACGTTGTTGCAATCCATTCTCAACAACGTATCGGGACGTATGCTGCCTGTAAAGCAACATACGCATAACAGTGATCACATTCAGAATAGCTGGCGGAACAGAATGTAAAGACAGCCGGAAATCGCCATGGCAGCAGGCAGGGTGGTGACCCAGGCCAGCGCCATCGAGCGCAGCGTGGAGAACTGCAACCCGGACCCGTTCGCCGCCATCGTCCCCGCAACACCGCTCGACAGAATGTGCGTCGTGGAAACCGGCAGACCATACCGCTCAGCCAGACCAATCGTGGTCATCGCCACAATCTCAGCCGAAGCACCCTCGGCATAGGTCATGTGCGTCTTGCCGATCTTCTCGCCCACCGTGACAACAATGCGCTTCCAGCCAACCATCGTGCCCAGACCCAGAGCAATGGCCACCGAAACTTTCACCCAGACCGGAATAAAACGGGTGCCGGCATAAAGGTCGGACTGGAATGACTTCAGAGTCCTTTTGTCATCCGGAGCCAGATCCTTTGCCTCACCCATCACGCGGATCGCATCAGCCACGAGATACATGTCCGTACGAACGTTCGGCACAGCCGCCGCCGGAACAGACTTCATCGACTTGTAAGTCCGGACCGACGAAGAAATGTCGTTGCTCAGAACCGCAAGAGCCGCAAACGTCTCAGGAGACGACACAGACTTCGCCCGTAGCGCCGCACCAATCGTATCGCGTGCCTTCAGCTCGTCCATCGTCATCGGCACATCACCCGCATGAGCCTGAAAAACCTGGCCTGCATGATCGGCTGACTGAATAAACGCCGGCATCGCACTCTCCGGCATCGCCCGGTTCAGTGCATACGCCGTCGGCGCCGCACCGATCAGAATGAGCATGATCAGACCCATGCCCTTCTGACCGTCATTGCCACCATGAGAAAAAGACACACCGGTGCAGGTGAAAATCAGCAGACTGCGAATCCACAGCGGCGGCGGCGTGTCACCTTCAGGCGATTTGTAGAGAGCCTTGTTCTTCACAAGCAGCTTCATGACCAGAAGCAGAAGCCCCGCCATCACGAAACCACAGAGCGGGCTGAACAGAAGCGCCGAAAAAACCTTCTCGACCTGACCCCAGTCAACACCCTGCGTCGCAGCTCCGCCCGGCGCCATGAGCTGATTGGCCAGACCAACACCCATGATCGAACCCACCAGAGCGTGCGATGAACTGTTCGGAATGCCAAACGCCCACGTGACCAGGTTCCAGATAATGGCCGCGATCAACAGCGCGAAAATCATCGCATAACCAGCCGTGCTGCCCGCCTGAAGAATCAGCTCAACCGGCAGAAGCGTCACAATGCTGTAAGCCACCGCACCGGTTGACGTCGCAACGCCGGCAAAATTCCAGAACCCCGACCACACAACCGCGACAAGCGGCGGAAGACTGCGGGTGTAAATCACGGTCGCGACAGCATTGGCCGTATCGTGAAAGCCGTTCACGAACTCGAACCCCAGCGCAATGATCAGCGCGATGCCAAGGAGAACAAACGTCCCCGTGGCAAGAGTGCCTTCGCCGACAGCGTTCATGTCATGCAGAATGCTGAACGCCGCAAAACCGAGCGCGCCAATCAGTACACCAAAAAAAATTGCCACATGGATGGGCTTGTTGCCCACTTCCATGTCGGGCCGAGACGGCGGCGCTGCCTCTTGTAAGGAACCCATGATCGCCTGGGACATGATTGATCCGTAAATTGTTAATCTGTCCGCGATTTACGGCAGCCGGCTGCGGAATGCGATGAATGAAGGATGATCGTTTTGTGACAGGCCCGCGCACGCCGAACTTTTTCCGAACACGTCGCAGGCCCGCCCGTCACCGGCCACGACACAGCTCATCCATCCCGGCGCATTTGCTGCGCAGCGCTTGCTTTTTCGCGCCCGGGAGGGCGCAATCGCCCGCCTGTCCCAAAGGTCGCGGAGGATTTCCCTGAATGAAACGGTTTCTCAACAGTCGCGAAACGCTGGTCACGGAGGCGCTCGACGGCTTGTTGCGTTCCCCCGCCGGTGCCGGTCTCTGCCGGCTCGACGGTTACCCCGATATCCGCGTCATCCTCAGAAAAGACTGGGATAAAAACTGCGGAAAAGTCGCCGTCCTCTCAGGCGGCGGCTCAGGACACGAACCCGCCCACGCCGGATTTGCAGGGCAGGGGATGCTCACCGGCGCCGTCTGCGGCTCCCTCTTCGCCTCTCCCGGCGTGGACGCCATCCTCGCCGGCATCCTCGCGGTCACAGGAGAGGCCGGTTGCCTGCTCGTCGTCAAAAACTATACCGGCGACCGTCTGAACTTCGGCCTCGCCGCCGAACAGGCCCGCGATCTCGGCCTGAAAGTCGATATGGTCATCGTCGGCGATGACATCTCCCTGCCAGGACACCGCCACTCACGAGGCGTCGCCGGCACCGTCCTCGCTCACAAAATAGCTGGTCACCTGGCCGAAAGCGGCGCCAGCCTCGAAAAAGTGACCGCCTTCACCCGTGATGCCATCAGCAAAATCCGCTCCATCGGCCTCTCCCTGAGCGACTGCTACACTTATGATGAAGAATACGAGACGCGCCTGAGCGAAAACGAAGCCGAACTCGGCCTCGGCATCCACGGTGAACCCGGCGCCAGACGCATCGACATGGCCGACGCCGACACCCTGATGAGCCTCGCCGCCGACGCACTTCTCGCAGTGCTCCCCGACGACAGCACAAAAGACAGCAAGCACGCCCTGATGCTGAACAACCTCGGCACAACCTCTGTTCTGGAGATGTCGCTGCTCCTCGAAGCCTTCTCGAAAACAGAGCTCTCCTCGCGCATCTCCCTGATCGCCGGCCCGTCGCACTTCCTCACCGCCCTCGACATGAACGGTTTCTCCCTGTCTTTGATCGAACTGGATAAAGACATCGAACAGGCCCTCCTGTCCCCCGTCGGCCCGACCGCCTGGACCGGTATGGCCCCCTGGCGCGACCCGTCCGTCGTGCCGCTTCCCCCGATGCCGGAAGTGTTCTCCGCTCCGCCCTCCGCCAGCCCGATCCTCAGAGGCGTCGTGCAGCGCGGCGCAGCAGTCCTCCTCGAAAACGAAGACGCCCTCAACGCGCTCGACGCCAAAATCGGTGATGGTGACGCCGGTTCAACCTTCGCCGAAACCGCCCGCGTCATTCAGGACTCTCTCGATCGCCTGCCGCTCAATGACCCGAAAGCCCTGATGCAGACCCTCGGTCGTCTCCTGGCCCGCCACGCCGGCGGCTCCAGCGCGGCGCTGCTGTCCATCATGTTCTCCACCGCCGGTCACAGCACTCAGTCCCGCTGGCAGGCCGCCCTGACAGAAGGCCTGACCGCCATGCAGACCTATGGCGGCGCGAGGGAAGGGGACCGCACCATGCTCGACGCCCTGATCCCCGCCGTCGCCGCCCTCGATGCCGAAAAGGACTGGAACACGGTCGTCGCAGCCGCCCGCAAAGGCGCCGACGCCACCGCAAAAATGCAAAAAGCCGCCGCCGGACGCGCCTCCTACGTCCCGTCAGCTCACCTTGACAACATCCCCGACCCCGGTGCCGAAGCCATCGCCCGTCTGTTCGAAGCCATGAAACCCGGCTCGTGAACAGCATCGTCCCGCAAAGCCCACGCCCGATCCGGGCGTGACGGCCAGCTCGAAGCGTGACACAGACAGCGCCGCGATTACTGCCCCGATCACGGCAATGAACGGGGCATCCACGGATGTGCCCGTTCCGCCTGACCGGCCCCTTTCCTCATCAGCGGACACAGGCCACAACTGACCCCCGATGACATTCTCCGGGAACCGCCGCTGTGCCGGCCTGCTCCCATCAGGAAGGCCGTTCCGGCGGCAGCAAAATCATCGACGTCTTTGTGTGATGGAAAATACAGATCAACGTTCCGTATAAGGAAACAGCAGAATGCCGGATCATAAAATCGATGTATTAATGACAACCTATAATTCGGCACATTTTCTTGAGGAAACGATCAGCAGTATCATAAATCAGACGCATAAAAATTTTAAACTCGTCATCGTCGATGACGGATCAACGGATAATACAGGCAGCGTCCTGGAAAAATTCTCCCGCTCAGATGAGCGTATCCTGGTTCTCAAAAAAGAAAACGGAGGCATCGTCTCCGCGATCAATCACGGTATAAAGTATTGTGACGCTGAATTTATCGCCCGACACGATGCAGATGATCTTTCTGCCCCGGACAGATTTGAAGTTCAGCTCACTTATCTCCTGAATAACCCCGATTGCGTCGCCGTCTCCGCGCAACTCCGGAATATAGATGAAAACGGCACCTATCTGGGCTCGATCTCCCCGACCGATTGCTCTGTTCGTTCCGACAACAGCTCCATACCGGCAATCGAGCCCTACATTATGCAGCCTCTGATGATGGCCAGATCAGCCGCTATCCACGAAACGGGGGGATATCGAAACCTGTGCGTCGCCGAGGATTCCGATCTGTGCTGGAGACTGAGTGACATCGGAAGACTGCATACCATCCCTCGGGTTCTCGGGTCTTACAGAACACATTCAGGAAGCATCACGCGATCATCGATTGTGCGCGGCAGGCAGATGGCCGTGTGGTCCCAGCTGGCGGCATTGTCAGATCAAAGGAGAAAAAACAAAAAAACCGATATTCAGTTTGATGATGCGCTGTTTAAAAAATTGAAACCGCTCTCTTTATTGAGTGAGATGGTAGAAGTTTCCCGGAAATATTGTGAAAATACCGGGGAAGAGAACTGGCTGAAATTTTCGATGTGCGCAAAACTTCTGGATGTCTGTTATTATAAGCCATACCTTCCGGAATATTCAGATATCGTTTTTATAAAAAAGACAATTGAATCCAATAAGAATTTTTATAAATCCCCCTCCTGCGCCTTCCTGCGCCAGGCCATGCAGGCCATGTCGGTCAGGCTGATCCTGAAAGGAAAAATACTTAACGCATTAAGGCTGACAGCCTGGCCTCTCTGGCCGGCACTGATCCCCAGAGCGATACTTTTTTCAGTCCTGTCCGAAGAAAATCGAATAAAATTAAAAAAGCTTCTGAAACCAGAACGTCATTGAGACAGGTAAGGCAGTCCACCTTTCCCAGGAACGGAACGCAATGCAATTCCGGTTCATCCACCCCGGCACTGGACGGCAAACAGATTTACAGGCATTTTTTTCGTCATGGTCGTGAATGACGCAGGTCGTTTCAACGTCTGTTCAGAGGGCTTTGTCATGAAGCCCGCACCCGCCCCGATCTTGTGGAGCCAAAACCTTGTCCAGACAGAATGACGGCGGCAATCGTGGCAAAAATTGACGTTCTGATGTCTGTCTATAACTGCGAACGCTATATTGCGGACACTCTGGCCAGTATTCAGAATCAGACAATTCGCGACATCAGACTCGTCATCATTGATGACGGCTCAACGGACAAAACCGGCGAAATCATCAAAGCCGCGCAAGCCAGCGATTCACGCATCGATTATCACTATCAGCCCAACGCCGGAATCGTCGCCGCGGTGCAGAAAGGTACTGCTCTCTGTACCGCTCCGTTCATCGCCCGGCATGATGGCGATGACATCTCCTATCCCGACCGTTTTGAAAAAGAACTGGCATATCTGGAGCAGAACCCGGATTGCGTCGCCGTCAGCGCGCTTGCGCGACATATCGATGAAAACGGCAGCCCGACAGGGAATTACGTCGGCCTCAAAGATCTCTCAAAAGCCGATTATACCTCAATCCCGGCCACAGAGCCTTACATCATGCAGCCTCTGCTTTTCCTCAGACGGGATGCCCTCGGGAAGGCTGGCGGCTACAGACCGCTCACAGTCTCCGAGGATACGGATCTGTACTGGCGGATGTCCGAATTCGGCAGCCTCCACATCATTCCGGAAATGCTGGGCGATTACCGCATCCATTCAGCCTCAATCTCGTCACAGGGCATTATTGCCGGCAGGAAATTAGCCATCTGGTCCCAGCTCTGCGCTGTCTCGGCATGGCGCAGGCGAGCCGGTGAGCCTGACATCAGCTTCACGCCGGACCTGAAAAAAATGATCGATGCAGAAAGCAGCCTCAGCGGTCTGTTTTCCATCGTTTCCCCGCTTCTCAGGAAAGATGAAAAGTCCTGGCTTCATTCCGCTCTGGCAGCCAAGATGGTCGACATCTGCTACCTGCGCCCCTACGAGCCGGACCGGTCCGATATCGAATTCATCCGGTCAGTCCCGGTCGTCGATCCTCAGGTTTCATCGCGATCTCTCTATGCCGAATACAAGGAAGCCGTTCTTTCCACGGCGATCAGGCTGGTCATTTCCGGTCGCATTGCCGATGCACTGCGACTTGTTTCACCAAAGCAATTGCCGAAGCTGGCCGCCCGGGTCATCTTTCGCGTTGTGCTTCCGCCTTCTGTGAGAAACCGGATTAAGTCGGTAACAAAAACAAAGTAGCCTGCATCTCATCATATATCAGGTATAAGGATTTATACCGAAGGGTGTGGCCTTTGCCCCGGAACCGGCAGGGACCGCAGGCCCCTGCATCCCGGCTGCTTGATCATAAACGGTTTGCAAAGGCTCTGTTAGCGTTACGTGCTGGCTCCTTCCCAGGGCTTTGCCCTGGAACCCACCAAAGGTCACAGACCTTTGAAACCATTTTGTTAAACAGATCGGGGTGCAGGGGCCTGCGGTCCCTGCCGGGTCCGGGCAGAGCCCGGATTCTGCTAACCCTTTGAAAAATTACAGATCAACACTTAACAACAACAGAACCTTTGCCGGGTTCCAGAGCAGAGCCTGCCACACCCATCAACCTCACACCGGTCACAAGCCAGACCCTCCGGTATCACACACCACACACCGACGTTATTTTTCGATGCCGGCCAGAGACAGCCTATGCTTCACAATCGGGAGAATAAGTCCCGGACTTGCGATACAATGCCTTTTTCGGGGTTTCTCATGCAGATACGGTACCCGGTGATGACCCGGAAAAGACAAAACCGGGCGTCATCCCCGAAACGGACATCGTCGCTTTCTAAAAAACAGATCAGATCCAACATTGTCGCATAAAAAAATCCTGTGAAACAAAAATAATACAGGTTTCGTCGGCCGATTTCACCGTAATGATCATATACAGTCCACGCCCGAAGCCGGTTCTCACTGTTCAGCACAGGATTTGTCCCGGCCAGCCGGTCGGGTATTGCTTTTGTCCGACCAGATCACACGACGCTACAACCGGAATTGCTTCTCTTTCACTACCGGATAAAGTGCGATCACCAGAAACTCTTTCGATAATGACCAGGCAGCAGGCACACAAATGAAAAAAGACGTGGTGGATCGTGTAGCTGCAAGGCTCTCCCCGTGAGCGGAAAACCCGCCGGCGTCGGAAAAGCAGCCACCAGCGGCTTTCTCTGGCTCGTGTTCCAGAGTGTGGCCGCGCGCGGCATAGGATTTTTCTCACAGCTTATTCTCGCACGCCTGCTGATGCCGGAAGATTTCGGCGTTATCGGCCTGGCCTTTACCGTCACGACGATCGCAAACTCGCTGATCGGATTCGGAATCGACGAGGTGCTCCTCCAGCGCCAGAAAAGTATCGCTCACTGGGAAACGCCGGCGTTCTGGCTCAGTCTCGGCATCGGTGTTCTCGGAATGCTGGGTATGATCGCCATGGCGCCGCTGGCCTCCCATTGGTACCATTCTCCGGTACTGTCAGGCCTCATCATGGCCATCGCAATCGCCTCACCGCTGAATGCCCTGGCAACAGTTCCAACCGCCAAAATCAGGGCGGAAATGGATTTCCGGTTTCTGGCAACCTACAACGCCTTCGATATCTTCGCGCTCCAGTTGCTGACAATCGCCTTCGCGGCAGCAGGGCTCAAGGCATACGCATTCGCGCTGCCATTTCCCATCGTCTCGGCAATCCGGGCCATCTGGTTCTGGCGCCGCTCGGCTCCACGCACAAACCGTCGGTTCCGACCTTTCCAGCTGCGTTATCTCCTCGGCAACAGCTCACTCGTCCTCCTGACACGCACAGTGGTCGACCTCGTCAGCCAGGGCGACTACATCGTCCTCGGCCTGATCGCTTCAAAAGTCGAAGTGGGTTATTATTTCTTCGCGTTCCGCTTCTCGGCACAGCCCGTCCGCATGCTCGCAGGCAACGTCACCAACGTCGTCTTCCCCGCCCTGGCGCAGTTCCGCAACGAACCGGCAAGGCAGGTCGATGCCGTTCTCCGCGCCTGTCGCCTGCTGGGTTATCTCGTCATGCCGTTCTGCCTCCTGCAGGCCGGCCTGGCCCAGCCCGGACTGCATCTTTTGTTCGGCGAACGGTGGATGAAAGCCGTCCCGTATGTGATTATCCTGAGTGTAGGCCTGCCGTTTGACGCACTGAGCTGGGTCACGGCCTCCCTGCTCAGCGCCAGACGCGAATTTGCCCGGGGCTTTTATTATCAGCTCATCGGCGCGCCCCTGTTCTACGCCATGGTAATTGCCGGCGGCTATCTGGACAGCGTCATGGGCGTCGCAATCGCCGTGGCCCTCTATTATTTCATCTGGCCACCCGCAACGTCCTATCTGATCATGCTGCGTAACGGCGTGTCCTGGCGCACAATCGCGGAATTCTATTTCCTCCCTGCCGGCTTCTCGGGAGTCGCCGTGGGGCTCGGTCTCCTGTGCGCGGAAATGCCCGGCGTCAGAAACAGTGACTTCGCACAATGCATAATGATCGGGCTCATCACATGCATTGCCTACGTCGCGCTGCTTGCCGCGTTCCGCAGAGACATGCTCAACGAGATCATTAACAAATTCCGTAAACGGTAGCCGGAACATCCTGCCCGATGCAAAAGCGAGTCGTAAATGTTCACCAGAGGGGGAAGGGAAGGCATCCCTGCGATCCCCGGAGCCCTCTGGAAAACAGGACAATCATACGTTAATAAATCATTAAAATGTTTGCTGGCGGAGAGCAGTCAGCCTCCCGCTCATGAAAGAAAAACCAGTTCAGATGAAGAATTTTCTTTTCCTGTCTGTGCACGATTTCCGTTCCCGTCGCAAAACATGCGTACACTTCATGACGACTGAACTGGCAAAACGCGGCCACGCCCGGTTCTATTCAACCGGCCTGAGCCGGCTTTCCGAACATCGCGGCGATACGCGTACCGATCTTGCCGATAAAGCAAACCGCATCGAAGTCGTGGATGGCGTCGAGTGCTATCTTCAGCGGGGTCTGTGGCACCCGTTCCGCCTGAAAAATCCGAAACTCCAGCCACTCGAAGCCGCAATGTTCAGTCTTTACCGGCACAGAATGACTCCGGTTCTGCGACAGTGGATTCTGGAAGCCGATGAGGTCTTCATCGAATCCGGAATGGCAACCGTCTATATCGCGGACGTAAAACGCCTTAACCCGAAAGCACGGATCATATACTGGGCCGCTGACGATCTGACCGTCATCGGTGCGGCAGAAACCATCAGGCGTGACTTCATCAAGAACTTTGACAGCATCGATCTGGTAAGACTGCCGTCGCCCCTGCTTCTGAGCGGCATGCCTCACGGCCGGACAAGCATCTTCGCGCCGCACGGCGTGGACCGTGCCGTCATGGATATTCCGCGCCCGTCACCATACGGTGAAAAACCGGCCTGCGTATCTGTCGGCTCCATGCTCTTCGATCCGACATTCTTCAATATAGCAGCGCCCGCTTTCCCCGATCTCGACTTTCACGTGATCGGCGCCGGACGCGCCGCCGAAAGCCTGGACACACTGCCCAACCTCATCGTCCATGAAGAAATGCCCTTCGTGGAGACCCTGGCCTATGTCCAGCACGCGGTGTTCGGCATCGCCCCCTATCGGGATGAAAACACACCGAGCTATCTTCTTGATACCTCAATGAAACTCAAGCAGTTCGCCTATTTTGGTAAACCCGCAGTCTGCCCCGAATTCGCACTCGGAAATGTCGCAGGTCGCTGCGGCTATATCCCCGGCAACCGGGCCTCCATCATCAAAGCCGTTTCCTCCGCGCTGGCTTATCAGGAGCCGGTATCCATCGATCTGGTGGAATGGAGCGAAATAGCAGACCGCATCCTGACGCCCGAACGCTTCCCGGAACACCGCCTGACAGAGAAAAAGCAGACCTGATCTCAATCCGGATAAAGAGTGATCGTCATAAAGAGCCCCAGGCTCTGACCGGCCCCGAAAGGGAGCGCCCCGCGAAAACGCGCTCCGCACGACGGCTTCAGCAGTCCCCGTCGTTCACACCTTCAGATTTCGATCATTCCAGCGCAGATAACCACTCAGAAGAAAAATACTGTAAGTGAATTTTGCTTTCAGCTCAGGGGACTGCCTCCGCAGCAGCCGGAACGGAATCCCTCCCAGCGCTTTGGCGATCATCAGGAAAATACGCCCGATCCCGTAGCCATGTTTGCGATAATAAGCGCCATCACCAAGCGAATATTTGCGCACACGCGCCAGATGCCGCGCATCGTCGGTGACGATCTGCTCATGGAAAATAACCAGGTCCCTGACAAAACGGACCCTGAAACCACCCTCGAGCGCACGGGCGATATAGTCACGATCCTCCGCGCTCTGGAAGATGCTCGTCCCTCCCGTACCAAGCCGCTCGTCGAACAGACCGGTCCCGGCTTCTGCGACCCGGCGCATAAAAATCGTATTGCTGTTGGCCGCGTCAATAACATTGATACGGTCGATGTCGCAGTCCCGAGGCAAAGACGGAACAATCGAATTGCGCCCCTCCGCATCAGTGGTGCGGCCGACAAGCATGTCATACCCGCTATAGTTCCTGAAAAGCTCAGTCACTTCAGCGAGCGTTTCAGGACCATACCAGCAGTCATCATCAGGAAAGGCGATGATGTCTCCTGTCGCCACCTTCAGACCGGCATTGCGCCCGACCGACAGACCCTTCGGTGACCGGAGATGCGTGAGACGCAGAGAGCCCGTATACCGGGCGATCACATCGTCAAGATACCCCTCAGGATTCTGGTCCACGACAATAATTTCAAAGTCACGAAAAGACTGTTTTTCCAGTGATGCCAGTAAGCGGCCGAGAATGTCCTGCCGACCAAGTGTACTGGTGATCAGGGAAAAAGAAGGATGTGTCGTCATCTGACGAACAGAACATCCTCCCGTCAGGGTCTGTCAATAACAACTGCCACCCACACTGAAATCTGACCTGACTTCACGATTATCTCTGAACAAATCACCGGATTCCGGCAGATACGGACCATGAATATTTGGAAAATGTATCATTTTCAGGATTGAGAAATTTCATTGAGACAGCGTCATGTTCATATCCGGAACGCCCCCGCATCGCCAGCGCAGATCACCCCTCCGGGGTCTCGCGCCGCCATCGCATGGCCGGCACCATCAGCAACGGAATAATGCCGGCCAGCGAAACCAAAGCCGCGATCAGAAAAACGCGGGGCAGGGACAGATAATGCGCCACAGTCCCCGAACACAGCGCCGCAAATCCCGCGCCAGTATCAAAAAAAGCATCGAAAAGCGCAAAAGCCATGCCCCGCCGCACCACCGGAACCGCTGCCAGAACCGGTAGCGTCAGAAGCGGATAGCCCATCGAAAACCCGAACCCCGTCACAACAGCTCCGCTCAGAGCCATCAGCGGCGTCGGCGCCAGCCAGATCATACAGAGACCAAGTGCTTCCACCAGCAGGCAGGTCACCACAGGCCAGCGCGAACGGACATGATCGCTGAGATCGGAAAACAGAAGCCGCGCCGTGACATGCCCCACGCCAAAACCCGCAATCCCGACGCCCGCACTGCCCAGCGGCAACGCCGCCCAGCCATGAGCCCTGTAATCCAGAGCCAGAAACGACGTAATCGCGGCAAACCCACAGGCATTGGCGAAAAGACCAAGACCCGGAAGCAGAATCACCGAAAGCAACGGCGCCACAGGTGCGCTGTCATGAACACGTGCGGCGGTGCCAGGCCGGATAACCAGCGCAGCACCCGTTCCCAGAAGCGGAATGATCGTGGAAATGGCACAGGCAAGCGCAAATCCCCCCGGCTGCCCATGGTCAAGCCAGGCACCAAAGGCAGACCCCAGAGCCAGCCCCGCGAACAGACCAAGCCCGACCCACGAAACCGCCCGCCCGACACGATCCGGCCCCGCGCGGTCAACAGCCCAGAGCCCGGTCCCGGAAATCACCAGCCCCTCGCCAATGCCCATGAAAATCCGGCCTAAAACGATGAGCGATGCCGCTGCCTGCCGTCCCGCAGCGCCATAATCCATCAGAAAATCCGACGCCAGATAAGTAAGGCCACAGAAGATCATGGCAATCAGACCGGCAATCGCAGCAAACCGGCCGCCACGCCGATCGGTCAGATGCCCGCACCACGGCCGCGACAACAGGGTCGCAATCGATTCCAGCCCGATGATCCAGCCGACAATGGTCAGACTGTAGCCAAGGTCGCCATTAAGCCGCTGAGGCAGGATCGGCAGCGCAATCCCCATGGCCGTCATGCCGAGCAGGGTGACACTGGCAATCCCGGCCGTGGCGCCGCTACTCGCCGGCGGAACGTTGCTCCCGCTCATTGTGCCGCCCGGCGCCGCCTGCTCAGCCGTCGGCGCGCCCCGTCCAGCGCCGCCGCAAGATCCAGCACGTGGAACATATGCAGCAGGATCAGATACACCAGTCCGCCCAGTGGAACTTCCACAGCAAGACGAAGCCCGAGCCACGCCGTGATCCGGGACGTCGGATGAGGTAACATGCTGTTGGCGCCGAACAGGATCAGCGCCATCGCGCAGGCCGCGACAGTCATCAGAACGATCCTGTTGCGCGCCACCGCATCAATGCGCAGCGCATCGCGCCGGAACAGCAGCATGGAAAGAATGGCCACATTCGCAATGGCAGCCAGACTGCTCGCAAGCGGTGGCCCGATATGGGCGAGGGGCCTCATCAGCAGCAGATTGAGGATCAGATTGAGCACCAGCGTAAAGAACCCGATCTTCACCGGCGTCGATGTATCGCCCCGTGCAAAGAACGCCGGAGACAGCACCTTGATCAGCACAAACGCAGGCAACCCGATCGCATAAGCCCGCAGCGACTGCGCCGACATCGCCCCGTCCGTCAACGTAAAGGACCCATGCGAGAACAGAACCTGCATGATCGGTGTGCCAAGCGCGAGAAGCCCCGCCATCGCAGGCAATGTCAGCATCAGCACATAATCCAGAGCCCGCCCCTGAGCCCCGTGCGCGCCGTCATGATCCCCCTCGGCAAGATGCCGAGTCAGAACCGGCAGCAACGTCGTCCCGGCCGCAGCCCCCAGAACACCCAGCGGTAACTGGTTGAGCCGGTCCGCAAAATACATGAACGAAATACTGCCCGTCGGAAGCAGCGTCGCAATGATCGTGTCGATCGTCAGATTGATCTGAGTGACACCACTCCCGATCAGCCCCGGCAGCATCCGCCGCCCGAGCAGCCGGACCCGTGGCGTCAGACGCGGGGGCAGGGGAGTGAGATCAAACCCCGCCCGCCTTGCCGCAATCATCAGCAACCCAAGCTGTACCACGCCCGAAACCGTCACACCCCAGGCCGCCGCATGCGCCACGGACGGAAAGTAAGGCGTCGCGAACAGAACCGCCGCAATGCCGATCACGTTGAAGGCCAGATATGCCGCCGCCGCCACACCAAACCGGTGCAGACCATTCAGAACACCGGAAACCAGCGCCGCCGCACAGATCAGAACAAGATAGGGAAAGGTAATCCTGCTGAGCGTCACACCCAGATCATATTGCGGGCCGTTCTTCGCAAACCCCGGCGCAATCACCCGCAGAACCGCCGGCATGAAAATCTCGCCAAGCACGCAGAGAATCACCAGCCAGGTCAGCAGAACACCAAACACCCGCCGCGCCAGAAGCCGCGCCTCAGTCTCGCCATGCTCCGCCAGAATCGAGGAAAACAGCGGCACGAACGCCGCGTTGAACGCCCCCTCGCCAAACAGACGCCGAAACATGTTCGGAAGCCGGAATGCAACCAGGTAGGCATCCTGCATCGGCCCCGCGCCCATGAAGGCGGCAAGCAGCTGATCACGAACCAGACCGAGAATCCGGCTGGCCATCGTCCAGCCGCCGACTGTGAGAAATCCCTTGAGCATAGTCGCTTATAGAGACGCCATGACGTTGCCGGAAAGACCACGTTTCGCATGTACCCGACGAAAGATCGTGCACCGATGGTTCAGTGCCCGATGGCCACCGCATGGTCCGTTGCGCGCCTGGAAAATTTCGCCGGTATGGCTCTGGCCGTGGCCCTGCTGTAAAGGGACAGACAGTCCAGCCAGCCCAACGCCGGAGTTCCGATCATGGCTCAGTTCAGGCGTACCCGATCGCCACTTAATTCGACGGTCATCGTCCGCTTCGTGGCAATCACGATCGGGCTGGTCTTTCTCGCCCTCGCCCTGCGATTTGCGATGGAAATGCCAGATGTCATGCCGGGAAACGCGGCAGGAATCCTCGTCCTGGTTTTCGTCGGCGCCGTTCTGGTGCTCGGTGCCCTCTGGATCGGCATCTAAAAAAAGCCCGCCGGAAAGGCGGGCTTTTTCTTAGTCCATCCGTATCAGTTCTGAAATTCCCTGATCAGGGAATAAAAAAGCCTGCCGGCTCAGGTCGCGCTTATTTAGGAGCAGGCCCGGTCGATACGGCATTTTTCGAGTGATCATGAGCCGCCACGAGCACCGCTACGAGGCTGCTGGAGAAAATGCGTGCGATCCGGGTGACCATGGCGAAGCTCCTGAAAAGGGTTCTGTCATGAACATTATCAGCGCGTCATATTCAGGTAAATATAAATCGTATGCCGGACATGAAAAATTCACATAGCTATACAGTGCGTCACATATCCCGGTCTCTCACAGCACCTCAAACAGCCTGCGCGTTGTCGGCAGAATGTCCTCACGTCCGCGCCACGCTGAAGACTCCCCGTCCGCAATCAGAGCAAGCTGGTCATATTCGCGGTTTCCCTTCGTGCTCCAGCGCCGCCTGATCTCGTCAAACGACAGACGCGTCGTGAGCGGTATGCCAATATCGACAATCTGCGTCGCCATATGTGTCACTGCGATAAGAGGGTGACCGATCTCCAGTTCATCACGTGTGAGCCCGATTTCTTCCCCGGCTTCCGCGGCGATCTGATCCGCCAGAGAAATATCGTCACACCCGTCCCGTGATTCGACAGTCCCCGCCGGCGGAGACTGCCAGAACCCCCCAAGATACAGCGATAACGGCGCCCGCCGCGCAATCACAAACCCGCCAGAACAACGCAACCCGCCACATACAGCCAGTTGCCGCAGCGGCCGATCGCCAAAAATCAGCGGGTCTTCGATCTGCGCAAGCGCATGCCGGTAATCCGTCCAGTGCCCCTCAATGCGCTCAGGCGTCACCCGGTCCGCACAAAAGACCCGGCCATTAAAAAGCGCCGGTCGCGCAGCTTTCGCCCCGGCCCAGATCGTGTCGACCCGCGCCTCGATCCCGGCGGAAAAAAGCCGGGGCTCACCGGAAGACACGACGATGAGATCAGGGGAAAGAGCCATGCAGCTCCAGTCGCCAAAGGCATGTTCGCCACGCGGCACCTTTTCTTCACTCAACACAGTGTCTCCGTTTTCCCGTCGCGACCCGATGTCAAAGACTGTCTCATAAGTCCCTCCGCCAACGACCCGACACGCCTGCTGACGCAGCCCTGCCGGGCTCCCATGCTCAGGCCCGCCCGTGGCCGCTCCGTCCGGTGCTCAGAACATACGCCGACAGCACCCTTTAAGGGACGTTTTCTCTCAGCGGAGACACTTCTGAAACAGTCTCCGCCAGATAATTTTTTTGAGACCGCAACGAATTAGGCCTGTCAGCCTCGCGCCTGGTGGGCTTAAATCGCACAACGTTCGCGCTGGAAAGATGACAGATGACACTCAATGTCGCTCTGACACACAAGACCACCTATGATTATGACCGCCCGGTCGTTCTCGGACCTCAGATCATAAGGCTGCGACCGGCAGCCCATGCCCGCACCAATGTGCTCTCCTACGCCCTGAGAATCGAACCCGAGCCGCATTTCATCAACTGGATGCAGGACCCGTCAGGAAACTGGCAGGCACGGGTCGTCTTCCCGGAACGCGTCAACCACTTCCATGTCACCGTCGACCTCGTCGCCGACATGGCAGCGAGCAACCCGTTCGATTTCTTTCTCGAACCGCAGGCCGAATCCTGGCCCTTCACCTACGATCAGGTTCTGGACCAGGAACTCGCGCCCTACCGCCGGCTCGAAGAACCCGGGCCGCTGCTGTCGGCATTTCTCGACGAAATCCCCCTCACGGAACAGCGCACCGTCGATATGCTGGTCGCGCTCAATCAGGCCGTCCTGAAGCGCATCAGCTACATCGTGCGGCTGGAACCCGGCGTCTGGGAGCCCGAGAAAACACTGTCCGAAGGAAAAGGCTCCTGCCGCGACAGCGCCTGGCTGCTGGTGCAGCTCCTCCGCCACCTCGGATATGCCGCACGTTTTGTCTCCGGTTACCTGATCCAGCTCGCAGCCGATGAAAAACCGGTCGATGGCCCGGCGGGACCAGAGACGGATTTCACGGATCTGCACGCCTGGGCCGAAGTCTACCTGCCCGGCGCCGGCTGGATCGGCCTCGATGCAACATCCGGCATGCTGGCCGGCGAAGGGCACATTCCCCTCGCGGCAACCCCCGAACCGAGTTCCGCGGCGCCGATTTCCGGCGGCGTCGAAGCCTGCGAAACGAAATTTTCGTTCGTCATGCAGGTCGAACGCATCGCCGAATCGCCCCGCACGACAAAACCGTACGACGACACCACCTGGCAGGCGATCCTGGCAGCCGGAGAAAAAGTCGACGCGCAGCTGAACGCCGGTGATGTCCGCCTGACCATGGGCGGCGAACCAACCTTCATCGCCGCGGACGACATGGATGCGCCCGAGTGGAATATCGAAGCCCTCGGCCCGACCAAACGCGCCTGTGCCGGACGTCTTCTGAACCGCCTGATGCCGCTCTGGTCGCCAGGCTCCGCTTACATGACGCTGTTCGGTAAACATTACCCCGGCGAACAGCTGCCGCGCTGGGCGCTCACCTGCTACTGGCGGGTCGACGGCGAACCGGTGTGGCTCGATCGTTCGCTGCTGGCATCCGATGACGACAAGGATAACGCAACCGAGCACGATGCCCGCCGTTTCGCCCGGTCGCTCGCCGAAAAATTGCAGGTAGACCCGGAACTGGTCACGCCGGCCTACGAAGACATCCATTACTATCTGTGGCGTGAACATCGCCTGCCGGCCAATGTGCTGGCCGAAGACTCGAAGCTCGATGACCCGCTGGAGCGCGACCGCCTGGCCCGCGTTTTCGAACGCGGCCTGTCCCGCGAATCAGGCTCGGTCCTGCCACTTCGCGTCGTGCTCCGGGACGGCGTGCGACGCTGGCAGTCCGGACGCTGGTTCCTGCGTGGCGATACCATTTTCCTCGTCCCCGGCGATTCCTCGATCGGCTTCCGTCTGCCACTGCAAAGCCTTCCCTGGGCAGAAACCGGGCATATTGAGCCGCAGGTCGAGGCCGATCCGTTCGCGCCGAAATATCCGCTCCCGCCTCATCCGTCTTTCGTGCGGCGCACCGGCACAGCCTACGGTGCTTCCGTGCCGGATCTGATCAGCCGGTCAGCCCGTTCTCCCGAAGGCCCCGGCGCGCAGCTCTCGGATCTTCCGGCCCTTCCGCCCTATCCGGTCCGTAAACCGTGGCGCCTCACGACAGAGCAGGCCTTTGACGAACATCTGCTCGCTATCGGCCGCGAGGAGCCGGCTGAAGTGCGGACTGCCCTCACAGTCGAGGCGCGTAACGGGATTCTGCATATCTTCTGCCCGCCGCTCACCGCCGTCGAAGACTGGCTGGATCTCTGCGCCGCAGTCGAGGCAACAGCCACCGAGTTCGGCCGGAAAATCGTGCTCGAAGGATATGCCCCGCCCCGCGATCCGCGCCTGCTCTCCTTTTCCGTCACGCCCGATCCCGGCGTCATCGAAGTCAACGTCCACCCCGCCGCAAGCTGGGATGAGCACGAAACCCGCAGCCGCCAGCTCTATGACGAAGCCCGCGGCGTCGGCCTCACCGCCGAAAAATTCATGCTCGACGGGCGCCATGTCGGAACCGGCGGCGGCAATCACGTCGTCATGGGCGCGGCAAGAGCGGAGGACAGCCCGTTCCTGCGTCGCCCGGATCTGCTCCGTTCACTTGCCAGCTTCTGGCATAACCACCCGTCGCTGTCGTACCTGTTCAGCGGCCTGTTTATCGGCCCCAGTTCGCAGCACCCGCGTATCGACGAAGCCAGACAGGACTCACTCTACGAACTCGAAATCGCATTCCGTCAGATCAGCCGGCAGCAGTTCACACCCCCCTGGCTGACCGACCGCCTGTTCCGCAATCTGTTCGCGGACATGACGGGCAACACCCACAGAACCGAGTTCTGCATCGACAAACTCTACGCCCCGGAAAGCAGCTCAGGCCGGCTCGGTCTCGTGGAATACCGCGCCTTCGAGATGCCGCCGCATCACCGCATGGCCGCCGCCCAGGCGCTCCTGATGCGCGCCTGCGTCGCCGCCTTCTGGAAAACCCCCTACGAGCGCCGCCTGGTCCGATGGGGCACACGCCTGCATGATGATTTCATGCTCCCGCATTACGTCGAACAGGATTTCCGCGACGCCATCGCCGAACTCTCCCAGTTCGGCGCGCCCCTCGACGCGGACTGGTTCCTGCCGCACTTCGCATTCCGTTTCCCGGAAATCGGCGCCATCTCCGAACTCGGCATGACGCTCGAACTCCGCACCGCCCTCGAACCCTGGAACACCCTCGCCGAAGAACCGGCGGCAGGTGGCACCGCCCGCTATGTCGACAGCTCCGTCGAACGCGTCCAGGCCCTCGTTACCGGCTGGGTCGATGAACGCTACATCCTCTCCTGCAACGGCGTCGGAGTCCCCCTGAGCCGGACGGAACGACAGGGTGAGTATGTTGGCGGCGTCCGCTTCAAAGCCTGGAATCCCCCAAGCGCCCTGCACCCGACCATCGGGGTCGAAACCCCGCTGGTGTTCGATATCTACGACACCTGGTCAGGCCGCAGCATCGGCGGCCTGACCTACCATGTCGTCCACCCCGGCGGCCGCAATTACGAAACCCGCCCCGTCAACGCCAGCGAGGCCGAAGCCCGCCGCCGAATCCGCTTCTTCCCGATCGGCCACACCCCCGGCGCCATGCCGGCACCCCGCCTCGAACGGTCGCTGGAACAGCCCCGCACGCTCGATCTGCGCCGGTTCTGAACCGGAGCAGATCAAAGGCAGAAGGAACGGTGAACCTGTCCGGCGCGTTAACAGGCCCGATAACGGGCAAAGAAGCTGGAGCGGATCGACTATGAAACTTTTCGTCTGTCAGGGATGCAGACAGATTGTGTTCTTTGAAAATACGTTCTGCGGTTGCTGTTCAAGGCGGCTGGGATTTGCCAGCGAAGCCATTGATATGCTGGCCCTCGATGCGGGCGGCGATGACCCGGCCGCTCCGGCCAGCGGTCCTGCGACCGGCGACTGGCTGCCGGTCGTCGCTGAAAGCCACGCACCGCGTTTTTTCTGTTCCAACGCGGAATACGACGTGTGCAACTGGCTGTTGCCAGAAGGCGGCGAAGACGCGTTCTGCGTCGCCTGCCGCTATAATCACGTCATTCCCGATCTGACAAAAGACGGAAACCTGGAGCGCTGGCGGCAGCTCGAACAGGCCAAACACCGGCTGTTCTACAGTCTGCTCAGACTGAACCTTCCCATGAAAACCCGCGCCGAAGACCCGACCGGAGGCCTCGTTTTCAACTTCCCCGACGATCCGCCGGATGGTGACCAGTCACAAAAAATCATGACCGGTCATGATGAGGGGGTGATCACCATAGCGTTGCGCGAGGCAGACGATGCGGAGCGCGAAAAAATGCGTGTCGAAATGGGCGAGCATTACCGGACGCTGCTCGGGCATTTCCGGCATGAGGTCGGCCATTATTACTGGAATATCCTGGTCAGAAACGCCGGCAATACAGAGGCCTGCCGGGCCGTTTTCGGCGATGATTCCCTGGATTACGGCACCGCCCTGCAAACACATTATCAGAACGGCCCCCCCGCCGGATGGACCGAAGACTATGTCAGCGCCTACGCGACCACCCACCCCTGGGAGGATTTCGCGGAAACATGGGCGCATTATCTGCATATCGTTGACACGCTGGAGACAGCCGTTGCCTATGGAGTTGCCGTCGATCCCGTCATTGTCCAGGATGACAGCCTGACGCGGCATTTCGATTTCGATCCATACGGGTCGGCTGCGTTTGACCAGATCATTCAGGCCTGGTTACCTCTGACACTGGCCGTCAATTCGCTCAACAGATCGATGGGGCAGCCAGACCTCTACCCGTTTGTCATCACACCAACGATCGCGAGTAAGCTGCATTTCATTCACAAGCTGGTTCATAACCTGCCGCTTTCATAGCAATTCCCGCGGAGGGGACAGGCACTCTCCCCTCCGCGGACGCTTTCAAAAAGCTGAATAAAAAGTCAGGATTGCGCGCGTCGCTGGCAACCCCTTAGAACGGCACGCATGACAGGTACGATACCAGTTGATGAGATGGTCGATGGCCGGGGTGGTGTGCGTCCGCACTGGCGCCGGCTGCTTGGCGTCATCTCGGATATTGGTCACAAAGAACTGCTGGCGCGCCGGCAGCATATCGCTCTGGCCCTGTCCGATCAGACAGGAATGCCGGTTCCCGCCATCGATATACAGTCAACTCACCGCCAGCCTGGCGCGGATGATCCGCCCGGCGTTCTCTGCGACCCGATTCCACTGATCCTTCCCGCTGATGAATTCGCCGCTCTGGAAGCCGGCGTGATCCAGCGCGCGCAGCTTCTTGAAGCCATTCTGAAGGACATCTACGGGAAGCGGACCATCCTCGATGAACGGCTGCTGCCCTCCGCCCTCGTCTGGGCCAATCATGGATTCCTGCGCGGAGGCACTCCCGACGGCAGCTCACCGCTGCCAGACCGGTTTCTGTCATTTTACGCGGTCGATCTGGTGAGAGGCCTGGACGGGCAGTGGAGCGTGCTGGCCGATCGTGCCTCCCGTGCCAACGGCGCCGGCCTGGCACTGGAAAACCGCCGCCAGATGACACGTCTCTTCCCGGAACTTTTCGCCGGACAGGATCTGCGCCGGCTGACACCGTTTCTCGAACTCTGGCAGGAATCCCTCCAGAATGACGGCCTGACCGGCGCCTCAAATCCAGGCCTGGCCCTGCTGACTCCAGGCCCCGCCGGGCCCCACTGGGGCGAGCATGTCATTCTCGCCCGCGAACTCGGCTGCGTCCTGGCCGAAGCCGGAGATCTCACCGTCAGGGAAGGGGAGCTGTGGCTCAAGACCGTGCGCGGCCTGCGCCGCGTCGATGTCCTCCTGATCCGGCAGAATGCCGATACGGTTGATCCTCTTGAACTCGAAGGACAGGGAACCGCCGGAATTGCCGGTCTGCTCGATGCCGCCCGGGCGGGCTCGGTCCGCCTGATGAACGATCCGCGTGTCGGATTTGTCGAAGCGCCCGGACTCATGCCGTTCCTGGCCCCTCTTTCCCGTCATCTGCTGGGCGAAGATCTGCTGCTCGGCAACCTTGAAACGATCTGGCTCGGTGACGATCTGGGACAGGCGTTTCTGAACGAAACCCTGTTCCCGCCGGAAAGTTCCGGAGAGAACGGCGCAGGCTGGGTTGTTGCCTCGGCGCTCGATCTCAATACATCCGTGACCCGGCTCGCCGGTCTGGATGCGGCCCGGCGCATGGCGTTTCAGAGCAAAGTCCGCGCCGCGCCCTGGCGTTATGTCGCCTGTCGCGCTCCCCATGGATCAGTGGCTCCGACCGTCGCGGAAACCGGGATCGTTCCGCGACCGGTGGTGCTCCGTCTTTTCGCAGCGCATGACGGTTCGAACTGGAGCGTGCTTCCAGGCGGCCTGGGACGTGTTTTCGCCGACGACGACGCCGTCACCATCGAGCCGGTTTCCGGCCCCCAGGTCACGAAGGATGTGTGGGTAACAACCGATGAACGTTTTGCCCCTCGTGAACATCCGGTGCCGCATGCACGCCCATTGCCGATTCGTCGCTCCCAGGGAGATCTGCCAAGCCGCGCCGCAGACGATTTTTTCTGGCTCGGCCGTTATCTCGAACAGCTCGAGGGAGCCGCCAGACTGCTGCACGTCGTCCTGGCCCATCTTTCAGGCCCCGATCCTTCACCCCGCGAGCGGGCCGATCTCGATGTGCTGATGCGTCAGATGCGGGTCGCCGGCCTCGCCGGCGAGACAGCCCTCTCCGGTTACGCCGTGGCCGGCATGATCAGGGAACTTTCCTCAGCGACCAGCAAGGACGGGCTGTTCGCTCTTCTGCTGCGTAAAATCATTCGCCTGGTGCCGGAACTGACCGACCGCCTCACACGTGAAATGCGCGATTTCATCACACATCAGGCGCATGCGATCCTGCGCGCCATGGAAACCCGGCCCTCGCGCGGAGATCCGGGTCAGATCCGGGACTTCCTGACCGACATCACAGGCCGCCTCCTGGCTTACGGCGCCACCCTGTCAGGCCTCGCGGCGGAAAACATGGTCCGTTCCGGTGGCCGCCAGTTCATGGATCTCGGACGGCGCATTGAACGGGCATCTGCCGTCCTGCTGAGCTGCGCGGGGATACTGGAGCAGCCGGACGTTCACCAGCGTGGCCGGATGGAAGGCGCGCTCCGCCTCATGCTGGAACTCTGCGACAGCGTGATCACCTACCGGTCCCGCTATTTCGGCGTCGTGCAGCCCGCACCCGTCCTGGATCTGCTCCTGCTGGACGATGACAACCCGCGCGGCGCCGGATTTCAGCTGACAGCCCTTCGCGACTCTCTCGCCGAACTGGCATCGGAAGACGAAAGCACAGCCCCCTCCGCGCAGCGCGCCGCCTCCGCGGAACTGGCCTCCGCCGCCAGTGACCTGCTGGAGATGCTCTCCTGCCTGGTATCGTCCGTGATGAAAGACCCGGATCAGGATCGGGCTGCCGCAATCCTGCCCGAGGCCCTGCGTCAGGCACAGGCCTCCGTCATGCTGCTGTCCGGGGAAATCGGCCGCTGCTACTTCTCCGTGCTCAACTCGCCCCGGCTCGTCGGAATCTCAGAAGACGGAAGCCTCGATGAGGCCGAAGCATGATTTATCGTGTCCGCCACGCGACGTCCTACACCTATGGGCGCCCGGTAGAACTGGCCTCGCACGTTCTCCATGTGACGCCCCGTGATTTTCCCGGCCAGCGGGTCATATGGACACGTCTCGACTGCGATCCGCTGCCCGTCCGCCGTCGGGAAGGCGTCGATCATTTCGGGAACCGGATCTTCTGGCTGTTCCACGAAGCCCCGCACAGCCGCTTCGATATCGTGGCGACATCCGAGGTCGAAGTCCTGTTCGATCTGCCGCCGCCCGCGGAAAAATCGCTCCCCTGGGAAGTCGTGGCCACTCTGGCGATGCAGGACCCCGACGTATCGCAATATCTGTTCGACGGAGCGATGTGCGCAACATCGCCAGCCGTGGGCGCCTGGGTCGCGCAATCCTTCCCTGCAGGCCGCCCGGTCATCGAGGGATTGATGGACCTCAATCTTCGGGTCTTCAGAGAGTTTCGCTTTCGCTCCGGTGTCACGTCCTTCCGCACAACCGCCGATGAGATCCTCGCACGCAAAGAAGGCGTCTGTCAGGACTTCACCCATCTGATACTGAGTGGCCTGCGCTGGCTCGGCCTGCCGGCGCGTTACACCTCCGGTTATATCCGGACCCGGCCTTTGCCCGGTCAGAAAAGACGTCTCGGCGCAGACGTGTCGCACGCCTGGGTCGGCGCCTGGCTCGGACCGGATCACGGCTGGATCGGTCTCGATCCCACAAACGGAATCGTGGCGCGGGATGAGCATGTCGTACTGGGATGGGGTCGGGATTACGCAGATATCAGCCCGGTCAGAGGCCTGATCCTCGGCGGCGGAGGCGACTCCCTCCGGGTCGGCGTGGATCTGGTTCCGGCCGATGAATGGGATCGTGATCCCGCGCTGCAGGCCCTCGGAGCTGCTCCCTCCCGCCCGGACGCCGACATCTCCGCATGATGCCCGTCTGAAAGGCCCCGCTGTCGTTAATGGCTGGCGGAAGCCGGACTTTCCCCGGCCCCGGAAAAGGGCAGACCCCTTTACCCCGATCTGCTGATCACCAGGCCGGAGCTTCCAGAGGCTCTGTTGTCATTAAGTGCTGGCTCCTTCCCAGGGCTTTGCCCTGGAACCCACCAAAGGTCACAGACCTTTGGAAACCATTTTATTATTCATCAATCGGGGTGCAGGGGCCGTCGTGCGCGGCACGCCTTCGCGTGACGGTCTCTTCCGGGTGCGGGCAGAGCCCGATCTTCTGCACGCAACGCTACCAGAGCCCTGAGAAAAACACCGGCACGTAACGCCAGCAGAGCCCTCAGGGGAAAGCAAGCCGCACCGAGACCGGACAGTGATCTGAAAGCTGCGCCGGCGTGACGCCCGGATCATGATAGGTCGTGACACGCAGACTGTCCGGTCTGAGCCAGTCCCGCGCTTTCCCTCCCAGAACGATATGGTCGATAAAATACTCGCCCCCCCAGCAGGGACTGGCCCGCCCGGCAGTGGTCAGGGTCAGCGGAGCATCCTGCTTCAGAAAAAGAAAAAACGGATCAGCCGGCGTCATGCGGCGATTGAAATCACCAAGAATCGCAAAAGCTTCCTCTGAGTCGTTGCGCTCCAGCGCCCAGTTGTCGAGAACGGAAAACTGGCTCCTGAGCGTCGGACAGGCATGCTGCCGTTCCGCCCACGGATTGTCCCAGCACCCCGTCTTGAGATGAACCACAAGCAGCCGCAGAGAGGCCCTGCCATCGCTTATCGTGATGTCGAGCCCGCTGCGTAAGGCATGAGGCGCATCGGGAGGATAAACATTCAGGGCCGTCAGATCCGGATTCCGGGTCACGCTCAGCGAACCTCGGATGGCAACCCCGACCTGCTGCACCACATGGTCCCCGGACATGATGATTCTGTATTTCGGCGGCCGGAATATCCGAGCGGCAATCGGCGCGCCATCAACCTCCTGAAACCCGATAACATCGGCATCCAGATGATCGGCATAGCTGGCAAGGCGGGCAATATCCGCCTCATTGCGCCGGTAAATTCCTTCCGGTAACGCAGAATCACCGGCAGGCCGTGATGTCAGCCAGCCGAGATTCCATGTCGCAAGCTTCAGTGAAGAACCAGACGCGCAGGCTGGCAGACATGCCAGCAGCAGTATGGTCAGGCAAAAGAACTGACCGGCGAAAATACCTCCCGCCGACCCCTTCTCAACCCACCGGTTCGGCCGGAACAGGCTTTGTCTCAAGGCGCGATATCGCGTCCTCGATAGAAATCGTCTTGCGGGAGTCCTCATCAAGAACCAGAACCTCGCCTGTGCCGATATCATAGAACCAGCCCTGCAGGATCAGTTGCCGGCGTGCAAGGGCCGCCGCGACGGAAGGATGCGTCCGAAGATGCGAAATCTGCAACAACACGTTCTGCTCGGCCAGGCAACGGACAGTTGCAGGCCCGGCATCCTCACTCACCAGAGCCGCAGTCACGGCCAGCGCCGCTTCAGCATTGCGCAACCATGATTTCACAGTCGGCATTTTCGCCAGCTTGCCGGGATCAGGGTCAAGCAGAGCCGTCATCGCGCCGCAGTTTGAATGACCACAGACAATAATGCTGGAAACACCGAGCGCGAGAACCGCGTATTCAATCGCAGAAGACACACCGCCCAGCATTTCCCCATAAGCCGGAACGATGTTGCCGATGTTGCGCAGAATAAACAGGTTGCCAGGGTCAGTCTGAGTGATCAGCCCCGGGCTGACGCGGCTGTCGGCGCACGCAATAAAAAGAGTGCTCGGCGCCTGGCTTTCCGCCAGTCCTTTGAAAAGCTCCTGCTTCTCCGGAAAGACATGCGTATTAAAATACTCAACGCCACGCAGAAGGGCAATCAGTCTGTCTCTGGCGGTTTCATTTGCCATTCTGTTTCTCCGGTAAGGCGCGCAACACGTCAGACAATAACATGGCATCGCGCTAACAAGAATGCCCGCCTTTATCGATGGTTCCATGAAACAGAAATCGTCACAGTAGCGAAATCCAGGGACATGTCCGGATCACCGATCATTGCGTTGAGATGACAGTTCTGCTTGTCCTGCCACGCTATGTCGCAATGTTTTCACGTGTCCGGAAAGACCCGGGTAATAATACGTTGTAGCTGACCGTGGCCGCACAAAGAGAAGCCGGGACCGTCGCACGGGCGGTACAGTGAGAGTAAATGGAGGCGTCGGGCATCAGGCGCCGCGTCCCACAGGCATTATTGCCCAGAGATAAGGTGGCCCGAAGGCATAGTCGCGATGATCCGT
Organism: Acetobacter fallax; assembly: GCF_011516735.1. Lineage (GTDB taxonomy): Bacteria > Pseudomonadota > Alphaproteobacteria > Acetobacterales > Acetobacteraceae > Acetobacter > Acetobacter fallax. The sequence continues at coordinate 302,050 of NZ_WOSX01000001.1, read as the reverse complement.
CCATAATGCGGGAGGGAGACCGGATCATCATCATTGCCGTTCCCATTGCTCTCAGCGCCGGAGAACCGCACGTTATGACAGACACACACGGCGGTCTGCCAAACGCAGTGCTTGAAAAGACCGGAGAAGGGAACATCCGGGCAACACTGGAAGCACTTCTCGTCAGAAAGCAACGCTTCCCCACGGCCTGCGCCGAACAGTTGCCGGTTCGCGTCACGCAGACGGAAGGCGGCGGCCGGATGATCGAAATACCGTACCTCGTCACGACGCGCATGGGCTCCGGTGAACCCGGATGGGTTTCCTGTTACGATATCATGCCCTGGGAGGATCGGCGGTCAGAGGCTGACGTGGAACGCATCTCCGATCTGGCGGCGCAACTGGTGAATGATTCGTTACAAAGTGCAACGGCTTCAGGTCTGACGCCGGAACAACTGCTGCATCGCCGCCGCCTCGGCGTTCTCTTTTCAGGCGAAGGCTGGTCCTGGCGCCCGGAACTGGCCACCGAGCGATGGACAGTCCTTGATCAGGCCGGATTGCCGGAAACAGACGGAGCCGCTTCCGGAGACGGATCTCTGGGAAGACCCTTCCGGGGCTGGCTCGCAAGTACCCTGTGTCACCTGCGACGCCCCCTGAAGTCCTTGTCGTTGCCAGTGGAACTGATGCCCGATCGCTTCACCATCCCACAGTTTCAGGCCGCCGCTGAAGGCGTGCTGGGGCAGGTGCTCGATAAACAGGTGTTCCGCCGTAACGCAATAAACTGCGGATTTCTCGAAGACACCGGCGGCCACAGCGATGAAATCGTCGGGCGACCGGCCAAACTGTTTCGATTTAAAATCGATGTCGCCGTGGCGCGATCAATGCAGAGCGTGCCGCTCGTCCTGCCCCTGGCCGGCGATCTGGCCCGCTACGAAACAATCGAAACGCTCCTGAGCCCCGTGGTAACCGGACCCGAAAAACCCGACGGGATACAGCGTTCAGCGCCGAGGACCGAAAATGATGACTGAACCCCTGAACCCCCGAAATCCGCTGCCGGTAACCGTTTGCTGATCTTTCTCTGCGACTGAACTCCGATGTGAACGCCGCCGGAGAGACTGCCCGGGACTGCGTGACTCTTCCGATGCCCGACTGATCATCCCGTCGGATAGGGAAGAAGACTGTGCATCCTGGCCGACCTCAATGGCACCGGCGTTTCGTTCGCTGAAAAGGATGCACCAATGGCCGCCAGAATTGACCTTCATACTCTGCGCGGTTTGCCCGTCATCGTCGGAGCCGGCGTGGCAGGGCTGATGACCGCTCTCCATTTTGGCGACAAACCCTGCGTCCTGGTGTCCTGCGCCGAGCCTCCCGGTGTCGGGGCGTTGCCCTATGGCGTCGCCGCCGCCCTCGGAGCCGACGATACACCTGCTGACCGCGCCAGGCACACTCTGGAGAGAGCCGACGGCCTCGCCAGTCTTGAGACAGTCCAGCGCATCACCGGAGCTATGGCCAGTGTGGTCGATACGCTCGGCCAGTTTGGCATCACCATAAAGGCCGGATCTCATGATTCGGGCTTCGCTCTGCATGCCGCCCTTCTCGCAGCGGTCCATGCCCGCCCCAACGTCACGATTATCGCACCGACAGCCGTACGGCGCCTGATCGTCGTTGATGGACACGTGCGCGGGATCGCGCTGAACGCCGGCGAACGGTCTGTGACACTCGATTCAGACGCTGTCATCCTCGCGTCAGGCGGAACATGCGGGCTTTACAGCGACGGTCTCGGCCCCCGAACAGCAGCTGGAAGCGGACTGGCCGTCGCCGCCAGGGCGGGCGTCGTGCTCTCCGATCTCGAATTCGTCCATTTCCATCCGTTCGCGCTCTCACTCGGAGATACACCCGGTTCCGGGCTTGCGATTCCGTTCGGCCTCTACGGACCCGATGCAATGCTCCTCGATGAACAGGGGCAAAAACTCGAAGGCGATATCAGCGATCCGGCCTATGTGGCACGCGCCATTTTCGCACGGAAAACCGAGGGACACGCGGTCTTTCTCGATCTGCGAAAAATTGTGGCGTCGGATGAAAAAAAGGACGGCAGCATCCTGAAATCATTCCTCTCCGTGTGTCACGCACGCGGGATCGATCCCGCCACACAGGCATTGCCCGTCCGGCCCGCACCGGCATTCCATATGGGCGGGATCAGGACGGATGCCAGCGGCAGAACCTCGCTTCCCGGCCTGTGGGCCTGCGGAGAAGTGGCCAGCACCGGATTTCACGGCGCGTCGGTGTATGACGGCAATCCATTACTGGAAGCGGTGGTGTGCAGCCGGTTCGTGGCAGAAAACGTCACGGGCCGGATGCCTGCCCCGTTTCGCGACGTTTCGGGCATCCGGCCTGAGCAGTCGCTGCCACGAGGTCTGCTGCCGGTAGTGCGCAAAGTCATGTCAACCGCAATGGCGCCGATGCGAACCGAAACCATGCTGACCGATGCCCTCATGCGCATCTCACGATTCGCTGATTACGATGATGTCGCGCTGATCGCCCAGATGATGCTTGTGTCGGCACTGAGGCGTCGTGAAAGTCGTGGAGCGCATTTCCGTTCCGATTTCCCCGCCGCAGACACCGTGGCAAAGCGCGTTTCGCTGACGGCAGATGAAGTGCGTACTGCCGTCAGGCTGATCGGAAGAGACCATCCGGTCACATGGTCACTCGATGGCGTAACGCAGATAAACCCGCTCAACGCCTGAACGACAGAACGGAAAAGCCCCCACTCCGGTCCGTGCTAACGCTGACACGCGGGAAGAAAGCTCCGGTGCTTCACCCCGCTCCCTGCCAAACGTCACGGACATCCGAAAACCGGCCCGTTACTCAACAGATCGGAGTGAAGGGGGCATCGCGTGCAGCACGCCTTCGCGTGACGACCCCTTCCGGGTGCGGGCAGAGCCCTCGCGGCAGTTAGTCTTTAATGCTGTTTGATATAAGGTAAAAGGCTCACGCCCCGGATCAGGATGCGGCCCGGATCGCACGCAGGAGCGCGGCCAGGGCGTCAGGCTGTCCGTCCTGAGTCTGGCCGGTCATGCCAGTCGCCAGAAAATCGGCCGTCCGCGTTAACTGACTGAGCAGGGCAGTATTCTCCAGCATCTGCTCCGGTGAGCCGCATTCCGCGACCACAGGCAGTTCCATCACTTCCGCCCACCACTGGAGCAACGCCATATCGGTCTCGTCGCATGTGTCATGAAACGGGCCGAACGAGATGTAGTCAGCGCCACTCTCCCCGGCCTGCATCCCAAGATCCCGACTTGTGCCACAGAAGGCGCCGAGTTGCAGGCTGTCACCAATCAACCGGCGCGCCGCTGCAACATCGGCCCCATCGACATGAACACCATCGCAGCCCGTCTGCCTTGCAAGCTCCGGCAAGCCGTCAAGGATCAGAGCCACACCCTGATTCTGAATGGCAGGGCGAAGTATTTCAATCGCGCGGATCAAAGTCTCAGGCGCCCCCGCTTCGAGCCGAAGCCTGACAGCCGCGACCGGAACTGCCGACAATATCTGCCCGATACACGGCAGAAAGGCGTCCGCATCTGAAATGGCCGGTGTAACCAGATAAATCTCACACCCGGCGATGTCATCTGTCGTTGCGTTCTGCACTGCGGCCATCAACTTATCTCCCATGACGACCGCATATGCTCCGCCTGCGTTTTCCTGTCTACGAACGCCACGGAGTAAGGCATGTTTTCCGCGCCCTCCGCCCACACGACCGCTCCGCCACCTTCGCAGCGCCTTGCCCTGAAACCACCAAAAATCACAGATCAGTACGCACCACGAACAGAGCCTTTTGAAACAGACTCTCACTCAGCGGAGAAATGTCTGAAACAGTCTCTCAGACGTTCAGCCGTCAGGTCAGCAGTCACAACATAAGCCTCCGGACGGCACGCAATCACTTCGGCATTCAGCGAAGCCGCCAGATCAGCAACCTGCCGATATTGCGGACACTCCAGGTGCAGAACGATGCGGGACTGTCCCAGCGCCAGAGCCGACGCCGCGCGCCCCGCCTGAGCGCCGCAATCCAGAATGTCGATGAAAGCCGGACCAGCCAGCCCGCACTCATCAGGCCCGGAATTTCCGCCGGCCCCGCTGCCCGGAACCAGACACTCCCGACGCACAGCATCCATCATGGCGAGCCACCAGGGAGAGCCCATGAACGATGCCGCATCCGGCGGAGACAGCAGCACAGGGCACACCGCAAGCTCGCGGCCAATGGCAAGAGCACGCCGCGCTTCGGAAATCGTGCCGATAACAAACACAGCACAACGCGGCGCAGCAGCATTTTCAGTTGCTTTTTCGGAAGATGGTGTGCGGATCATGCTTGACGTTCTATCCCGTGCGGGTGATCTGTGACATTGGTATTTCAATACACAGACAGGGCTGCACAAGTGTCGGACAGAGGCGAAGACAGGCACGACGACCCGATGGCCGGCTCTCCGGCTGCCGCAGATCCGGTCAGCAGACTTCGCACAGCCCTCGACCGGATCGCCTTTGCGCTCGATCGTCGCAAAACAGAAACACCACCTGAAGTCCCGGTTCCGCCGCCTGGCCCGGATATGCAGGAGGTTCTGGCGAGTATCGATCTGCTGATGACCCGGATTAACGATGTTCTGGAAACCAGGGAGACTGTGGCCGCCGCGCCGGTTCATGAGCCCCCGGCAGATCATAACCCTGCTTACGGCCAGCCGGTCGCCGATGCGTATATGCCGCCCTCAGACAACGGCGGACAGACCTTTGAGCCAGCACAGTTTCCTGTTCAGCAGTATGAAGAGCCATTCCATAATCCGCAGACCGGCCAGAACGGCGACCCGTCATTCACGGAAGGCCCTTATCAGAACAATCCCCCGATGGATTCCCACCATCAGTCGCCGTCCTGGAATGATACGAACTACAGTTCAGGATATGAGTCCGGGCAACGATATGGCGGGGAGGGATGAACATGCCGCAGGTCACAGTTCGCATTAACGGATACGCCTATACGATCGGCTGCGAGCGTGGCGAAGAGCGGCACCTGCTGGCCATGGCGCAGGAAGTCGAAAAACGTGTCAGCCGGGTCCGCAATCTCGGCTTCAGCGGAGAAGCGAAGGTGCTCGTGCTCGCGGCGCTGCTGATGGCCGATGAGATCTCTGATGTGTCCGCTGAAAAACTGCCGGTGGAAACACATAACGCCATCATCGCCGGAGAGCAGGCCACAAAAGACAACGCCTATCTGCTGGAACAGATTTCTTTGCTCGCTGAACGCACCGAAACCATTGCGGATGCCCTTGAGCGCGACTAGATTAGGGATGCGGAGCTGCCCGGTTCGTCAGGCAATTTCATCCCCTGGGCCGATAAGCACTTCCTCGGGAGCTGGCGCTGCTGTGATCGTGGTCATGGTATCCGGCGCCCACCTGCACTAGCAGGTCCTGGAGGTTGTATAGACCAACGGCCATGGTGGCTCCGCAAAACACTCCTGAACACAGAATGCACGACGATCCGCCAGACATCGCAGCCGCCAAACGCGCTCTTCGCGACGCCAGCAAAGCGCTGCGATCCCGGGATGCAGCATTATCCGCCGATGTCTGCCACTGGCTTCGCACCCATCTCCACACCCGAAAAATCCGCTCCGTCGCCTGCACATGGCCGCTGGAACATGAAATCGACCTGCGACCCCTCTGTCACGCCCTCCATCAGGACGGCCTGATCATCGGGCTCCCCGAGACACCCAAAAAAGGTCACCCCCTCACGTTTCGTCTCTGGCGGCCAGGTTGCGCAATGCAGCCGGGCCGCTTCGGCACACAGCATCCCGAAGGGCCGGTCATGACCCCGGACATCGTGCTCGTGCCAATGCTGGCCTTCGATCGCCGTGGCTATCGTCTCGGATATGGTGGGGGCTACTATGACCGGACGCTCGCCGCGCTCCCGCACGCCAGGCCCGTCGGTTACGCTTCATCCATGCAGGAAAAGACGGCCATCCCCACCGGCCCGCACGACATCGCCCTGCCCGTCATCGTCACCGAACGGGAGATTATCCACTGCTCCGCGGGCAAAAACCCAGGGCAGGACGACGTGACGACACCAGACTGAGCATCACCCGTTTTTTGGCTTTTATGCGGAGCGCGACTATACCCGCACCGGGACAGCCTTGCAGAAACGGGAGAAGAGCGTGCGGATACTGTTTCTGGGTGACATTGTTGGCCGCTCCGGCAGAGACGCGGTTCTCGCCCGCGTCCCGGACCTCAGACGCACTCTCGCCCTCGATCTCGTCATCGCCAATGCGGAAAACGCCAGCCACGGATTTGGCCTGTCGCCTGCCATCGCCCGTGACCTGATGGCGTGTGGCGTCGATGTCATCACCCTTGGGAACCACGCCTGGGACAGACGCGACCTGATCGGCGAAATCGACGCCCTCGCAACAGTCATCCGACCACTCAACTTCCCCCCCGCAACCCCGGGACAGGGAAGCACGGTCATCACACTCGCCGATGGCCGCCGCGCCCTCGTCGTCAACGTGATGGGGCGGCTCTTCATGGATCCTCTCGATGATCCCTTCCGCCTGACACTCGAACTGCTGTCACGGCATCGTCTGGGCGTCACCATGCAGGCCGCCGTCGTCGATCTGCACGCAGAAGCCAGCAGCGAGAAATGGGCATTCGGTCACGCCCTGGACGGTAAAGTCTCGCTGGTGATCGGCACCCACACCCACACCCCCACAGCAGATCACAGGATCCTGCCGGCAGGGACGGCCTTTCAGAGCGATGCCGGAATGTGCGGCGATTACGACAGTGTCATCGGCATGCAGAAAGAGACCGCCATCGCCCGGTTCATTCGCAAAATGCCAGGAGAGCGCCTTCAGCCCGCCGATGGCGAGGCGACGATCGCCGGCCTGATGATTCAAACAGACGATGCAACAGGCCTGACCCGAAAAGTCGCTCCGTTGCGCCAGGGCGGCATTCTGTCACAGACAAAACCGGACTTCTGAAACAGCCTGCCGCCGCGTTCAGGCCGCGCTCCGTGCCGGCCTGATGATCCCCACCCGAACGGAAGGATCTCCCGCAAAGGTCGATGAGCCGGTATGAGTCAGCACAAGTGACGGATCAAGCCAGACTTCACCGCCAATGGCGCGCCAGCGGCGGCAGAACGCAAAATCCTCACTCAGATACGTCTTCGTCTCCGGATCGATCATGCAGTCAAACAGCGCATACGCCTCCGTTTCAGCGACCGGGGCAGACTCATCCTGCCCGACCGGCGCATCAATCCGGCTGTAGCGCGTCTCAGGATAGGCCTGAATCATCTGAGAAACAGCGTTCCTGCTGATGAGCATGAACCCCGTTCCCGCATAAGCCGCCTTCACCAGCGCACCTTCCGTCCCGACAGGATGCTGCTGCTCGTGCAGGGCTTCAGTCTCCCCGACATACCGGAGCGAAGCCGTCGCCGGTGTTTCCCCGCGCCGGGTCTGCGCCTCGGTCAGCGCATCCCAGTAGCGGTCCTTAAGAGGATAAAGCCCGGCCACCAGGTCCTTGCCCGCATTCACAATGCGGGGCAGGGCGTCTGGCGCGAAACCAATGTCACTGTCGATAAACAGAATATGGGAGGCAGAGCTCTGCGCCATGAACTGATGCAGTAACGTGTTGCGGGACCGCGTGATAAGCGCGTCATTCCCGATCATCGAAAGCGTCAGCTCAATGCCGGACTGCTGCGCCGTCGCCATGCAGCCAATGATCGACTGCATATAATTCTGCGTGACAAGACCGCCGAAGCACGGCGTCGCAATGAAGACGTGGGGGGAGGAAGTGAAAGCGTTCACGCACATCAGGCCTTAATTTGTTCGCGCCATCCTGTGCCAGACGGGTTTCGATCCGCTTAATTTACGCGCCACTCTCCGCAATCGGTTCCCACCGCCCAGGCCCGGCATTGCGAAACTGGGGAATATGCGCCAGCGCCTGCACCAGCGCCGCATCTTTCCCCAGCGTCGAACGCCAGGCCTCCCCGTCCGTCAGAACAGCACCAAGCCCCACGACTTCAGCCGAAGCCTGACGCGCCAGCACCAGAGACGCCAGAAGGCTCGACCCCGTGGCAATCACATCATCCACCACAATCACACGCCGCCGCATCAGCATCGGCAAAGCCGCCTTGTCCAGACGCAGTTCCTGAGTGCCGTGCGATGTCACGGAAGACAGGGAATACGTCAGAGCATCCGCCAGATGCTTTTTGGGGGATTTCTGCAGGATGACGTATTTGTCGAGCCCGAGATGACGCGTGACCTCAATCGCGACCGGAATGCCCAGCGTCGCCGTGCCAATGACAAGTTCCGGCTTCAGCGGACGAAATCTCTCAGCGAGCGCCGCCCCGATATGATCGCCAAACGAAACGCCCAGATCGGTAATCATCATCAGCGCAATAGCGCGGTCCGGTGAGACAGGCGTGATCGGCAGACTGAGCGGATAACCGGCAACGTCCACCTCCCACGAGGTCACAGCGCGGAGTGGTTCGTTCTGCTTCATTTTTATCTTCTCTGGTCAGCCAGACAACGTCCGGACAATCGACGTCACACGCACGGCATCATGATCATTCAACGCAAAAAAGCGGTCCCGGTTTGAAAAACCTCCGGCACGCAGAAGGCCGTCACCCACAGGGCCGGAAACCGCCGCGGCACAAACAGAGATTACTCAGAACCAGCCTACTCCGTGATCGTGTCAAAGCCGTCTTCCGGCGGCAGATGGCGCGGCTTCCGGGCTTCATCAAGCGCGACAAAGGTGAACTTCCCCTGCGTCACCTTTCGGCGGTAATTGGTGTTCCGCGCCCTGCGCCAGGTTTCCACATGAACGACAATCGAAGACTGCCCGGTCTGCGTGATCTTCGTATAAATGCTCACCTCATCACCCACCACGACAGGCTCGTGGAAAATGAAGCTGTCGATCGCAACCGTCACACAGCGCCCTTTCGCCCGGAAAGCCGCGGCCGTGCCCGCGGCCAGATCCATCTGCGAAACAAGCCAGCCCCCGAAGACATCACCGGCCGGATTGGTATCCGTAGGCATGGCGACAACACGGATCGTAGGAATGACCTCTGGTGGATAAGAAGAAGTCGGCACAGGAATGATCCTTGGTACGAGCGTAACGCTCTTTTACAGCCAGGACGAGTCGCCCGTTACCGGAACGGAGGCTCATCGAAACCACGCAGCTTGCGGGAATGTAGCCTCGCAACCCCCTGTCTGCGCAACAGCCGCATCGTCTCAATCCCGACCGTCAGATGCTGGCTAACCCGTTCGCGGTAGAAGGCATTGGCCATTCCGCGCAGCTTCAATTCTCCGTGCAGAGGTTTGTCAGACACACAAAGAAGCGTCCCGTAAGGAACCCGGAACCGGAATCCGTTGGCCGCAATCGTCGCCGACTCCATATCAACAGCAATCGCCCGTGACATGTTGATCTCGGTAAATAATTCCCTGAGACGCAACTCCCAGTTCCGGTTGTCCGTCGTCATGACCGTGCCCGTCCGGAGCCGCGTCTTCAGCTCCGCATCCTTCAGACCCGTCACCTCAGCCGTCACCGACTGAAGCGCCACCTGCACCTCCGCGATCGGCGGAACCGGAACCCAGGTCGGAAGATCATCATCAAGAACATGATCCTGCCTGACATACCCATGCGCCAGAACATAATCCCCAAGCACCTGCGTGCGCCGTAATCCCGCACAATGACCCACCATCAGCCAGCAATGCGGCCGAAGCACAGCCATATGGTCAGTGATGGTCTTCGCATTGGCAGGGCCAACACCAATATTCACCAGCGTAATCCCGTCACCATCCGGGCGCTGCAAATGATAGGCCGGCATCTGCGGCAGGCTGGTGACAGGCGGCCCACCCGGAACGCACTCACCCGTCGTCCCCGTCCAGACGCAGTCCCCCGGCTCGACAAAGGCGCAGTATTCTTCGCCTTTCGCCACCTCGGTCCGTCCGAAATCGCGAAACGCATCCACATAGCGCTGGTAATTCGTCAGCAGGATAAACCGCTGGAAATGCTTCGGGCTCGTCCCCGTATAATGATGCAGCCGGGCCAGCGAATAATCGGTGCGCTCCGCCGTGAACAGCGAAAGCGGACGCGGCTGCCCGTCCGTCGGAATATTCTGACAATTGGCAATCGAATCGTCCGTCGCATGCAGATCCGGCAGCGCGAAACGCTGCTGAATACGACGCAGATCAGCTTCCGTCAGCGCGCTGACAGCCTCTTCAATGACGTAGGGCAGCGGTATCGGCCGGAGCGAACGCCCCACATAAACAGGCTGGTCATAATGGCGCAGAAGAATGTCGATCTGCTCACACCAGTACTCCCGAAAGAGTTCCGGGTGCGTGAGCGTCGTTCCGTAAAACCCCGGCTCAAGCACAATATCGAACGGAGGCCGCGTCTCGGGCGGCGCTCCCCGCGCGACAAAAAACGCAAGATACGGATAAACCGCCCGTTCCGACACGTCGGCGCCGTTGCCCAGGAAAGCCTCGCGCAGGAGCCGGACGCTTTCGTCATAAAGCTCTTCGATCCGCGCCACCGCCCCGGTGGCATCGCGGAATGCGACAAAATCAGTCCCGACAGAATCCAGTATCCGAGCCGAATCACTCATAGTTCTGCTTCCTCCGAATCAGCCGATCCCGCACCGTACACGTCCGGATCGTCAGAGCGACCTTCGTTCAGGACTGTTCAGGAAAAAATGTCCCGCCGCCGTAATCGCAGACCAGTCAGCTTCAGTGACGGATCAGAATATAGTTGATCGTCACATCCAGATCGAAGTGGTCCCCCGGAATATCAGGCGGAACCGGCGGCAACTGCGCCCCATGGAACATGCCCGTCGTCGATGCGTCGAGTTCATACGACCCGGACTGGTTGGTCAGCCGCACAAAACGCACACGTCCCTGACGATCAATCACCACATGAACCGAAGAAGGCCCTTCCTCCCCGTTTCGCGCCGCTTCCTCAGGATAATACATGTGCCGCCGGATCCAGCGGTCCACATCGGCGCTGTAATCGTCACTGACGCCTTTCGTCGTGCTCCGGGTCGCAAACGGCGCGTTGAGCTGCCCGTTCTGGATCATCGGTCCGATCGAGAGATCAATCGGGCCGCCGGAACCGCCAGATCGTCCGCGCCGGGAACGACGCGGCGCGGAGGACTGGTCGAAGGACAGATCCATCGGCGAATCGAACGGGGAGGGCGCCCGCTGCCTGTGCTGCTCATGCTTCACTGACTGCCGGCTGGCCGTCTGCTTCGCCGCCTTCTTGCTGCCCTGACCGGCATCGGTCGATGCAGGATTGACCGGAGCCGTCTCATTGGTCGGTTTCGGATAGTTCTCATCCGCCGGCGCCTCGGGAATCGGAGGCGCCGCAGGCGGCTCCGTGGTCGGCTTCGCAGCCCCCGCCGATGCCTCGGACTCTTCCGGCTGGGCATTGCTGCTCTGCGATGATTTCGGCGAATCCGTGCCACCGGCCTGATCAGGAGAGCGCTCGCCCTTCATCCCGCTCTGCGCCGGCGGGGTAACGAACATCATGTCAACCGAGCCGGTTTCAGGAGATTGCGGATTCCCCCGGGGGCGATGATGAGCCGCAAGCAGAATGGCCACCGTCAGCAAGGCGAGGTGAAGCAGAAGAGACAGAAGAATGACGGGAATCAGATCAGGATCAGCAAAAACCTGACGCGGCGTCATCGGCGTTTTCGCCGGACGCAGACGGCGCACCCCCGGTCCACGCTCGACCAGAGCCGGCCCCAGGCCAGGCCGCATCGGATCGCTCTCCGGTGGTTTCCTGGCCGCTGTCCGGGCAGAAAACACCCGTTCCATGCCCGATGAAGGAACGATAACCGGTTCTTTCCTTTCCCCGGACCCTGCAGGAGGCCTTTGTGACACCGTCATGGAGTTGGGTCAGTCTCCGGGAAAACAGAACAGGCACCAGTCCGGCACCAGATACAGGCACGCAATTCTGCCACTGGCACGGCAGTCTGACCACCCTGCCAGGCAAGACAGAGAGGTGACAGAACGTATCGTTCAGGTCGCCCGTTCCGGCTCAGAGTAGTGGTCCCGGTCATGTGATAGCGTCTACCGGGTGTAGCGGCCAGCATGAAGGAAAAAAACAATCATGACAGGTCGCCCGATGAAGATAGCTCTGTCCCGGTTTCCGGTATCGGAGCATGATCGCCGATGACAGCTTCTCCTCACCCTGCGGAATATTTTCTGTCCGCGGCCGATCCGGATTTCGCGGCCCTGATCGAGCGAACCGGACGATGTCGGCTGGAGCCCGATCAGACAGGCGAGCCTTACGAAGCACTGATAAGAGCCGTGCTTTATCAGCAGCTCCATGGCCGTGCCGCCGCCGCGATCCTGGGGCGACTCAAAGCCCTGTCGGACGATCGCTGCCCGTCACCCGGCGAACTCCTCTCATATTCCTTCGAAACCTTGCGGGCCTGCGGCCTCTCCGCACGGAAAATCGTGACCGTCCAGGGCCTCGCTCAGGCGCGTCTCGACGGCATCGTGCCATCGCGGGCCGGGGCAGAAGCCATGGACGATGAAGACCTGATCGCGCACCTGACCAGCCTCCGTGGAATCGGTCGCTGGACCGTGGAAATGTTGCTGATCTTTACACTTGGAAAACCTGACATCATGCCAGTGGATGATTTCGGCATCGGTGAAGGCTGGCGCAAACTGAAACGTCAGGAGGTCCGGCTGCGGCCCCGCCAGCTGGCCCAGGTCACCGCATGCTTCTCACCCTGGCGTTCCGTCGCCGCGTGGTATCTCTGGCGCGCCTCCGAAGAAGGGAAGGGGCCATCCGGCAAAAATCCCGTCACAGGCTGAAAGACCACTCCGCCCAGGCGCCCGGAAACACATACCGGTCATCCCTCCTGCGAAGGATCTTCACACCGCATAAAAACTTTTGAAACAGCGTCATGAGACGTTTTTTTATCAGGGTCTGTGAACCTGAGCGCCCCGCATACGTTTCTTATGCAAAGGGCCTTCGTCACGGCGGACCCTGTATCAGGAGGACACCACAATGGGTGAATTTACCGACAAACTTAAAGGCGCAGGCGATAAAGTCGTAGGCAGCGCCAAAGAAACTATCGGCAAAGCCACAAACGACACCGAGCTTGAGGCAAAAGGCAAGGCCCAGCAGCTCAAAGGCCACGCGGAAGACCTGAAGGGCAAGGTCAAAGGCACCATCAACGACGTCTGATGGTTCCCGTCAGGTAAACTTCCCGAAAACGCGGGGCCGGCTAACCGGTCCCGCGTTTTTGTTTGTCCGGTCTGTCAGATGCCGGTGTCATACCAGCCCGCACAAAAACTGACCGTCATGAAGAAAGGCCCGTACCCGGAAAAGGTCGCAGACCCCTTCACGCCAATCTGTTGAGTAACAGGCCGGTTTCCAAAGGCTCTGTTGTCGTTAAGTGTTGGCTCCTTCGCAGGGCTTTGCCCTGGAACCCACCAAAGGTCACAGACCTTTGGAAACCATTTTATTATAAATAAATCGGGGTGCAGGGGCCTGCGGTCCCTGCCGGGTTCGGGCAGAGCCCGGATTCTGCTAACCCTTTGAAAAATCACAGATAAACACGTCACGACAACAGAGCCTTTCCAAAGGTCTGCGACCCTTGATGGTCATCACGTGCAAAGGCCTGAGAATGCGTCGGCACCTGATAACGACAGAACCCCGCCCCGGGTGTCAGCCTCAGCTCGCGCCGGTATAACTCCGGTGACGAAAGCTCACCGCTTCAGCAACATGCTGCGCCTGAACAGGCTCCGAGCTCTCCAGATCGGCAATCGTCCGGGCCACGCGAAGCAGCCGCGTAAATCCACGCGCCGAAAGACGCAGTTTTCGCGCCGCATCTCCAAGCACAGCCTTCGCCTCAGCATCCAGATCGAAACCATCCGGGGACGCCTCGGCATTCCGCTCAGACTGCCCGCGCAGATGCTGCTGAACCCGCGCCGTGACAACACGTGTCGCAATCACCGAAGAACTCTCCCCCGCCGGCGCAACCATCAGATCAAGCGGCGACAGCGGCTGAACGCTGACCCAGAGATCAATCCGGTCCAGCAGCGGGCCGGAAAGGCGGCCAAGATAATCCTCTCCGCAGCGCGGCGCTTTCCGACATTCGCGGGACGCGTCTCCAAGATACCCGCAGCGGCAGGGATTCATCGCCGCGACAAGCTGAAACCGCGCAGGATAGGTGATGTGCGCCGCAGCCCTCGCAATCGTGGTCTGCCCGGTTTCCAGCGGCTGCCGCAGCGACTCAATCGCCTGCCGCGAGAATTCCGGCAGCTCGTCAAGGAAAAGCACACCACGATGGGCAAGGCTGATTTCCCCCGGCTTCGCACGCGCGCCGCCACCCACCAGCGCAGGCTGACTGGCCGAATGGTGCGGATCCCTGAAGGGCGGCCGCCGGAGCGGTCCGTCATCGGAAATCAGCCCGGCCGCGCTGTAAATCCGGGTCACTTCGCGGGATTCGTCCGGTGTGAGAGTCGGCAGAAGCCCCGGAAGCCGCGCGGCAAGCATCGACTTGCCCGACCCCGGCGGCCCCGACATCAGCAGCGAATGACCACCAGCCGCCGCGATCTCAAGAGCCCGGCGTGCAACCTCCATGCCCTTGACATCCGCCATGTCCGGGCCAGCCGGAAGCAGTTCGTGATCCGGCGAAAACTCCGGCGGCGAGATAATCTGCAAACCACGAAAATGATTGACCAGTGTCGTCAGATCCGGCGCAGGCAGAATATCCCGACTCCCGCCAAAAAGCGCCTCGGTCCCCTGAACAGCCGGACAGATCAGCCCGAGCTTCATGGTGGCCGCGGCCATGGAAGCGGAGATCACACCGGCAACACGATTGATGCGGCCATCCAGCGAAAGCTCGCCAAGCACCGCATATCGCCCCAGTTCCTCAATCGACACGATTTCCATCGCGGCAAGAACCGCAAGTGCAATCGGAAGATCGAAATGCGAGCCTTCCTTCAGAAGGTCCGCCGGAACAAGATTGACGAGAATGCGCTTCGGCGGCAGCGCCAGCCCCATGGATGTCAGCGCCGCCCGAACCCGTTCCCGGGCCTCGCCAACCGCCTTGTCAGGAAGCCCGACAATCAGAAACGCAGGCAGACCATTCGCAATCTGGACTTCAACCCAGACCGGAATGGCCTCAATGCCCGAAAATGTGAAAGCGCGGACGCGCGTGTTAATCATCGCGCCCGCAAACTCCGGTCGTCAGCTGCCCTGGTAAAGCAGACGCGCCCGAACCGTGCCGTCCAGATCACGCAGCATCTCCAGAAGGCGATTGTCCTTGTCCGTGTCGCCTGCCGTCTCGGCGTCAACGACCACATAACCGATCTCGCCATCCGTCTGCAGATACTGCGCCGTGACATTGCAGCCTTCACGCAGAAACAGCTCGTTGATCTTCGACATGATCCCCGGAACATTGCGGTGAACATGCATGAAGCGCGTGCCACGCGGACTCTGAGGAAGCTGCACGCTCGGGAAATTCACCGCACCCAGCGTCGAGCCGATATCCGAATATTCCACCAGCTTGCGGGCGACCTCAACGCCAATCCGCTCCTGCGCCTCAGCCGTCGAACCGCCGATATGCGGCGACAGAATCACGTTGTCGATTTCCTGAAGCGGCGAGACAAACCGGTCGCCCGGACCCTTCGGCTCCTTCGGAAACACATCGATCGCCGCACCCAGAAGATGCCCGGATTTCAGAGCCTCAGCCGCCGCTTCCAGATCAACCACATTGCCACGCGCGTTGTTGATCAGGAACGATCCCTGCTTCATCTGCCTGATCTGCTCACGACCGATCATATTCGCCGTCGTCGGAAGCTGCGGCACATGCAGGCTCACAACATCACTCTCAGCCAGCAGATTTTCCAGCGTGTCACAGGCCATCGCGTTTCCATGACCAAGCTTGTCGATCACATCGTAATAAAGCACCCGCATGCCAAAGGCTTCGGCCAGAACGGAAAGCTGCGACCCGATCGAGCCATAACCGACAATACCCAGCGTCTTGCCGCGCACTTCCCAGCTGTTCGTCGCCGATTTGTCCCAGCGGCCTTCATGGCAGCCAGCAGAACGCGGAAAGATACGACGCATCAGCATCACAATCTCGCCCATGACCAGTTCGGCCACTGAACGGGTATTGCTGAACGGCGCGTTGAAAACCGGAACGCCCCCCTCGCGGGCCGCGTCGAGATTCACCTGATTGGTGCCAATGCAGAAACAGCCGATCGCAAAAAGCCTGTCAGCACCCTCAATGACTTCTCGTGTCAGCTGCGTCCGCGACCGGATGCCGACGACATGAACGCCTTCAAGCGCGTGGCGCAGCGCATCGCCTTCAAGAGCGCCTTTGTGACGCGTCACATTCTCATAGCCGCTCGCTTTCAGAAGAGCGACGGCACTGTCATGCACACCCTCCAGAAGCAGAATACGGATTTTATCCTTCGGCAGAGACAGATGTGGAATCATTCAGTTTGCTCGTAGCAGTTACGGCGGTCCCGGCATTGCTGGCCCGGCCCGGTTGAAAGTGAGCCTGCCGGAAGGCAAGGCTGGCGTATTTCCGCGCAGTCCGGAGCGCGCACGCCCGGCCCCGGCTACCTGAGAACGAGCCTGATCGCGGGACCGGTGCCATAGCACGTTTCCCGACAGGCGGAAATCAGAGGCCGCCGGAATGCAACGCAGAGCGCCGTCAGGCGCGGAGGCATTTCACGGCATCGTTCAGCAACGCCGGATCGCCGACAGCAAGAACAGTGCCATCCCCCCCGTCACGCAGCGGATCGCCATTCCAGTCCGTCATCCGCCCGCCCGCCCCCTCGACAACCGGCACCAGAGCCGCCCAGTCCCAGGGTTTCATCGCGCACTCGGCAATCACGTCAATATAGCCCATGGCAAGAAGCCCGTAGGCATAGCAGTCGCCACCCCAGCTGACCCGTTTTACTGAGTCTTTCAGCCTGCCCCAGACCTGCCGCGGCGCGTCTTCAAGCATTTCAACGGATGTGCACGACAGATCCGCATCCGCCAGGACCGCGCACCGGCGCGTCCCGATCGGGCGCATGACCCCCGTCGCCGCCGAACGAAACAGCGTTGGCCGCCCGGCAACGCCCAGCCACCGCTCACCCGTCACCGGCTGGTCAATCACACCCAGAACCGGCTCCCCATCATAAGTCAGCGCAATCAGCGTCCCGAAAACCGGACGCCCCGTAATGAAAGCCCGCGTCCCGTCAATCGGATCAAGCGTCCAGCGATAGCCAGCCCCCTCATTGTCCAGCCCGAACTCCTCACCCAGAATCCCATGCTCCGGATGCCGCTCCGCCAGAACCGCCCGCATCACCCGCTCCGCCATGCGGTCCGCAATGGTGACAGGGCTCTGATCCGCCTTGTCATCACTCCCGATCGGCACACGGAAATAAGGACGAATCACCGTCCCCGCCACATCCGCCAGAGCCAGCGCCGTCTCAGTCAGAACATCAAAATCATGAGCCACAAAAAGCGCCTTTCAGAGTATCCCCCGACTCAGGGCACCGCCCTGAAACCCGCCAGAGACCGCAGGCCTCCAAAAACCGTTTTATTGCGTTAATCATATCGGTTGCAAACGCATCTGGTCTGGCCGGGAAAACGTGCCGTCGGGTGATCCGTATGAGAAACCGGTAGTTACCTCAATAGCCGAGACGAGCCAGTGAAGATCCTCACTGACACCGGCCTCGATTACCCGGGAAGCCATGGATTTGTATTCCGCAAGTCCTCATCAGCCATGTTTTGCGACTGGCCCGAGCACCCCTGCCATCCTCGTCAGGGCTGAGTCGATCACCGCCCAGGCCCGGCTTTGCGCGGCAGCCGCAACGTATCCATCCGGCCTTACCAGCCAGATGCCGTTTTCATCCGGTGGCTGGCACACTTCAGATTTTAGCAATGTGGAATGACGCGCGATCATGGCCCGCGCTTCAGCATCGTCTCTGGCAATGAGTGTAAAGCGAGGCGTATCGCCTCCCCGACAGCCGCACCCGGCAACAAACCGCTGCCCCGGTTCCGGGCCGTGCAGTCCTCTGGCAGAGCCCGCGTTGAGAGGACTGTCAGGATACCCGATCATGACGCCGGAAAGCCGACCGGCAATGGCATGACGGATCATCGGGATGCTAAAAATTCTCCTTACGATAAAATTACGTAATCTCTGAACCAGATGGTTTTTAAGTAACGCAACCTGGGTCATATGGCCGGAATCCGAGAGGATCTGCCGTGCGACGGCGCTGCGTTCGATGCTGTAACTCTCCAGCAGACCCGCGCTAACCTTCCGGTGCTCAACAAGCGCCAGCTTCCAGGCGAGATTGAAAGCATCCTGCATGCCCGTGTTCATCCCCTGGCCACCGGCGGGGCTATGAATATGAGCCGCGTCACCCGCGAGGAATACGCGACCCTTGCGGTAATCCCGGACCCTGCGCTCATTGACGCCAAAATCCGACAACCACACCGGATCGGACAGGATGACACCGCCCGGACCGCGCCGGTTAACAAGCGCCTGCATTTCCGCAAGATCAGGCGCATGTAAAGGAACCGATCCGAGATCGGCGATGATACGGCAGCGGCCTGACGCTATCGGAAAAAACATGACCGCCCCATCGGGGTGCCAGAAAATCGCCGGTTCGTCCGGCGGGACGGTGAGACCCGCGACATGCACATCGGCGAGGACAAAACCCGCTGGCAGGGTTTCACCCTCGAATGGAACGCCCAGTCTGCGCCGAACGAAGGAGTGCGCGCCATCGCAACCGATGAGCCAGGCCGCCTCCATGGTTTCAATTTCCCCTCCGGCATGCGTGAGAGTGCAGGTAACACTCCCGTTCCTGTCGACGAAATCCGTCAGTTCGGTCTCCCGTTCGACTGTGCCGGCAAGAATCTGAAAATGATCCTCCAGCAGACGTTCAGTCTCGGACTGCGGAATCATCAGCAGATAATTGAAGAAAGAGGCGATCGTCCCGAACGGGATGCGTGCGAGAACCCTGTTGCCGGAGTGGATACTAACGGCTTTTGCGTGCAGCCCGGCGGCCACGAAAGCATCCGCACAGCCCGCCATATCAAGCAGTTCGAGGGTTCGGGGCCAGACGGCCAGCGCCCGGGACTGAGTGGTGCGCGTCGACAATCTGTCGATGAGTCTCACGGGCACACGGTAACGGGCCAGTTCTGCGGCCATGGTCAGGCCGACAGGTCCAGCGCCGACGATAAGAACCGGCTTAGACATGATTTTTGTCCGTAAAAACAACTGTCCCGACAGAGGGGTAGTTGTTTTTACATTAACGCCGGATGCGTTCAGGCTGTTCCTGCCGGCGACAAAAAGTATATGGGCCGCACCATTCCCGGTGACCGCCTTCCTGACCGGTCAGGCGCTCTTCCGATGACCGGAATGACGGCGAAAACAGCCCCCGCAAAACATGCCCCGTCACCGCAACGTCTTAAGCCAGGCCACCACATCCGCCCGATCTTTGTCATCCGCAATCCCCGGAAATGACATCCGCGTCCCGGGCGCGAACGCCGCCGGATTGGTCAGCCACGCATTCAGCGTCGCATCATCCCACTGCCCCCCATGCCCCGACAAAGCCTGTGAGTACGAATACCCCTCTTTCCCGCCAACCTTACGACCAGATACATGAAACAAATTAGGCCCTACCGTGTCCGGCGCATCCGCCGTCAGCGTGTGACACATCGCACAGCTCTGCTGCGCCAGCGCCGCTCCATGCGCGACATCCCCGCCAGTCCCGGCCCCAGCTCCGGTCCCAGTCTCAGCCCCGGAAACCGGAGCCGTCGGAGCAACAGCCGAAGCCACAGGCGGGGCAGGGGGCGCCTCAGCCGGAGAAGCCGGAATCTCCACCCCGGGCTTCGCCGGCACCGCATAAGGAACCACAACCGCTCCGGCACCCCAGCACACGGAAAGCGTCCCAACCGTAAGAAGCAATGCAAAAGCGCCACGATTGGCCGTCTGAAAATCCATGCTCATCCCGAAAATCCCGCCGCCCCGGCCTCGCCAGCCCGAAACATAACGGTTCAAAAACGAAAAGCCACAGCAACCCCCGCACACCGCGCAGTTGCCTCAGATACCGCTCTTTTCTAGAGTGCCAGCCCCATCATGTGAAGCCACCGGCAAACCCTCGCCGGGAACCAGGTAAACCCCGCAACCCCATGACCACCCCCCTCATCATCATCCCCGCACGCATGGCCTCCACACGCCTGCCCGGCAAACCCCTCGCCAGTATCGCCGGCCTCCCCATGATCCTCCACGTCGCCGAACGCGCCCGCCGCGCCGGAGCCGGCCGCGTCATCGTCGCCGCCGGAGATCCCGAAATCGCCAGCGTCGTCAGCCGGGCAGGGTATGAAGCCGTCCTCACCGACCCGGATCTTCCCTCCGGATCAGACCGCGTCCATGCAGCCGCACAGCAGCTCGACCCACACGGCGAAAGCCGGATCATCATCAACCTCCAGGGTGATCTCCCCGGTCTCGACCCGGAAACCCTCCGCGCCGCCCTCCGCCCACTCGAAGACCCGGCCGTCGATATCGGAACCCTCGTCGCCCCCATCCGGACCGACACCGAAGCCCGCACCGACTCAGTCGTCAAAGTCGCCTGCGCCTTCGGGTCCGCTACAGCACAAACCGCCCGCGCCCTCTATTTCTCAAGACAGCCCATCCCCTGGGGAAGCGGCCCGCTCTGGCACCATGTCGGCGTCTACGCCTGGCGCCGTACAGCACTCGCCCGCTTCGTCAGCCTGCCGGAATCCCCGCTCGAAAAGCGCGAAAAGCTGGAACAGCTCCGCGCCCTCGAAGCCGGAATGACCATCGGATGCGCCCGGATCGCTGAAGCGCCGTTCGGCGTCGATACGCCCGAAGATCTGGACAGAGCACGCCGGATACTGGAAGGGCTGTCAGCATGACCGCCACTCCGCATACAATCGCCTTCCAGGGGCGCCCCGGCGCCTATTCCGATCTCGCCTGCCGTCAGGCTTATCCCGGCTGGACAACCGTGCCCTGCGAAACATTCGCCGACGCAATCGCAGCCGTGCATGAAGGCCGTGCGACGCTGGCCATGCTCGCCTGCGAAAACAGCCTCGCCGGTCGCGTGCCGGACATTCACGCCCTGCTGCCAGACTCCGGCCTGCATATCATCGGCGAGCATTTCCAGCGCGTGGAACACTGCCTGATGGGAATCCCCGGCGCACGCGTCGAACAGGCACGCCGCGTTCACACCCATCCCGTCGCCATGGGCCAGATCAGAACACTGATCAGAGAGCACGACCTCACACCCGTCGTCGAATTCGATACAGCCGGAGCCGCCGAGCTGGTCGCCGGCTGGGGCAGACCGGAAGACGTCGCGGTGGCGTCCGAACTCGCCGCCGAACTCAACGGCCTGACCATCCTGTCCCGAAATGTCGAGGACGCAGCCCATAACACCACCCGCTTCTATGTCATGGCCCTGCATCCCGCGGACATCCCGGCATCAGGCCCGGTGATGACAACGGTCCTGTTCAGTGTCCGCAACGTGCCGGGCGCTCTTTATAAAGTGCTCGGCGGTTTCGCCACGAACGGCGTCAACATGACCCGTCTTGAAAGCTACATGCTCGAAGGAACATTCGCCGCGACGCAGTTCCTTCTCGATGTCGAAGGCAGGCCGGACAAAGACGGCCTGAAACAGGCTCTCGCCGAGCTTGAATTCTTCGCCGAACGGTTCCGCACCCTCGGAGTCTACCCGCAATCGCCGTTCAGGCTCCGGACGCCGGGCAGGGTGGCCTGACAGTCAGCTTTATTCGTGGCATACCAAAGCAACGAAAAACGTCTGTCCATTGGACCATCAAGAAGAAAACCATGACCGAAGCCATGTTCAGGGGGGCGCTGACTGCCCTCATTACCCCGATGAACCGGGACGGCTCTCTCGATTTCGCCTCGTTCGACCGCTTCGTCGAATGGCAGATTTCCGAGGGTATCTCCGGTCTGGTCCCCGTCGGAACGACCGGTGAGAGTCCGACACTGTCCCATGAGGAACACCATGCCATCGTGGCGCGGACGATTCACATCGCCGCCGGCCGCGTGCCCGTCATAGCGGGCGCCGGATCAAACAGCACCTCTGAAGCCATTGATCTGGCAAAACACGCCGAAGCCGCCGGCGCATCCGCCGTCCTGATCGTCACGCCCTATTATAACAAGCCCTCGCAGGAAGGCCTGTACCGGCATTTCAGCGCCGTCGCCGATGCAATCCACATCCCGGTGATCCTCTATAATATCCCGGGTCGTTCGATCGTGGATATCTCGGTCGAGACCATGGCGCGTCTGGCAAAGCACGCCAATATCATCGGCGTGAAGGATGCAACCGCCAACCTGCTGCGGCCACTTCAGGTGCGCCACGCAATCCGTAACAAGTATTTCAATCAGTTGTCCGGAGAAGACGGAACCGCGATTTCGTTCATGGCGGCCGGTGGTGACGGCGTCATCAGCGTCACGTCAAACATCGCGCCATCTCTCTGCGCTCAGACACAGGCCGCCTGGCAGGCCGGACGCACCGCCGAAGCCATCGCGCTCCAGGACAGGCTGCTCCCTCTGCATGACGCCCTGTTCTGCGAAAGCAATCCGGCTCCGGCCAAATTCGCGGCCTCCCTGCTCGGACTTGCCGGCGAAACATGCCGCCTGCCACTCGCACCGCTGACGACAGCCTCCCGCGAGACGGTGAAAGCCGCGCTTGCGGAAGTCGGGCTGTCTGGCTGAACCGATGGCATCTTCACGCAAGACGGGCCTGATCTCGCATGGCATTGCCGCGCAGAACCGTAAGGGACGCTTCAACTACACAATCACCGAGACCATCGAGTCCGGCCTGGTCCTGAAAGGACCGGAAGTGAAAAGCCTGCGCGCAGGCCGGGCTCAGATTGCCGAAGCCTATGCCGGCGAGCGGAATGGCGAGTTGTGGCTCTTCAACTGCTTCATCCCCGAATATCAGGGCGGCGTCCTGTCACGTTTCGATAGCCGCGCGCCCCGCAAACTGCTCCTCCATAAAAAACAGGTCGAACGCCTCCTCGGTGCGGTCGCACGGGAAGGTGTCGCCCTCGTGCCGCTGGACATTCACTTCAATGCCCGCGGCATCGCCAAAATGACGCTCGGACTGGGTGAAGGCCGCAAGAAAGTCGATAAACGACACGCCATCGCCGAACGTGACTGGCAGCGTGATAAAGCGCGCCTGATACGGAACAAAGGCCGCGAAGACTAATCACAGCCGCTCTCCTGCCAAAGGTCGCAGACCTTTCCAGGGGGCGGCGGAAGCCCGGGCTCTGTCCGGACCCGGAAGGGGTCGCAGACCCCTTCACCCCAATCTGTTGATAATAAAATGGTTTCCAAAGGTCTGTGACCTTTGGTGGGTTTCAGGGCAAAGCCCTGAGAAAGCGCCAGACTGCGGTAAGCAGCACTCCTTTCCCGGTCTGGCCAGAGCCCGTATTTCCTTCCCGACACTCAAAAACACACGCCAGCCAAGTTCCCGCTCACCAGAGAGACACATCAGGCAGCCCCGGCAACCCCAACAAAAAAAGCCGCCAGCCCCATAACAGGGAGTGGCGGCTTTTTCAGATAATGGCGGGTTCATCAGAAACCGCCATCATGAAGTCAGGATCAGTCGAGGCTGATAGCAGCAGCCTCAGGACCCTTCTGGCCCTGAACAACCTTCACGTTCGTCATCTGCCCCTCGTTGAGCGAGCCGATGCCGGAACGCTCAAGAGCGGATGCATGAACGAAAATGTCCTTGCCGCCATGGTCAGGCGTAATGAAACCGAAGCCCTTGGTGGCATTATACCACTTCACGGTGCCACGAATTTCTTCCGCGCCGGACAGGTCCGGAGCCGGACGAGGCGCACGACCGCCACCAAAGCCCGCGGAGCGAGGCGCACCGGCACCGAAACCTGGTGAGCGCGGGCGCTCAGGCTGTGCTGTGCTCTCATCAACCGTGAGAACTTCCGCAACCTGGCGACCCTTAGGGCCCTGGCCAATGCGGACAGAAAGAGTTGCACCGGGATTCACGCTTTCGTGACCGGCCTGGGTAAGAGCATTCGCATGCAGGAATACGTCACCCGAACCATCTGCCAGTTCGACGAAGCCGAAGCCTTTTTCGCCGTTGAACCACTTTACGGTGGCATCAATTTCTGGTCCGGAGGCGATCACCTGCGGGCTGGAGGGGCGACGCGGTGCATATCCACCACGATCTCCGCCACCTGCTCCTGCGCCAGCGCCGCCAAAAGGCGAGTTGCCGCGATCATAAGGTGAGGGCGTGCTCATGAAATCATCGTCAAATCCGCCGCGGCGGGGGGAGCGGGAGCTGCGGTCGGTTCGGTTACTTCTCAACGGTCTTGATCCCGAGGTCTGGTATGGCGAAAAAGTCGCCCTGTGAAATAAATCCGGGGAGGGAGGAGGCGGCGCCCGTAATGGTCACCTGTCGCGGTACGTATCGTCTCAACCTTGAATTCCGGTGTCCGGGGCTTCCGGTTGGTCGCCGGGGACAAAAAGAGAAAAGCATAAGGTGTCGATAGAAAGCTACTGTCTTTTTGCTTATGGCACCCCTGTTCACATGAATTTCTCGCAATGAAGAGGCGAAAAATCAGTCAATGCGTCATCCCGGAGAAGTAATCTTTATGCGGGCTCCACAAGATTGCTGACCTTCACAGGACTTTCTTATTAAGATCTTTTGTCTTAAACGATCTGGAGCGAAGAGCCTGTGCGGATCATTCCGCGGGCAGGCGGTAGCCACGCAAGGAAAAGAAATAATGCGGCATGGTCTGAAACACCGTCTTGGCACTCACTGGAAGAGTCTTGCCTCAGCCGGTGCGCTAACGGTGGGTCTTGCCGCAACATCCGGTGCTTACGCGACTCCTTTGCAGGACAAGCAGGGAACATGGACGCTTCAGGGTGAAAATGACGCGGTTTCGACCCTGAACGGAACCTCCGATCAGTATTACACAAGCGGCCTCCGGTTTAACTGGACCTCAGGTACGGACACTCTTCCCGCGCCGATTGCGACCATCAACCGGGCCATCCTCGGACGCGGCATGCAGCGAATCAGCATGGGCGTTCAGCAGATGATTTTCACGCCATCCGATACGCAGATCGCCACGCCCTCGGCCCGTGACCGGCCCTATTCCAGCGTGCTCCTCGGAACGGTTAATCTGATCAACGACACAGACCTGTCGCGCGGGGTCTTCGGCATCCAGTTTGGCGTCATGGGTCCTGACGCGCTGGGCAGACAGCTGCAGAACGGCTTCCACGGCGCAATCGGGGATACCAGCAACAAGGGCTGGAGCCATCAGCTCTCCAATCAGCCGATTTTTCAGGTGCAGTACGGACGGACCTGGCGTCTGCCGCTGGGCACGATCGGTGGCCGGAACGGCATCTCGTTCGACATGCTCCCGACAGTGGCCGCGCGCGTGGGTGACTACCGCACCGCCGGCACAATCGGAGACACCATCCGGTTCGGGCAGGGCCTGGACAGCGATTTCGGTGTGCCCACAATCGGCGCAGGAACCGATGGAGCCGACGCCTATAAAGGAACACGTACCGTTCCCTGGTATTTCTTCGGTGGCGTAACGGGTGACGCGGTCGGCTATGACGCGACGCTTCAGGGCAACACCATGCGCAGCAATTCACCGCATGTTAATAAAAAATGGGATGTGGGCGAAATCCACGCCGGCGTCGCGGTGATGTTCTATGGCGTCAGAC
Source organism: Acetobacter fallax (assembly GCF_011516735.1). Taxonomy (GTDB): domain Bacteria; phylum Pseudomonadota; class Alphaproteobacteria; order Acetobacterales; family Acetobacteraceae; genus Acetobacter; species Acetobacter fallax. The sequence continues at coordinate 276,337 of NZ_WOSX01000001.1, read as the reverse complement.
TGTCCTACAGCCAGGTCTGGCAGACGCAGGAATTCGACACGGCACGCAGCGGCCTGTTCAACTACGGTTCACTCGCCGCATCCGCGAAATTCTGATAGCCGGCCGCTTTATCGCGCGATCAGAAAGTACCTCACGTCATCAGGCCGGCCCGCCTGATGACGATGCGCTCCGGGAGACTGTTTCAGAAGTCTCAGTCGTCCTGGTAATCCGGAAGCTGAATGGTGGGGCGTCCGATAAGGAAGCCCTGAATTTCCTCGCATCCATGCGCATCAAGGAAACCCAGTTGCTCCTCGGTTTCCACACCTTCGGCACAACAGGTCATATTCAGTGAGTGAATCATGTACAGCGTGGACCGTAATACGGTTTCGACCCGGCTATCTGTCCCAAGCCGGTTAACGAACATACGATCCAGCTTGACCTGATCGAAGGGATAATTCGTCAGGCGCTCAAGAGCCCCAAATCCCGTTCCGAAATCATCAAGCGTAAGCCGGACCCCCATGCCCCTGATGCGGGCAAGCTCCTTTCGGGCACTGTCAGCAGACCCGAAACTGCGGCGTTCCGAAAGTTCAATCCGAAGCCGCTCCGGATCAAGCCCGCTCTTCTGCAACGCCTCGCCGATTGACGAGGCAACACGCTCAGTATCGAGCCAGCAGGGCGATACATTGATACTGAGGCCAAGAGGCTTCTTCCAGGCCTTCGCCTGCCTGCACGCGTCATGAAGCACCCAGCGATCAATGTCTTCGATAAGACCCGCATTTTCCGCGCAGGTCAGAAAAAAAGACGGATCAATCTCTCCATGTCCCGGACGATTCCAGCGCACCAGAGCTTCAAACGCAATCACACGTTCCGTGCTGGTTTCAAGAACCGGAAGCCAGTTGATGGTGAAATCCCCCCCGGCAACAGCTTTCCGAAGATCTGCTTCCATGCCCATCTGATCGGCATGAGCATGGGCAATTTCCGGAGCCACACGATTGATACAGGGGCCAGCCCTGACACCCCTGATTCTGGCCAGCGCCGCGTTTGCAAATCCGGTCAGCGTGTCAGTATCCGGCGCATCGAACGGATAGGCAGCCCAGCCAATATAAGGCTCAAAAGGAAACCCGTTATCAGGGTTGTCTTTCCCCTCATTCATTCGTGCGATAATCGCGCTCCCAAGAGCCTCCGCCTTTTCCACATCACGCTCAAGCGGCACGACAACGGCAAAGCTCCCGCCGCCAAGATGAACCGTGAAACACGGGTTCGGCGCGATTTCCCGCAGGAGAGCATAAGCCCCCTCAATCAGCGCGTCCGATACAGGCCACCCATCACTGTCATTGATCGGCCCGATCCGCCCCAGATCAAGCCGCAACAGCGCCAGAGGCGCCGTGTCTGAAATCCCGGTCGCCGTAATGCGGGTATCGAGATAACGCGTCAGAGCCGCAATCCCGGACGGCGGCCCGGTATGCGCTTTACGGCCGCCTTTGGGCATGGGATCGGTCGATGCCTGAAGCGTCGCCAGCCGGGTCAGCGCGGAAGATTCAAATAGTTGCCTTGGCCGGTTCAGGCACAGCAGAAACGCAGTGCCCCCGCCGTCGTGTTGCAGCGGCCTCGTAACCCACGCCTGAAAACCATCAATGGCATGAGCGAAAAGCCCTGCTTTGACACCATTCTCCGCCGCAAGCTGATCAGTCGAGCCTTTAAAACCGGCAACCAGGGCACCAATATCCGCCCCCGGGACATCCCCCGCCACAGCCAGAACCCCGGGCTTTGCCTTCGCATCGGCCTGACCAACAACAAAAACAGTTTCGCAAGGCAGCAACTGCATCGTCATCCGCGCAATCACCGCAAGGTAGGCATCACGGCTGATCAGAGGAAAACTCAGGTCTTGCATACCGCGATACCACGCCTTGTTATGTCACTGAGCGGAAATGCTGAATATCGTCCCGCATTTCTGCCTGTTCTTCACGGTCCGGATATCAGTCTTATGTAAAAATATACTTAAAAACGTATCTGAAAATGACTGCGGTTTCGTAAATTCATCCCGACTGTATTACCCGCCGGAAATCACTCTTCCCGAACAGCGCAAGTAATACCGCCAGCGCCTCATCAATCCGGCCACGCCGCAAAATGTCCCGGACCTTCATCTCCGCAGACTGCCGCGCCAGCACCAGCAACGCTCCCGGATCAAACTCAGCCTCGTCCGTCGTCGCAATCCGAAACCCCGGCAACCCGGACTGCCGGTTCCCCGTCGCATCCCCGCCACCCCGAAGCCGGAAATCCTCGTCCGCAATCAGAAACCCGTCCTCCGTCTCCCGCAACAACGTCAGCCGCTGCCGCGCCGTCGCCCCAACCTCCGCCCCATGCAGCAAAAGACAGAACGATTCCGCTGCCCCCCGGCCAACCCGCCCGCGTAACTGATGCAACTGCGCCAGCCCAAACCGCTCCGCATGCTCAATCACCATCACCGTCGCCGCCGGAACATCCACGCCAACCTCAATCACCGTCGTCGCCACCAGAAGCCGTGACTCCCCCGTCGCAAACGCATCAATCGCCGCCTCACGAACCGCACTGTCCTGCTGGCCATGCGCCAGCCCGACCGCAACCTGCTGCGCTCCGGGCCGCCCCCCAAACCGCTCCGACAGCGCCGCATGCCGCGCCTCAGCCGCCGCAATGTCGAGCGTCTCACTCTCACTCACCAGCGGACACACCCAGAACACCCGCGCCCCACGCCCCAGCGCCCGCCCGATCCCCGCCAGAACCTCCTCAAAAGACTCCTGACCATGAATCGACGTCCGGATCGGCTTGCGCCCCGCCGGCTTGCTGTCCAGCCGGCTCACATCCATCTCACCCCAGTGCGCCAGCAGCAGACTGCGCGGAATGGGCGTCGCCGTCATGACCAGCATGTCCACCGCCTCGCCCTTCTCCGTCAGCAAAATCCGCTGCCCAACCCCAAACCGATGCTGCTCATCCACCACCGCCAGCGCCAGATCATGAAACCGCACCGCCTCCTGAACCAGCGCATGCGTCCCGATCACAAGCGACGCCGACCCGTCCGCAATCGCCGCCAGAGCCTCCTTCCGCGCCTTGCCACGCACCGAACCCGAAAGAAATACCACAGGAACCGGCGACAGTCGCTGAAACGTCGCATAATGCTGCCGCGCCAGAATCTCCGTCGGCGCCATAATCGCCGCCTGCGCCCCCGCCTCAGCCGCCCGCAACATCGCCAGCAACGCCACCAGCGTCTTCCCCGAGCCCACATCCCCCTGCAACAGACGCACCATCCGACGCGGCGCCCCCAGATCCGCCTCAATCTCCGCCACAGCCCGCGTCTGCGCGCCCGTCAGCACATGCCCGAACCGCCGCAACGCCTCCCGCTGAAGCGCTCCATCCCCCACCAGCGCCCGACCCGGACGCTCACGGTTCGCCTCCCGCGCCAGCAACGTCGCAACCTGATCCGCCAGCAACTCATCACATGCCAGCCGCTCCCGCGCCTTCCGCCGCGCCCCACGCCACGCATCGCCCGCCAGTAACGACGGATCATCCCCCGGAAAATGCGTCCACAGCAGCGCCGTGCGAAAATCCGGCCAGCCATGCCGCGCCACCACCGCCGCGTCCTGCCACTCCGGCATCCCCTCCGGAATCAGCGCAAACGCCCGCCGCATCGCCGCCCGAACCTGCCCGCCAAACAGCCCCGCCGTCAGCGGCCAAACCGGATCGAGGGGAGGGACCAGATCCCCGGCCGCCAGAAAATACTCCGGATTGCTCATCGAGAGACGACCGTTGAAAACCTCCAGCCGTCCCGAAAGCAGAACCGCAGCCCCCGTCACCGCCCGCTTCGCCTGCCAGCGCGCAAAAAACGCAACCTCAAGCGCCCCCGTCGCATTCTCAACGACAATCTTCCACGGCTGCCGGCCATGCGCCGGGGCCGCCACCCGCGTCACCACGCCCTCAACCGTCGCAACCATCCCAGGCTCCGCCGCGCGGAGATCAGGCCGATACCGCCGGTCCGTCACACTCTCAGGCATGTGAAACAGCAGATCGATCACCTTCGACCCACCCACAACACGCGCCAGCAACTTCGCCGTCGCTGGCTTCACCCCCGCCAGACCCGACAGAGGCTCCAGCAACGGCGCAATCAGAGCCGGAACAGGCAGGCAGGACGCCAGGCCCTCATGCGCCTGGAGCATGGAGGGGCCTTCCGACGGGAGCAGTGATCTGGACACGGACGGCGCGACGGCCTTTCTTGTCGGGCTGACAGGCATAAGCCACAAGGCTATAGGACAGCGGCGCCATGGAACAAAACGAAACCATCTCCCCCGCCACATCGTCTCCCGACGCATCAGCAGGCGACGCACAGTCCGACCTGGAGAGGCGGCGCAAACGACTGCTGTTCCGCTCACAGCATCGCGGAACCTTCGAAACCGATATCCTCATCGGCGGCTTCGTCGAAAAATACGTCAACACTATGGACGCCACCGCACTCGATGATATCGAAGCCGTGCTCGAAACCCCCGATCCCGTGCTGACCGACTGGCTGTTCGGACGTCTGCCAGTGCCCGAAGAGTGCGAAACCCCCATGCTCCGGGCCTTGCTGAACGACGCACACCAGCGGTCCGGCATCACAAACGAGCCCGCGAAACACTCAAAACCGGCCTGAAACCCCATAAGGGCCGCTCTTAATCCTATGGAACTGTCGCTGATGGACGCTGACGTCAAAACCGCAACCCGCGCCACTTCCGTCTGGGGCGCCCCCGAAGGATTCGACGGCCTCCTCCTCGCCAGACGCGCCCGCGAACACAAAGGCCCGGTGCTGCACGTCGCCCGCGACGATGCCGCCATGGCCCGCCTCGGCGACCTGCTCAGCTATTTCGGCGACGATATCGAAACCCTCCGCTTCCCCGCCTGGGACTGCCTGCCTTACGACCGCGTCTCCCCCAACCCCGTCATCATCGCCGAGCGCGTCGCAACAATGACCCGCCTGCTCGAAAAACCGGACGCGAAGAAAAAAGGCCGGATCGTCCTCACAACCCCCGCCGCCCTCATGCAGCGGGTCTCCCCGCGCGCCGCCTTCCGGGGCCAGTCCCTCGCCATCGCCCAGGGCGAAAGCCTCGATCAGGCCTTCCTGATCGAACTCCTCATCGCCAACGGCTACACCCGCACCGATACCGTCATGGAACCCGGCGAATTCGCCACCAGAGGCGGCATCTTTGACCTCTTCCCCGCCGGTCAGCCCGAGCCCGTCCGCCTCGACCTCTTCGGCGACGAAGTCGAAAATATCCGCCACTTCGACCCCGGCACCCAGCGCTCAACCACCAGCACAAACGGCCTGACGCTGCGCCCCGTCTCGGAATTCTCCCTCGACCCGGAAAGCGTCTCCCGTTTCCGCGCCGCCTGGCGCGACCAGTTCGGACCCGCCGCCGCCGCGGACTCCCTCTACGAACACGTCACCGACGGCCGCCGCTACACCGGCATCGAACACTGGCTGCCCCTGTTCCATACAGAAATGGAAACCCTGTTCGATTACCTCCCGGACGCCGCCATCTCCCTCGACCACCAGGTCGATGAATCCCTCACCGCCCGCTTCGACATGATCCAGGATCACTACGAAGCCCGCCGCACCCCGCCCCGCGAAGGCGAATCCCCCTACCGCGCCCTCCCGCCACACCTCCTCTATCTCGATCGCAAAGCCTGGGACGCCGCAATGAGCCGCGCCCCCGTCACCCGCTTCAGCCCCTTCGCCAAACCCGACGGCGCCGCAGGCATCGACGCCTTCGGCCGCCCCGGCATCATGTTCTCCAAACTCACTCCCCAGGGCGAACGCGAACAGGTCTTCTCCCTCATCAAAGATCAGGCGCAGACCTGGGCCGATACAAAACGCCGCTGCTACATCGCCGCATGGACACGCGGCTCCCGCGAGCGCATCAAAACCCTCCTCCAGGACAACAAAATCGCTGTCGAAACCTTCGACTCCTGGACACAGGCCGCGAAAATGAAGCCCGGCCCCGTCGGCCTGCTCACCTTCGGCATCGACCGCGGCTTCATCGGCGACGACATCGCCATCGTCTCCGAACAGGACCTCCTCGGCGAACGCATCGGTCGCCCGCCCCGCAAACGTCGCCGCGCCGATGAACTGATTTCCGAAGCCGGCGAAATCACCGAAGGCGATCTCGTCGTCCACCAGGATTACGGCATCGGGCGCTACGATGGCCTCGAAACCGTCAGCGTCGGCGTCGCCCCGCATGACTGCCTCCGCCTGCTCTATGACGGCGGCCAGAAACTCTATCTCCCCGTCGAAAACATCGAACTGCTCAGCCGCTTCGGCTCCGATCAGGCCGGCGTCGCCCTCGACAAACTCGGCGGCGTGGCCTGGCAGGGTCGCAAGGCGAAGATGAAGCAGCGCATCCGCGACATGGCGGGCGCCCTCATCAGAACCGCCGCCGCCCGCGCCCTGCGCGAAGCCCCGTCACTCGCCCCGCCCGAAGGTCAGTGGGAAGAATTCTGCGCCCGCTTCCCCTTCGTGGAAACCGAAGACCAGGCCCACGCCATCGCCGACGTGCTCGAAGACATGGCCTCAGGCCGCCCCATGGACCGCCTCGTCTGCGGCGATGTCGGCTTCGGCAAAACCGAAGTCGCCCTCCGCGCCGCATTCGTCGCCGCCATGTCCGGCGCCCAGGTCGCCGTGGTGGTCCCCACCACACTCCTCGCCCGTCAGCATTTCCGAACCTTCGAGGCCCGTTTTGAGGGTTTCCCCCTCCGTGTCGCCCAGCTCTCCCGCATGGTCACCGCAAAGGAAGCCACCGAAGTCCGCAAGGGCCTCGCCGACGGCAGCATCAACATCGTCATCGGAACCCACGCCCTGCTGGCCAAAACCGTGCAGTTCGCCGATCTCGGCCTGCTCATCATCGACGAAGAACAGCATTTCGGCGTCACGCATAAAGAGAAACTCAAAGCCCTGCGCGAAGACGTTCACGTCCTCACCCTCTCCGCCACCCCGCTCCCCCGCACCCTCCAGCTCTCCCTCTCCGGCGTGCGCGAAATGAGCCTCATCGCCACCCCGCCAACCGACCGTCTCGCCGTCCGCACCTTCATCATGCCGTTCGACAGCGTGGTCATCCGCGAAGCCATCCAGCGCGAGCGCTTCCGTGGCGGCCAGATCTTCTGCGTCGCCCCCCGCATCGAAGACCTCAACCGCCTGGGCGAACGCCTCAGCGAAATCGTCCCCGACGCCAAACTCATCCAGGCCCACGGCCAGCTTTCCCCAACCGAACTCGAACGTGTGATGACCGAGTTCTCCGACGGAAAATACGACATCCTGCTCTCCACCAACATCGTGGAAAGCGGCCTCGACATGCCCGCCGTCAACACCCTCATCATCCACCGCGCCGATATGTTCGGCCTCGGCCAGCTCTACCAGCTCCGTGGCCGCGTCGGTCGCGGCAAACAGCGCGGCTACGCCTACCTCACCTGGCCCCAGACCCATCTCCTCTCCGCCGCCGCCCAGAAACGCCTCGAAATCATGCAGACGCTCGACACCCTCGGCGCCGGCTTCACACTCGCCTCCCACGATCTCGACCTGCGCGGCGCCGGCAACCTCCTCGGCGACGAACAGTCCGGCCACATCCGCGAAGTCGGCATCGAACTCTACCAGCAGATGCTCCAGGACGCCGTAACGGATCTCAGAGCAGAGAAGGGCAGGGAACGCGCTGCCGACCGCGACTGGACCCCCAACATCGTCCTCGGCCTCCCCGTCCTCATCCCCGACACCTACGTCACCGACCTCCCCGTCCGCCTCGGACTCTACCGCCGCATCAGCACCCTCGCATCCGACGCCGAAAACGAAGCCATGGAAGCCGAACTGGTGGACCGCTTCGGCGCCGTCCCCCCCGAACTTAAAAACCTTCTCGATGTCGTCGAACTGAAACGAAACTGCCGCACCGCCGGCATCGAACGCCTCGAAGCCGGACCCAAAGGCATGGTCCTCCAGTTCAGAGGCAACACCTTCGCCAACCCCGAAGGCCTCATCCGCTGGATGGCAAAATGGACCGACGGCACCGTCCGCCTCCGCCCCGACCACAAACTCGCCATCGTCCGCGAACTCACCAACATCCAGCGCATCGACCTCGCCCGCCGCGTCACCCAGGCCCTCGAAAAACTAACCCGCCGCGCCGGAAACTGATCACCAGAAGGGAAAGGAGCCTCAGGGCTCCGCCCCGAACCCCGCCAAAGGCCACAGACCTTTGGAAACCATTTTATTATTAATCAATAGGGGTGCAGGGGCCTGAGGTTCCTGCCGGGTCCGGGCAGGATCCGGATACTCTCATCGACAGGTCAGTCTTCACAACCTCTGCTATAAGCAGACAGTTCTCACCCCGGTCCACCAGGCCCGCGTTGTCCCTGCAACCCCTCCCACAGCCCGCCCTGCTTTACGATCGCGGCAATAACCGCGCGAAGCAGCGTGTTGTCGTTGAGCATCTGTTTGCCCATCGTCTCATGCGCCTCCATCAGTTCGATGGTCGCATTCAGCCCCTCTTCATGAAGATCAGGTGAATTGGCGAACTGGTCCTTCGTATTGGCCCGCGCCTGTTCCTGCAGTTTTTCCGATTCTGCCAGTTTGGTTTCCAGGCCGGTGACAAACGCCACCTTGTCTCCATCCGTCAGGTCGCCCTCGAACAGATCGTTGATCGCCTCGATAATTCGCGAGAGCTGAACCTTCATCTTCTCCTGTGGCTGACCGGAACCGGCTTCCCTGACCGGCTCCAGCCCGTCACCGGCCCTGTTCTTCAGCCCAAGCTTCTGCCTGCCAAGATCCTTCATAAGATGATGCGTCAGACGCAGGGTCGTCGTGTCGATGGTCTCGCGCTCACGGTCAAACTTCAGCAACGGCCAGAGCATTTTTGCAAACAGGTACAGCTTTTCATAATCCGGATTGCCGTAGTTCAGCATCTGACTGAAAAACTCATACATCCGCACGTAGGAGGCCAGATCACTCCGGAACTGGATCAGGCCGTCAATCCGTTCCTTTGCTTCTTTCCGCTCCTGTGAGCCTTCCGGTTCGTCCTGAACAATTTTCCGGGCATCACGATACCGGCCCAGCACACGGGAACTGACCGGCACGATGGCCGCATCAAGCTGCTGCTGCGTCGCTTTCGGATTTGTCAGGATACGGGCCACCCGATCCACTTCGGGCTGATCGTACAGCCCGGCGTCATCCAGCTTGTGGCGCAGGTTCACCACGCAGTTCGGATCACTGAGGTCCGCCAGTTCGGCCTTCGTGTAATATTGCTGGAACGCCTTGAGGATGTCTTCCGGGTCGTTCTCGAAATCGACCACGAAGGTCATGTCCTTGCCCGGATAACAGCGGTTCAGCCGCGAAAGCGTCTGTACGGCCTGAATGCCGCCGAGCTTCCGGTCCACATACATGCCGCACAGCAATGGCTGATCGAAACCCGTCTGGAACTTGTTCGCCACGATCAGAATGCGCCACGGATCTTCGGCAAAAACCTCCCGCAGATCACGTCCTTTCAGCTCAGGATTGATGTTGCTTTCCGTAAACGGCTCCGGGCCACTTTCCGGGTCATCCACCTCGCCCGAAAATGCCGCCAGAAGCCCGAACGGATAGTGTTTTTCCTTTACGTAGCGATCCATAGCCAGCTTCCAGCGCACAGCCTCCCTGCGGCTGGCCGTCACCACCATGGCGCGAGCCCTGCCACCAAGGAGCGGCTGCACATTCTGGCGGAAATGCTCCACCACGATCTGCACCCGTGCGGCGATGTTGGTGGGGTGCAGTCGCACCCACTTCATCAGCGCCTTCTTTGCCTCCGAAGCCTCGACTTCCTCGTCATCCAGAATCTGTCCGTTCTGGCTCAGGCGGAACGCCTGTTTCCAGGACACATAATTCCGCAGCACATCAAGGATGAATTCTTCCTCGATAGCCTGCCGCATGGAATAGACATGGAACGCCTCAGGCTTGTTGTCCTCGCCCCTGGGCAGACCCGGATGCGGCAACCGCCCGAACAGTTCCAGCGTTTTGGCCTTTGGCGTAGCCGTGAAAGCAATAAAAGAAATTCCCGCGTCCGCCGCAGTCCTCTGCGCCATTTCCGCCGCCAGCAGATCTTCCGTGCTAATCTCCCCGCCATCCGCAAGCTCTGCCAGTTCACCGGATGAAAGAGCGGCCTTGAGCTTGCTGGCCGATGTCCCGGTCTGCGAGGAATGAGCCTCATCCGCGATCACGGCGAAATGCTTGCCCTCGGTCGCCGCAAGCTGACGGATTTCCTCCAGCGCGAACGGAAAAGTCTGGATCGTGCAGATGATGATCTTCTTGCCGGTATGCAGTGCCGCAGCAAGCTCCTGGCTCTTGCTGCCCCCATTGCCGGAAATTGACGCCACCACACCGCGCGTGCGCTCGAAACTCTCAATGGTTTCCGAAAGTTGCCGGTCCAGAACCGTCCGGTCCGACACCACAATGACGGTGTCGAACAGCTTGTGATTATGCGCGTCATGCAGATCGGACAGAAAATGCGCCGTCCAGGCAATGGAGTTTGTCTTGCCCGACCCGGCGGAATGTTGAATCAGATAACGCTGCCCCGGCCCCTCCTTCAGAATGGTGGAGACCAGCAGCCGTGTGGCGGCAAGCTGATGATAGCGCGGAAAGATCCAGCCCGTAATCTTCCCCCTCTTTTTTGCCGGAATGATGTAGCGGCCAAGAATGTCCAGCCACGAGGCAGGCTGCCACACCTCCCGCCACAGATACGCCGTGGTGCCGGGATTGCCCGCACCGCCCTCGTTCCCCTGATTGAACGGCAGAAACCGGCTGTGCGCGCCATCCAGATGCGTGCACATCATCACATCGCTGTTGCTGACAGCAAAATGCACAACCGCCCCGCCAGGCACCGAAAGCAGCGGCTCCGCTGGCTTGCCCGGCGGCTTCGGCAGGCGGTCGGTGCAATACTGCTCCACCGCGTCCTGAACCGACTGCGTGTAGTTCGATTTCAGCTCCGCTGTCGCAACCGGAACGCCATTCAGAAACAGCACCAGATCCAGCTCATTGCCGTTGCTGGCCGAATAACGCACCTGCCGCACCACACGCAGACGATTGGCGTCATAACGATGCTGCAAATGCGGATTCATCGTCAGGGCCGGACGGAACTGACAGATCTTCAGCGTTTTTGTCAGCCCGATAATGTCCAGTCCATCACGCAGGACGACGAGCGCCCCACGCGCATTCAGGGCATCCCGCACACGCTGGCATAAAACTGCGCCAGCCGAGGCCCCGTGCGTTTTCTCCAGCGTCTTCCACGCATCCGGCTCACATTCGCGCACCCACGCCAGCAGATCTTCGGGGAACAGGGCCTGCGCCACGTCATACCGCGCGGCAGAGCCATCTTCATAGAGCCAGCCGGAGCGTCCGAGGTAATCGCAGATTTCGGATTCCAGATGATGCTCCTTGTGAAGATCGGTCATTCAGCAACATCCTCTATGGGAAGAGCATCAAGCTGACGATTTTCCCATTCTTTATAAGTGATTCCAGAGGGGACCTGATGCCACTTGTCCGGGCCATTCGCAGGGCGTCCATAGATGATTGATGCCGCCGCACTTGGGCTGGAAAAGGCATAATCCTTCACAAATACAGTGGATTGACCCTCAGATCTTATAACACCGCCTCTCTCAAGTTCATCGCGTAGTGGATGATAGCTCGTTCCTTCCCTCCCTTGCCAACACGGGTAGAGACGAGAACCGGTTAGAACGATAAATTCGCCATCCTGTAAAACAGCATGCGCTTCGATTTCATATTTCGGATATTTGAGAGTGAACTCTGGCTCTAAATCTGAGCTTTGTTCATTTACCGCGACTGCTTGTCTGGTGGCGGCAGAAGTCGTCGACCCCGCCGGACGGCTGCGCTGGATGAACATGTCCACCCGGATGGCGGGCAGAACCACCATCAGACTGGCAAGAAACGCCTCCATCTTGGCAATATCCGCTTCCGTCAGACCCGGCGGCTTCGGGGAATTGCCATTGTGCAACGGCGTATGCCCGATCTCCCGCGCCATGACGACCAGCCGCGCTTCCAGATACTTCACATGCGCCTTGTTCAGCCGGTTCGCGCTGGCGGAGACCAGAACAGCGGTTTCCCACCAGTCCTTGTCACTCGCCGCCGCGTGCTGTTTCAGCCTGACACCAAGATCCTCGGCCTCCCCGATATAGGCGAAGTCCTGCCCATCCTTCTCGCCAAGCAACAGGTAGACCCCGGCATAACCGGCCTCCTCCCGTCTGAGCGCTTCGGTCAGGCGTGTGCGCGGCGTGACGAACACATGTCCTGTCCAGTTGAAAAGTTCGGCGGTGATCATGCCGTCCGGATGACCGTCGATATAGAAAAGCTCCAGAGAGCGGCCCTTGGTGTCGATCATGCTGCGATGGCCTTGCTCTGGGCTCGGACATCGATCTTACCGGTGACGGCGGCGGAGATGAGGGCGGAGCGGCGTTCTTTGAGGAGGGTGATAATAGAATTAGCTGAATTCATCAGGTTTTCGAATTGAGACTTTTTACTCTCCAAAAAATTGACAATAGTTTTCTGATCATCAATCGAAGGAACTATTATTGGGAGCATCATCAAATTTGTTGAAGAAATAGATGCAAGATTTGTGGATTGTTTGGAGCGTGTCATAAAGTAAAATTTTGCATAGTCAGAACCAATAACTGCAGACACCCACTCTGACATTATAGATTTTGGTCTAACGGCAAACACATGATTTTGATGAATACAAGGAGATATCTCGCCATACCAAATGGCGCCGCGTCCTAATTTATCGAAGTCTCCCCCCTCGTTCATAAGAACATCTCCTTGTCGCAGCAAATATTTCTCGACCTGATCTCTATCAATGTTAATTCTAGATATCTCAGACAAATCCAAATACCCATCCTGAACATTGGCTACCCGGAGATACGGCATTTGCACTGATTTCTGCTCTATTACCTCTTTGCCTTTAGCAATCCCGGTTTGTACTGACGCTACATTTTTCAGAGGATGCACTTCCCACCCTTCCGGCACCACCCCGATCCACGAAATGCCTGAGTCCTTCATGGGGGCGTTGGGGTTCAGGCCTTTTGTGACGGCGTGAGAGATGACGGCCTGCCGCTTTTCCGCAAGGAGGGCAATCAGCCGTTCCTGTTCGGCAATCAGGGCGTCAATCTTCGCGCACTCGCGGTCCAGAAAGCTGGCTATTGCCTGCTGTTCGGGGAGTGGAGGAAGTGCACAATACAGCGATCCAAAAATGTTGGGATAAAGCCGCAATCTAGAATCGATAACTCCAGATGAGAATGCTTTATAGTACAAAATAACCTCATCTGATCGGACTAAGTAATCCAAAAATCTCGCAAAATTTCCTGAGAGCAATTTAAATACTGAATATGCAGGACTAACAATACCGTAATAATTTGAGAACCCCAGCCCGCGGTTCCACGCGAGCATGATATTCATCACGAGATCGTTGGGATAACAAATCTTATATCCAACAAGAGACTGCGCCCGGCTTAAAAAATCACCATCATTAATAATTTCGCCGCGAGGAGCTATGCCAGTATAGGCTGATACAGATAAGAGCATTTCCTCTCCCGTCTCAGACCTCTCATCCCGTTCAGCAAAGACCTGTTTATATCGTTGCAATGACCAATGAGCAGGAATTTCCCCAATCCACTCAACCCCGCTGTCCTTATAAGCCGGATACTTCGGGAAACTCATGCCGAAAGCTCCCCAAGCATCGCCATGATTTTCGCGGTCACCTCTTTCAGATCCGCATCAATCTCCGCAAGCGGACGTGGCGGCTCGAAGACATAGAAATACCGGTTGAACGGAATTTCGTAGCCAATCTTTGTCTTGTCCTCGTCAATCCATGCATCCGGGGCATGCGGCAGGACTTCGCGTTTGAAGTAAGCGTGAATGTCCTCATCCAGCGGCACGTTTTCCGTGTCCCGCAGGCTGCTATCGGGCATGGACTTGCCCTTTGCCTTGCCGCGCTGGCCAAGGACGATATTGCCGTCCTCATCGCGCTGCGGACGCTCCACGGTGATGGTCTGATAGCCAAACGCCTCATTGCGAAAAATGCGGCTCAATGGCGCGAGTTTGACTTTGCCGCCTTCCGGCGCTTCCGGTGGTTCCGCGCCCTTCATCACAACCTCACGCGTCTGCGTGCCATCGGTAGCGGTCACGGTGGCAAGCTGCGCCTCCTGCGCATCGCGGAACAGGCGCGTGACGAGGGTAATGTCGTCCTCTCCCATTTCCTTGCGCTTGGAGCCGAGGCTTTTCCGCATCTTCTGCCAGAAGGAGGAGGCGTCGATCAGTTGCACCTTGCCCTTGCGGTTCTTTGGCTTGCGATTGGTGAGCACCCAGACATAGGTGGCGATGCCGGTATTGAAGAACATATCGGTCGGCAGCGCGATGATGGCTTCGACAAGATCCTCTTCCAGAACGAAGCGGCGGATTTCGGACTCGCCGGACCCGGCGGCGCCCGTGAACAGGGGCGAGCCGTTCAGGACGATGCCAAAGCGTGAGCCGCCGTCCTTCGTCGGGCGCATCTTGTGGACGAGATGGAGCAGGAACAGCATGGAACCGTCCGAGATGCGCGGCAGGCCGGGGCCGAAGCGCCCGTCATAACCGAGCTTTTCATGCTCGGCGCGAACGGCTTTCTCAACCTTCTTCCACTCCACGCCAAAAGGCGGATTGGAGAGCATGTAATCGAATTTGAAGTCCGCCAGTTCGTCATCTGACAGTGTGTTACCGAGGCGGATGTTACTGACGTCCTGATTGCGGATCAGCATGTCAGCCTTGCTGATGGCATAGGATTCCGGGTTCAGTTCCTGCCCGAACATGGTCAGACGGGCGTCCGGGTTGTGATCGAGCAGAAACTCTTCCGCAACGGAGAGCATGCCGCCGGTGCCTGCCGTCGGGTCATAGATGGTGCGCACGGCGGCATTGCCGGGGGTCAGCAGACTGTCATCCTCAGCAAAGATCAGGTTCACCATCAGCCTGATGACTTCGCGCGGAGTGAAGTGCTCGCCTGCCGTTTCGTTGGAGGCTTCCGAGAACTTACGGATCAGTTCCTCGAACACCTGCCCCATCTGGTGGTTATCGACGGCTTTGTCGCTGAGGTCGAAGCTGATGAATTTTTCAAGCACCAGGTAGAGCAGGTTGGCCTTTGCCAGACGGTCTGTCTGCTCGATGAAGCGGAAGTGGTCGAAGATGTCACGGGCAGCGGGTGAGAAGGCGTTGATATAGGCGGAGAGGTTCTGGGTCAGGTTATCCGGGTCGCCCAGCACGCCTTTCAGCGTGAAGTCGGACGTGTTCACGAACTTCAGACCGGCGGCTTTCTCCATGAAAGGCATGGGGTCGATGCCTTTGCTCTCCCACTTCTCCTTTTCCTTCAGCACTTTTGCACGAGTAGGAGCCAGAACGGCATCAAGGCGGCGCAGAACGGTAAAGGGCAGGATGATCCGACCGTATTCGGCTGGCTTGAAGTCGCCCCGCAGAAGATCGGCGACCTGCCAGATCATGGAGGACAGGGAGGCAGTGCGGGGTGTCGTGCTCATGAGAAAATCTGGTCCGATGTCGAAAATGTGGAATCACTGGTTTTGAAAATGTTGCCGGAGCCAGACCGCGAACGCGTCTTCCTCCATTGCGCCAGACGCAAGAGCCACCATCGCTTCGACAGCTTCCGGAGCGCCGACCTGCACACGAGTGCTATTCAACCGCAGGAAAAGGATGCAACAGCTCCAGGCTGTCCGCTTGTTGGCGTCATTGAAGGGATGATTGCGCGCGATGCCATAAGCGTAGGCCGCAGCCAGAGTCGCGGTGTCCGGCGGATCGGATTCCGCATAGTGCCAGCGGTTTTCTGCGCGGGCTAACGCGCTGTGCAGCAGATCTTCGCTTTTGAGCCCGTGGGTTCCGCCGTATTCCTTCAGGGCCTGATCGTGCATGAACAGCACCGCGTCGGGTTCCAGAAACTCAGGCAGCACACCCGGCATCAGCGCTTGGCCAGTTCCTGAAGAACGTCAGCCTGCTCACGCAGTGTCTCACGCGCCATCTGCATCTGGCGTTCAAGCCTGAGATTACGTTTCACGAGCTTGATTCCGTCGGCCATTTCGACCAGCGTGAGTTCCTGGCCGACCTCAAGACCAAGGCGGATACGTGTTTCCGCTGGAAGGGTAACACCGACAGAATTGCCCTGTTTGCGAACGACAACCGTTTCCATGAGCTCAGCTCCGTATTACGAACGGTAATACGTAACAGAACTTACTTAGGAGCGGCAAGCAAAATATCGAGTTGTCACTGCGTCAGCTATGACGCTCATCCACCCAAAACCGGCCCTTCCGCTACCCCCCCCAAACCGGACCGTCCGCAAAGACCAAAGACCGCAGAATGATACGGAACCAGACCGATCGCGCATCCTTTTCTTCGGAAAGCGGCCCCCATCTCCATCGTCCGCATCCTGGCCCGGAAAGTCAGTCAGAAACCGATCCCAAAAACCATTCCACATCCGAACCATACTTTTCCGGAACTCTCTGGAATCCCTTACGTCCCCAAACCGGACCAACCCCGGAAAACGAAATAAATTTCTCCCATTCCCCGGCAAAGACAGTCCCAGTCACAGATCACCAGGACCGGAGCCCTCACCATGTCACCCCGCAGCCATCCTCAGCCGAACCTCGTCCAACCCTCCGTTCCACCACAACCAGCCCCCTCCATCACGTCCCGCCGAAACAATCCGTGATCCACAGAAAAACCACCCCGACCCATCTGGAAAACCAGCCCCCTCCGAAGCCCCCGGAACCTCTTCGCCAGAACCGCCAGTCCCGATAAACAGAACATCCCGAAAGCAGGGCAGGGGAGCCCGCCCCGCCTCTCAGACAAACCCCCGAAGAGCACCGAAACCATGCGTCCCGCCACAGCAGCCCGCCACGTCCTGATCACCCTCGCAACCACCTGGCTCTTCCTGTCCCCGACACATGCCCGCACCCCCGAAGCCGCGGCCCGCCTCATCGCCCGCTTCCATATGCAGCCGGTGCCAGCAGAGGGCGGCTGGTTCGCCCAACTCCTGCGCACCGATGAAACCATCGACGGCTCAGCTCTCCCGGCCCGCTACAACAAAATCAGGCATCCCATTTCCACAGCCATTCTCTACGTCGAAACCGCCACCGGCTTCTCCGCTATCCACCGCCTGAAAACAGATGAAGTCTGGCACTTCTACAGCGGCGACCCGGTCCATATCCTGCTTCTCACGCCCGACGGACATGGCCGCGAAGTCACGCTCGACGCGCAGACACCAGCCCTCGTCGTGCCCCACAATACCTGGCAAGGCTCAGCTCCCGCAGGTCCGCGCGGCTGGTCATTCGTGGGCACAACCATGGCCCCCGGCTTCATCCCGGAAGACTTTGAACCCGGAAAACGTGCCTCACTCACTCAGGATTATCCCGAATTTCAGCACCAGATCGCCGCGCTCACCCGAACCGAAGCCACCAGACCGTAAAAAACGCCCTTGTCAGCGCCGCCATTCAGGCCTGAAACACGGTATTATCCCACGGAAATCACTACTCGCGATCCCCCTGAAACACAGGGCGCAAGACAGATAGAGTCACTTCAGATTTTTTGGAAAAAGCGGGGAAAATGGCTGGGGGACCTGGATTCGAACCAGGGCTGACCGGGTCAGAGCCGGTAGTTCTACCGCTAAACTATCCCCCAACGAGGTTCGGAACATCAGGCAAAAGCCACCGTTCCTGCGGTGAGCAGGCAGGTAGCATTCCGGCTCACACAGGGCAAGGGCATTTTTTTACTTTGTGACAGTGGGTAAGTTTTTGCTTGCCCGGACCGTCATTTTCTTGAAATATTGCCATAAAATTGCCCTAACCTGAAGGACCAGACGATGGACCGTTCCCGCGCCTGGCCCCGGAGTCAGGAGGTATTGACCACCCTCCCGCCCGTGCCCGCCAGTTTTTTCCCGTCTTTGCCCGGATCAGATTGCACAGGAGTCAAAACCTCCGGGCCGGCTTTTGTGTCCGGTAAAAGTGAAATGGGTCCGGATGGCAACGAAAGACCGGCAACCCGACGGTCATATGCTGGTCATGATAACGATGATGTCTTGGCGGCAATCGATCTGGGCACGAATAATTGCCGCCTGATGATCGCGGCGCGGGCGAATAGTGGCTTTCGTGTGGTGGACAGTTACAGCCGCATCGTCCGTCTCGGAGAGGGGCTGCAAAAAACCGGCGAACTGGGTGAGGATGCCATGGCCCGGACGTTGGATGCCCTTCACACCTGTGCCGTGCGGCTTGGCCGCCGGCCGCCTTCCGGTTTTCGTGCTGTGGCGACAGAAGCCTGCCGGCGGGCAAGAAATGGCCGTGAGTTCATCAGACGTATCCATGACGAAACAGGCCTCCGGTTTGAGATTATCTCTGGTCGGGAAGAAGCAGAACTTGCAGTCGAAAGCTGTTCGGGTCTGCTTTTTTCAAGCTTTTATCGTGGTGCAGCCGGGACCATAAAATCTGCCAGCGGCCAGCCAGCACCGACCCGGGGTCTGCTTCTCGATATTGGCGGCGGCTCAACAGAAATTGCGTGGGTCCGGCTTGATCACGGACGCCGTACGCATGATGTGATTGGTTATATCAGTCTGCCAATCGGCGTCATTACCCTCTCCGAGCAGTTTTCTTCACACCGTCCCGATGACTACCGTGTTATGGTGCAGCATGTGCATCATCAGCTTAAAGCATTTGAGACAACGCATCGGATAAACCGGGAGATTCTTGGGGGAGGAGTGCGTGTTGTCGGCACCAGTGGTACAGTGACAACGTTGGCTAGTCTGGACCTTGATCTGCCCCGATATTCACGATGTGCTATCGATGGATACCATCTTGGTGTGATGAACGCACACAAAGCGATCGCACGGCTACATCGTATGGGGGTGCAGGGTATGCATGCCCATCCATGCATTGGCTCCGAACGTGCCTCTTATGTTCTTCCTGGCTGTGCAATTTTCGAAGCATTTCTCTCTCACTGGTCTTCAGATATTGTTGTTGCGGATCGTGGATTGCGGGATGGCCTGCTCACACGAATGATGAGCGGCAATGGATTAGCTGGCGGAAGGCGTAACGGACTTTCCGGGGCACGTGGCAGACAGCATCGTATGCCCGGATAATCCGGTGCGTGTAACAGAAAAGAAGTAAGCAACACTTGACCACCAGAGCCCCACCTTCAAAGCGCGGCGCCAGTCACCCCGTTTCGACATCCAAAGCTGAGAATTTGCCTCGGGTGCCGGGGCGTGCTCTCACAAAGAAATCCGCGCCCGGTGCCCGGGATGGTGGTGAGGACGGTCTTGCTCCGCAGAATATCCGGTCCAAATCAGTATCGCTTAAGAAATCCAGGGGACGAACTACAGCTCAGCAACGCTGGCTGGCACGTCAGCTTAATGACCCCTATGTGCAGGCGGCACACAAGCAGGGCTGGCGCTCCCGGGCAGCCTTCAAGCTGATCGAACTTGATGACCGGTTTCATCTGATTAAGCCCGGGCAGCGCGTGGTTGATCTCGGCGCTGCCCCAGGTGGCTGGACACAGGTTGCTGTCAAGCGCGGTGCGGCATGTGTTGTCGGGGTCGACCTGCTGCCAGTTGATGAAGTTCCTGGCGCTGAAATTATTGAAGGAGATTTCACCGATCCGGAATTGCCAGCGCGTCTGATTGAGATGCTTGGTGGCAAGGCTGATCTTGTACTCTCGGATATGGCGCCCAACACAACGGGTCACGCGCCTACGGATCATCTCAGAATTATCGGGCTTGCTGAAGGCGCGTTTGACTTCGCGCTGGATGTTCTGGCTGAGGGTGGCACATTCGTCGCTAAGGTGTTCCAGGGTGGATCAGAAAAGCAAATGCTTGATCCGATGAAAAAAGTTTTTTCAAGCGTCCGTCACGCCAAGCCGCCGGCAAGTCGCAAAGACTCCAGCGAACTTTATGTGGTGGCAACGGGTTTTCGGTCTGAGCGGCTCGCTGAATTGCAACAGGAAAGAGGGCAATTCCTGGACGATTTATAATTTTTCGGCAGGATTTTAAGACATAGTTTGAAACCTGTAGCCAGCTTGTCCGTTATTTGACTGACCTCAACGGACGAGTTGTATTCTTATGACGAAAACACAGACGGACACAGATAATACATTTCTGTCCGATATTCAGACATTGCGTGCACGTGCGAAAAAATCGATCGGTGATGGTGCTGTCACACCTGCTTATGAAGGCGATGTGAAAAAGGCGATTGAACTGTTGCAAACAGTGGTCGCGACCGAAATTGTTTGCGTGCTGCGTTATACGATGAATTCAATTTCTGTTTCCGGGATTAATAGTGAAAGTGTCGCTGCTGAGTTTGCTGAGCATGCGCGCGAAGAACAGACGCACATGCAGTGGGCTGCGGAGCGAATTGATCAACTGGGTGGTGTGCCAGATCTTAATCCGGAGGGGCTTGCTACGCGCTCAGCTGCCGAATACGGTCAGCCCGGAACGTTGGTAGAACTAGTGAAGCAGAATCTTATCGCAGAACGGGTTGCGATTGAGCATTACCGCGAATTGATTCGCTATTTTGGTCAGAAAGACCCCACTACCCGGATCATGCTGGAAAAAATACTGGCACAGGAAGAAGAGCATGCAACCGATATGCATGATCTTCTTGTTGCACATGAAGGCAGGCCATTTCTGGCTGACTGAACCAACCTGATACCAAAACATTACTGACCAGATGAATTCATTTGGTCAGTAATGTGGCCCTCTCGATGTGGCCTCAAGCTGGTATTTTTGTCGGTATGAATTTATACACTGCCTTTTTGAGTTATGGTGAGGTAATTACGCGCCAGACGATCAAATTCTAAAACGTCGAGCGTTTCTGCGCGGCGCGATCCATCGATCGCCGCCGCGTTTAGTAGTCGCTCGCCACCAATACCCTTTAGTGCTCCACGGAGCATCTTTCGTCGCTGACCAAACGCAGCGGCAGTCACCTGTTCCATTGCTCGGAACAGCTGAGAGTCGGGCTGGTCTGCATGGGGTGTCAATTCAACTACTGCGGACCAGACTTTTGGTGGAGGCGAAAAGGCGCCTGGTGGTAACCGCATGATCTGCGAGCACAGAGCGCACCACTGCGAGATAACAGCAAGTCTCCCGTAATGCTCAGTGTTCGGTTCGGCGCAAATTCGTTCGGCTACTTCCAGCTGAAACATCAGTGTCAGACGCTCCCACGAAGCGGCTTGTCTGAGCCACCCAATCAGCAGAGGGGTGGCAACATTATATGGAAGATTCGCCACGATCCTTCGTGGTGCGGGACAGAGAGTTGTCAGATCAACCTTGGTTGCATCGGCTTCAACCAGATGGAGGCGGTCTGGTGCCTCGATTTCCAGTTCTCGGATAACAGAGACGGCTCTGGGATCGACCTCGATAGCGATGACAGAGGCTGCATCGCTATCGAGTAGGGGACGGGTAAGTCCGCCAGGGCCTGGACCAACCTCAATGACATGACGTCCGGCAAGAGGTGCTGCCAGTTGCACAATCCGTGCCGTGATGCCGGGATCAAGGAGAAAATGCTGACCAAGAGCGCGTCTGGCATCGAGATTATGGCGGCTTATGACGGAGACAAGGGGCTCTCGTGTCATTTATCTGACCAGTCTGCTCAGGTTTTAGATCTCATCTCAATGACGGCTTTCCGGTGCAGATCCCTGTCAAGCTGTCGTGCTGTCTGTTCCACACGTTCGTTCAGCAACTGATCAGCAATTTCGCTAGGTGTGCGATTTGCAAAATTCTTCGTGGTTTTAGAACAGACCATTAGCAGAGCAATCCCATCTTCTGACACCAGGGGACGGGTTGTTTTTCCAATTGGCAGGGTTCCCAGAACCTGCTGCATCTGTGGGTTCAGGCGTTCAAGCTGAAGTTCCCCTGGATTGGATGGGCGCACTTCTCCCAATTTCTTATTCGCAGCGATCAGATCCTCACAACTATGCGACTGCTGAGCGATCTGCACAGAGGTTTGTAGTGCCTGACGCTGTTGCGGTGTTGGATTTTGGGGATTCAGGTGCTCAGCAAAAGGAATGAATGCCTGCCGAACATTTAGCAAAGTCCCGGGCTGGTGCCCGATAATGCGTTTGCCAAGAACGGTCGCGATGACATAGCCTCCGGCCACTTTAATCGGATTTGAAATCGCGCCTTCAGGCATTTTGCGAACCATGGCCACGACTTCCGGGTCAAGGCTGTCTTCCTGAACCCAGCCCATGGATCCACCGTCAAGCGCACTCTGTGCTTGCGAAAACTGCGCCGCGACAATTGAGAAGGGGGCTCCTTTGCGGAGTTCCTGAATAATAGTTTCGGTGAATTTCAGTTCAGTTTCACTGTGCCGCGCATCTTCGACAGGAACAAAAATCTCACTGATGAAATATTCCGGACGCCCTTCCTGTTTCTGAAGAGCATCGGTTCGTTGAGAAATTTCCTGCGAAGTCATCCGGTAACGTGTTCCCAGTTCCTGTCTGAGAACCTGAGTCCAGCCAATCTGGACTCGGATCTGGTCGATCAGTGTCGTTAACGACACACCATCCTGCGCCAGTCGGTTGCGAAGTGCGTTAGCAGGCATACCGTTTCGCTTTTCGATACCTTCAATCGCGGCGGCGATCTGCTCAGGAGTAACATTGATATGGCGGTTGAGGATTTCCTGCGTACGAAGCCGCTCATCAATTAGCTGTCGGATAATCTGGGGCCGCATTCGGCTCATGACATCCTCGTTCATCGGGAGGCCTGTTGATAGCGCGAACAAACGACCACGGTTATCGACGTCGCGCCGGGTTAGCGGGATGCCGTTGATGACCGCAATGATTGTATCCTGAGTTTCACCCAGAACCGGTAAGACTTTCTTTCCTGCTTGTTTCGTATGAGGCCGGGCATCATCCACGCCGTCGGCGGGTTCTGACAAGTCGGACTGCTGTTTGTGGTGATGCCGTTGTGCCAGCGCCTCTGTCGGACAGGAAGCAAAGCTGGTTGCAATCACAAGCGCCAAGGCGGACCCGGTAATGGAAAGGCTCAGTCGCATGCAGATTGGTCTCTCGCCGTCGCAGTTAAGGGAGTCGCGTTTACCGGAATGTGGCACGCATTTGAAGCGCATCAGCGCGGCATGCACACTGGTTATCCTTTGCCTGTATCGTTATTTCAGGCCAAATGCACCGATACTCTTAAGTGTGACGGTGAAAAGGTAGGTGGAGTTGCGCTGCTGACCGCCGATTGTCGTATACTGTTTGAGATACATAACATCCAGTCCAAAACAATCATTTTGAAAGCCCGCATTTGCGCCAATTGTGACAAACTGTTTGCGGGACAGGGCCCGACGAGCAAATAATGACGCATGCCAGTTAGCCCAGTTAGTCGAGAGGCCACCGCTAATTTCATTCGTGCGCTGGTAGTATACGGAAGGCGGGTTGGAATCGTGATAATTATTTACGTAATAATAGAAAGGCGTAACCGGTTCCCATACATACCCGCCTGAAAGGCCAAAATGTGGTCCATTGAGGTTAAACAACGCGTCACCAAAATCGATGTCGCCGTTTTTAGGGTTTACCCGCGTACGTGCCGTGAAGCTCAGATACTGTGTTGGTTCTACGCGAGCGCGGGCTATAACGTCTGACAGATGGTGATTCAGGCCCGAATAAGGCAGGCGGTCATGCTCAATGTGCTCCTGGAAACTTTCGCCCACCAGAAGATCGACCACGTGACCATTCCATGTCCAGTTGCCGTGCATGCCGACATTGCCGCGCAAGCCTCCATCAATTCTGTCTGTGCCTTGGAAACGGTTGAGAGAAAACAGCGTCGAATCGGTAAATTCGTAATTAAGACTGTCTTCATTGGGCATGTTCCGGGACATGCCATCGCCAGTATTCGGTGCATAGATTGCCTGAACGATCGGCTCAAAAATCTGGGTGCCGCGACCTTTCATGAACTGACGTAAGAAGGGCCAGTTCATCTTCACCGCGACAGTTGGCACGACCTGCCCTTCCACAGTCGTTCCCCGGTATTTATAGAAGTTAGGCTGCTGATAAAGATTGCTGGCCCGATAGAGCATTGAGTCAAGCCGCAGCGTCACCAGATATTTCTGACCGAGGCTGGTTCTAAACGGCCTGTCCCAGTTTAGTTGTAACTCACCGCGTTGATCTCTCGTCCCGTTGGAGCGGTAAACATAGAAATCATTGGTGTTGACGCCGATGCGTCCACCAAGAATGTCGGGCTGTGAGAGAAAACTGTATTCATAATGCGGCATGACAAATGGAAGGTCACTGTTGCGAATGACACCTTGGTTCAGGCCCTGATAAAACTGACCGTCGATCCGGCTATAGGCTCCTGTACCAAATCCTTCGAGATAAGCGTTGGAGTTCAGGGTGTCAGAACCGTAACCCTGAATTCGGTAGTCACGCATGTAGTTGGCAGAACTCGCGATCTGCACGTTAAAACCGCCCCGCCATGCTTTGGTGATTGAGGCCTGTCCCTGAGCAAAAACATATCCCTGAATGCCACGATCATTCTGAGCACCGACCGAATCACCGAAATCATTCGTGTAACCTGCGTGGCGATATGTGTCATAGGCGACACCACCGAGAATATTGAGTGTGCCGAAATTGAAACGGTTACGATACTGAGCACTGAGTTGGGGGCCCGTCTTTGTCGAGAAAAGTCCCTGAACCGTTAGATCTGATTGATCGTCTATGACCCAGTAATAAGGGATCGTGACATAAGTTCCGAGATAGCGGTCATGTGGCGTAATCCCGGCCATCAGGAAGCCGCTGTGACGCTTGGCTGATGGATCAGTGATCGAAAAATAGGGCAGGTATAGAACTGGTATACCGAGGATATCCATATAGACATCACGGAAATCAATCTCTTCATGCTGAAGATCCTGCGTCGCGTTATAGGCACGAAACTGCCAGAAAGGCGCACGGGTCGGATTCTTTGCACAGATTTCACAGGCTGTGTATACTGCACGCGTCAGGTCGTTGATCTTGCCGCCGGTTCGCCTCATTCCGTTAGCAGCGAGTTTCGCGTTGTCTGTCAGCAACGCGTTGACGTGAGTCATCACGCCGTCACGCATGTTTCCTGTCAGTTCCGCGTAGTGAGAGAACAGAACCGATCCGTCCGGCTGGCTTGAAGCGACACTGCCGGCAGCCGCCACAATACCTGTATTCCGATCATAGGTCATTTTGTCGGCACGCATGATGCGGTCGCCTTGCCAGACCTGCACATTGCCTGTCCATGTAACGACGCCAGCGTGGTCGTCATAACTCACCTTATCCGCCTGAAAGGTAACAGGATCATTTCGCGATGTCGTGCTTCCGGTATTTACGTGCAGTGGCGTTGGCCGAAATTGCGCGTGGGCTGTTTCGGTCGAAACCAGAAGAAGGGCATATGTCGTTCCTAGTCCGGCCAGAAAGACTCCGCCTCCCTTCCATCCAGCAAGGCTACGAGCATCGGTCAGCCCTTTGATGCTTTTCAGCCACGCGGCAATCATGCGTCTCATCTGATGGGAAGGAAAGCCTGTGGAACTGGTCATCAAAAAGGGCAATCAGCCATCCTCCAGGTGCAATAGCAATGAGACCGCGAGGCAAAGCCCAGCCCCGGTTGGCGCCCATGCTGCGAGCAACGGCGGCAGCGCTCCGGAGTTACCAAATTGTTCAGCAACTTTCGAGACTGTGAACAACAGAAATCCTGCGGCGACGCCCGAGCCGATCATCTTTGCCACACCACCGCGGCGTGTTGGCCGCATTGAAAAGCCGGCAGCCACGAGAGCCATCGTTCCGGCGAGGATTGGAAGAGCAAGAAGCGCTTCGAAATGAAGCTGATGACGAATCGAAGAGAACCCCGAACGCTCCAGTAAACGAATGAAACCCGGAAGTGCCCATACGGACAGCGTGTCAGGAGATGCGAAACTTTCCTGTACACGATTTAGAGTCAGATCCGTTGGCAGCATGACAGTTTCGGGCGGTCCTGCCATTTCGTCGGGTCGCAGAGTGTGAGCCTGTTCGAGTAGCCAGTATCCTGCTTCCAGACGCCCGGAAGGCGCTTCGATTCGCAGAATGAGATGATCGTGTCGGTCGATGCGAAACACGCTGACATCCTGAATCCGGAGAGTGCCGTCCTTCAGATGAGTGTCCCGGGAGTGGAGGATTGCGACGCCGCGTTCATCAAGGCCGGAATCAAGTTGCCGTAGCCAGAGTGAGGCACCAGACATTGTCAGAGGGCCGCCACCTGTGCGCAGATATTGCTCGTCGAGTGTTTCAGCGCGACCATACATGACAGAAGAAAGAGGAGAAATGATACCCGTTGTCAGCGTCCCTAGCATCAGGGCGCAAGCGAGAGGAGCAGCCAGGAACTGCCAGGCGGAAATGCCAGCGGCCCGGGCGACGACCAGTTCCGAAGAGCGCGTCAGGCGCCAGAAACAGACAATTCCACCGAGAAGCACACCGAATGGCATTATCTCCATGAAAAAATAAGGGATATGTAACCCCGCGATTTCCGTCACCAGACTCGTCGGTACATCAGGTTTTGTTGCAACTCTTCGCAGAAGGTCAATGAAATCAAAAAGGCAAACGATTCCGGTTAGAGATGCCGTCATCGCCATAACCGAGAGCATGAACTGGCGCGCGATATAGAGTGACAGTGTGACAGAAACGACCACCGTAACAGGCCTCAGGCGTTCGGGCGAACGGAAGAAGGTATCTTCTGTCCGGCCGTTCTGACTTCAGATGCAAAGAGGAGAAGCGCACAGACTATTCCCGGCACTACGGCTTCGATAAGGATCAGCGGAATCAAGATCATATTCCGGCTGGCAAGATTTTGCAGCAGAAGATTTAGGGCGAGCAATCCGATCACAGCGAGAACAGCAAAGAGCGGCCTGAGGATGTTGCCATGACGCGAAAACGCTCCCCTGAGAATCGCGACCATGCCGATCATGGCGAACGAGAAGGCAGTGAAGGGAGATGTAATTCTCCGCCAGCCTTCGACAGCGAGCTTGCCTCTGTCACGTTCACTCACTTCTCTCGGATCGGGATTAATCAGTTCCTGCAGGGACATTTCCGCCGCATCACGGGGCCGTACCTGGTCAGACTTTGAAGACGTCAGATCCAGTGTGTTGCTGTCAAACAAGAGCAACGTAAGCCGCCCGGTTTTGTGGTCGATTTCCTGTCGCGATCCATCATACATCACCACCCGGGGCTGATCGTTGACAATCAGCATTGTTCCTCGTTCCGCGAAGATCGTTGCACGGCTATTCGGAATCCGATCATCTTCCACCATGATTCCGCGCAGCATCCCGGTGTGATCCCGTTCACGGACATAGACGGTCATCGCGTCCGACAACTTGGTGAAAACACCTTCCTGGAGAAGGAAAGCGGCCATCTTGTTTCTGATCTGAAACTCGAACTGGCGGAAATCCCGGTAGGAAACAGGCACGATCCACAGGTTAAGCGCGAAAGTAAGAAGCATGGCGACTGTGGCGCAAATCAGACCTGATCTGGCCAGTAAAAAGGGAGACAGCCCCGCGGCGCGCATCACCGTAAGTTCCCGATCGCCTGCCAGTCGATGATAGACGAAAAGTGTTACCACGAAGGTCGTAATCGGAAGCACTACAGCCACAAAGGACGGGATCATCAGGCTGGTCAGTTCGATGAATACCCGGAGGGACAGGCCCCGGTCGACGACAAGTGAGACGAATCTGAGCGACTGAGTGAGCCAAATCAGCGCGGCAAGGCCGCCAGTGGTTGCAAGCAGCGCCACGAAAAGCTGATGCAGCACATATCGATCAAAAGTTTTCAGTTTCAGCACAGGGTGCTTGGTCCTGTGAATGGGGACACACTATAAACGTTTACTTCACGCGCGATCGGAGCGGGAGTGACTTTGTCGTTCGGACTGCACGTCCGAATGCTGCATCGGCCGGGGATGCAAACGAAGACGTGTCGTAAAGAGACATGACTGAGCATGGCACCTATCTACTCTCTCTGCCGTGAAGGGCAAACTGTATGGAGCAGCAGATCAGTGGAAGGATTTGTAACGGTTTTTCAGGCTGCCCCACTTCGTTGCGTGGACGCGCAGTCAACCGCCCTTCGCACGAGTGAATCTGGCTAGCCATCGAATACGTCAGGGCCAAAAGCCGCTCTCAGACCGTCATCAAAAACCGGAGGCGAAATCTTACCGAGAATGAGGCTTCTGAATCTGATTACTCGACAAATTGCTGATGGGCATGGAATCGTTTTTGATCCTTGTGCTGATAAGCGGAAAAAAGGCATGCACGGTTCGTGCTCATCGTCGACTGATTCGGGAAAAACCTCACCCTGATGACACGTGTGGGAATTACCGTAGGCTCTGTCTTATCGTAATCTGTCCCTCAAGGACACATACCCCGCATTCGGTATGGGACGAGTGGTTAGGGGAGAGGGGGTGGCGCGAGAATAATTCTGATCATAATCATCTGGGTTGGCCGCCCGGAAATGCGGATAGGCTCTGTCGTTTCAGGAAGCTGTCGACAGAAGCAGGTTTTCCCGATGAGTGACTGAACCGTGTGGGCACCGGTGTAATGAGCAGTCCCCACTGCACCGGGGAATTCGTAGGCAATGAATATTTCATGCACACTTTGGACCTATAACAGATTGTTTTGTCAGGCTCTGACACTGAAGCCGCCGCCTCAAAATCAGCAGACAGAGAACAGCCCCTGATCCTGCTTCACCGCCTTTCCTTTGCTCTTACAGAGTCCTCGCTATAGGATTGATTTTTATCAGAGAAGCGATGGTCCGTTCCGGGGGGGGGGAAAGGTCATCTGGTGCCTGGCATGTCATCGGGTTTGCAGGGAGGGGCAATGCGCGACACACTCAGATTCTGGCTGGGCGACGAGTATATCGTCCTCCACGACGTGCCGCCGACCATGACGGCACTCGACTGGTTGCGTGAGAAAGGTGGCCGCACCGGCACCAAAGAAGGTTGCAATGAAGGCGATTGCGGCGCCTGCACCATCATCGTCGTTCGGCGCAACACCACAGCGAACGACGACGAAGACCTGACCTGGCAGGCTGTCAATGCCTGCATCCAGTTTCTACCTATGCTTGATGGGGCTCAGGTTTACACCGTGGAAGACCTCCGCGATCCGTCCGGCGCCCTGCACCCGGTCCAGACCGCCATGGTGGAGCAGCACGGCTCGCAATGCGGTTTCTGCACACCCGGATTCATCATGTCGATGGTTGTGTTCCGTAAACGCGCCGAAACAAAAAACGGACCTGTCACCGATACCGATATCGACGACGCCCTCGCCGGTAATCTCTGCCGCTGTACCGGCTATGCGCCGATCATTCGTGCGATGCGCCATGCGCTGGCCGCCGGGCCGGATCGATTTGACGCGGAAACGGCAAAGATCTCCGAACGCCTGGCCACGATGGAGACCGGGGAAGGGGTCGTGATTGCGACAGATGCCGGTCGCCTGACCATCCCCGCCAGCGCTGACGAACTTGCCGCCACAATGCAGACCGACCCCGCTGCTCGTATCGTCGCCGGTGCCACCGATGTCGGACTCTGGGTGACAAAATTCGGTCGCATACTTCCCCACGTCGTGTTCATCGGTCAAATACCCGAACTGAGACGCATTGAAGCAACGGCACAAGGCGTTACAATCGGCGCCGCTGTCACTTGGAGCGAGGCTGAAGCTCCGCTCTGCGCCATACAGCCTGAAATGCGCGACACCTTCCGCCGCGTCGCGGCTCGTCCCGTACGAAATTCCGCGACCCTGTGCGGCAATATTGCCAACGGCTCCCCGATCGGAGACGGCCCGCCTCTCCTGATCGCCGCCGGCGCCGAACTCATCCTCCGACGCGGCGTTCAGAGACGTCGCATTCCTCTCGAAGCGTTTTTCATCAATTACGGCGTTCAGGACCGCACGCCCGATGAATTCGTTGAAGCTGTCTTTATGCCGGTCCCCGAAGAAGGAGTCCTGTTCAGAGGCTATAAAATCTCTAAACGCTTCGATCAGGATATCTCTGCCGTCATGGCAGGCTTCTCCCTGACCCTCCGCGACGGCCACATCCACACAGCATGCCTCGCTTTTGGCGGCATGGCTGCAATCCCGAAGCGTGCCGCCACCGCCGAAGCTGCCCTCGTGGGACGCCCCTGGAACGAAGCCGCGCTTGCCGCCGCCCGTGATGCTGTCAGTCAGGATTTCACACCTCTCTCAGACCTGCGTGCCTCCTCCTGGTATCGCCAGGAAGTCGCCCGGAACCTGCTGACACGTTTTTACGCCGAAACCGCCGGGCAGACCCCCGTCCGCGTCTCCGTCCGCACGCATCGCGCGGAGACAGCCCATGTCTGACCCGGGCGACGCCTTTGACCTCGGTGCCGGTATGGCAGGCCCCTCCACCGAAGTCATCGACGGCACAAAAGCCGAAACCAAAGCCCTGGATGCCCGATCAGTTTCTCAACGCATATCCTTGAAACCGGTGCGCGGTGGCGCATCCCAGTCCCTCCGCCACGAAAGCGGGATTCTTCACGTCTCTGGCGCCGCCACCTATATCGACGACCTGCCCGAACCCAAGGGGCTCCTGCACCTGGCCCCCGGCCTCAGCACGAGAGCCCACGCCCGCATCCTGTCGATAGATCTGGGAGCTGTCCGTGCCGCTTCCGGTGTCGTCCTCGTTCTGACAACGAAGGACATTCCTGGCCACAACGATGTCAGCCCCGTCGGCAAACATGACGAACCGCTCCTGGCCGAAGATATCGTGTCGTATCATGGCCAGATGATCTTTGCAGTCGTAGCCGAAACCCGTGCTCAGGCCCGCGCCGCCGTCCGCCTGGCAAAAATCGGATACGAAGACCTCCCCGCGATCCTCGATGTCGCCCAGGCCCGTGCCGCAGGCAGCGAAGTTGTCTGGCGCTCCCTCACAATGAGCCGCGGGGACGCCGAAAGCGCTCTCCGGAAAGCCCCCCGCCGCGTCTCTGGTAGCCTCAGTGTCGGTGGCCAGGAGCATTTCTACCTTGAAGGTCAGGCCGCCATGGCCATGCCCGGCGAGAACAGAGAAATGTGTGTCTGGTCCTCTACCCAGCACCCGACCGAAACTCAGTTGATGATTGCCCACGTCCTCGACTGCCCCAGCGCGCTCGTCACTGTTGAGGTGCGCCGCATGGGTGGCGGCTTCGGCGGTAAGGAAACCCAGGCCAACGGCCCCGCCTGCCTCGCAGCCCTCGCGGCCTCGATCACCGGTCGCGCTACCAAACTGCGCCTCGACCGCGACGACGACATGACTATAACCGGCAAGCGACATGACTTCGTTATCGACTACAATGTCGGTTTCGACGACGAAGGCCGCATCCATGCCGTCGATATGGTGCTTGCTGCCCGCTGCGGCTGGTCCGCCGACCTGTCCGGCCCTGTCACTGACCGCGCTTTGTTTCATGCAGACAACGCTTATTACTATCCCGATGTCCGCTTGCGTTCCGAACCCCTTAAAACCAACACCCAGTCCAACACCGCCTATCGCGGCTTCGGCGGCCCGCAAGGCATTGTCGGCGCCGAGCGCCTCATCGAGGAAATCGCTTACGCTACCGGCTTCGATCCGCTTGATGTGCGCCTGTGCAATACTTACGAAACCGGAACCGACCGAGACCTTACGCCCTATCACATGAACGTCGAAGATAGCATCGCGGCGGACATCATGAAAGCTCTCGCCGAAGACTGCGGTTACAGAAAACGACGCGAAGACATCAGAGTCTTCAATACAAAAAGCCGTTTTATCAAACGCGGCATCGCTCTGACACCGGTCAAATTCGGCATTGCATTCACCGCTACTCATTATAACCAGGCCGGCGCCCTCGTGCATGTCTACACTGACGGCTCCGTCCAGGTGAATCACGGCGGCTGCGAAATGGGGCAGGGGCTTCATACTAAAATGGTTCAGGTCGTCATGCGCGAATTCGCGCTCGAAGCCGACCGCGTCCGCATCACCGCCACAAACACCGGTAAAGTCCCTAACACTTCGGCAACAGCCGCCTCCTCCGGCGCCGACCTGAACGGCATGGCCGTGCTTGATGCGGTCATCAAAATCAAAACCAGGCTCGTAACATTCGCCGCCGAACACTGGTCCGTTCCGGAGGACCACATAGCCTTCACACCCGAAGGTGTGCAGGCAGGTGAAACCCTCATCCCTTTCTCTGACCTCATCAAAGCCGCCTATTTCGCCCGTATCTCCCTGTCGTCAAACGGCTTTTACAAAACACCGAAAATCCACTGGAATCCCGACACGGGACGCGGTCGTCCCTTCCTCTATTTCGCTTACGGAGCCGCTTGCTCAGAGGTCGCCGTCGATACGCTGACAGGTGAAATGTGTATCGAACGTGTCGATATCCTCCACGATGCAGGTCAGTCTCTGAACCCGGCCATCGATATAGGGCAGATCGAAGGTGCGTTCGTACAGGGTGCGGGCTGGCTCACTACGGAAGAACTGGTGTGGGATTCTGCCGGGCGGCTTCGAACGCACGCTCCCAGCACTTACAAAATCCCCGGCTGCTCGGATCGCCCCCGGATCTTCAATGTTCGTCTTCTGGATAATGCTCCAAATCAGGAAGAAACGATTTTCCGGTCGAAAGCTGTTGGCGAACCGCCTTTTGTTCATGGTCTTTCAGTGCTTCATGCTATTTCTGATGCCATTGCGAGTCTGGACGATTATCGCAGCTGTCCGCGCCTGGACGCACCGGCGACGCCTGAGACGATCCTGCGTTGTGCAGAGCATCTGCGCTCAATCGCCGCAGATCGTGTGGCAACAGGGACTACGTGAGAAGGGTATATGGATGATCCCGGTGAGATCATCTGCCGCTGGCAGCAACAGAGCATCCCTGTCGCGCGGCTGACCGTCGAACGGGCACTCGGTTCGACGCCGCGTGAAGCGGGCGCTTTTATGCTTGTAAGTGCTGATGGGATGCTTGGGACAATCGGAGGTGGTGAACTCGAATGGCAGGCGATCCGTCAGGCTCGCTCAATGCTTGCAGACAGTGGTGGTTCCGCAAAACTCATTATTCCGCTCGGACCTGAAAGTGGACAGTGTTGCGGTGGCAGTGTCTCGGTTGGAATAGAATGTCTTGATGACGAACACCTTGAGCTTGCTGCCGAACAGCTCAGAAATGAAAACATACATTTACCGGTTCTGCTGCTTTTTGGAGCAGGTCATGTGGGACGAGCGCTGGCTGCCGCGCTCGTACTGCTTCCGCTTCGCCTGATCTGGATTGATTCACGTTCTGAAGAATTCGGAATTGTTCCTGCTGGTATCGAGGTGGTGTCTGATGGATCCTGGGAACGGGTGGTGGCCGAGGCGCCGCCGGGAGCTGGTGCGCTTGTGCTGACCCATAACCATGCACTGGATGGAGTGATTGTGGCAGAACTTCTCGAACGCGGTGACCTGGCCTACGTCGGGATGATTGGTTCAGTGACAAAGCGCCTCAGGCTGGAACGAGGATTACGGGAGGTCGGTCTGTCCAGAGATCGGATCGCCAGTCTTGTCTGTCCGATAGGAAACCGTGGAATAAGAGATAAACGGCCCGCAGTGATTGCAGCCTTTGCGGCGGCAGAAGTTGTTGAACGGCTTTTGCACGGAAAGAGAGCCAGCCTGTGAGAGAATGGCGACCTGGACAAGTTTTGAGGGTGCATGATCGCGCTATCCTGTATTTCGATGCAGTGCGTGAGTACGGCTCCATTCGTGAGGCCGCGCGGCGACTGAATGTCACACCCTCTGCGCTCACACGGCAACTTGGTCAGATGGAAGCCGAAATCGGGGCACCTCTTTTTGACAGACTGCCCGGTGGAATGGTGTTGACAGCCGCCGGAGAAATCGTCGCCCGTCATATTGTCACCGTCCTGCAGGATGCCCGTCGCACTGATGAACGGATTGCTGCGCTTAGGGGAGGCCACGAAGGTCGCGTCGGGGTGATGGCAGTCGCCGGCGTTATGGGCGGTCTGCTTCCCCGTATTCTGCAACGCATGATGGTGCGCTATCCCGGTATCGTCACCCACGCCGAGGCAGGATCACCCGGGATGATTGCCAGGGCTCTCAGCAGCGGCCAGACAGACCTCGGAATCGCATTTTCGTTAGAACCGATGCCAGATCTCCGTCAGATTACGGTCGCTACTTTCCCGATCGGCGCGATTGTGCCCGCAGGTCATCCATTATCCCGGAAACCCTCCGTCACCGTCGCTGAGTGTCTGAAGTACCCCCTGATTTTGCCTTCGCCAACTTTGTCACTTCGATGGGTCATGGAACCGTTTCTGCGCCCTTACCGTGAACAGCTAAAGATTGTCGTAGAAACAGGTTCAATCGAATTGACAAACCGAATGGTGGCTCTTGGAACGGGTGTGTCCTTTCAGTCCTGGCTGGCGCTTGAGCCGGGTAATACGGGACTTGTGCATATCCCGCTAAAGGACGCCGGTGCTACCACTGACCTTGGCGTGTATGTTCGGGAAGCACGCTGGCTGCCTCCCTCTCTGGAGGAGCTTATTGGAGAAGTAAGGGCAGCTCTTTGGGATACAGGTGGTGGTACGGACCAGGCATTTTAGATACGCTCCGGAAGGGCTGGAGAAAAATCTCAGTTAAGCTGACCTCCGCGCACAGAGACGTGTTGAGAAGGAGATAAAAAAGGCTGCTACTGCAAACTGTTTCCAAAAACAGTCGAGGCATACATGCCAGATACCAGTCTTTTTTCCCTCTCGGGCCGGCGGGCTCTCGTAACAGGTGCTTCACGCGGCATCGGTCTTGCTCTGGCAAAGGGGCTTGCGCAATACGGCGCGGAAATCGTCCTTAACGGACGTGATTCCGAACGGCTGGAACAAGCCCGAACGATATTAGAAAAAGATGGTCTGCACGCGATAACCGCAGCCTTCGATGTAACGGATCAGAGCGCTGTCATTGCCGGTATCGATGCAATCGAACGCGATGTCGGTTCCATCGATATTCTTATCAATAACGCTGGCATCCAGCGTCGCGCTCCTCTGGATCAGTTTCCACGCGCGGACTGGGACGCTCTGATTTCAACAAATCTGAATGCCGTATTTTTCGTTGGGCAGGCTGTTGCGCGCCATATGATTCCGCGCGGTCGGGGCAAAATTGTGAATATCTGTTCCGTGCAGAGCGAGCTCGCCCGGCCCGGAATAGCACCTTATACCGCAACAAAAGGGGCCGTAAAAAATCTCACCAAAGGTATGGCAACAGACTGGGCCCGTCACGGGTTGCAGATTAACGGGCTTGCTCCTGGATATTTCGAAACAGAAATGAATCGAGCCTTAGTAGCGGACGTAGCTTTTACAGACTGGCTTTGCAAACGCACGCCTGCCGCACGTTGGGGACAGGTGGATGAACTGGTCGGTGCTGCTGTTTTCCTGTCCTCCGACGCATCCAGTTTTGTGAATGGCCACGTGCTGATGGTGGATGGGGGGATTACCGTTTCCCTGTAAGAGGATACTGGTCATCACCCATTCTGACTGAACGGTTTCCTCTGCGACCCAATATGCGGGCAGGAAACCCATCTTTATCAGGTGCTTTTGGCCGAATGCCTTAACGCCCGGAATATGCGTTAGAATACTACCATCACGTTTACTTTATAAGTCTTTCCGTGTCCCCTTTCAGGACGTTGAGCACTTCACCAGAAAGGGGAGTTCTCACCGGATGAGCTCAATATTTGCCATCTCTCTCGCTGCGGCGGCGATCGGTGCGGTTATCGTCCTGATTGCGCGTTTTCGTCTGAATCCGTTCATCGTTCTTTTTGTGACGTCGGTTGTAATGGCCCTTGTCGCCGGAATGCCCGCAGACAAAGTCGTTGGTTCATTCGAGGCCGGGGCAGGTCACGTGCTTGGCCATGTCGGCACGGTCATTGCCCTGGGCACCATGCTCGGAAAAATGCTGGCGGAGTCAGGTGGTGCTGATCGTATCGCTATTACAATTTCCAGTCTTGCAGGTCGGGATCGCATCGACTGGGCAATGATGGTGATAGGTCTTCTCATCGGTTTGCCTGTGTTTTTCGAGGTTGGTTTCGTCCTGCTTATTCCCCTGGTTTTCGTGCTTTCAGAACGCACGAAAACTCCTTTGCTGCGTGTCGCTCTCCCGATGGGCGCGGCGTTATCTGTAACCCATGCACTGATCCCGCCGCATCCGGCGGCATTACTCGCCGTGAGCGCCTATCATGCTAATGTTGGTCACACGATCTTGCTTGGCATCCTTATAGGCACGCCCATCGCCATTATCGCAGGCCCCATTTTCGGGCGCTTCGCCGCAGCGCGTGTTCCACTTACAGAAGTGAACCCTCTGGCCGAACAATTTATCCACACAGAGACGCCGGACAATCTTCCTGGTTTTTCCCTGACAGTATTTACAATTCTGTCGCCGGTTATCCTTATGCTCGCAGGCTCAGCAGCAGATTTTCTGACTATCCCGCAGAGTACGCCCAATAGTATTCTGCATTTCATCGGTAATACCGACATCGCACTGGCTATCGCGACGGTGATGTCGTTTTACGTTCTGGGTGTTGCTCGCGGGTTCTCCAGCGAGACAATTCTCCGGTTTACCAATGAGTGTCTCGGCCCCACGGCGTTGATAATGCTGCTGATTGGTGCCGGCGGTGGTTTTGGCCGCGTTCTGGTGGATAGCGGCGTGTCGAAGGCGATTACTGACGCCGCACTCGGCGCTCATATGCCGCTGCTCGTCCTTGCCTGGCTTCTGGCAGTAATCGTGCGCGTTGCGTGCGGGTCCGCAACTGTTGCGATGGCGACGGCATCCGGAATTGTCGGTCCTATTCTTGCACATTCAACGGGCGTGTCACCAGAACTTATGGTTCTCGTAACCGGGTCTGGTTCGGTCGCCTTTGGGCCGATGAACGATGCCGGTTTCTGGCAGATTAAAGAATATCTGGGATTAACGGTTCCCCAGACAATGAAGACATGGTCCGTTCTTGAGACACTGATTGCTGTGTTCGGGCTGATTTTCTGCCTTATCGCTTCCATTTTTGTGCATTGAGTGTGCTCTCCATGGAAAAAATTCGGAATCAGACTGCCTCGCAACAGTTTATGTTGCCATTTTTTGATGCTGTTTCTTTGCCAGTAGTTTCTGCTGTCAGAAACAGGAGAGCTGGCGGGAAATTTTTGTCTCGTGAAGCTTTCCGGCGCGTCGCGGGCGCGACAATCACATGCCTGTTGTCTTCGTACTTCTCTGCTCCGGCGCATGCACAGGTCATGGATCGCGATATCGGTTCAGCACCGAGCCAGCTTGTGTCTACACCGTTGCTGCCCAACGCAACGACAAAAACATCAGTGCCTCCCTTTTCACATCCGGAGGTCATCGTGCCTAACCCGTTATCCGCATGGTTGCGGGCGAGGGGAGTTAATTTTCTTGTTGATAATACAAACGAATTTGCCGGGGCGATAACGCCGCCCACACGCGGTAGCAATCCGGGTTTCGTTAATTACAGACAGGGGGCAAGTAACGCCGGTCAGTATGCCATGCAGCTTGATATCGACTGGGAAAAGCTCGCCGGCTGGAAGGGATTTGCAACGCATATGGTCACGATTGGACGGTACGGGACAACGGCTAACCGCATGTTCGGCGACTGGCTTAATCATGCTTCAGAAACATACGGCGGCGGTGGAAACGTCGTTGTGCATCTGGTCTATCTATATGGTGAGGAAACGCTGTTCGGTGGCCGTTTTGTCGTAGCAGCCGGACGCATGGCAGAAATTTCAGACTTTGCGGCGAGCCCGCTCTTCTGCAATTTCCAGAACGGGAGCTTCTGTGGGCGCCCAAAAGGGATTACCGATACCAATTTTGCCGCCGGATATCCTGCCTCGACGTGGGGATTCCGGGTGCGCGGTCGTCCGGCCCGCTCTGTCTATATTCAGACAGGTCTCTATCCTATTGAGGATGGAATTTACCAGGTTTTTCAGCATCGCACAGGTTTCAAGTTTAACGGAGCCAATATTATTGGTTATACAGCACCTGTTGAAACCGCCTGGGAACCTGTCTTTGGTAGCGGTACACTTCCTGGTCATTACAAGATTGGCGCTCAGGTTTTCAGCACGCCTCAGAATGACAATTTTCTGGATCTTTACGATCAGCCTTATGCGCTGACGCATCGTAAGCAGAAATCGCGAAGTGCATCATGGTCAACCTGGGGAATGTTCGACCAGCGCCTCCTCCACTATCACGATAAGGACTCAGGTCTCACTGCTCTTTGGGGTGTGATCTATAACGATCCACATACATCTCTGCGACAGTATCTCGCATATGGAGCGTTGCTGAACCGGGGTGTCTTTCGATCACGACCTTACGATACAATGGGTTTTGCATTTACGTATACAAAGATTTCCAAAGGTGTGTCGCTCACTGAGCAATATCTGATGGACGAAGGAAGTACAATGCCAAATCACGCAACGGGCGTGCAGCGCGATACGATGGTCATGGAGGCAAATTATGCCATTCATATTATGCCGGGCGTCATTTTTACTCCGCTTTTTGAATATTATGTGCATCCGAACGCTCAGCGTAATCTGCGTGATGCAGCGTTGCTAGGTTTCAAAAGCCACATTCAATTAATGTGAAGGAGGCTTGAATCCCACACATAACATCAGCAAATGATTGCGCCCGGCAATATTTCCGTTTGTAAAACATTAATTTTGCGGATCATGAATTTCAGTTTTTATCTTTTTGGATGAAGGATGGAAGAAACGGATTATCCGTCTGCATTGATCCTTTGCTCGGCAGGCTGGCGGCATCCCAGCCGCCACCAAGCGCCCCGATAAGAGTCACTGAATCCACAATCCGGCTCTGCTGGATAGCCAGCGCAGTCTCAGCGTTTGACAGCGCTGTTACCTCGGCCGTGATGACGGTCGTGTAAATCTCCGTACCAGCGAGATACTGATTCATCGATACAGTCACCGCCTGGTTTGCCGCATTCAGAGCGATCTCCTGCTGTGTCGCCTGATCAGCGAGAATACGCAGATTGGATAACTGATCTTCCGTATTCTGCAGCGCTGTCAGTACAGTCTGCCGATAAGTGGCGGTGTAAGCATTGTAGTTGGCGTCAGCTTCGTGAACTGCGGCTGTGCGTGCACCTCCTTCAAAAATAGTCTCCGTTGCCGCCGCACCAAGAGACCATATTCGGTTAGCGACCTGAACAAGGGCGCCAACAGGATCACCACTGTAGGAATAAGAAGCTGTTAGTTTGACGTCCGGGTAGAACGCAGCGATCGCAGCGCCGATCTGCGCATTATACTCCTCCATACGGCGCTCGGCCGCCGCAATGTCCGGTCGCCGTTGAAGAAGCGTCGCCGGGACAGAAACCGGTATTGCAGGGATAGCCCGCGGCAGCATACCGGGAGCAATGTTCAGATCAGCGGGAGCCTCACCGGCAAGGACGGCAATAGCATGCTCATATTGCGCACGCGCGATGCCGGCCTGGACTTCCTGAGCACGCGTCTGTTCCAGCTGCGTGCGAGCCTGCAGCACAGCGGTCGGATCCGCAACACCAGCCTGAAACTGATTGTTGGTAATCTGAAAAGAACGTTCATAAAATATTACGTTCCGATGAAGAAGATCTTTCAGACTGTCCTGATACCGAAGATTGAAATACGCTGTGGCGAGCTGGACCTGATAGGATAGAGCCGCATTTGCGAGGTCTGCGGCAGTTGCCTGCGCTTCCGTGACCTGAGCCTGAACCTGCCGGCGGATGGCGCCCCATAAATCAAGGTCCCAGCTTGCTGTCGGACCCATCCCATAAGTGGTTTCGGTCGAGTTGGATGGCGTATAGCTGGTCTCTGTGTCGCCGGTACCGTAATTAACCAGAACACCGGAAGACGCATTACGCGATCCGCGACCTGTGCTGTTTCGGTTGAAACTCAAAGATCCGCTCAGTGTGGGATAAAGCTCGGCACGGATAGAATTGATTGCTGCCCGGGCTTGCCGATACCGTGCTTCATACTGGATGACATTCTGATTGTTGATGGCAACCCGTTCTTCCAGGCTATTCAGGAGCGGGTCGTTATAAATCTCCCACCATTTACCTTTCGGCGCTGCGGCAAGAGATGGTGCAGCATAATTCCATCCAGGAGCCGGACGCAGCTCCTTGAATTTCGGAGAGATAATAGCTTCCGGACGCTTATAATCCGGGCCTACCATACAGCCGGACAACATTAGTGGCGTAAGTATGAGAATGGCGCGGCGGGTGGGGCGGCGGGGCATCGTAGTCTTCATCCGCGTCAGACTTCCTGAGGATTAGTAGGGTGAGAGCGTAATTTCCACGAACGATGCCTGACGCGCAGCGCCAGACGATCCAGTGTCAGGTAAACTACCGGTGTGGTGTAAAGCGTGAGGGCCTGGCTGACCAGAAGCCCTCCCACGATGGCAATACCGAGCGGGCGCCGCATCTCGGCGCCATAGCCATTGCCGAAGACAAGTGGTGCTGCCCCAAGAGCAGCGGCCAGCGACGTCATGATGATCGGCCGGAAACGGAGCAGACAAGCCGTGCGAATGGCGTCCAATGGCGAGCAGTGCGTCTCCCGTTCTGCATTGATCGCAAAATCAACCAGCATGATGGCATTCTTTTTTACGATGCCGATGAGCAGGATGACCCCGATCATAGCGATGAGCGAAAAATCCTCGCCAAAAAGTTCCAGAGCAAGCAGCGCGCCTACTCCCGCCGACGGCAGGGTTGAAAGAATGGTTAGTGGATGAACGTAACTCTCGTACAAAATTCCCAGCACAACATACACAGCGACCAGCGCCGCCATGATCAGGAGCGGCTCATCATTGACTGACTGCTGAAACTGAGCAGCATTTCCCGCGAAACTGCCGTGGATCGTTGTGGGCATATGGAGACGTACAGTTTCGTTCCCGA
The DNA here is from genome assembly GCF_011516735.1 of Acetobacter fallax. GTDB lineage: Bacteria > Pseudomonadota > Alphaproteobacteria > Acetobacterales > Acetobacteraceae > Acetobacter > Acetobacter fallax. The sequence goes on along the minus strand of NZ_WOSX01000001.1, from coordinate 235,430 downwards.
TAATTTCTATCGCCCGGCTAAGCGCGACACCGCGAGCAAGGTTAAATGAAATCGTCGCCGCGACGGATTGCCCCTGGTGATTGACCGAAAGCGGCGTCCGCGACGGATAAATGTCCGTGATAAAGGTAATCGGAATCATTGACTCACTTCCTGTCGACACGGCCGAGCCGGTGGATGTGGAAGAGCCACCAGCAAGCTGGTTTGCAATCTGATTACGAAAATTCTGACTGCTGATGCTCGCAGTCTCGCTACTGCTGCTCGAGCCCGTCGTTGCGGCGCGGACACGGATCGTGTTTGAAACAGTCCCTCCACCTGCGCTGCCGCCTGCCGCACTAACCCACATCTGATTGACCGTGTCCGGGTTCGCCCTAAAATCAGGAGCCGCCTCCATCACGACACGATACTGATTCAGCGTGTTATAAATGACAGAGGCAGCCCGCTGGCCAAACGCATCGTAAACTGTGTTGGAAATCAGTTGTGGCGTGATCTGCATCCGGGAGGCCGTGTCGCGATCAATCGCGGCAACAACAGCCGCTCCCCCCTGCTGAACATCGGAGGATACGTCGAGAATCTCCGAATGACGGCTAAGAGCCGCAACGAGCTTCGGTGTCCAGCTATAAAGTTCAGATGCGGTATCGCCCTCCAGCGTATACTGATACCCGGCGTTTCCCTGCCGCGCTCCTGCGCGCACTGCGCCCGGCTGCATGAGAAAAAACCGCGCTCCAACAAGATTACTCAGCCGTTTCGTGATCCGCACCATCAGATTTTCTGCGGGTCCACGTTCACTTTTGTCTTTCAACTGAAGAAACAGGTTTGCCTGATTGGCCGAGCCGCGACCACCACCGACAGATCCGGCAATGCTTTCGACCTCTTTTTCCTTCAGAACAGCTGCCTGCACGGCGTCAGCTTTCTGAGTCATGGCCGTAAATGAACTCGACTGGTCACCCTGAAGATGCCCCATCAGCATCCCGGTGTCTTCTGTCGGAAAAAATCCCTTGGGCATCGCAACGAACAACACACCCATCAGAATAATGGTAAGCGGCAGGGTCAGCAGGACAAGACGATTGTGTCGCAAAGCCACGTCCAGACTGGATTCATATCCTTTCGCCATACTGTCGACTGCCTGCCCGGATATACGGCCAAGCATGGACGCCGCCCGCCTGAACCATCTGTCTTCTGATCCGGAGGTTTCAGCATGAACTGACACAGGCTTCAGAATACGCGAAGCCAGCATGGGCGTTAGCGACAGAGACAGCAGCATCGAGATCATGATGGTGATTGACACCGTCATCGCAAGTTCGTGGAATAATCGGCCCGCAAGACCTCCGAGAAGCAGGATAGGAAGAAAAACTGCAATCAGCGAAATTGAAATCGAGAGAACCGTAAAAGCAACTTCTTCTGTACCCTTCAGAGCTGCTTCACGTGGAGGCATTCCCTCCTCAATGTAACGGGCAATATTTTCCAGCACGACGATCGCATCATCGACGACAAAACCAGTCGAAACCGTCAGTGCCATCAGCGACATATTGTCGAGCGAAAAATTCATGAGCTTCATCACGCCGAACGTCGCGATGATCGACGTCGGAACCACAATGGCCGGAATGATCGTCATACGAATTGATCGCAGGAAAACCAGAGTAACAAGCACAACGAGAATAACGCCTATGATCAGAGTCGTCTGAGTATCCTTCAGGGAGGCCCGGATCGTGAGCGATCGATCGAGTGCTGTATGAAGCGATACATCCGTTGGTAAGGCTGTCTGAAGAATCGGCATCTCAGCCTTGATCTGGTCGATCGTATGAATGACGTTCGCGCCGGCCTGCGGGAACACGACAGCAATCACCGCCCGCTCGCGATTATAAAATCCGGCATTCCGGACATCCTCGACACCATCATGCACATCCGCGACATCAGACAGACGGACAGGTCGGTTGTTCCGGTAAGCGATCACCAGGTCTCGATATGCCTGTGCAGAACGTGCCTGATCGTTCGTATCCAGCGTGAAACGCATTCCGTTCTGATCGATAACTCCCTTGGGTCCATGAGCATTTGCTGAAGACAAGGCTGCCCTTACGTCCTCAAAGCCGATCCCATAACGAAACAGCTTAAGTGGATTCATCTCTACCCGCACTGCAGGTAAAGCACTTCCGGCAATATCGACCATCCCAACGCCGCGAATTTGGGAAAGGTGTTGCTGCAACACGTTGCTCGCCAAGTCATAGAGGGCGGCAGGAGTGCGGGTAGGAGAAGTCAGGGCGAGAATGATAATTGGCGCGCCATTCGGGTTCGCCTTGAAATAACTTGGATTCTGACGAAGTGATGTCGGCAGATCGGCCCGGGAGGCCTGCAGTGCTGCTTCTACGTCTCGCGCAGCACCATTGATGTCACGTGACAGCGAAAACTGAAGCGTGATGCGAACCTGATTCTGAGTCGATTGCGACGTCATCTCAGTCAGATCGGCGATCCCACCAAGACGTCTCTCAAGCGGTGCAGCGACAGAACTGGCAATCTCTTCAGGCGATCCGCCCGCCTGTTGTGCCTGAACCTGAATGACTGGAAAATCGACGTTAGGCAGATCGGAAACCGGAAGTTTCACATAACCGATAATTCCGGCAATCAGCAGGGCGACCGTCAGCAATATGGTCGCGACAGGCCGCTCTATAAAGATGCGGCATGGACTCATGACAACAGGTTAGCCTGAAAAGAGATCAACATCGCAGCATCAGCTCCGGCCATGATCCGGCTCCGGACTCGTGCCTGTGATGTCCGATCCCACGCGCCCGCGCCACTTTTGAGCCATCGTGTCGAGTGCCAGATAGATCACCGGGGTAGTAAACAGAGTCAGAAATTGCGAAAGCGCCAAACCACCGATGATGGCAAGACCAAGAGGGCGACGCAGCTCCGAGCCGGTTCCATGTGAAATAACCATCGGCAATGCACCAAGCATGGCGGCCAGCGTGGTCATAAGGATTGGACGAAAACGCAGCGTGGCCGCCTGCCGGATCGACTGCAGAGAGGACATGCCATGTACTCGCTCGGCCTCCAATGCAAAGTCGATCATCATGATCGCATTCTTCTTCACAATACCGATCAGCAGCACCAGGCCGATAATACCCATCACATCAAGCCCGGCTCCTGACAGACGGAGAGTCAGCAGTGCACCAATGCCGGCAGAGGGCAGGGTGGAGAGAATGGTGACCGGATGAACAAAGCTCTCGTACAGAATGCCCAGCACGATATAGACCGCAACGAGAGCTGCGGCGACGAGGAACATCTCGTTGCCGAGCGACCCCTGGAATGCCGCCGCAGTTCCCTGGAACGATGTCTGGAAGGAGGCTGGCAGCCTCACGGATTTCTCAACACGTTCGATGATATCTGTCGCCTGGCCAAGAGAATAGCCCGGCGAAACGTTGAACGAGATCGTCGTCGCCGGAAACTGACCGAAATGGGTGATCAGCAACGGGGCTGTCTCATGTGTAACCGACGTCACAGCCGCCAGCGGAACAAGCCCTGACGTTGGAGACCTTGTTGGACCGGAAGTACTTTCACCGGAGTTTCCGGATACACCTGGCAGGTAGAGCTGGTTGAGCGACCCGAGTTTCGTCTGGAATTTCGGATCGGCTTCAAGAATGACACGATACTGATTGGACTGAGTGTAAATCGTGGAGATCTGGCGCTGTCCGAATGAGTCGTAAAGCACGTTGTCCACCGTTTGCGGCGTGATCGAATAGCGTGCTCCGGTGGCACGATCGAGTGTTATCCGTGCCACAAGCCCCTCAGCCTGCAGATCAGATGTCACGTCAGAAAGAGCTGGCTCTTTCTGCAGCGCTTCGACAAGTTTCGGAACCCAGCTTTTGAACTCATTATAATCGGGATTTTCCAGCAGAAACTGATACTGCGTGGCGGCAACTGTCGTATCGAGTGACAGATCCTGCACCGGCTGCAGATAAAGGCGGATGCCCGCAATGCCACCGGTTTCGTCAGTGAGTCGGGCTGCAACTTCCTGCGCGGAGGAGCTGCGCTCATCATGATCCCGAAGATTGATCAGAAAGCGACCCTGGTTCAGGGTTGAGTTCTGACCATCGACACCAACGAACGATGACAGCGAAACTACGTCCTTATCTTTCAGGATCGCACGGGCAAGTACCTGCTGGTGCTCCTTCATGGCATCAAATGAGGTCGACTGTGCTGCGACGGAAATACCCTGAATGACACCCGTATCCTGCACCGGGAAAAAACCCTTGGGGATTTCCCAGGCAAGGAAACCAGTCAGCAGAAGCGTCGCACCGAACACAAGCAATGTAATCCGCTGATGCGCCAGAACAACGTCGAGCCCGCGATCATATACCGCGATCAGACGCTCTGTCGCTACTTCCATTCGGGCTGACCAGCGCTGGAACGCTGTGTGTGCATCCGCCTGGCTATGCGGGCGCTCTGAGAGTAACCGCGCGCACATCATCGGCACGAGGGTCAGAGAAACCACTGCTGACAGCACGATCGTAATGGCAAGTGTCAACGCGAACTCATGAAACAGACGACCGACCACATCTCCCATGAACAGGAGTGGAATCAGCACCGCGATCAGCGAAACTGTCAGCGAAATAATGGTGAAACCGATCTCACCTGCACCCTTCATTGCGGCTGTCATACGATCCTCGCCCATCTCGATATAGCGGGAGATGTTCTCGATCATGACGATGGCATCATCGACCACGAAACCGGTCGCGATCGTCAGAGACATCAGCGACAGATTATCAAGCGAAAAGCCCAGCAGATCCATTACTGCAAAAGTGCCGACGATCGAGAGCGGTACAGACAGGCTCGGGATGATCGTTGCCGGAACATTGCGCAGAAAAACGAAAATGACTGCAACGACGAGAATAAGTGCGAGAAACAGTTCGAATTCGACATCCGCCACCGAAGCACGAATAGTCGTGGTCCGGTCCGTCAGCGGAACAATGTCGATGCCCGGAGGCAGCGATGTCTTTAGTCGCGGCAGCGCAGCCTTGATATTGTCAACAACGGAAATGACATTCGCGCCGGGCTGACGCTGAACATTGAGCACAAGGCCCGGCGTTGTGTTTGACCATGCCGCAAGCTGATCGTTCTCAGCTCCGACTACAACAGTCGCGACATCCCGAATACGGATCGGCCCATTATTCTGATAAGCAATCACCTGATTCAGCAGTTGGTCGGTCCCGGTAATCTGCCCGTCGACCCGTAGTGTGGAAGCTCGCTGCGCTCCGTCGAATGTTCCTGTGGGTGAGTTGACATTGACGTTGCCGATCGTCGTCCGGAGCGTATCCAGATCCACGCCATAGGATGTCAGCTTCGGAATGTTCACGCGAACGCGAATCGCCTTCCGGTTCCCACCCGATAGCGTCACCAGTCCAACGCCTGAAATCTGACTGATTTTCTGTTCAAGCCGCGTGTCGACGTAGTCCTCAACTTCTGGCAGCGGAATGGTTTTCGACGTGATTCCCAGAGTAAGCACTGGCGTATCGGCGGGATTCACCTTCGCATAAATAGGTGGGGCTGGCAGATCTGTCGGTAGCAGAGAATTGGCCTGGTTGATCGCCGCCTGCACCTCCTGCTCGGCAATATCCATCGACATGGACAGCCCGAACCGGAGTGTAATGACTGATGCTCCACCTGATGATCGCGACGTCATCTGGTCCAGCCCTGGCATCTGGCCGAACTGTGTCTCGAGAGGGGCTGTCACGGATGTCGCCATCACATCCGGACCCGCGCCTGGATAGAATGTCTCAACCGTGATCGTCGGATATTCTACCTGAGGAAGAGCCGAGACCGGCAGGAAATGGTAGCCCAGCAGGCCCGCCATCAGAATGGCAAACATCAGAAGCGTTGTGGCAACCGGGCGCTCAATGAAGATGCGTGATGGATTCACTGGCGGATATCAGTTCGCATGGCGGTGATGACGCTGCGCAGGCTGCGCAGTATCTGCGTCCGCTACAGGGTGATCGGCCGGGATCGTGACCTTCGCACCCGCACGCAGATGATCGGTCCCATCCGTGACTACCTTATCTCCGGCGGAGAGCCCACTGGCGACGACCGTTCGGGTTCCGTCCGTAATGCCCGGCTTGACGTTACGGACATCGACCGTGTTGTCACTCTTCACAACATAGACGAACTGCCCGTTCGGTCCGGTCTGGAGCGCATTACCCGGGACAATGATTGCGTTATGCAGAGTGTCCACCAGAAGGCGGGCATTAACGAACTGATTCGGGAACAGATGCTCATCTTCATTGGTGAAGATGGCGCGCAAACGCACCGTGCCGGTAGAGGTATCGATCTGGCTGTCCAGTGTACTGACTGCGCCGGTCGCAATTTTCTGCGTGTTGGAACTGTTCCACGCTTCGACCGGCAAAGAGCCGACAGCCCGCAGACGATCAGCAACCTGAGCAAGCTGATCTTGTGGTAAAGTGAAAATGACTGAAATCGGCTGCATCTGCGTCAGAATGACAAGGCCGCCCGACTGCCCCGCCGTAATGTAGTTGCCTCGGTCAACCACGCGAATGCCGACCCGGCCATCCACTGGTGCGACAATATGACAATACACAAGCTGGAGCCTCTGATTGTCGACCAGAGCCTGATCGACCTTCACCGTACCCTCAAGCTGCTCGACCGTGAACTCCTGATCCCGCGCAGTCATTGCTGCCACGCTGTCCTGTTTGATGAGCTTCTGATAACGCGCATTATCGACGCGCGCCTTTTCCAGCTGCGCCTTATCCTGAGCCAGTTGCCCCTCATACTGCGCCAGAGCCACGTCATACGGACGCGTATCAATCACGGCGAGCAGGTCTCCTTTTTTGACATGCTGTCCCTCAATGAACTTCACATCGGTCAGGTAACCTTCGACGCGCGGCATAACCGTCACAGTGGTGATAGGGATAACTGTGCCGAGTTCAGTGAGCACCACCGGCATATCTCCGGTCGTCACTGTTTCTACAGCAACTGGCTGCGGAGCATCCGACCCAGTCGCTCCCTGTCGCCGGCTGCCTGATTTATGGCTGCGATACGCGAAAAATACGATCGTCAGTACTACCAGCAAAAGCATCCCCACAATGACCCAGAGACGTCGGCGTTTGCGGGACGGAAGTTTTTTCTGATCCGAAAGCGGAGGGTTACCTGTATTCTGTTCGTCCATGTCCTGCCGGTTTCCGTCCGCCAAATTTTGTCTGGCCCTGCTCCGGTTTTACGACCTGTGGGCGGGGATGATGGTCGTGCCAGTTGTGGCCTCAGTTATTTATGACAACTCATGGTCATGAAAACAGAAACCTCTCTGGCACGCTCGTGATAGCAGTAAAATCCGATTGCGCCACTAGCCGGTCATGGTCACCTGAGCACAGGAAAATGAGCAGCGATACTGGCCGTGATTTCATCGTTGTGCATTGAAATAAAAAGATATTTTTTTCCTGCGGAGCGTATTCTCATGCTCTGTGATCCGGTTCAATGAATGAATATTTAAGTTGCCGCGAAACGAAAAATGGAGGGAATTCCCTACAAACCGAAACGAAATAGTAACATTTCCCTGCTGGCCTCCGATTTCGTTCCCGGAGAAACCTCAGTTAGCTCGCAGTTCTTAACCACGATATTCCGCAAAGAGATTCGGCTTCCGGATCTGGCAAAATCCTGTAAATTTTATTAAATGATCTGCTACGGAGTATTGTTGCATCATGTCCCACCGCAGATTTGTCCAGAAGCGCAGGTTTGGTCTTCATCTGTCTTGCGCGATTTTCCTTGGCGGTCTGGCCGCCGGAACGGTCTCGCCGCGTCACGCGCACGCCCAGGATGCGGATCAGGCGGAAGCTGAAGCCGATGCTGAAGATGCCGCCAAGAAATCTGAGGAAAGGCGTGCGGCAAAGCGGGCAGCGCCGCCGGCTGCGCTTCCGGGAGCACAGTCAAATGAAGAGGAGGGGGGGCATTCTAATATGGACCTCGAACCGACCTCCGCGCTTTTTGATGCAATCAATCGGGGTAGCCTCGGAGGTGCAAGGGAGGCAGTTAATCGCGGTGCAGATCTGAGTGGTCATAATGTGCTCGGACAGACGCCACTCGATATGGCTATCGATCTTAATCGCAATGACATCATGTTTTTCCTGCTTTCGATGCGCAGTCTCGAATCTTCGCCAGGAGAGACAACAACATCGGTCGCGAGTTCCGGTGTGAGTATGCAGGGCGGAACAGGGTATCTGAGTATAGGCGGCAAGGCATCCCGAGCCGGAAAAGTTGTGGACCCGCGCTACGATGTGTCAGGAGGACGTCCGCAACCTTCCGTTGGCTTCCTTGGCTTCGGGGGAAGCTAAAGGGCTCTGTCGCTGCGCGCCGATACAGGCAGAGCACATCGTCGCGACGTTCAGGCTTTTATTGCGCGGCGATCGGGATATTCGTGGACGGGGCGATCAGTTCTGCGGCTTCCGCAGCGAGGCTTTCGCTGCGCAGTGCGTCCAGAGGAATCAGTTGTCCTTCACGCTCCAGATGCCAGAACGTCCATCCGTTGCAGGAAGGCGCGCTGGTCATCATGGCGCCCAGCTTGTGAATCGAGCCGCGTTTGCTGCCACTGATTAATGTTCCGTCAGGTGCAACGGTTGCAAAAATCCGACGGTTTTTATCGCAGACAATCGTTCCAACCGTAATAAAATTTCGTTCGACCAGGCTGCCGAATGGTACGCGCGGTGCTTCTCGTTTCATTGGCGTCGTGGCGATGGCATCGAGCGGAAGAGCCTTCTCGCGTCGAACCCGACCTATTGCAGCCTCAACATAGTCAGGATGACGTTCAATCCCGATAAAACGTCGACGGAGGCGTTTCGCCATCGCGGCAGTTGTGCCCGTGCCCGTAAAAGGATCAAGCACGACATCATCAGCAGATGTGGACGAGATCAGGACGCGGTGTAACAGACTTTCGGGTTTTTGCGTCGGATGGAGTTTCAGTCCGTGGTCATTGCGGAGGCGTTCGCCGCCAGTGCAGAGGGGAAGATACCAGTCCGACCGCATCTGCACATCGTCATTCAGGGCTTTCATGGCCTGGTAGTTGAACCGATAGCGACTGTTTTGGCTGCGAGCTGCCCAGATGAGCGTCTCATGAGCATTCGTGAAGCGCCGACCGCGGAAGTTGGGCATCGGATTGGATTTGCGCCAAACGATGTCATTGAGGATCCAGAATCCGAGGTCCTGCAGAATGGCGCCAATACGGAAGATATTGTGATATGAACCGATGACCCAGATCGTTCCATCCTTACGTAACAGTCGTCGTGCCTCACTCAGCCAGTCGCGGGTAAACCGGTCATAAGCTGCAAGATCTGAAAATTTGTCCCAGTCATCATCGACGCCGTCTACAACAGTATCATCAGGACGGCGAAGCTCTCCGCGAAGCTGCAGATTATACGGTGGATCAGCAAAGACGCAGTCAACGCTGGCTGTTGGTAACATTTTCATAACGTCGATACATTCGCCTCGCAGAATCTGGTCAAGCGGCAGTTCCATGGGGGTGGTAGCACCGCTCATACTGAGTCTCCGTGGGCAATGGTGAGTGCAAGTTGTTTACGGACCGTGCCAAAATCGCGACGATGATGGGGCGTGCAGCCCTGTGTGGTAATGGCTGTTCGATGTGCGGCCGTGCCATATCCGGCATTGCGGGCCCATCCGTAGCCTGGCCAGCGCAGATCAAGGCGCACCATGATCCGGTCTCGGGTTACTTTGGCCAGGATGGATGCTGCGGCGATCGACAGGCTGATTGCGTCTCCACCCACCAGTGTACGGACTGGCACCTCAAGGGCGGGAGCTTTGTTGCCATCAACAAGAGCAAGCGAAGGAGGTGTCGGAAGACGATTGACGGCACGCCGCATTGCGAGGTGGGCAGCACGAAGAATGTTTAGTCGAAGAATTTCAGCGACCGAAGCCGCACCAATCCCGATTTCGATTCCCGGGACAGACGTCAGGCGTCGGGCAATAGCTTCACGTCGTGTCGGTTTGATCGCTTTTGAATCGTCGATGATCGAAGCAAGATCATCGGGCACACCAGCACCGAAGACGACAGCGGCCGCGACGACCGGACCTGCGAGGGGGCCGCAACCGGCCTCGTCCACGCCAGCCACGCGACCACCATATCCCGTCTCCAGTGTGAAATCCGGCATGGCGTCCCTTCCTCGGTCTTCAAGCGACTCGCTTTGAATCGACGAGTCGTTTGATCTGCGACTCGTAAGAAAGGAAAACCATTATATGGGGGGTGGACGCAAGAGTCGGAGAGACAAAAAATTATGTTGAAGGCTCCAGGGGCTGACGGCCCGAATGTAAATATTGTGAGTCAGGACTGAGTATAATACAAAATGAAGCATATATTTCTGCTGACGGACGTCAGCAGAAATATATGACAGTAAACTACTGGAAACCCGGATCCGGGAACAGAAAGTGGCGTTGCAGATACCGCCGGCTGGTCAGATTTCTGGCTGCAATCAGGCCTTCCGGCGACGAGGCATCAGGCACCAGCCAAACAGGGTGCCAGCGAACCAGGCAATTCCGAGTGACAGAAGAGGTTTGTCACGAATGAATGTAGTCCCTTTCTCGATCAGCCCTTCGCCTTCTTCATAGAGATCGGCAAATTCCTCGCGTGCCATGCCCGCGAGCTGGTCCACTTTACCTTCCGCCTGAAGGCTGGAATCACCCGTGAGACCACCCGCCGCGTCTTTCACGTGGCCTTTAGCCTGATCGACAGCGCCTTCCAGCTTCTCTTTGATTGGATTGATTTTATCGTCAGCCATAAGGTTACCCTTTTCTTTTTTGACGCAGCAGAAAGACGAATTCCGATGCGAGGAGTCAACACTGCTATTTGGAACCATACATCCATCTGGATGCAAGTTTTTCCGGGCGAAGTCATGTTGTCATGCGTGTAGCAGGTCCCGGCCTTGTCCACTGGTTCTGTAACGCGGAGATGCTGGTTCCGTTTCCGGAAAGACGCTACCAGGATCGAAACGCAGAGTTGAGAACCCGAGGGCGATATGGGCTGGAGTTTTGTTGCGCTCAGATTGAAAACAAGGTTTCTGGCCAGTCATGCTACCCTTGGGACGATCGCAGATTATAGCCCTGACCATTTCCAGCCTGCTGTTGATGGAACAGCTTGACGGAACGATTCTGGCAACGGCTCTCCCGTCAATCGCGCAGTCCCTTCATGTTGATCCGGTCTCGGCATCTGTCGCTCTGACATCTTATATTATCGGGCTGGCCATTTTTATTCCTGCTTCCGGTGCTGTTGCCGATAAATTCGGCAGCCGGACCACGCTGATAGCCGCTATAACCTTGTTTGTAATTTGCTCGGTGCTGTGCGGGCAGGCGACAAATCTGCCTATGCTCGCTGCGGGCCGGATGTTTCAGGGCATCGGGGGGACTCTGATGGTGCCTGTCGGACGCCTCGTGCTTCTCCGCAGTGTGGCAAGGTCAGAGCTTCTGAAAACGATGATGTGGATGATGTTACCCGCCACGCTTGGCCCCATGCTGGGACCGGTTCTCGGTGGTTTCATCACATCGGCACTGTCGTGGCGCTGGACGTTTTACATCAATGTTCCCGTCGGGGTGGTGGGGCTTTTTGCGACCTGGCGCCATATCCCACAGATCAGAGAAATGAATGTAAAACCGTTTGACTGGCTGGGGATGCTGCTGGCCGGCGGCGGCCTCGCATTGATGTCTTTCGGTGCAGAGATGATCAGTCATAATACACGGCCGTACTGGCTCTCTGCGGGGTTGTCGCTGACTGGTATGGGACTGTTCGGGGCCTATTTCCACCATATGCGGCATTGCCCCAATCCGTTGCTGGATTTCAGTCTGATGACCGTTCCGACCTTCCGGCTGTCGGTAATAGGAGGTGCAGCAAGTCGCATTGCCGTTGGCGCATTGCCGTTTTTGTTGCCATCGTTATTGCAGATCGGTTTCGGGCTAAGTCCTGCGCAGAGTGGCCTTGTGGCCTTCGCCGCGCCTGTCGGGGCAATCTGCTCGCGTCTTTATGTGACGCACCTTTTTCGGCGCTTCGGATTCCGCAATGTGATGATGCTGACCGGATGTAGCGCAGCCGTTACATTTACTCTTATTGCCGCCATCAGGCCTGGATGGCCGGTCTGGCCGCTAACGATTGTGCTGATATGCTCAGGAGCCATTCAGGCAGTTCAGTTTTCCGCTTATAACTCAATCGCTTACGCCGATCTTTCCGAAGGCCGAATGAGTGCTGCAACGAGCTTCTACTCAACATTCCAGCAAATCATGTTGTCAGCCGGGATCTGCATCGCTGCGCTGGCTGTCACTGTTTCGAGAATTGTTTGCGGACATACTCAGGTAAACGCTTTCGATTTCGATGCCGGACTTCTCGTCACGGGCGCGATCTCTTTGCTTGCTGTGCCATCGGCTGCCATGCTGGCTCGTAATGCAGGCGCGAGTGTAAGCGGCCATGTGCCACCAAAAAATGACGTCCCCGCGAAGTAGGCACGCAATGCCTGAAAATAAAGATAGTTCCAAAAGAGACTGATTCAGGTCAGCGGCTTTCGCGGTACCATCCGGAACCCAGCGCAAGGACGGCCAGCATCAATATCAGCCACGCTGGCAAAAGCGGCGTCGCACTGGTGCCGGTCAGCACATGAGCATGTCGTTGTGGAAACGAGAATGTCCCGCTCGTAACAGGCGCGCTATTCATGGTTCCGGCAGGGACGGTTCCGATTTGTAAGGCCGGTACTTCAGGCTTGTCAGGATTATCTCCCAGCCATCCAATTTCTCCGCCCGTGCGTGCAACGACTGATGCGACGTGGCTGGCAGTAAGACGCAGATCAGCAAACTCCTGCGGGTCTGTCAGTTTTGGAGCTGCGAATGCCCGATGAGTGCCGTCATCAGCCTGCCAGATTCCGGGCTGTGCCGCAGCTGTTTGTGTTTGCGAAACCCCGGGAGAGATCTGATGCAACTGCAGAGATATCTTCGCACCATCAGGAGCCGTAACGGTGATTGCCGGGAGCGCTGCGGCCGTTTCACTATGACGCGTGATGGTCAGTGTGCCATCGCTGATCCGTGCCTCCAAGCGTTCTTCCTCAAGATCGGGCTCTTTCATCAGCCAGTGTGAGATACGGCGCAGTAATTCAGCCTGTGGCCCACCACCATATTCCCCGCGTGACCAGAGCCAGATCTGATCGGAAAGCAGCAGCGCGACCCGGCCCTGATCGACATGATCCAGAATAAGCAATGGTGATTTGTCCGGTCCGCTCATCAAGGTTTCACCATGCGATGAATCTGGCCGCAGAGCACGATACCAGGGACCCCATTCTCCTGGTATTTCGCGCGCCGGCGTGAGCTGGTCCGGCACATCAACAGACGCGTGCGGCGGCGCTCCGGGCAGCTCCGCCGTCACCGGATGGCGGCGTCCCTCATCCGTAAGTTGTGGACGGAAACGTCGTACAACAATCCCACCGGAACTTTCCATGGGGTCCACAGGAGCCAGAGACGGTACATGCGCAGGGAGAACATCGCCTACGACCGTATCCTGGAGCGAATTCGGGCCTGTAAATTCAGGACCGGCGATTAGAAACAGACCACCGCCACGACGCACATAGCGCGCGATATTGCGCAGATAGACAGGTGGAAGAATATGCCGGTTTTCAAAGCCATCCAGAATGATGAGATCAAACTGACCGATCTTGTTCTGGAACAGCTCCTGCACTGGAAAAGCGATCAGGGCCAGATCGGACATCGGCGTGCCATCATCCTTGTCCGGGGGACGCAGAATGGTAAAATGAACCAGATCGACAGACGGATCGGCCTTGAGCAGACGGCGCCACACGCGCTCACCCTGATTCGGTGTTCCGGACACCAGAAGAACCCGTAACCGGTCCCGAACGCCGTTAATGCTGACCACATTCTGATTGTTTACAGTCGAGACCTCGCCTGGTAGCGCAGAGACGGAAAGACCGACAAGAATCTCGCCCGGGTGCGAGACCGGAAGTGAAATATCCTGAGGCATGCCAGTCTGAACAGGCACCTCCAGTTTATCGCCCCCATCCTGGGTCAGAGTGACAGTTGCCTGCGTTCCGGGGTGCGTGCCTGGTCCCAGGTCATCAACCTGCACGCGCAGAGAAGCTGTCTGCCCGACGATTGCGTATGGCGGTGCCTGCAAAATCCTGAGTCGTCTGTCAGTTTCCTCGCCATGCCCGGCCAGAAGTACATGCAGAGGTAAAGTCGGGATAGTGCCATGTTCGTCGCGTGGTGCCAGCCGCTCAGGAATATCATTCGGGACATCCTGCGTCTGACCATCCGTGATCATGACAGCGCCGGCGAATTGTTCCGGTGGAATATCAGCAGCAGCCTGAGAGAGAGCATCGAACAGATGTGTGCCGCCTGTTCGTTCGCCGTGGATTGTGACGACGCGGAGTGCAAGCCCGTCGCGCGCCCGTTCACCAAGGATACGCGCAGCCGCCCGTGAAATAGCAGCCCGGTTGCGGATCGACATTGAGTCGGTCTGGTCAACGATGACCAGCGCAGTTTCGGGAAGATCACGATGCGTTTCGTGCAGTGTCTGTGGTCCGGACAGCCAGAGCAGCACAACTGTCGCTGCCAGCCCTCGCAAAAGCGTTCCACGTATATGCGCTGCCAGCCCGGCCATAACAGCAATGGCGCAAAGTCCTGTAAGAATAAGCAGGAGCCAGCGCGGCAAAAGCGGTGCAAAGCCAAGGCTGTGGATGAAAGTAACGATCATGTCGCGTTCACTGTCCGAGACGCTTCAGGATAGCCGGAACGTGGACCTGGTCAGCCTTATAATTGCCAGTCAGGGCATAAATGACGGCATTGACGCCAAATCGATAAGCCGTACGACGCTGATCATCGCCGCCGGGAATAACGGCGAAGCGGGTATCTCCGTTCTCGTCGACGGCCCAGGCATGCGCCCAGTCGGATGATCCAATAATCACCGGACTGACATCGTCATTTTCAGCTTCGCCTTCACGTGCGACCCAGACAGGCAGACCGGCGTAACGGCCCGGAAAGTCATGCAGGAGATAGAATGTATGGCTGAGAACGTGATGATCGTTGAGCCTGGTGAGTGGCGGGACAGGTAGCCCGGATGTCGCGCGCCGGAGCGCTGTCGCACTGCCTGGTGCTTCGCCGGCTGCTGCCGATGGACCATCGTTATCGGCAGTTGCGGTGGTGTCGACCCCTTGTGTGTCGATGATAATCATACCGCCATGTGCCATAAAAGATGTCAGCGCAGATGTCATGACCTGCGTCGTCTGTGTTCCGGGAACGATCGGCCAGTAGAGAAGAGGATAATAAGAAAGATTGTCGATACCCGGTCTCACGCCGTCCGGGTGCCCCAGAACAGCCGATGTCCTGTTGTTTACATAGCCGGAAAGACCCTGAAGCCCTTCCCGCGACACAGTATCGACCTCGCTATTTCCGGTAATGACGTAAGCCAGACGGGTTTCAAGAGCCGCCCCTGGAACAGCCGGGTTTTGCTCACCCACAGATCCGTTGGCATGCTGCTGCGAAGTGCCACTTTCCTGCGCATGAGCCTGCACAGGCCTGACAAAGAAGGAGAGTGAGCTGGTAATCAGAAATATCTGAAGCACTCTTTTCTGCCTGTCAGCATTCCGTCGACCAGTAAGGCCCCAGGGGGAAGATTGCCTCCGCAAAAACAGGGTCAGCCCTGCATCAACACTCAGAAGAATCAGCGCAGCGGCCAGCAGAGCAGGTCCGGGAGCGCGGTCAGGCCGATGCCCGGCCGGATCCGTTACCGTACCAACCGGAACGGCAGGGATGAGGTGGCTCGTAGTATCACCAACGTTAAGCGCACGGCGACTGGCCCGCGAGCCATACAGACCGGGCGGGTGTTCCGGTGATGGTGGCTCAGTCCCGAACCTGCTCGCAGTAAGCCCACGCGCAAACGGCGGCGGTGGCCCGAGAACACCATCTCCGTCAAGCGTGAGCACCGGCGGAAGAATGGTGTCATCAACCGGAGCATCCACACCTGCTGCGTGTTCAACGAGGCGATCAAGCATGTCAACGAACAGGCCCGAAAGAGGCAGATCTGACCAGTCGGCAGTAGGCGTCACATGAAAAAGGACAATGTCACCTTTCCCATACATAGCGTGAGTGACAAGAGGCGTGCCGTCAGCCAGCCGTGCCCAGCTATGCATCGGGAGATCTGCTGCCGGTTTAGCCAGAACCTGTCGTGAAACAGTGACGTCCTTCGGGATTGTCAGACCGTGAAAAGGAGAGTCAGACGAAAATGCCGCGAGATTTTGCGGCTTGCCCCAGGACATGGTGCCACCGAGTTGTCGTGCGGTCGGCATCAGAGGAACCGGAAGAAGGGTATTTTCAACCGGGGTCTCTTTTGGCAGCGTCGTATCCGGCTGATCAGCCTCAGTGGCTTCGTCTTCATGCCCCACTATTGTACGTCCGGCAAAACGAATGAGCGTGCCGCCATTACGCACCCATTCAGCAACCCGGTGACGCGTATCTGCATCCGCAAGAGAACCGTCCGGTGCAATCAGCACTGACAAAGGCTGTGTAAGGAGCGTTGCCGTAATGCCTTCACGAAGATCAGCTGTCGGAGCAAGCGCACGTCGCAGATAGAACAATGATCCCACCAGGGGGGTGTCACTGGCTCCGGTAGAGATCAGACCAACCGGACGAAGACGATCTCCTTCGTCCAGCAATAGTGTCGCAGCGGCAGACGGGGAGCCGTCAACAGAAAGCATATCGATGCGATTGCGCATCGCGACAGGCAGAGTAACCGGAACCGCAACGCTTTCTTCTCCCGCCGGGATCGTAACATCTGTCAGCGCAAGCGTGCCGCCGTCCTGGCTGTGTGCCCGTATACGCATTCTGCGAGGTGTCTTTGCCGCAACAGTGACGAGACGCGCCATGACCCCTGGTGTATTCTGCTTTGAAGCGGTTGCTGCGGTCGCCGGAGCGTCGGAGGATTGGGAGACGACAGTATCTCTTGCGGACACAAGGACGACGGGGCTGTCGGAATGAAAGCGGATTTCCCGGACCGGACCTGATGCGCGAAGAGCCGTGGCAAAGGCATCGTCGGCCTGTTTTCCATTCGGTCCGGATGAAGCGATACCATCGCTTATATAAATTATTGCTCCAATTGCTGTCCCTGTTTTCGCGAGAGCCTGCAACTGCTGCGCGGCCCGGGCACGGCGAGGGTTCCATGGAGAAGGCCGTGTCGCATCCAGCACTGTTGTGGCGCGTTCCGATGCGACAGGAAGCAGACCCGAAGCATTGCCGGTTCGGGAGTCGGAGCCGTCATCATGAGCAGTACGCAGAAAGATTACCTGGCGTCCGGCATGTGAGGCCGCATCAAGAACTGCATGAGCGGCGTTGTTTCGCTCAGCCCAGTCTGAGGCTGACATCAGTCCGTCATCGATTACCAGAAGCAGCGTTCCATTTCCAGGAAGCGCTACAGGCTGACCGGGCAGAACCGGTCCAGCCAGTCCGGTAATCAGAAGCGCAACAGCCAGAAGACGAAGTAACAGGAGCCACAGCGGTGGTGTGGCGGCATCGTTCTGCTCCGGCTTCAGGCGGCGCAGAAGATCGATCGGAGGGAAAATCTGCGTACGAGGCGCGGGGGGGTGGGCTCGCAGAAGCCACCATACAGCCGGAAGCAGAACAAATGCCGCGAGGAGGGCAGGGGAATGAAAAATCATTTCATTACCCTCTCATCCCCGGGCGGATCTGCCCGGTGAGAGAACTGCTGAGCGTTAGCAGCGCGGTCGCTGGTGACTGATCAGTGACATGCGTCAGAAGTGCATGACCACTGGCGTCTGCAAGCGTGCGAAGATACTGTTGCCGCTCAGAAAAGAGTTTTCCGTAATCCTGTCTCAGAGCTTCTACACGTGGCAGGGTGAGATCAGGCTCATCTTCCGTGCCCACAAAGCGGATACGTCCCGCATAAGGAAGATCCCGTTCGGCTGGATCGACTATCTGTAAAAGTTGTGTCGATACCGGACGGGCGGCAAGATGCCGAAACAAATGCGGCAACCCGGTCCGGGCTCCGAGAAAGTCGCTCGCGATAATTAGTTTCGCAAATCGGGGAAGCATCGCTGCCAATGGGAGCGACTGTGAGGGACGCCCGGCGAGTGTACCTAGCGACAGGGCCAGTCTGGTCGCAATACGGCCTGCGTCCGGCGGTAGCATGGCCGGGCCGTCAGACGTCAGTAAACCCACTCGCTCGCCGCCATTTTCCAGAAGAGTAGCGAGCGCCAGAAGAAGGAGGATTGCTCTGTCTCGCTTTTGTGGATGTTGGGTCTGGCCGTCATCCGGACATGACGACCAGGCCATAGAAGGACTGAGATCACACCACAGCCATACAGTCTGGGCGATTTCTGCTTCAGTCTCTCTGACATAGGCACGGTGACTTCGCGCGGACTGCCGCCAGTCAATGCGTGTGACAGGCTCTCCGGGTTGCGCCGGACGATATTGCCAGAACGTCTCGCCCGGTCCTGCGCGGCGGCGGCCATGCTGTCCGGCAGCGACAGTTGCGGCAATCCGTTCAGCGTGAACGACAAGTCCAGGCAGGCGCGCCGCAAGCTGAGCTGCGCCACTGGCCAGTGGCGCGATTGATCCTGTTATTCCATCATCCGGATTGTGAAAGAACGCAGAACGGGATTGCGTGGGCGCAACCCCGCTACGCAGACCCGAAAAGATGCGGGAAAAAATGCCGGACCGACGTCCCGTAAGCGGCGTTTCAGGAGCCAAAATCAGCCCAGACGTTCGACGAGGTTGTCGATCACGTCCTCGACGCGCACCGAATCGGCTCTGGCGGCGAAGCTCAGCGCCATCCGATGCGCCAGCACGGGACGTGCGAGAGCCGCAATGTCATCAAGATCCGGTGACAGCCGGCCATCAAGCAGTGCCCGGGCACGTGTCGCCAGCATGAGCGTCTGTGCAGCCCGCGGACCCGGACCCCAGGCGATAGCATCGCGGACTGTAGCCACATCTGTTGTTTCCGGGCGAGCCGACCGCACGAGCGTCAGAATGGCATCTACAATCCGGTCGCCTACCGGTAACTGGCGAACCATTGCCTGCGCAGCAAGCAATTCCTCCACGGTCAGAACCTGCCGGGCTGCGGTCTGCGCAGCACCGGTTGTCGCCAGAAGCATCGCGCGCTCGTCGGAAGCTTCCGGGAAAGTCAGCTGGATCTGCAGCATGAAGCGGTCGAGCTGCGCCTCAGGAAGGGGATATGTGCCTTCCTGATCAATCGGATTCTGTGTCGCCAGAACATGGAACGGACAAGGTAACGCATACTCTGTGCCCGCTATGGTGACGCGGTGTTCCTGCATCGCCTGGAGCAGAGCGGACTGCGTGCGTGGACTCGCACGATTGATCTCATCGGCCATCAGC
Organism: Acetobacter fallax; assembly: GCF_011516735.1. Lineage (GTDB taxonomy): Bacteria > Pseudomonadota > Alphaproteobacteria > Acetobacterales > Acetobacteraceae > Acetobacter > Acetobacter fallax. Next base: position 216,041 of record NZ_WOSX01000001.1, on the reverse strand, counting down.
AACTGACAGAACACCGGACCAGGGACAAAACGAAAACTACGGTGTCCACCCGAATCTTCGTCGAGGATTTCGCTGCCAGTAATGTCAGATGGCATAAGATCAGGCGTAAACTGCACGCGACGTGCGTCCAGCCCAAGCACCGTTCCAAATGTGGTAACGAGCAGTGTCTTTCCGAGCCCGGGGGCACCAACCAGCAAGGCATGACCGCCGGCCAGAATACTGACGAGCGCCTGCTCCACGACCTCATTTTGTCCGAACACAACCTGACCAATTTCCTGGCGGACAGCCTGTAACTGCTCAGTAACGCGGTCTGCCCGCAGGGCGGCTGCGGCTATGTCCGGCGCGAGACCCGGTGAACCGGAACCTGCGTCCGGTGAGAAAGAGATCGTTTGAATCGGCATTGTATCTGGCGTCATGGGTCCAGTCTGACATGTCCGGGGCTTACATCAAGCCGGGGGGCAACCCTATATCCGTATGGCGCCAAGGCAAACAGATGTGAGTTAATGGATCGTGACGCGAGACAGTTTTCCAGAAGAATGTGGGTCTGGCCTCAGCGGAGAGGTTCAGGCAGAAGGCGTAAAACGATCGCCGCATCAGTGCGGAAAGCTGCCGTTTCTGATCCGGCGAGACGGAGCCTGGCTTTACAAGGGCAGCCTCATTCGCCGCAAGCCAATGGTCTGCCTGTTTGCGTCCGCGCTGCGACGTGCCGCCGATGGCGTTTTCTGGCTTCGAACGCCGGTCGAAGAAGGCACGATTGACGTAGAAGATGCTCCTTTTGTCGCCATTGAAATGGACTGGCGCGGATCAGGTCGTCAACAGGTGCTGTGTTTCAGAACCAATGTAGATGCTGTTGTGGTTGCCGGGCCGGATCATCCTTTGCGAGCCCGGTGGGATGTGCCGTTTGACGCCTGTGACAATGCATCGCCGCCGTATCTGACGGTTCGTGCGGGTGATGGTGAGTTTCCGGTCGAAGCACGGGTGTCGCGGTCCGTCTGGTATGAACTGGCCGCACTGGCAGAACCGGGATGTTGCCGTGGCGAGCCTTGTCTGGGTGTCTGGAGCAGCGGAGTTTTTTTCCCGCTCGCGCGTGCCCCGTGCGACCGTAAGGATGAGGACCATTCTGATGGTGAAGACGTGTTCCTGTGAGTAACGGGCAGCACATACTCCTTGAGGACTTATCCGTTTTTCCGGCCTTAAAAAAAATATGGGAATTCCTGCCCGAAGCGCGCCTCGTGGGTGGGGCTGTTCGGGATCTTCTGCTGAATACCGATGTTGCGGATTTTGATTTTGGCACCCCTGAGCCGCCGGAACAGGTTTCTTCAATTTTGCGGAATGGTGGCATCAAAGTCATTCCCACCGGGCTTTCGCACGGCACTGTGACGGCTGTGATTGAGGGAAATAACTTTGAGATTACCACTTTGCGAAGGGACGAGCAGACCGATGGCCGCCATGCGCAGGTAGCGTGGACGCGAAACTGGAGAGAAGACGCAGCACGCCGGGATTTCACGATTAATGCAATGTCGTGCGGATTGAACGGGCAGGTCCATGACTATTTTGGTGGCCAGCATGACCTGAGGATGTCGCGCATAAGATTTGTCGGTGATGCACGAGAGCGAATACGGGAAGACGCGCTTAGAATTCTTCGTTTTTTTCGGTTTCAGGGACGTTTTGGTGGTACAGAGCCCGATCAGGAAACTCTGGATGCAATTTCTGATTGCGCCGTCCTGGTGAGGAAACTGTCAGCAGAACGTGTGTGGGCCGAATTACGACGAATTCTGGTCGGACCCCATGTCGTGCAAATGCTCGAACTGATGGCCCGAAGTGGAGTGCTGGGTGAGTGCTTTCCTGAACTGACCGGCCGGGATGATACCGCCATCGCTCTTCTTGCATCGCTGATAGCTTGCGGTGGGCCGTGTGACGAATCGCTGCGTCTTGCGGCGCTGCTAAAAGGTGCTGGCGCCACCCTGGATATGATCGAACGTTGTGTTCACCGACTGCGCCTCTCCCGATCCGGGGCAACGGAGGTGATTTCTATGTCCGGATATCCCATTCCGACGCCTCAAAACGCGAAGGACGATGATGACATCGCCCGCCTGCTCGCCAACACCCCGCGTAGCTCTCTGACGGGCCGGACGTGGCTGGCTCGGGCTGAAGCAGAACAGCATGGTCTGACATCAATTGCCCGCGAAGACTGGGTCGCTTTACTATGTCGCCTGAAGATGCGGGAACAACCGCATTTTCCTCTTGCCGGCCGGGATATCGTCGCTCTGGGTGTCCTGGCGGGTCCTCGGGTTGGGGAAGTGTTGAGCGTTGTCCGCCAGTGGTGGCTGGACGGCGGTTGTCACGAAGGAAAAAAAGCCTGCCTTACATTCGCGAAATACGAACTGGCCACGGGTAGGTGAGTTTCCTGGACGCGATCATAAGAAATCTTGTCTAAGATAATGGTTTTAAAAGATAAAAATTAAAATTTTTATTGATTTCAATGCGTAATGGTCCGACATCTCCCAATATCCCGGATTTCAGTTCGCGCCGTCATCAGTGTTGCCGTCTTTGCGTGGGCAGGTGTCGCTGGTAGAGGACGCGAATGAATGTCGTGTCGCCAGCTCAGTCTTCAGCCACGCGCTCCGGGCGCAAATTACTCCCTGATGACAGCAGAACTCTCCTTGGCCGGCTCTGGCGCGAGCAGGTGAAATGTCATCGCGGCCGGATTGGATCGGTCATCGGTCTGACAGTGCTGACAGCCGGGCTTACCGCGCTGTATCCGCTGGTTATCCAACGGGCTCTGGATATGTTTTCCACACATGATGAGCGCATCCTGTACCAGGTCCCGCTGCTCGTGGTCGCTATTACGCTGGCGAAATCAGCTGCGCAATACGGGCAGACGCTGGCCACGCAGGGGCTTGTGCTCGTCGTCATTCGTAGCCTGCAGGGCACGATGTTCCGTCACCTTATGGTAACCGATGTGGCCCGTATTGAGCGGGAAGCACCCGCGTCGATTGCAGCGCGTTTCACAACCGATGCCGTGTCTATTCGGGAGGCGATGGTCCGGGCCGTGAACTCGCTGGGAGACGTCGTGACCGTCGTCGGGCTGATCGCCGCCATGGTCTATATGGACTGGGAGCTCAGTCTGATCGCGGCACTCCTTTATCCTGTAGCGGCTATTCCTATCCAGAAACTGGGCAAACGTGTGCGCCGTGCCTCAGGCAATGTGCAGGAGCAGATTGGCGAAACAGCCGCCCTCCTGACTGAGAGTTTTTCTCAGGCCCGCACTGTCCGTGTGTATCGTCTGGAGGACCGCGAACAGATGCGGGCCGATCGCTCCTTCGATCTTCTGCACGAGGCGTTTGTGAAGATCACCAGAGGACGTGCGAGAGTCGATCCGCTCCTGGAGGCGCTTGGTGGTTCCGCTGTCGCGGCGGTTCTTGGATTCGCCGGCTGGCGCGCCGCGATGGGTGGAGCGACCCTGGGCGATTTTTCCGGGTTTGTGGCGGCGCTTCTTCTTGCATCCCGCCCGCTCAGAGCGCTTGGGGCGCTAAATGCGGCATTGCAGGAAGGTCTTGCCGGTCTCGCACGGATATTTTCCGTTATCGACGAACCCCCTGCTGTAAAAGAGCGACCAGATGCCACCGTGCTGCCGCCCGGCCAGGGGCATCTGCAGTTCCGGGATGTGTCCTTTCGCTATCCGGATGGCCGCATGGGTCTGAGGGGATTGTCGTTTGATGCGCAGCCTGGAATGACAATTGCTCTTGTCGGCCCATCAGGTGCTGGAAAATCTACAGCTTTGTCGCTGATCCCGAGGCTCCATGACGTTTCAGATGGCGCGATCACTCTCGATGGTGCGGATCTGCGTGACGTCAGGCTGGATGCGCTCCGCGATGCGATTGCGTATGTGAGTCAGGACACTCTGCTCTTTGACGTTTCGGTGCGCGAGAACATCCTGATGGGATGCCCGTCGGCCTCAGACGGAGAGGTGAGCGAGGCTGCTCGTCTGGCGGCGGCGGAAGCTTTCATTCTCGACCTTCCAAACGGTTTTGACACACGAGTCGGTCCTGGTGGCGGGAGGCTTTCCGGTGGTCAGCGTCAGCGGGTCGCACTTGCGCGGGCGCTTCTGCGCAACCCGCGTCTGCTGCTGCTTGATGAGGCGACCAGCGCTCTGGACAGCGAGAACGAGGCTCTGGTTCAGGATGCGCTCGCGGAGCTACGGACCGGTCGCACGACGATCGTCGTAGCACATCGACTGTCTACGGTAAGGTCAGCAGACATCGTCGTGGCAATGGACGGCGGCCAGGCCATCGAATGCGGTAACCATGCTGATCTCGTGGCTGCGAACGGTCTCTATGCGCGTCTTGTCAGGAGCCAGGGACTGGAGGGATAGGCGCCGATTTTCTATAAATTTTGTTCCATAACAGCATGCGCCAGCAGGAGCGGCACAATGTCATTCCACGCCGCTTCAACGGGTTGTGTCGGTATGGTGTGCCCTGACCGTCGGTATCAGTAACGGGCGTTACCGACATCCTCTACCTGACGATGAAGCCATGCGTGGACAAGAATCGCAACCCGGGTTGCCTTCAGCGGTCTGGACATAGGTGTGAGCGCGTTTCCAGGCCCTGGAAGCCATCCTGATCAGTGCCGCAGGAAAGGTTCCGGCTGATGCAGCCTTTGAAGGAACACGTCAAAGGTACCGGCCATGTTCCTTCCTGCTCCGTATCGATCGCGGTCCCCTGCGGTCTTCGAATAATAGCGTGGCAGGCATGGAACCGGTTGCTGCCGTCAGAAGATCATCACTGCATCGCGTAACGAAAAGCTACCAGAGAGAGCTGCATTGATCGGCTATCGGAGCGTAGTCGCCGACTCAGATGAAATCATAAGCTGTTTCAGCCTCTGGCTTCAGGATACGATACATGAACAGAAGATCGAGCCAGTTGCCAGCTTTTGCTCCAACCTGCGGCAGGATGCCTGCTTTAAGGAAGCCGCACTGCTCATGCAGGGCAACGGACGCCACATTATCCGCTGTGATCGCTCCGATCATGACATGCATGGATTGTTGCGTGGCTTCGGCGACGAGAGCCTCCAGGAGAGCCCGCCCGACACCCATTTTTCGGGCTTCTGCCGCGACATACACAGAATGCTCGACAGTCTTTGCGTATCCTTCGTAGGAACGGAACGGGCCGTAAGATCCAAAGCCAAGCACCTGACCCGCTTCATGCGCGACCAGAACCGGCCAGCCATCGTCCCGGCGCTGCCGGAACCAGTGAAGGCGTTCCTGATACGTATACGGTTTGGAGACCCACAGAGCCGTTGTATCAAGGATAGCCTGATTCGTGATTTCGAGGACTGACGGAATGTCCCATTCTTCGGCTGGCCTGATGACAACGCTCATGAGGAGTGCATCCGAAGCGGTTTACGAAATATCAGTGTTCCCCAGTCGCCCTCGTGCAGATGCTTCTCCAGCACAAGCCCGCAGCGGTGATGCGCGGCAAGCACCATGCGCACCTGAGAATTCAGAAGTCCCGCGAGAATAGCAGTGCCGCCCGGAGCCAGGTTTGCTGCCAGGTCTCTGGCCATCAAACAGAGTGGGCGGGCGAGAATGTTGGCAAAAACAAGGTCGAAAGGTGCTTCCCGCCGTATCTGCGGAGTGGACCAGCCATTGCCGAGCCGCGCCTCGACGAGTCGGGAAAGGCCATTGCGGGCAGCATTGGCGGCTGTGATGCGGACTGACCAGGGATCGATGTCTGTCGCCAGGACATGGCGGTGAAACAGGGCCGCCGCCGCCATGGCCAGGATCCCGGAACCGCAGCCGAGATCAAGAATATGCTGCGGATTTCTGTAAGCGATCTGCTCAAGAGCCCGAAGGCATCCGCGGGTGGAGCCATGTTCGCCAGAGCCAAAAGCCATGCCGGCGTCAAGTGTGATGATGATACGATTCGTGGCCGACTGCTCATTAAGGTGAGAGCCCCGAATCGTGAATCGTCGACCAACATTCTGCTCAGGGAACGACTCATAGGTCCGGGCCAGCCAGCCTTCGGGCTCCGTATAAGATCGCTCCAGTTCAGCCGCGATGCCGCTGGTCAGTTCTGCGATCGTCAGTGCCGCTGCCAACTCTGCCTCGGCATGACCGACATCTTTGACGCCTTCGACGCGCCAGAGCTTTTCGGCTTCGTCAAATTCAAAAATCCCAACCGTCGTGCAGATAAGACCGATTGCCGTTTCATAAGCCTCAACCCCTGACTCGGGTACAGTCACGGAAATCGTTTCAAGTTCAGTCGCATGTCTGCAACGTGTGACGGTCATCAGGCTGATCCTCCCGGTGGGCTGGTCCCGCAGCCGGGAGCCGGCCACGAATGTCAGCTGAATATCAGGGCTTGGGGAATAAATACCAGAGGCCGGCCTTTCCGGCATCCATCCCTCAGCCAGATACTGTTTGCAGATAAGATGACATGACACGGCGCGTTCCGGCCTCTTCGAATGCAACCTCAGTTGCACCGTGATCAGCGCTGATCACCACGCCGTATCCGAATTTCTGGTGGAAGACCCGTGCGCCGACACCGATCTGAGGCGTATTGCTTATGAGATCTTCATGAACGGGGGTTCGCCGTTTTCTGGCGATAAGAGGAGCCATCGTGCTGTTCTGGCTGTCAGAGAATACGCTACTCCGGAAGAAACCTGAATAATCCTGTCTCTCGCGTCGTGTTGCGGTCTCACCTTCACGTTCGACATATTCATCTGGCAGTTCATCAAGGAATCTGCTTGGCATCGATTCCTGCCAGTTCGCATAAATCCGCCGACTTGCAGCGTGCAAAATGATCGCCCGATGGCGTGCCCGCGTAATGCCCACGTAGGCAAGCCGCCGTTCTTCCTCCAGGCCTTTATCACCACCTTCATCGAGAGTCCGTTGGGAGGGAAAGACGCCTTCTTCCCAGCCTGGCAGAAAAACGGTGTCGAATTCCAGTCCTTTGGCGCCATGCAGCGTCATGACGGAGACACGATCTTCTTCTGCTGCGCCTTCAGCATCCATCACGAGCGCGACGTGTTCGAGAAATTCTCCGAGCGTGCCAAAATCCGCCAGTGCCCGGACCAGTTCTTTAAGGTTTTCAAGTCGCCCGGGCGCGTCAGGTGAATTATCTGTCCGCCACATTTCTATGTAACCGCTGTCTTCAAGGAGGCCATTAACAGCAACAATATGGCCCTCACGTTCAAGAACCCGGCGATGTTGCGCAAATGTCTGCATCAGAGAGGTAAGTTTCTCCTGAGATTTCCCACGAAATGCGCCTGATTGCAGAAGATTTTCTACGGCGACCGCAAGACCGGATCGCGCTGTGCGCGCCTCGGCGTGCAGCTTCTGAAGGGCGGCCGTGCCGACGCCCCGTTTGGGAACGTTGACAATGCGTTCGAATGCAAGATCATCCACCGGATTAACAAGGACCCGCATATAGGCGAGGGCATCGCGAATTTCGGCACGTTCATAGAAGCGCAGACCACCGACGATGCGATAAGGAATACCAAACTGAACAAGCCGTTCCTCGAAAGCACGCGTCTGAAAGCCTGCTCTGACAAGAATGGCAATTTCCCGGAGAGTGTGGTCATCACGCCGAAGCGCTTCAATTCGTTTGCAGACTTCCCGTGCTTCCGCGTCCGAGTCCCAGATGCTCACAATCTGCACAGGCTCACCCTCAGCGTCTTCCCGCCCGGGGCGGAGGGTTTTCCCGAGACGTCCATCGTTATGGGCGATCAGACCTGCGGCCGCGCCAAGAATCTGTGCTGTCGAACGGTAGTTTCTTTCAAGCCGGATGATCTTCGCACCAGGAAAATCTTTTTCGAAACGAAGGATGTTTTCTACCTCAGCCCCACGCCAGGAATAGATGGACTGGTCATCATCCCCGACACAGCAAATATTTGAAGGTGCATCATTACGTCGCGCGAGCAGGCGCAACCACAAATACTGGACTGTGTTTGTGTCCTGATATTCGTCAACGAGAATATAGCGGAAGAGTCGGTGATACTGCTCAAGAACATCCGGACGGGTGCGCAGGATCTCCACAATATGGAGCATGAGATCACCGAAATCGCATGCGTTCAGCTCGCGGAGCCGGGTCTGATAGGCAGCATAAATGGCCTGGGCATGCCCGTCAGCATACCCGTTGTCTTCAGCGGCTGTTACGCGATCAGGTGTCAGGCCACGATCTTTCCAGCGCTGAATGACACCAAGCAGACCCGGCAATGGCCAGCGTTTCACGTCGATCCGCCAGGGCTCGATAACCTGCTTCACCAGTCGCAACTGATCGTCAGTGTCCAGGATGAGAAAACCACTCCTCAGCCCGACATATTCAGCATGCCGACGCAGCATGCGGGCACACAGGGCGTGGAAGGTGCCCAGCCACAGCCCTTCGGCAGGTTCACCGATCAGTAAGGAGATCCGCTCTCTCATCTCCCGTGCTGCTTTATTGGTGAAGGTAACAGCCAGAATCTGCCAGGGTTTTGCCTTGCCTGAAAGCAGAATATGCGCGAACCGCGTTGTCAGAACCCTTGTCTTACCTGTGCCCGCGCCGGCAAGCACGAGTAGCGGCCCCTCAGTGGTCTCGATAGCGGCTCGCTGTTCTGGATTAAGGCGTTCGAGATGAGATTGTGTGGTCACGGAACTCTTCGGACTGACTGAAATGATAGTCCGGAATGCCGCCCTGTAAGGCACGTCGCAAAATCCGGACACCTTGTGGTCACCGGTAACGTGCAGGAAGGCGCATAGCCGGCGCGGTGATGTTTACCCGTATCATGACAAGGATTGCATGTCTGCTCGCGAAACCTTGCCCGCGCTCTGCGGAGACAGTGCTTGACGATTGATCCCGGTCGTCTCACTTGTGGAGGAACATAATTTCGCGCCTGGACAGGAACCTATGAGCGTTCGCGTTCTGATTGATCACCGCAGTAATGTACAGGCAGCGCGCCATCCCGAGAAGGCGCACCGGCCCGATAATCCGATTGCGCGTAAGCCGGACTGGATTCGGGTTAAAGCGCCGAATCATCCCGTATACCACGAGACGCGCAAGCTTATGCGAGACAATAAGCTTGTCACGGTTTGCGAGGAGGCATCCTGTCCAAATATCGGAGAATGCTGGTCTCAGCGGCACGCCACCATGATGATTATGGGGGAGATCTGTACGCGGGCCTGCTCTTTCTGCAATGTGACGACCGGTCTCCCAAACGCGCTGGACGCGGATGAACCGACCCGCGTTGCAGATGCTGTTGCAAAACTCGGACTGCGCCATGTCGTGATCACCTCGGTAGACCGTGATGATCTCGCAGACGGCGGAGCAAAGCATTTTGCTCAGGTCATAGCAGCGATCAGGACTGCATCGCCTGAGACGACGATCGAGGTTCTGACACCTGATTTCCTGCGTAAGCGAGGAGCTCTCGAAATTGTCGTGGCAGCCCGTCCTGATGTCTTCAATCACAACATTGAAACCGTACCGCGGCTCTACACCACGATCCGGCCAGGAGCACGGTATTATCAGTCTGTCAGACTGCTTGATCGCGTTAAACAGCTTGACCCGTCGATCTTCACGAAATCAGGTCTGATGCTCGGTCTGGGAGAGGAAAAAGCCGAACTGTCACAGGTTATGGATGATTTTCGTATCGCGGATATCGATTTCATCACCATGGGACAATATCTTCAGCCCACGGTAAAGCACGCAGCAGTAGCCAGATTTGTGACTCCTGATGAATTCGCTGACTACGCGGCAATGGCGCGTGCGAAAGGATTTCTTCAGGTCGCCGCCACCCCTCTGACCCGCTCATCTTATCACGCTGACGCTGATTTCGCCGCTCTTCGTGCAGCAAGAGAGTTGCAGTTGAAGAAAGAGGATTCTGTTACCATGCAAGCAGTCCGGACGGATGCTTTCTGATGCCTACGCATTCTGAACGTCGTGTGCTCAATTATACATCTGAGCAGATTTTCGATCTTGTCGCCGATGTTACAAACTATCCGAAATTTTTGCCATGGTGCACGAATGTCCGGGTTGTGTCGAAAACATCAACGGAACTCGTCGCAGATCTGACTGTCGGGTTCGGGCCTTTTCGCGAGACATTCACATCACGTGTGGCGCTTGAGCGGCCTCGCGTTATTCGGGTGACCTATGAAAAGGGACCATTCCGTTATCTCAATAACGTCTGGACTTTTACGCCCGATCCGAAAGGATGCCTGGTCGATTTTTTCGTTGATTTTGAATTTCGTTCACGTCTGCTTCAGGCCGCTATCGGGGTTGTGTTCAACGAAGCGGTCCGGTTGATGGTTTCCGCTTTCATCAAACGTGCCAGAGAAATTTACGGACCGTCACAACTGGCACAGCCGACCGGCAGGGAACACTCAGCTCTTCAGCGCTGATGTTACGCCTCCGGGCTTCATAAGCAGCTTTTATTCAGGTAAAGCCGCTGTCAGTTCAGGCTCGCTATGGCTGAGATTGATTTTTTCCTCGATTTTTCTGAGGCCGACGAGAAGTCGCTCACGGATTTCAGCAAGGCGCCGTTCGTCTGTTATTTTCATGCCTGAAAGATCTTTAACGTAGAAAACATCAATCGCCCGGACTCCATACGTTGTGATGTGAGCGGAAGCGATCTGCAGCTTCAGGTCATTGAGGGCGCTGGCGACATCATGCAGCAGTCCGGACCTGTCCCGTCCGTTGATTTCGATGACTGTATGAGAATTGGAAGCCCGGTTATCGAGAACGACTCGTGGCGGAACATGAATTGCCCGCGTGCGGGACATTGTCTGGACCGGATTATTTTTTTTGATTTCTGCCTGTATGTCGAGATTGCTACGTAATGCGCGCTCAGCAAGTGCTGAAAGTTTAGCGAGACGATGAGGTTCGTCAAAAGCCTCTCCGGAAGCATCCTGAATCCACAATGTGTCGAGGGCCATGCCATTGGTAAGTGTGTGGATGCGCGCATCCACGATGGATGCTCCCGCCAGCGCCATCGCCCCCGCTATTTCGGCAAACAGGCCGGGGTGATCATGAGTATGAATTGTGACCTCGGTGACCCCGCGGGAGGGCAGGGGCTGTGTCTCGATCACGAAGGGGGCCGAGCGGGATTCCGCTTCGCTGATCAGGCGCGCATGTCGAAGCTGCGTTTCCTGATCGAACGAGAGCCAGTAACCCGCATAGCCAAGTTCAAGGAAGTGGTCGATCTCCGCTTTTGAAGCGCCTTCTTCCGACAGAAGTTCAGCGAGCATGGCCTTGCTGTGCGCAACGCGCACATCACGTTCAGGAGTGGCAAGCCCTCCCTCCAGAACTTCCGCAACGCGTGTATAGAGCTCCCGGAGGAGAGTCGCCTTCCAGGCGTTCCAGACGCGCGGACTGACAGCCCGCATATCGACGATGGTAAGCAGCAGCAGCAGCCTCAGGCGTTCTGGCGACTGCACAACGTCAGCGACGTCGAGAATGGTTTTTGGATCATCAATATCACGCTGAAAGGCCGTGTGACTAAGCAGCAGATGTTGAAGAACAAGCCAGGAAACAGTTTCGGTCTCTTCGCCGGACAGGCCAAGTTTAGGGCAGAGTTCAAGGGCGATTTCTGAGCCGAGTTCCGAATGGTCGCCGCCGCGTCCCTTGGCGATATCATGAAGCATGACCGACATATAGAGCGCACGTCGGGACTGGATATCCCGCGCAAGCTCATATGCAACCGGGATTTCATCTGCCATCGAGCCATTTTCGACGCAGCGAAGAATGCGGATGGCCTCAATCGTGTGCTCGTCGACAGTGAAAATATGATAGGTGTCAAACTGCATCTGACCAACGATCCGGGACCACTCCGGAATGAGTGCTCCCCACAGGCCGGTTTCATTGAGGACACGGAGCCAGTGCACATGATCAAGATGGCGGTTCTGCTCTATTTCATGTGCTGCGAGGTCATCCTTCGTGTCTTTAATATGCAGTCGCCGGGACTTCACAGGGCGATCATCACACAGAAGAGACAGGAAAATTTCTGCGGCTCTCGGGCTGGTCCGAAGAGCAGAGGCCCTACGCTCCCAGCGAATCAACTGCTGCCTCGCCAGGGGATGAAGCGCGAGATGGCGGGACCGTGCCCATTCCAGAAGTTCGAACATTTTAAGGGGCGTAGCTTCGCATGATACGCCCCGATCAGGCAGTATTTTCCCGTCGATCAGTGTAAAGCCAGCCTCACGCATCGCCTCATCGGCCTTCATGACATGCGCGGCGGGTCCCTGGGCCACGCGCATAATCGTTGGCTCCAGCACATGCGTAAGACGCATAACTTCACGTACAGTCAGAAAATAATGCCGCATGAACCGTTCGACGCCGTTCTGGCGACCATGCCGCGTATAGCCCATGCGACCGCCGACAACTGGCTGCATATCGAAAGTCAGCCTGTCTTCGCCGCGGCCAGCCACGTAATGCAGGTGAAGACGGACAGTCCACAGAAAATCCCACGAGCGGCGGGCACGGGCGGCCTCCTGCTCAGTCAGAAATCCAAGACGGGTGAATTCAGGTGCGAGCAGATCTGAAACATGCCGGGTGCCGAAAATGTAGCGGCACATCCAGTAAAGCGTCTGCATGTCACGAAGGCCGCCGCGGCCTTCCTTAATATTGGGCTCAACAAGGTAGGGGCTTTCGCCAAACCGGCGATGCCGTTCCGTCCGTTCAGCCCGCTTGTCAGCGATAAAACGGGCCGAGCCCGCTTCGACGCATGCTACAATGAAACGTGCCTCAAACATGGCAAAGAGGCTGAAACTTCCGATTAACAGACGAGCGTCCAGCAGCGCTGTACGCACGGTGGTATCCTGCTCAGCCTGGGATACGCATTCGCTGATTGACCGTGTCGCATGACCAACCTTCAGTCCCATATCCCACAGAAAATACAGGATATATTCAACGAGACTAAGCATCGTACGAGACGGATGTTCAGGAGTAAGAAATAACAGATCAATGTCGCTGAAGGGCGCGAGCATACGTTTGCCGTAGCCTCCGGTAGCTGCAACCACGATCTGATCGAGTGGTTCATGCCCGACCCCGAGAGCCTCTCCGGCAAATCGGGCAAGTGCTTTCACGAGTTCGTCGGCAAAAGCTGAAAGAGCTCTGGCCGCTTCTACGCCCTTGAGTTCGCGATTTTCGAATCGCGTCCGTACATCGGTCTGATACCGACCCAGATGACGTCGGAAAATGGCCAGGGCAATATCACGTGCCGGCATAGAACCAGCCGTTCCCCGTGCCTCAAGCAGCGCGGCAGACAGACCGGCTGCCAGACTTTCAGGAGATAGCGGTTCGGCTGCTCCGAAATGGAGGACATCTGAAACGCCAGGAAGGGCAGTTGTTTGAAGACTGGGCATTGCGTTCAGATCTGGCTCGAAAATCCGGAGGAGAGGAAAGTCTATGGTCGGGTCAAATGGCCTGCGGCTTCAAGTGCCACGCTTTTTAGTTGATATAGCGCGGCCAGGGCCTCCCGTGGAGACAAAGAATCAGGATCAAGACCAAGCACCTGCTCGAAAATGTCCCTTGTGACATTTTTGCTCGGATCATCGGGCTCGCACGCGATATCGGCGGCCGGTTGATGTCCGTCAAAAAGTGGCAGGGTGCGCTGTCCGGCGGAATGATCCTGCTCAAGTTCTTTCAGGAGACGGGCGGCACGCTCCACCACCGGGTGTGGCACCCCGGCCAGTCGGGCAACATGCACGCCCCAGCTGCGACGCGCTGAGCCGGGGACAACTTCGTGGAGAAACACGACCTGCCCTTTCCAGTCCCGGACCGCCATCGTATGTGGCGAGAGCCGGGGTAACGTCTCGGAGAGTTGCGCAAGTTCGTGAAAATGAGTGGCGAAAATCGTTCGGCAGCGCAGAGTCGAATGCATGGTTTCCAGAACGGCCCATGCGATCGAAAGTCCATCCAGAGTGGAGGTTCCACGTCCGATTTCATCCACCACGACAAGAGACCGGGGACTGGCCTGATTAAGGATTCCTGCCGTTTCTGTCATTTCGACCATGAAGGTTGACCGGCCTCGTGCGAGATCATCCGACGCACCGACACGCGAAAACAGACGATCGACAACGCCGATGTGAGCTGTTTTTGCCGGGACCGGGAGACCTGCCTGCGCGAGGATTACAGTCAGAGCATTCTGACGCAGAAAAGTCGACTTGCCCGCCATATTCGGGCCTGTCAGCAACATGACCCGATGATCGGGCTCAAGAGAGCAGCTGTTCGCTGTAAAACGGGTGCCGGTGCCAAGCGCGGCTTCGACGACCGGATGCCGGCACGCGCTGAGATCGAACGCCATGCTGTCATCGACTTTACTACGGCACCACGTTCCCCCGGTTGCCAGGCTCGCACTGGACTGCACGACGTCCAGAAGGGCAAGAGCTCTTGCCAGCAGGGGTAATTCCTTTTCTTCAAGTGCTCTGGCGATAAGCGCCGTAAAAATCTGCCGCTCACGGATAGTGGCACGCTCAGTGGCTTCGGCAATTCGCGAATCGAGATCAACGAGCTCCTCTGTGGAAAACCGGGCAGCACTGGCCGTGCCCTGTCGGAAACTGAGATCCCCGCGGGTTCGCAGACGCGCGCCGACCGCAGATGGCACTTCCATCACATAACCAAGCTGTGCGTGATGACGGATTTTGAGGCTCGCTACGCCGAAGCGCTGAGCATACTCGTTCTGAAGGGCCGCGATCACACGGCGCGAATCGTCTCGTAAGGCACGTTGAGCATCAAGTTCTCCATCGTAGCCTGATGCGATGAAGCCGCCATCTTCGACGCGTGGCGGCAGCTCATCCGCAAGTGCACGGTCCAGTTCCCGTTCGAGCAGACTGCCGCCCCGCAGGGCTTTCAGTGCCGTTTCCAGTAGCGCGGGACGTTTCCCGTGTTGCACGGCCTCAATCACCGAGACTGCACTGTGCGCGGCGCTGACGGAATCCCGCAGGGTAGCGAGATCACGCGGCTGGCCCCGCCCGACCGACAGTCGGCCCAGTGCACGGTCAATATCCGGAGCGCCGCGCAGAACCTGTCGTAACGCGTCAAGACTGACACTGTCGTGCCGCAGCCAGTCCCAGCAGGCCTGCCGGGCCGTGATACGTTCCGGACTGGTGAGGGGAGCTGCGATCCAGGAGGAAAGCAGCCGCGCTCCGGCTGCTGTGACGGTGCGGTTTACTGCCGAAAAAAGAGTGTGCTGGCTTCCGCCATCCCGCGCTCGCAACAGATCGAGGCTGGCTCGTGTGGCCGGGTCCAGACCCAGCGTATCCTGTTCGGTCTGCGGCCGGGGATGAGATAGTCGCGGCATAGTACCCGCCTGCGATCGGCGGATGTATTCGACCGCCATGAGACCTGCCGCAGCTTCAGCGTCCGTGAAGGTGCCGAAAGCATCAAGGCTGGCAACATTGAAAATTTCAGCCAGCCGGGTCCGGGCGGTGTGAGCCGCAGGTGGTATAGCGCCGGGATGACGCCGTGCCTCGTAATCACCAAGATTGCAGTCCGGGGGCGCCAGAATTTCAGCCGGATCAAGCCTGGCCAGTAAATGCCCGAGATCATTCGTTTTACAGGACGCCGTTTCAAACTGTCCCGTGGAAATGTCGATCCACGCCGCTCCCCGGACATCAGTGCTGCCGCGTCCGTTGCCTTCCTGCGCCAGTGCCACGAGCAGATTGGATCTGCCAGGTTCAAGAAGTTCGTCCTCAGTGAGCGTACCTGGCGTGACCAGACGAACAACGGCCCGTGGAAGGGGACCTTTCTGGGCCGGTCCCGGTCTGCCTTTTCCAGTTTTTTTCGATGGAGATGTTGCCGTCTGTTCAGCGACAGCGACACGGAAGCCGCGCCGAATGAGGCGTGAAAGATAGGAGGGAGCGGCTGCCACTGGTACGCCGCACATCGCGATCGGTTCTCCGGCATGATTGCCCCTGGCAGTCAGTGCGATATCAAGAGCTGAAGCAGCTGCAATTGCATCGTCGAAAAACAGTTCGTAAAAGTCGCCCATTCGGAAGAACAGAAGGAATTCCGGGTTCTCCGCTTTCAGCGCAAACCATTGAGCCATCGCAGGCGAGGCGCCATCGGGAGAGAGCCTGTCGGATGTTTTCAGCGGCACGTTCTGCTCAGTCTCTGTCTTCAAAATTCACTCCCCGACACAGGTATTTCATTGATGATCATAACTTCTTGCCTGGTCTGAACGATCTGAAGGTTCAGATCGTCTCAGGCGGGCCCCGAAACGGCATAAACAGCCATGCTTTCCCAGACACGTTTTACGTAATTTCTTGTTTCAGCATAAGGAATCTGCTCGATCCAGTCGATCAGTGCATCCTGGTCCGCCCCGGTGCGCGCCGGATCACCTCCCGTTTGCAACCACTGGCTGACGCGATGGGGGCCTGCATTATAGGCTGCCGCTGTGTACGGGACGATACCGTCAAATTTCCTGTAAACCTGGTCAAGGTAAGCCGTGCCAAGCTGAATGTTCTCTGCAGGCGTGTAGAGCGTTGAAACTGTTACGGGCCCGGTCCTGGTCCCGCGGGCCATATCCCGCGCAGTGCCTGGCAAGAGTTGCATCAGCCCCACAGCCCCCGAAACACTGACCGCATCCGGATTGAAATTGCTTTCCTGACGCATGAGGGCAAGCGCCAGACCAGGAGGGAGATCTGATTGCGGTTCAGAAAACGGCGCGGGCCACCCCATATCCGGCATGGAGATGCCTTTCTGACTGGCCCGTCGCGCAATGGCCACACCAATATCGGGAAGCCCCAGTTTTTGAGCCAGTTCTCCGAGTGCTCTCTGATCTGCGGCCTCTGTATCCTGGGACAGCAGCAGTGCCAGAAACTCGCGTGCATGTGGACGATCATTCCATGACACGAGGATCTGGGCAGCACGTGCGAGATCGCTGCCATCAACATGGACCTCTGTTGAGGTTGCCTCGGCACTGTTGCGCTGTGCGGCATCGCGCCAGCGCTGCAATGCGTCCCGGAGGGCTTTCGTGGATTGTGCTGGCGAGAGCAATGTTGTTCCCGCATGCGAGAGGGCAGCGACAGACATCTGACCGTAGAATGTCTGCGGAAACTCCGCTGCCCGCTGCCAGTCGGCTATCGCGGACGCCGTATTTCCTTCCTCTGCATGAGCGCGTCCAAGCCAGTAATAGCCTCCGCTTCGGTTCAGAAGAGAGTTGCTATCGGCTAATTTTCTGAAGAATCCTTCAGCCTGTTCCGGATTATGTAACTGACGCAATGCGATCCAGCCGCTGAGAAAAGCCGCATTCCTGTTACGGTTTTCGTCGCTTTGTTCTGTGTCGCATGCGAGCGTAAACGCATCCTGGGTATGTCCGCCTGCGAGGAGAGTGCGTGCAAGGGCCTCGCGTTCTGTCCAGAAGGCAGAGCGGATCGTTGCCGGAGCATTTCGTTCTGCCGTGAAGCCCTGCGTTTTCCACAAAGTAAGCGCATCGTCGTTACGCTCTGCCTTCCTGAGCCAGTGCGCGTGATCAATGATCAGCATCGGATCACTGTCAGCCGGTGGGGTGAGGGCCGTAAGACCGACTTCTGCCTCCGGGTCATTCCTGCGTAAAGCCAGCCGCACCTCTGCCAGCCGCGCCTTGTCCGGCGACAACGTGCTGATGGTGTGGGTTGCAGCAGTGAACTGGCCGGCGCGTTCTTCCCGTTCAAATCGTACCCAGCTATCCGTAGTAGTAAGGTCCGGAGCAAACATGGACTGCAGGAGTGAGGCATCCGTGATGCTGTCAGCTCCGTCGCGCCAGGCAGCACGCGCCGCTGATCGCAACTGCGCGGTTGCACCGATTACGTCGGTACAACGCTTCAGCGCTGCGGCATTGACCGGGGGGCGTCTCCTGCACAGGATGGCGGCAGCCGTATCATCAGGTTCGCGGGCAAGGGCCTGCTGGTAACGTGCTTCAATGAAGTGCCATCGCGGCCAGACCGGACGTGTCGACAGAAAATCTGCGTATGTCCGGGCTGGAACAGGCGCACCGACCGGACCGGTCAGCTGAAGCCAGGTGGTCAGGCGACCAGCAACATCATTCACCGGTCCGGCACTTTCTGCCTGCTGTTCAGTTGGCCAGGCCGATGTTGCAGCTGATTCCGCAGGCTGCGCCTGCGGCGCGCCGGAACATGCTGAGATGCCGAGTGTCGCGACTGCAAGCAGTCGAAAACGGCACCACGTCATGTGATGTGTTCCAGAACCTCATTGCCTCCGCCCACGATAAGCTCAATGGCGACACCGAGAACAACCAGAAGGCCAATCCAGGCGATCCAGCGATACCGGTCGAGCAGACGTGCGATGAGTGTTGCAGCGACTGCCATAAGCAGAACCGAGATGGCGAGGCCGGACACGAGCACCCACATATGTTCGCCAGCGGCGCCGGCAACAGCGAGCACGTTATCCAGACTCATGGAAAGGTCAGCGATAATGATACGCGTGATGGCGCTGCGAAGAGCGCCAGGTGCCGGAGCGCTGTCCTCATGTCGAGCTTCCGAAGTCCGGAGCTCACGATACATTTTCCAGCAAACCCAGAGCAGCAAAAGACCGCCGGCAAAACGCAGCCCGATGACGGCGAGCATTTTTGTGGCAACGACAGCAAGTGCCAGCCGTATAACAGCGGCAGCACCGATACCCACAAGCATTGCGATTCTGCGCTGAGCCGGATCAAGGCGTCTGACGGCAAGGCCGACAACGACGGCGTTATCACCAGCCAGTGTGATGTCGATCAGCACGACCTGAAGGAGGGCGGTCAGAGAGGAAAGCGAGAGCATAATCCGGCTATACAACCTCAGGTGGATCGCCGCCAGCGTTCGCTGACATGGCGGGTTTGACAGAGCGCGACATCACGCGATGACGCACAACTTCCCCAACGATAATCAGTGACGGACTGCGAAATTTTTCCGTAGCAGTACGTTCCGGAAGGGACCGCAGGTCCGCCACGATGACTCTCTGATCCGGCTGTGTGCCCTTCTCCACAGCCGCGGCAGGCCAGTCCGGCGGCAGGCCATGCTGCACCAGTCGTTCACAGAGCATCGCAATTCCGCCAAGCCCCATATAAATTACGATGGTCTGGCCACGGCGCGCGATTGTATCCCATGGCAGATCGAGAGTTCCGTCAGCGCGGGCGTGACCGGTCAGGAAAAGACAGGATTGCGCGCAGTCTCTGTGTGTCAAAGGGATTCCGGCCGCTGCAGCGCATCCGTTGGCTGCCGAGATTCCGGGAACGACCCGAAAAGGGATATCCGCAGCCATCAGTGCTTCGATTTCTTCGCCACCACGTCCGAAAATAAACGGGTCACCCCCTTTCAGGCGCAGCACGCGCTCACCGGCCCGTGCCCGGCGGATCAGTTCGTTGTTGATGGCGGGTTGCGGAAGGGCGTGGTCACTGCGTTGCTTGCCTACAAAAACCCGCTCGGCATCACGCCGGACCCGGTCAAGGATCTCCGGGGGCAGAAGATGATCGTAAAGCACGCTGTCCGCGTTCTGCATGAGACGCAGCGCTTTTAATGTAAGAAGATCAGCGTCCCCGGGACCTGCGCCGACCAGCCAGACTTCACCCTCTCCTGTGTTTCCCTGTGCCAGTTGCTCCAGCGTATGTTGTGCGCTGACATCATCACCCGAAAGTGCCTGTTCAC
Source organism: Acetobacter fallax (assembly GCF_011516735.1). GTDB lineage: Bacteria > Pseudomonadota > Alphaproteobacteria > Acetobacterales > Acetobacteraceae > Acetobacter > Acetobacter fallax. Next base: position 196,447 of record NZ_WOSX01000001.1, on the reverse strand, counting down.
TTCCGGCGCCGTCCAGGAAATGCTCCCATACCCGTCGCCGGGTTTCTGCTGTCGGATGAAGGGTGGCAACTGAAGGCCGCATGCGCTGCATGAAACGGGCCAGTCGCCCCAGGTGTGCGGGTAAAAGTGCTTCAATCTGCTGACGAATGCGTCTGGCGAGAACAGGAGCTGCACCGGCTGTCGAAATAGCGACCAGAACAGGTGGGCGGCGGACTATGGCGGGTGTGATGAAAGTCGATGGCGCCAGGTCGTCGACGGCACAGACAGGGATATTCATGTCACGAGCGATAGCCGCAACCATGCGGTTGACTTCCCGGTCGTTCGTCGCGGCGAACACCAGTCGGTTGCCAGGAAGGTGTTCTTTGAGAATGTCCTCAGAGACTGCAACAGGAAGATGCCGGATACGCCCCGTTGCGGCAATCCGCGTGAGCTCCTCATTCAGTGCCGGGGCAATGAGCATTACAGACGCTTCAGTTGTTATCAGCAGACTGGTTTTATTCGCCGCAATATTGCCCCCTCCGATGATGAGCGCCTTTGAAGCGGCATCCAGGCGGAGCGTGACAGGGAACCAGGGCGTTTGCTGCTCTTTGCCGGGATCAGCATCTGTCATCGGCGATCAGTGGCTCCGTAATGTTATCGTCTCTGGCCCAGCAGATACATGAGTGTGAACAGTCGCCGCGCTGTGGGCTTGTCCATGGCAATTTTTCCGTTGAGCCGCGCCATAAGCAGATCAGAGGCTTCGTCATGGACTCCTCGCCGTCCCATGTCGATGGCCTGTACCTTCGTGCGATTGCCTTCTTCCATAGCCAGTTCGAAACTTTCGATCATCAGCGCGTAGTCTTTGATCAGGCGTCCGAAGGGCGAAAGGGAAATGACATGCGCGTAAAGCGGATTATCCTCCTCATTGCGGACATCGAACACGAGACCTGAATGACCGCTGACTGAAATATGGAGAATGAACGGACCAGTCAGGCCCTCAGGCCGAAAATGCGCGGTCTGACACAGATCAAGAATGGCCTGTTCCCGGTCTTTTCGGCGCTCCGGATGGGCATCTGTCGCGGGATCAAGCGCAGTGTCCAGCACGACACCAATCAGCGCGTCCGGGCGTTCTGATGGCAGGGTCGGTTCATCGCGCCTGCTCCTGCTGTGATGAAGTGTGGTCACACCGTCCCTCCGGCGCTGTCCGGGCTGTTTGCCCTGTTATTGCTTTTTGGTCCGTTCTGATCGTGAACGGGATACTTCTTTAAAGTGACACAGCCAGAGCATTAAATCTTCCGGAAAATGGCACTGGCCATGCGCGGCTGGCCTTTAACTATAGCTGGAAAACAGATTGCATTGTGCAGAAAAATGCGTGTTTTCCTTGTCAGCTGTATCCCTTGCTCTTATGAGGAAGCGCCAACGGTCGGGAACCTGAGGCTCGTTTCCACGCATTCCGTCTGAGACGCGTTCTGCGTCAGCGCTGCTGATGCAGAGGTCTGCCGATCACGGGGAATGCGGGGCTAGGCTGGCGCCCTGGAAAGGGAATCAGGATACCCGCATCACGCAAAAAAGGGGTCCTGTGCCATGGCTTCAAAAGGTTCATTATACGATCGTATCACCGAGGCCCTGGCCTTCGATGATGTGCTTCTTGTGCCCGCGGCATCGGATGTCCTGCCCGCACACGCTGATACTCGTACACGTCTGACCCGCACGATTGATCTCAATATCCCGCTGGTCTCGGCAGCGATGGATACTGTTACTGAAGATGCGATGGCCATTGCGATGGCCCAGCAGGGTGGTCTTGGTGTAATCCATAAAAACCTTGAGCCAGCCGAGCAGGCCGAGCAGGTGCGCCGGGTCAAGAGGTTTGAATCCGGTATGGTTGTGAATCCGGTAACGGTCGGACCGGATCAGACTCTGGCTGAAGTTCGCGCCATTATGAGCAGCCATGGAATAAGTGGTCTGCCAGTTGTCGAGCCTCTGTCCCAGAAGCTGGTCGGTGTGCTGACAAATCGTGACGTCCGGTTTGCCACAGATCCGAGGCAGCGCGTGAGCGATCTGATGACCAGAGAGAATCTGGTCACCGTTCGTCATGGAGCGGATCCGGGTACCGCCCGGCAGCTTCTGCATAAGCACCGCATTGAAAAACTTCTGGTGGTGGATGATGCCGGTCGATGTGTCGGCATTATAACCGTGAAAGATATGGATAAGGCTGTCACGCACCCGCTTGCCGTCAAGGATGGCCTGGGGCGCCTGCGCTGCGCGGCAGCGACCGGTGTCGGAGAAGATGGCTATAAACGTGCCCGCCTGCTGATCGAAGCCGGTGTGGACGTCCTGGTAGTTGATACCGCACACGGTCATTCATCGGGTGTTCTCCGCGCCGTAGAACGCATCAAGAGTTCCCATGGCGAGATTCAGGTAATTGCCGGAAACGTCGCGACGCCAGAGGCGGCGCAGGCCCTCATCGATGTCGGTGTTGATAGTGTGAAAATTGGTATTGGTCCCGGATCAATCTGCACCACCCGTGTCGTCGCCGGTGTCGGTGTTCCACAGTTCTCCGCCGTCCTGGAAACCTCTGCCGCATGTCACGAACTGGGGGTTCCTGCCATCGCTGATGGTGGTGTCCGGACATCCGGCGACATGGTCAAGGCGATCGGTGCCGGCGCTGATGTCGTGATGGTGGGGTCACTGCTGGCCGGCACGGATGAGGCACCTGGTGAGGTCTTTCTGTATGAGGGGCGGTCCTATAAATCCTATCGGGGCATGGGCAGTCTGGGGGCCATGGCCCGTGGCTCTGCTGACCGCTATTTTCAGGAGGAAGTAAAAGACTCCCGGAAGATGGTGCCGGAGGGAATCGAAGGACAGGTGCCGTATAAGGGCGCCATGGGCGCTGTGGTTCATCAGCTGGTTGGCGGCCTCAAGGCTGGAATGGGTTACACAGGGTGTGGTTCTGTTGGTGAATTACAGGTCAGAACCCGCTTCCGGCGCATTACAAATGCAGGCCTCCGCGAAAGCCATGTGCATGATGTGTCGATCACGCGCGAAGCGCCGAATTACCGGCGCGACTGATCGTTCATTCCTGAACGCGTCTGACCAGCGCGTTCGGACAGGCTTTTCGTTTCTCGGACCTCAGGATCATTTATGACGCCCTCCGCCCGGCTTGCTGCTGCCATTGATCTGCTGACGGAGATGGACGCATCACCACGCCGGCCCGCTGATGCGGTCGCGAACAGCTTTTTTCGTGACCGTCGTTTTATCGGTGGAGGTGATCGGCGTGCGATTTCCGCTCTGGTATGGGATACTCTGCGTCACTGGCGCCGGACAGAATGGCTGATCGGGCACGTCGGAGGCGAGGTAACGCCCCGTCTGCGTATCGCGGTGAGACAGATTCTGACCGGAGTCACCCCGGGCGTCGTTTCGCAAGCCTTCGTTGAAGGTCGTTTTGCACCGGGCGCACTGACGCCAGACGAGCGGCACGCTCTTGAAAGCCTCTCGAAGGCAGAGCCTGCGGAAGCCATGCCGGATGCTGTCCGCCTTGAAGTTCCTGACTGGTTGTTCCCTCATCTCCGGACAAAATTTGGCAACGAGCTGGAAAAGGAACTGGAAACTCTCGGACAGGAAGCTACTCTTGATCTGCGGGTCAATACGTTGCAGGGCGACCGTGAGGCGGCCCGTAAGATGCTCCTGCGCGATGGTCTTCGGGCAGAGCCGACACCATTGTCACCCTGGGGGCTCCGCCTGTCAGGCAGGGTTCCGGTGACAGCGAGCGCCGCGTTCAGGGATGGGCTGGTCGAAATTCAGGATGAAGGCAGTCAGCTTGTCGTTGCGATGGTCGGCGCCAGTCCGGAAATGCGCGTGCTCGACTACTGTGCCGGCGCCGGGGGGAAAACACTGGCTATTGCAATGACGATGCAAAATCGGGGGCATATCGTAGCCTGTGATGTTTCAGCGCCTCGTCTCGATGGCGCAGTCCGGCGTTTTCGCCGCGCTGGTGCCCATAATGTAGAACGGCATTTGTTAACGGCAGGAGATAAATGGGCAAAACGTCGTGCCGGCTCTTTCGATCGTGTTCTGGTCGATGCGCCATGCACGGGAACAGGAACCTGGCGACGCAATCCTGATGCCCGCGTCAGGCTCCAGGAGCAGGATCTTGCGGAACTGACAGTCAAGCAGGCTCAGATTCTTGACCGTGCCGCTGCACTGGTAAGACCTGGTGGCCGGCTGGTCTATGCAACCTGTTCTGTCCTCGACGCCGAAAACTGCGACCAGATCGACGCATTTCTCAAACGTCATGAGGACTTCTCACTGGCGACCCCTGAAACAGAAGATGTGCCGGAGCAGTTTCGTGGCTCCGCGACGTTGTCTCTTACGCCTGCAAAAAATGGGACGGATGGTTTTTTTGCTGCCATTCTTCAGAAGAGCGCCTGAGTCGGATTCAGGCCCGGAGAAGGCCCGCCGCCAGAGCTTTTACTGCGGGAACACTGGCTTCCGGAAGCGTGGCACCTACGCTGATCGTGCCGCCGGAGAGGCGAATGAAACCCTCTGTCATGCCATTTTGTATCATGCCTTCTGAGTGCACGATAATGCCATCCTGATCTTCAAGTCCGCCGCTGCCGCCGGTCGTCATCCGGGGCCTGAGTTCCTTTCCCCAGGCCGCACGCCAGTAATCCCTGACTTTCTCAGGGTAAAATCGTCCGTCCACAGTGTATCCGCACAGGAGTTTGTTCTGCGCTGCCATGTAGCCGATTTCAACAGCCGTACCAGGGTCCATGTCCGCCGAGCGCCGAAAAGGGTCGAGACAAAACAGACCGGCGTCACAGCTGTCCATAAGGCTGCGATCCGCTGAAACAATCGCAAGTGTGGTTTCAAAACCTGGCGTGGATCCGTCCAGATCGATCTGTCCATCCAGGGGCGCAACCCCTTCGAGCCCGGCATCTGCGCAAATTTTTTTCAACTCCATGAAGAGACGATCCGCGTCAGGGCGAAAGACAAGATCCCCGGCAAGGTAGATTCGGGGGCGCTGACCCTGGTGGCTCCGGGGAGAGTATTGTTCTGGTGGTTCATGGCTGGCTGAACGAGGCGTGTCATTCATTCCGGAAGTGGGAGAGGAGGGGTGCTGTTTTTCATTTCTGGGCATAGATGCGATCTCATACGAACGGGTGAAAGGCCGGTGCAGATTATCAGGAAGGTTTGACCGCAGCCGATGGGAAGGCCATCATAATGTCATGATCCTGCTGATCGACAATTATGACAGTTTTACCTTCAATCTCGTTCACTACTTCGGTGAGCTTGGTGAGGTTTGCGATGTCCGGCGGAACGATGCGCTGAGTGTCGAAGAAGCGCTTTCGCTTAAGCCTGACGCGATTGTGCTTTCGCCTGGCCCCTGTACTCCGGACGAAGCCGGTATCTGCTGTGATCTCATCCGGGCTGCCGGTCCACTGATTCCGCTGCTGGGTGTCTGTCTGGGCCATCAGGCCATAGGGAAAGTTTATGGTGGCGACGTGGTCAGGGCCCCCAGGCCTGTGCATGGAAAGCTAAGTCCCGTATTTCATGAGAATGCCAGTGTGTTCGCCGGGTTGCCCGATCCGTTCATGGCGACCCGTTATCATAGTCTCGTTATTGATCCGGCGACGTGTCCGGCGGTTCTTGAGCGCACTGCCTGGACGGAGGATGGTATCATTATGGGCGTGATGCACCGCCATTTTCCTGTGCATGGCGTTCAGTTTCACCCGGAGAGTATCGCTTCGGAGTATGGCCATGATCTTCTGAAGAACTTTATGTCGGCTGCTCGTCAGTGGCGTGAACTGTCGCGGGCAGCCTGAGCTGATGATGACTTTTAATCGGGTCAAAGTCTGATGTCCGGATCTGCTGGTCCGGCGCCTGACGACCGTCGGTTTCGGGAATTTCTGTCTGCTGCGGCGACGGGAAAAATTTTTCCGGAGCAGGATGCGGAAGAGGTTTTTGGGCTGATCATGGATGGAGTGGCCAGCGAGTCACAAATATCTGCTTTGCTCATGGCTATGCGTGTGCGCGGTGAACGTCCCGGGGAGTTGCTTGGCGCCGTAAAGGCCGTGCGAGCCCGGATGAAATCCGTGGACGACGTGCCCCCTGGCACGATTGATGTCTGCGGAACAGGCGGTGACGGTCACGGAACGCTCAATGTATCAACCGCTGTAGCCTTTGTTCTGGCTGCACTCGGTGTGCCGGTGGCCAAGCATGGCAATCGCGCCCTGTCGTCGAAATCCGGTGCATCCGATGTCCTTGAGGCGCTGGGTGTTTCACTGGATTCAGACACGACGGTTCTTGGCGCCGATCTGCGTGACCATCGACTGGCTTTTCTGGCTGCGCCACATCACCATCCTGCCATGCGCCATGCAGCCGGGGCGCGACGAGCTCTGGGTATCCGAACGCTCTTTAATTTCGTGGGGCCTCTGGCCAATCCAGCTCGCGTGAAAAGGCAGTTGATCGGAGTGGCTGCCACGCAATGGATGGAGCCGATAGTCGATACCCTGCAAAAGCTGGGCTCGGAGCGTGTCTGGTGTGTCTGTGGTGAAATTTCTGACGGGAAATCCGGCGAGATTACTGGTTATGTCGACGAAGTGACGCTTGCTGGTCCAACCAGAATTGAGATACTCGAAAATGGTGAGCGCTTAAATATCATGCTCACTCCTGATATGGCCGGGCTTCCTGAAGCTCCTGTTTCAGCTATTGCAGGCGGCGGTCCGGTGGAAAATGCTTCCGCACTTGACGCTTTGCTTAAGGGGGCCATGGGGCCTTATCGTGATACTGTCTTACTGAATGCGGCTTGTGCACTTCATGTAGCAGGGCATGCTGCGCTCTTGAAGGATGGTGCCATTGTCCCCGCTGTGCTGCGTGAACTGGTTTCGTCAGCAGGGCATGTTCTGGATAATGGTGCCGCGCTGGCTGTCCTTAACGCGATCCGTGCCCGTCATGTGAGACCGTCGGTCGAAGATAAAACCTCATGTTGCTGAATCTGGAGATGTTCGCATCGACAGTAACCGGTCAGGCTGCTTCGATGCCCCTGGCAGAAAACGCAGCACACGAATCATAGTACGTTGTCATTCACATCTGGTTGCGAGATAGAAACATGATGAACGAGACACCTCAGGTGCCGGATACGGCTACTTACACGGCTGCTGAATCTGCTCCGGACGTTCTCGATCGTATTGTGGCACGTACACGGATTGAGGTAGCGCATCGTTCGACCCTGATGAATCTGAAAGAAATTTCGGCGAAAGCGCGTGAGGTTGAGTTTCATCCACGCGGCTTCGGGCGTGCTCTGAAAGAAAAAACAGCTGATTTGACACCCGGACTGATTGCGGAAATTAAGAAAGCATCTCCATCAGCAGGCTTGCTGCGAGATCCTTATGATCCGGTTGCTATCGCGCGTTCTTACGAAGCTGCCGGTGCCGCCTGTCTTTCTGTGCTTACAGAGAACTCATGCTTCCACGGAACGACCGACGATCTTGTCGCAGCACGTAATGCCTGCCAGTTGCCGGTTTTGCGTAAGGATTTTATCGTCAATCCATGGCAGGTTTATGAGACCCGTCTGATCGGTGCTGATTGTATTCTTCTTATTATGGCTATTCTGAAAGACGAGGAGGCTGCCGAACTCGTCGATCACGCCAAAGGACTGGATATGGACGTCCTTGTGGAAGTTCATTCAGAGGAAGAACTCAATCGTGCGCTTGTGCTTGATACGTCTCTGATTGGCATAAACAATCGCGACCTCAAGACGCTCACGACCAACCTGGAAACGACTGTTACGCTTGCACCGCTGGTGCCGCCGGATAAGATTATTGTGTCGGAGAGCGGTATAAAGACGCATGAGGATATTAAACGTCTGAGCGATGTCGGTGCGAGTGGTTTTCTGGTTGGCGAAACACTCCTGCGCAGCTCCGATCCTGGTGAAGCTCTCCGGGCCCTGCTTGGTAACAGCTGAAAGTTGTTTCGACCGGCAATTACGGAGCGTCCGATAATGACTCGTTCGCAAGAAAAAGTCACAGTCAGCCAGATGCAGGCTGGTGGGTCGTTGACTCATCTTGATGCGGCCGGCAACGCAGTAATGGTTGACGTATCGGCAAAGCCAGACACAGAGCGAACTGCTATGGCGCGTGGCCGTATCGACATATTGCCTGAAGTGCTTCAACTCATCGTGAATGGCGACACCCCAAAAGGTGATGTGATCGCAGTTGCCCGTATTGCCGGTCTGATGGCGGGCAAGAAAACATCAGATCTGATTCCCCTGTGCCACCCGATTTTCCTGACGTCGTTAAAGGTTTCTCTTGAGCCGGATGATGCGGGTATTGAAATTAAAGCTGTGGCGAAAACAACTGGTCCGACAGGCGTTGAGATGGAAGCGCTGACGGCCGTGACCGTCTGCGCACTAACAGTTTACGACATGTGCAAGGCTTTGGATCGAACGATGCGTATCGGAGATATACGTCTTGTGCAAAAATCCGGGGGGCGGTCCGGATTTTTCGTGGCGCCCGGCGAGTCGGGCTGATTTCAGACGGAAACCAGACAGAACACTTTTTCCGGGTGCGTCTGTGGGTTTCTTATGCGGTGTGTAAATGGAGCTCGGTTAATGAACGACGGTGCCAGTGTGACCGATAAAGGGCGAAACGATCCCGGTCTCTCAACTGCAGAACTGGAGCATGCTTTTCACGATATGCTTCTCATCAGGCGCTTCGAAGAGAAAGCGGGGCAGCTTTACGGCATGGGGCTGATCGGTGGCTTCTGCCACCTCTATATCGGACAGGAAGCCGTCGTCGTTGGTGTCCAGCTTGCCCTGAAACAGGGCGATAAAATCATTACCTCCTATCGTGACCACGGCCAGATGCTGGCAGCAGGCATGGATCCGCGTGGTGTCATGGCCGAACTGACCGGTCGCGCCACCGGCTACTCCCACGGCAAGGGAGGATCAATGCATATGTTCTCGCGTGAAAAGAATTTTTATGGTGGCCACGGCATCGTTGGTGCCCAGGTCGCCCTTGGAATAGGCCTCGCATTTGCAAACAAATATCGCGGGACCGACGAAGTTTCGATCGCCTATTTCGGTGAAGGAGCGTCGAACCAGGGTCAGGTCTATGAAAGTTTCAACCTTGCTGCCCTGCATAAGCTCCCCTGCGTCTTCGTCATCGAAAATAACCGCTACGGTATGGGTACCAGCGTTGAACGCGCTTCGGCTTCCAAAGAGCTATGGCGCAACGGCGAACCATGGGGCATTCCCGGTAAGCAGATCGATGGCATGGATGTTTCCGCCGTGAACACCGCCACGAAAGAAGCCGTCGCATATTGTCGCGCCGGAAAAGGCCCTTATCTCCTTGAGATGTCCACATACCGCTACCGCGGTCATTCAATGTCCGATCCGGCGAAATATCGTGCCCGCACTGAGGTCGACGAGATCCGCCAGAAGCGCGACCCGATCGATCATGTTCGTAATGAGTTGCTGGCCGCTGGTATTGAGGAAGAAAAACTGAAGAAAATTGAAACAGACGTAAAGGCTGTCGTTGCCGATGCGAGCCAGTTCGCAGAAACGAGCCCGGAGCCTGATCCGTCCGAACTTTACACAGACGTGCTCGTAGAGGCGTAATTATTATGGCTGTCCAGATTCTTATGCCGGCACTTTCACCCACCATGACGGACGGCAAACTCGTCCGGTGGCTGAAAAAGGAAGGTGATGCCGTTTCGCCAGGCGATGTCATCGCGGAAATTGAAACCGATAAAGCGACAATGGAAGTGGAAGCCGTCGATGACGGCGTGATCGGAAAAATACTGGTGCCGGAAGGCACGGAAAACGTTACCGTCAATACGCCGATCGCCATTCTCACAGAGGAAGGCGAAACCGTTCCCGAGACAGCTGCCAGTGCCACACCGGCCGAACCCGCAAAGTCCGGGCCAGCAAAAGTTGCTCCTGAAGCCACCACAGCACCAGCCGTCCCGGAAAAATCAGTATCGGAATCGGAAAAAGACTGGGGCGAGACTGAAGAGGTTACAGTCCGGGAAGCTCTGCGTGACGCCATGGCGCTGGAAATGCGCCGGGATCAGGATGTCTTTCTGCTCGGTGAAGAGGTCGCGCAATACCAGGGGGCTTATAAAATCTCCCAGGGTCTGCTCGACGAATTCGGTGAAAAACGCGTTCTCGATATGCCGATCACCGAACATGGCTTTACCGGGATGGCAGTTGGCGCCGCCCTGACCGGTCTGAAACCAATCGTTGAATTCATGACCATGAATTTTTCGATGCAAGCCATTGATCATATCATCAATTCAGCCGCTAAAACGCTCTATATGTCCGGTGGTCAGATGGGCTGCCCGATCGTCTTCCGTGGCCCGAATGGTCCCGCAGCCCGCGTCGGCGCTCAGCACTCGCAGTGTTACGGAAGTTGGTACGCACACGTCCCCGGCCTGAAAGTTGTGGCGCCGTGGTCCGCAGCCGATGCCAAAGGCCTTCTCCGCGCTGCTATCCGCGATCCAAACCCGGTCATCTTCCTCGAAAATGAAATCCTTTATGGACAGAAATTCTCTTGTCCTGTCGATGACGATTTTATTCTGCCGATTGGTAAGGCAAAGATTGAACGCCAGGGCGAAGACGTTACCCTCGTCGGCTTCTCAATCAGTGTCGGGACCGCGCTCGCCGCCGCTGATCTCCTGGCAGAGGAGGGGATTAATGCCGAGGTGATCAACCTCCGGTCTCTGCGTCCGCTGGACATCGAAACGATCGTCGGGAGCGTGAAAAAGACCAGCCGTCTGGTCACTGTCGAAGAAGGCTGGCCGTTCGCCGGCATCGGTGCGGAAATCGTCATGCAGGTGATCGAACACGCCTTCGACTGGCTGGACGCGCCGCCCGTCCGCGTGGCCGGCATAGACGTGCCGATGCCGTTTGCCGCCAACCTCGAAAAACTGGCGCTGCCACAGCCCGACTGGGTCGTGAACGCCGTCCGCAAGCTGGTCTGAGGAGGACGTCATGGCTATTGATATTCTGATGCCGGCGCTCTCGCCGACCATGACCGAAGGCAAGCTTCTCCGCTGGTTAAAAGCGGAGGGCGACAAACTGTTCTCCGGTGATGTCATTGCCGAGATCGAAACCGACAAAGCGACCATGGAAGTGGAAGCCGTCGAGGAAGGGCTGCTCGGCAGGATACTCGTCGAAGCCGGAACCGAAGGTGTCGCGGTAAACACCCCCATAGCCATCCTTGTCGAGGAAGGCGAAGCTGTGCCGGATATGGCTTCGGGTAGTGCAATTCCGAAAGACGCTGTACCTAAGAATATCCCAGCCCTGCCCGAGGTGCCTGCCGCAGTAACCGGGACCGCTGCATCTTCGCAGAAAACCGAGCCAGTAAAGCCGGGTACAGCCCTTGCTGCCAGCCGAATCATCGCGTCTCCGCTCGCAAAGCGGATCGCGAAAGACGCAGGTATCGACCTCATTATGGTCAAAGGCTCCGGCCCCAACGGTCGCATCGTTAAACACGATGTCGAAGCGGCAAAAGCAAAAGGCACCGCGAAACCATCCGCACAGCCATCAGCACCCGCCGCCATATCGCCCGAAGCGATCACCATCCCGATGTCGTCGATGCGCAAAGTCATCGCACGCCGTCTGACGGAAGCCAAAACCACAATCCCACATTTCTACGTCGCCGTAGACGTGCAGCTCGACGCCCTGCTGGCGCTTCGCAGCCAGTTGAACGCTGCGTCTCCCGCCGAGGGCGCGGACGCGTTCAAACTGTCCGTCAACGACATGCTGATCAAAGCCGCGGCCGTCACTCTGCGCCGCATCCCCGATATGAACGTCTCTTACGCGCAGGATGCCATCGTTCATTACCCGGGCGTGGATATCTCCGTCGCCGTCTCGATCCCGGATGGGCTGATCACCCCGATTGTCCGCGACGCAGATAAGAAAAGCCTGCGTGAGATCAGTAACGAGATGAAAGACCTCGTTTCCCGAGCCCGCGCCGGAAAGCTGAAACCTGAAGAATTCCAGGGGGGATCGTTCTCGATCTCCAATATGGGCATGTTCGGTATCAGCGAGTTCTCCGCCATAATCAACCCGCCACAGGCTGGGATTCTCGCCATCGCATCCGGTGAGAAACGCCCGGTAGTCAAAGGCGACGGCCTGGCCATCGCAACGGTGATGACGGCAACCATCTCGGTCGATCACCGCGTTGTCGACGGCGCGCTGGCCGCGCAGTGGATGTCAGTGTTCCGTTCCGTGGTCGAGAGCCCCATCAGCCTGGTGGTCTGAGAAGATAATCGCCATAATAACGTGTCAGAGCCTGAACCTGTATGAATGGTTTACGCTCTGAAGCCAGAGACGACTGCAGGAGCAGAAACATGAGCACAACCGAGTTCGATCTGGTTGTTATCGGCGGTGGTCCAGGTGGATATGTCGCCGCATTACGCGCGGCACAGCTCAAATTATCTGTCGCTGTGGTTGAAGGTAACCACCTTGGTGGCATCTGCCTGAACTGGGGCTGTATCCCGACAAAAGCCCTGCTGCGGGCCTCAGAGATCAACCATCTCCTGCACGATCTCGGACAATTCGGCTTCGCCGTCGACAATCCCCGCTTCGATTTTGAAAAAGTCATTGCAAGATCGAGGGGGGTTGCAAAACAACTCTCCGGCGGCGTAGGGCACCTGCTCAAAAAATCTAAAGTGCCGGTTTTCAACGGATTTGGAAAACTCAGCGGCACTGATGGTAAAAAACGAAAAATCACCGTTACCATGGTCGATGGCAGCATTACGGAGCTGAAAGCCGCGCACGTCATCCTCGCCACCGGCGCCCGTGCCCGGGTTCTGCCTGGACTGGAACCCGATGGTAAATTCGTCTGGTCTTACCGCGAGGCTCTGGTTCCGGATCTCCTGCCGCGCCGTCTCCTTGTGATCGGCTCCGGCGCTATCGGAACCGAATTCGCTTCTTTCTACCGCAACATGGGATCGGAGGTCACGCTCGTCGAAGTCGCCGACCGTATCCTGCCGGTCGAAGACGAAGAAATCAGCAAACTAGCTTACGCATCCTTCGAAAAGCAGGGAATGAAGATCCTGACCAATGCTAAGCTGGGTCCGTTGGCGAAGGCAAAAGATGAGGTGAGCGTCGAAGTTACGACCAGGACCGAAACTCAGAAAATTACCGTCGATCGTGTGATCTCAGCAGTTGGTATCGTCGGGAACGTCGAAAAACTCGGTCTGGAAAACACTAAAATCGTTGTCGACCGGACGCATATCAGGACGGACGAATATTGCAAAACCGGCGAACCAGGCGTCTATGCTATCGGCGATGTCGCGGGTGCTCCGTGGCTCGCGCATAAAGCCAGCCACGAGGCTGTCATGTGCGTCGAAGCGATTGCTGGTCTCTCAGTTCATCCCATTGATCCCACAAAAATTCCCGGATGCACTTATTGTCGCCCGCAAATAGCGTCAGTGGGCTATACCGAAGCTAAGGCTAAAGCTTCTGGTTATGAGGTTCGGGTTGGAAAATTTCCTTTTGTAGGAAATGGAAAAGCCATAGCAATGGGGGAGCCTGAAGGTCTGGTGAAAACTGTCTTTGATGCCAGAACAGGTGAACTTCTCGGTGCACATATGATCGGCGCTGAGGTTACCGAAATGATCCAGGGATTCGTTATCGCGAGGACTGGTGAACTGACGGAAGCAGAACTGAAAGAGACTATTTTCCCGCATCCGACGATCTCTGAATCGATGCACGAAGCAGTGCTTTCTGCTTATGGCGGGGCGTTACATTTTTAAGTTTTATCCGGATCGATTTTGAATTTATCTGCATTTGCCAGATCATGGTGAGTGACTGAAAGAATGTCCGGTTGCGAGACGTCATTGGCGCATTCGAGAATTTTGTCGACATGTCCTGACTGTCTGGTTTCATGTAATCAGGATTGCGGGATCGGGGATGTTCCTCGAACCACGAAGCGATGTGTTCCACGGGAGATAGTCCATCCAGAACACGCTGCTTTCGCTGGTTGTAAGCGAAGCGGAAGTCATTGAGCAGGTCGTGGCTGGCGACACAGACCTGCAGCACCTCTGGCCATTGAAGCGTTTCACCATTCCATTGGTTTGTGCATAGGGTCGACGCCGGTTGACACTCATGTCGCGGCAAGCTTTTTCGAAGGCGTTCGCCGTCAAACACGAGCTCCTGCCAGTCAGGATCTGGGTGATCCGGAAAGGAAAGGCAGTTTTAACAGATTTGAGGAAGTCGACGGCATTGTCAGCAATCTCCGCCCGGACGGCTGGTGTTGTGCGCGCCTGCACCGTCCCAGTGACGTCTCGTAACCCGACAGCCAGGCTTATTCAGGCTCAATGCCTGTCCAGATACAGGGACCATCTCACCCGTGAGATATGCGGGTTATAATACTTTAAGTTATTCCGTTATAAATACTGTATAAAAATTTATAATTTATAATTTTTATGATAATAAATTATATAACATTATTTATTTTATTTTTATAAATATTGATGAAACAAACCACATATGGAAAGCTACTTATTCTGAATTTACTCAATTTTTTATTAAGGATCCACTGGATTTGGATAAGAGGAGTGATGGGTTTGCTGATGCAGGCATATCTTCCGAACTGGTGCGTCAGCGGTTTTCCACGGTTTCAAAGTCGACAAGTTTCTCGCAGTCGGAACAGTCATTGCGCAGCACGCAGCTGCAGTTGTCTGATACACTTCAGGCTTTGCTGTCAGATGAATTATCCGCTGATGATCGGGAGGCGCTTGTTTACCTGGTGCATCTCGCAATGCCGAAGCACGAAGACGCTGAGGGGTTGGCAACCATTTTACTCGCCCGGTTTGGATCTTTTGCAGGGACATTAGCCGCGACGGATCAGGCCTTGCGAGCAATTGCAGGAATAGGCCCGCATCTGCTGTCAGCAATCCGGGTAATGCAGGAAGCAGCGTTACGACTGCACAGGGCAGCACTGGAGGGCTGTGAGGTGCTTTCGGATCGACAGCGACTTTATGGGTATCTGTCGGCGGTGCTGGCACGAGAGGTTATTGAGCAATTCAGGATTTTATTTCTGGGGCCTGATGACAGGTTAATTGCGGACGAGGCGCAAGCGAGGGGAACGGTGAATCATACGCCGGTTTATCCGCGCGAAGTTGTGAGGCGGGCGCTTGAGCTGGAAGCTACCTCGCTGATTCTGGTGCATAACCACCCGAGCGGGGATCCGACACCGTCTCCGGACGACGTCGCGATGACGCGGCAGGTTAGCTCAGCTGCGGCAGTGCTGGGACTGACAGTTCGGGACCACATCATTGTAGGAAACGGCCAGTGGCTAAGTTTTGCTGAGAAGGGGCTATTGTAAAAAGCGGAGCTTCTTTAACTGACAGACAAACGTGCCGGACAGGCTCGGGGGCGATCTGCCCCGTATCCGGGCAGAACCACGACTAGTCCGGCTAACGAAATCAGCTCTGTTTTTCGAAGGCGCCTGCTATTTTCAGTGTGACGTCATCACCGACCAGCGGGACATATTTACTTACGCCAAAATCACTGCGTCTGATTTTTGTCGTACCCTCAAAACCGATAGTATAGGCTTTGTTCATCGGGTTTGTTCCGGCGCCGATAAAGGTAGCGCTTATGGTGGCGGGACGAGAAACACCGTGAAAAGTGAGAATACCAGCAATTTCAGCGGCACCTGACGCGGTCGGCAAAACCTTTGAGGACACGAAGGTAGCTGTCGGGTATTTTGCTGCGTCGAGCCAGTCTGTGCTGTTAAGTTCTTCTGTGAGATGATTGCTGGTTGTCTGGACGCTGTGGATTTTAATGGAAACGTTGAGTTTTGTACTGGTGATATGGGCAGGGTTGAATGTCAGAGTGCCTGATCCTTCTGAAAACAGGCCGGTATAATTTGTGAAACCCATGTGCAGAACAGAAAACACGACCTGGGTGTGAGCAGGATCGGCCCTATAGGTGCCGCCCGGGACGTCGGTAGGGACTGGCGCGGCTTGCGCGACTGCGAGAGAGACAGCAAAGCCCATTGTCGCGGCTGTCAGGGTGCGGATGGCTATTTTCATTTTCTGCTCACTCTGTGTTGTAAAAAAAATTATGTCGGTCAGCCGAAACGGAAACCTGACAGAGCCTTGCCCATAATGATGTCATGCCAGGACTGCTGGCCCCTGTCAGTTCCGGCTGCTCCTGCCGCGATCATAAGCGGTAGAAGGTGTTCTTCACGCGGGTGGCAGATGCGTGCGCCAGGGGCTTTGTCCCAATGCCTCAGCGCCTCATCGCGCAGGTCTGGCGCAGCCTCGATGGTACTGACGAGCCAGGCATCAAACGCGCGGGAAGCGGCATCAGTCGAGCGATCATTTGATAAAAACTGAGGAAGATTGTGGAAGGTCATGCCCGTAGCGACGATAAGAATGTTTTCGGCGCGGAGCGGCCTGAGGGCATGCCCTACTGCCAGTTCTTTTGTCGGGCTCATTCCGGCACCGAGAGAGAGTTCGACGACCGGGATCTCAGCATCCGGGAAGGCCAGCATGAAGGGAATAAAAACACCATGATCGAGCCCGCGGACATCATCCCCGACATTCGGGATACCTGCGGCGGTGAGCAGGGCGCGAACGCGGGACGCGATCCGTGGTGAACCCGGGACCGGGTATCTCAGATCGTAAGTGTGCTCCGGAAATCCATAATAATCATAGATAAGTTCGGGGAGCTTTCCGGAAGTGACGGCAGGGATTTCCGTTTCCCAATGGCCTGAAACGACAAGGATGGCATCAGGTTTGCGGGGTAACGTGGTCGCAATGCTGCGCAGATGAGCTTCAAGTTTCCCCCAGCCTGGCCAGTCCATAAAAAAACATGGACCACCACCATGAGGAAGGAACAGCACGGGCTGACGAATGCAATGTTCTGCTGAAGTCCCTGTCATTTCTGCCCCGGTAGTAAATCAGGCATCATATCTGTTTTGCCTTTCTGTGCGATAATACCCATTTCGAGCAACTCGTCCTCCATTCAAAGCCTGAGATATCGAAGAAGCAGAGAGACAACGCCTGGCCGTGTAACGAGTATGCAGGTTTTCGTACATGTGGGTTGCACAGGGATATTCCGCTCCCCGGATACGTCCTTAAGAATCGAAGAGTATCAGCACTATGTCCTGATTTGGCCGCATTGTGCAGCTTAGCTGCGTTCCGGCCATGCAATCTGTTCATCGCCGGGAGTGCTGACGATGAAGTACATGACTTTAGTGGGGCTGCTGATGTCCGGACTGTCCGGACAGCCGCTGCATGCCCAGGATTATAAATCTCAGATCGGAAATACGCGCTTTTTCGGAGAAAGTGCGGCTCGCCCGGCAACGGCAGCGGATGCAAATGTTCTGCACGCCGTCACGTCCCTGACGCAGCAAGGCGGGAATTATAAAAACTCATGCGGAGAGAAGGTGGTTCCGCGCATTATGGATCTGCATCTCGATGGCGCGCTGACACATGTGAGCGCAGTCTTTACCGGCAGTCACGGCGTATGTTTCGGAAGTGCTGGTTATCGTGTGACACTTGTCGATGGATCTGATCGCGTCATTGGAGGAACAGTGGCGTCCGGCATCGGTGTGCTGCAGACGCAGCATGGCGGGACATATGACCTGAGTTTTTCAGGAACCGCATCGTCTTATTCTGTCTGGCGCTGGAACACAGGCGAACATTCCTATCGCCATGTGACGGATGTTCAGCTTCAGTGAAGCTGAACATGCCTGATCTCTTCGTCTGGCTGATGGCAGAGTCACGATACCTGGAGCATGAGTGACCGACTCATGCTCCGTCATACTCTCAGCGGCTCATGATCACCGGAAGGGTCGCTTCTTCCAGAACGTGTCGTGTGACGCCCCCCAGGATGAGCTGGCGCAGTCGGGAGTGGGAATAAGCCCCCATGGCCAGCATATCGGCACCGAAATCCTGACATGCACCAAGAAGGCCACGGCCAACATCCCGATCGATTGGCGCAAACTCGACGCGATCAGCAGTGATGTTGTGCATCGAAAGGTAGTCGACCACCTCCCGGGCAGTAGGGCCACGGCGCTGGTAATCGCCGCAATGAAGCACACGGACACGTTCAGCTGTGCTGGCCCAGGCGATAACCCCACGCAGAGCCGAGGCGGCTTCAGCCGTTCCGTTCCATGCTATGGCGACGCGTTTGATCATGTGCGTCATGGGCGCGCGCGGGGCAATGACAGCCGGCCGCCCGCTGTCGAACAGAACGGCGTGGAGAGCCTCTGAGGATGAAACTTCATCCCCGCTATCCGGATGAGGGACGAGAGTGAAGTCTGACAGCCGCGCATGCCAGGGGACGATTTCGCTTTCCGAACCCTTGATAATGTTAAAGCTCATACTGGGCTCTTCCTGCGGAAACGGGATTCGTGGTGCGACAACAGCGATTCCACTGCGTTCAGCAAACATTTCAAAAGCATGGTGAACTTCACGGGTGCGCTTGCTACCCTCGCGCTCCGCTGCGGACATCAGCTCCTCGACCATGCCGCCGGTCAGCCCTTCACCGGCGAGGGGAGCGATATCACGGCCATCCGGGCTGACGTGAAGCACAGCGAGATGGGCATTGAAACGGCGGGCGAAATTACGTCCGAGGACGAAAGCCGCTTCCGCATTTCGGGCGCTGCTGATGGGGAGCAGTATTTTTCTGACTTCTTTCATGGCTCTCTCCTGACCGGCGTGATGATAAACCTGGGCTGGCGGGGAGCACGACCCGGATCGCGGTAACTATATGCCAATAACGCTTTGCGCGTGCATTTGGTTACACCGGGGTTCCCGCCCAGAATCACTTTCAGGGATAGAGGCGCGTAACGTCCCATGCGTTTTTGCCACGCGTAACCCAGATGGCCCGATCATGCAGGCGATACGGGCGATCCTGCCAGAATTCAAAACGATCTGGTCTGACACGAAAACCAGACCAGTTTTCCGGGCGGGGAACTTGTTTGCCAGCATATTTCGCCTCTGCCTGCTTCAGGCGCAGCTCGAAGATGGTACGATCGGGGAGGGGGCTGGACTGCCTGGAAGCAATGGCTCCGAGCTGGGACATCCGGCGACGGCTGGCAAAATAGGTATCAGCTTCCTCTTTGCTCACCGGAAAAACAGGGCCTTCGATACGGATCTGACGGCGCAGGCTTTTCCAGTGAAACAGAAGCGCTGCAGCCGGGGTCGCCGCGAGTTCATGACCTTTGCGGCTTTCGAGGTTCGTAAAGAAGCTAAAGCCGTTCCGGTCGGCACCCTTGAGCAGCACGATACGGGCGTCAGGCCGGCCTTCCGGACTGACCGTGGCAACCGTCATGGCATTTGCATCATTGGGCTCGCTGGCCTCTGCATCGGTCATCCAGGCATTGAAAAGGTCGAACGGGTCGGCGGAGAGGTCAATCAGAGGGGAGGTTGTGACGCCGGTCGCTTCTGTAGTCATGGCTTTTCTCCTGCTGGCTGCGGGTGGCCCGGTGCGTGCGTGTGCATTGCGCTGGCCTGTCGCCCGTTTCCGGGGTTGTTCCTGCTGTCTGGTTGTGCAACGACCCGTGCCATCTTGTCATCTTTCCAGCCAGTTGAGGTTTCTGCATGTCTGAAGGCGCTGCTTCCCCTTCCGCCGGTGAACATCCTGTGACCGGAACCCTGATGAGGGGTAAAAAAGGCCTCATCATGGGTGTGGCCAATGACCGTTCAATCGCCTGGGCAATCGCCCAGGCCGTTGCGGCTCAGGGAGGTGAAGTCGCTTTTACGTATCAGGGTGAAGCTCTGGGTAAACGCGTGCGACCTCTGGCAGAAAGCATCGGATCGAGCCTGGTTCTGCCCTGCGATGTTGCCGATGACGCTGCTATCGACGAGACGTTTTCTGTTCTGGAAAAGGAATGGGGTGCGCTGGATTTTGTCGTCCATGCCATTGGGTGGGCGGACAAGAAGTATCTGCGCGGACGCTACGTCGATACGCCACGTGAGGCGTTTCTGACGTCCATGGATATTTCCTGTTATTCATTTACAGCAGTGGCGGCCCGGGCGGCGGCGCTGATGAAAAATGGCGGCTCGCTGCTGACACTGTCCTATCTCGGGGCGGAGCGTGTGATGCCACATTATAATGTCATGGGCGTCGCCAAGGCGGCCCTTGAGGCTTCGGTTCGCTATATGGCGGCGGATCTGGGGCGCGACGGAATTCGGGTTAATGCGATTTCTGCAGGTCCGGTCAAGACTCTTGCCGCGAGCGGGATTGGTGATTTCCGTTATATTCTCAAATGGAATCAATATAACTCGCCGCTGGAGCGCAATGTTGCTCTCGAAGAGGTCGGGGGGGCCGGGCTGTATATGCTGTCCGACCTTTCAAAGGGAGTGACGGGTGAAATTCACCACGTTGACTGCGGCTACCATATCGTTGGCATGAAGAACCCGCTGGCACCGGATATTTCGGTAGCCGGCGACTGACGGGTTCGGCTGACTGGCTGAACGGGAAGAAGGTGAGGGATGTCGCATAACACTTTTGGTCGTCTGTTTCGTGTGACCACGTGGGGCGAGAGTCACGGGCCGGCAATCGGCTGTGTGATCGACGGTTGTCCGCCACGCATTGCGCTCACTGAGGACGATATTCAGCCTTTTCTGGACCAGCGGCGTCCAGGGCAATCGACGTTTACGACGCAGCGCAGGGAACCGGACGAGGTCAGGATTTATTCCGGTGTTTTTGAAGGCCTGACGACCGGAACCCCGATTTCGCTGATTATTCAGAATACAGATCAGCGGTCGAAGGATTATGGTGAGATCGCACAGACCTTTCGTCCAGGTCATGCGGATCTGACGTATCATCTGAAATATGGCATTCGTGATTATCGTGGTGGCGGCCGATCTTCAGCGCGCGAAACGGCAATGCGGGTCGCTGCGGGTGCTGTGGCACGGCGGGTGCTCGGACCGACAATCCGGGTGCGGGGAGCACTGGTGCAGGTTGGGCCGTATGTAATCGACCGGAGCCGATGGGACTGGGGGGAGGTGGGGAATAATCCGTTTTCCTGTCCTGATGCTGCGATGGTTCCGGTGTGGGAGCAGTATCTCGGAGAGATTCGTAAGTCCGGATCTTCAGTCGGAGCTGTTGTAGAGGTTGTGGCGGACGGCGTGCCTCCCGGGCTCGGAGCGCCGATTTACGGTAAGCTCGATTCTGACATTGCTGCGGCGCTGATGAGCATCAATGCTGTCAAAGGCGTGGAGATTGGCGACGGTTTCGCGACAGCTGCGTATACCGGACCGGAAAATGCGGACGCGATGCACATGGATGGAACGGCAATCGCGTTCGAAGCGAACCATGCGGGAGGTATCCTCGGCGGGATTTCTACCGGGCAGCCGATTATGGCCCGGTTTGCTGTGAAACCAACCAGTTCGATGCTGACCCCTGTGCCGTCGGTGAATGTGACCGGCGAAGATGTGCAGGTAGTAACGAAGGGACGGCATGATCCGTGCGTGGGAATCAGGGCCGTTCCGGTAGGTGAAGCTATGCTGGCCTGCGTGCTGGCTGACCATAAGCTGCGGCATCGGGGGCAGGTCGGGTAGCCTCTGGCCGGATCTGTCCATCAGACCAGGATGAGTGTGATCGCCGGAATATTGCGATATTTCTTGCTGGTAGTGTTGGTAGTCGCATTAGTGATCTTCACCTGACCTGCGTCGAAGAGCCTCAAGTCAGCAGTCTAGTTGGCATAATATATATTATGCGACAATCGTGTGAGTCCGTTTCACAGAGACGTATCCCGTGATACTGACAGAAGGACATTACATAAATCCCTTCCATGTCTGCTCAGCGGCTCCTGTTAACGACCATCCAGCTCTTGTTCAGTCCGAGAAACTTTTCGCCTGTAATGGCGGCATCGGGAAATAAGCGTCTCATTTGCCGGTAGGTCACACTGTTTGCATCGGCGACATATTGCTGGGCCTCGGCCCGTGACCGGGCCCGTGGATAATGCCCGCATGATCGATACATCATAAGTGTCAGACGCAACCGCTTAGGTAACCAGTGAAATCCGATCATCCGGGTGTGAAATTCATATGGAAACCAGTAATTTGGGGCCTGGACGTAGTAAACCGGGGCAAGGCGCATTACTTCTTCGGCCATTTTCGCCATATTTTCCTGTGATCCAACATGCTCGATAACACTGTTGGAGTGAACAAGATCAAATTCATTTTTTGAATAGGATGACATATCAGTAGCATCACCAACAATACAGGTTATCCTCGGATCGTCACTTGTAAAATATTCACGATTTACTATGAGAACCGACATATCGGCGCGCTGCGCAAAAGCCGGCGCCGTCTCCCAGTAAGTCGGTGTGCCGCCGAGATCGATAATCCGACAAAACCCATGCTGAGAAACAATCTCATCCACAAGCGCCATTATGATCCGGAATCTGCTCTCACGGTAAGGGCTTGATGGCGTTATTTTGGACATCATGTCTTTCTTTTTAATATAGTCTACAATTATACACAACACTGGGAATTTTAGTCGTCCCCGGCGGCAACAAACGGCTTAAAATTCGTTCCACATGTTTTCCGTTTGGAAAATCGCGGTACACCGCCCTTCGTCTTGTTCAACTGGATCCAGGCCAGACCGAAACGACTGAAGTTTTTCCGCCTGCAAAACTGCGGATACCCATATCCTCTGAAAAAACCAGGAACCCGTGAGGCGCCGGATACACGTTTCGTTCCGAATAAATTTAAAGTTGAATATCAATCGATAAATTGAAAAAAAACTTAAGGCCGGCTGTATAAATGCTCTGATTGATCTGAATGAATCAAAAAAACTCAGATATTACGGAGATGACAATAATGATAAATGCACAGCTCAGATAATCCATTCGCCTTCAACGAACACCGAAAGCACAGGTTAAAAAATAAATACTGTCCTGAAATGGGTAATTGTTATAATAAATAATGCATTATATTTTTACTATTACAAAAACAAACTTATAGATGATATTATACAAATAAAAAAATTTACCAAATTATACTTTTTTCATGTTGCAATATTATGAATTCATATTGATATATAAATGATGTATTACGAAAATAATTTGTCCGTCAGGTTAACATAAATCCTATATGCCCCTGGGGTAGCGCACGCCTCTTGCGGAGAAATATATCCGATGGCATCGGACAGCACCCGCTTTCAATAAAGGATCTCTATACCGCCATGCTCGACCGCCTCTACGCCCGCGTGCGAGCTCACGCAGCCGGCCCCCAGGCCCCCTTCTGGCTTGCACTTTTGTGTTTTGCCGAAGCCAGTGTGTTCCCTCTGCCGCCGGAAACGCTGCTGATTCCCATGGCTCTCGCCAACCGAAGCAGGGCATGGCAATATGCAGCGATCGCTACTGTCGCCAGCGTGTGCGGTGGACTTCTGGGCTGGTATATTGGCGCCGTTCTGCTCGCGCATGTCGCCATGCCGATTGTGCATTTCTATCACGCTGAGCACACACTCGTGACGCTCCAGGAAAAATTTCGCCAGTGGGGCGTGTGGATCATTCTGATCAAAGGCCTGACGCCGGTTCCTTATAAATTCGTCACCATCGCCAGCGGCGCTGCCCATTTCGCGATCGTACCTTTTATGCTCGCAAGTCTTGTCACACGGGGCGTTCGCTTTTTTCTCGTCGCAGGTCTTCTGAGGCGCTTCGGTGCCCCGATCGAGGCTTTTATCGAAAAGCGTCTGCCACTTGTTTGTGGCATATTCGCAATCCTGCTGATCGGTGGAATCGTAGCACTCAGGTATCTTTGACCCGTGAGCGGATCATCGCGGTTCCATGCAGGGCAATGTAACGAAACTTTATTTTCTGGCGGATCCAGTTCACCAGCCCGGATAATGTTACAATAATAACACCGACGAATCCCCATAGATCCAGTTGCTGGTGAAACAGCGTGTAGCTGAGTGCGACGCCCCAGACCATCTGGCTGTATTGTGGCAGCGCGACCCTGTTTGCCGGCGCTGCCTGGGTTGCCATCATGAGCAAAAGCTGACCAAGCGCAGCAAGAAGCCCGTAACCGAAGAGAAAAATCCAGCCCGTGGCATCCGGCCAGGTAGCATGTCCCATCATCAGGATACCGTTGCCCACGAGCGGCCCGATCAGGCTTGAACCAAACAACGACAATCTGGGGCTGTTCTGTCCTGACCGCCTGTAGGCGATTACGCCTACGGCATTCGCGACCGCTGCAACCAGGGCGCAGAGATGGCCGAAATGAAGCGCACGAAACCCCGGTCGCAAGACGATCAGAACGCCGACGAATCCGACAGCCACCGAAATCCAAGCCCATATATTTACCTGTTCTCGCAGAAATGTGACTGAGAGAATCGTCACGAAAAACGGCATAAGAAACATTAGAGAGAGGGCTTCCGGCATCGGCAGAAGCATGAAGGCTTCCACGCTTGAAGCCGTGGCCAGAAAAACAGCACCGGCCCTGATAAGCCACATTCCCGGATGGGCTGTGCGCACAATGTCGATATAGGATTCATGCTTTTGCCGCACAAACGGAAGAATCAGAAAACCGAAAGCGCCACCGGAAAAAGCCACTTCAAACGGGTCAAGGCTTCCGGCCAGAAGTTTGGAGAAAGCATCGCTGATTGAAAACGCAGCATAGGCCATGAAGGCCAGCAGCATTCCTGAGGCGGCGGTCGATGGCATTTCTGGTCCTGCTTTGCTTGCACGACGCCGTAAAAACGCGGCGACTGGCTGGTGGTTTTCGTGCGTTCGCTTACTCTGCCCGGGGGCTCCAGGAGAAGATGATTTCGTGTCACGAAACGCAGAACAGCCCTGCGCTTCGTGACACGAAATAAAGCATCCTTGTCTTGGGTCTCTCTGCCTTTTTTTCCGTGAATATTTAATGGACAAAAAACATCAGGACATTCTTCGGGCGCCGCAGAGCAATTATAGTGGCTTTCCCGGCATTTGTGCCGTTAACAATTGAAATGGCTTTCCTGAATGGAAAGAGGGAGGCGTTGCGTGGATCTCGTTGAATGCGGTCGCTCTGACCCGACAGAAAGCGATCTGGAAGCATTTTTCTCGCCAGGTTTTATTCAGCCACGTGGATGCCTGCTGTCCTTTGGGCTACCTCGATTTATTCTTCAGCGCCATTCTGAAAATGCCACCATTTTTCTCGCTAACCCGGCTATTTCTTCCGGTGCTTCTCTTGAAGACTGTATTGGCCCGGCAGCACTGGAACACGTTTTCTCTGCCATGGATGAAAGCCGGCAGCTGGGCAGACCGGCTCTTCTGTTCGACCTCTCTCTTGCCGGTGGTACAGTCCGTGATGTTGCTGTTCATCTTTCGGGTGACGAACTGATTCTTGAATGTGAACCCTCCGGCAAGCCTGAGGAAAACGGCCGGCTCATTTCTCAGCTTCGTATGGTGATCGATCGTCTGCGCGACAAAACTGATCTTCAGGCCTTGTTCACATCTGTGGTGCAGGAGGTGAAGTTGGTGTCCGGTTTTGACCGGGTGATGCTTTACCGGTTTGACCGGAATGGTCTGCCCAAAGTAGTTGCCGAGGAGAAACGGCCCGATCTGGACGAATTCAAGGGACATTATCTATCGATTGAGGACGTTCCTATCCTGGCTACAAGTCAGTATCGCAGAACCCGCGTGCGTGTGATTGACGATGTGATTGCGCAGGAAATCCCGGTCGTGAACGATGTTCGTGGGCTGTGTCCTCTGGATATGTCTTTTGCTCAGTTCCGCGGAGTGTCTCCACTTGCACGCGCATATTTTCTTTCGCGCGGTGTGAGGGCTTCCATGGCAGTCTCGCTGGTGGTGGACGGCGTACTCTGGGGCATGATCGCCTGTCGCCATTACGAGTCTCGCGTCGTTACCATGGACGAGCGCGCTATAGCGAAAATGATTGGCGAATTCGCAGCCTTACAGATTGCGGCTCTGATCAGATCATACCGTCTTGAGGTCACAATCCGCGCTCATGCGCTGATCGAACATTTTCTGCATAATGCGGCCTCAACGCTCGATATTCCCTCTTATGTGCGATCCCAGCTCGCCAGTCTGATGTCACTGGTTGACTGCGATGATATCGCCGTGTGGATCAACAACGAATGGACGCAGCACAAAGGAAAACTTGCAGGAGACATTATCGCAATTCTGGTGGCTGAAGCAGATATACGGGCCAGATCGGAGATATGGACTACCGAACATCTCTCTGCTGAGAACCGTGCCCTGCATTCTTTGCTACCCTGGGCTGCGGGACTGATGATTATCCCGATTTCGCCGCAGCCAGGCGACTATATGTTTGTTTTTCGTCGTGAAATTATTCGTGTGGTCAATCGGCCGGCCAGCGTTCCTCTGTCTCAGGCAGAGTATTCAGGCGGAGATGTGCCCCCGCAACTGACCAGTCTGCGGGGCCGTTCTGATCCCTGGACAACCGAAGACGAGGAAGCGGCTGAACAGCTTCGTTCTGCGTTAATCGAAGTTATGGGGGCCTACCGGCAGCAGCAGCTTCTTGAACGGGCAGAAGCCGAAACACGGCAACGAATGCTGAATGAAGAACTCAGCCATCGGGTCAAAAATATCCTCGCCGTGGTCCAGTCCCTTGTCAGCCGCCCGCCATCACCTGGTCGCTCACTGGATGACCATTTTATGGCCTTACGGGGACGTATCGCGGCACTCGCGACAGCGCATGACCAGGTTTCCCGCGCCAGTGATGGCGGATCACTGCGGTCTCTGCTTGAAGCAGAACTTGCGCCCTACCGGCTACAACCAGGAACCGTGATCTTTGAAGGACCTGATTTGTGGGTGCCGGGCAAGGCTTTGTCGATCATGACTCTCCTGTTTCATGAACTGGCGACAAACGCTGCCAAATACGGTGCTCTTTCAGTTCGTGAAGGCAGGCTTGACGTCAGATGGGAGCATAACGACAGGGATAAAACGTGGGACATCGTCTGGACCGAAACGGGCGGTCCTCTGGTAAAAGCCGCAGTTCGTTCGGGTTTCGGCTCGGTCCTTCTGGAGCGGGCCGTGAGCCATGAGCTCGGCGGAAGCGCCTCGCGCGACCTGAGGCCGGAAGGCGCTATAATCCGGGTCTCTGTCCCTGACAAATTCGGGTCTCTGGCATGCCTTGTGGAAGAGCGGGGCAGTCTGGCGTCAGGTGGTCCTGTAACGAAAACAGCCCTGCATTCTCCGCATGAGCCAACTGCGACGGAGCCTTCAAAGGGCGTTACTGATGCTCACATCCTTCTGGTGGAAGATCAGCTTCTGATCGCGATGGAAGTCGAGGAAGCCCTGCTCGACTTCGGCGCGGCGGATGTGACGACAGTTTCGTCGGTCGACGAGGGCCTGGATGCCATGCATGCCAATCCACCAGATGCAGCTGTTCTTGATGTCAATCTGGACGGAAAGACTTCTGTCGGCCTTGCCCGACGGCTTCGCGAGCGGGGCGTGCCATTCGTGTTCGCAACCGGGTATATGGATCGCTCCATGATCCCCGACGAATTTCATAATGTTCCGGTGATACGCAAACCCTATGCGACATCAGAGATCGTCACTGTCCTTGGTGCCTTACTTTCTGCTTCCGGCAACGCGATACCCTGATCAGGGCACGAGCACAGCCGCTCCGTCGAAGCGTCCGTGACGCAGATCATCCAGAGCCTGATTGGCCTGCCGCAGCGGGTATGGCGTCGTTGTCGTTTTGATACCAATTTTTGGCACGAGTGACAGAAAGTCGATCCCATCCTGACGGGTGAGATTAGCGATGGAGACGATTTCGCGCTCTTCCCAGAGGATGTCATACGAAAACGCCGGGATCTCGCTCATATGGATTCCGGCACAAACCACCCGGCATCCCTTGCGGATTGCCCGAAGAGCAGCGGGAACAAGAGAGCCGACTGGCGCGAATATAATTGCTCCGTCGAGCGTCTCTGGTGGCATTTCGTCCGAACTGCCAGCCCAGACGGCACCCAGAGAACGCGCAAAGGACTGTTTTTCCGTATCTCCCGGGCTGGTGAAAGCATAAACCTCCCTGCCCTGCCAGCGCAGCACCTGCGTGATGATGTGTGCCGCCGCGCCGAAGCCATAAAGACCGATTTTTTTTCCGTTTCCCGCATGGGACAGCGATCGCCATCCGATCAGACCGGCGCAGAGCAGTGGCGCCAGTGAAATGTCATCCCCTGTTTCGCCAAGAGGAAAGGCATAATGCGCATCGGCAACAGTTAACGTGGCATAGCCTCCGTTACGGGTGTAACCGGTAAAGAGCGGATGATCACACAGATTCTCCTTGCCTTCGTCACAGTAAAGGCAATGCCCGCAGGTATGACCCAGCCAGGGAATTCCCACGCGTTCACCGATTTTGAGATCCGTCACGCCGGGGCCGATCATATCAACCCGACCCACGATTTCGTGTCCTGGAACGATCGGCAGCTTCGGGTGCGTCAGATCGCCATCAACGACATGCAGATCCGTGCGACAGACCCCGCATGCGGAAACCCTGACTCTGATCTGGCCTTCGCCGGGTTCAGGGTCTGGTAATTCAACCCATTCAAGAGGCGTGCGAGGCTTTTTGAGCTGCATGGCGAACATCGTCAGGCTCTCCCGTCCGGATTGGTGAATACCGGGACGCAGGTTAGAATAAGCTGAAGGAAAAAAGGAATGATCGTGATCAACGTCATGTTCAGAGCGGGATGCAGCCCCGGTATATGGTCTCCGGTCACGTGTCTGGAGTGTACGGGAAATCCGGCCTGATGTTCTTCTTTCTCAAAGCAGCGCTGTCTGGCGTGTTGATCGCACTGATTTCCACAATCGCACGCCGTTATCCGGCGCTGGGGGCACTTGTCGCATCCCTTCCCCTTATTTCCGTCTTCGGGATGATCTGGCTCTGGCTGGAGACCCATGATCCTGTACGTATGGAAACGCATGTGTCAGCGACGTTCTTTTACGTTATTCCCTCTCTGCCGATGTTTCTCCTGATCCCCTGGCTGATGCGTCGGGGCGTTCCGTTCTGGCCGGCATTGCTCGTCGGATGTTCCGTGACAGTCGTGCTTTACCTGCTGACAATCCTCATCGCGCGTCGGGCCGGATATTCGCTGTAAAGCTAAAGCTGTGGCTGGATGATCAGAGTGATACTTTCCGATTCCGGCTGTGTCCCCAACTTTGAGGATGCCAGTTGCCTTTTTACACAGCAAATCCATTATCTGAAAATACCGGATCGGGCAGGTCTCGCAAACCCCTGCCCCTCACCAGCCTTCCCCAAAAAGACCCGATTATCGCTCAGAACGATGCCGTGAGACTCAGATTAAACGATCGGCCCATTCCGGCCAGTGGCGACAAAACGCCCGTCGCCTTGTAATCGCCAAGGGAAAGTCCCCCGAGTGGCAGATAATATTTCTGATTGCAGATATTATCGATGCTGGCATCCAGAGTGAAGTTCCGCCATCGATAGCTCCCTCCTATTCCCAGAAGTGCATAACCGGGTGTCCTGGGTTCATTTCGGATCCAGTCAACAGTACTTTTTGACTTTACAAGCGTGACCTCAACCCGACCGGTCCAGTTCTCAAACGTTTCATGAAGACCCACGGTGCCGTTCGTCGGCATCTGATGATAAAGTCCGGAATGGTTCACCAGATCCTGTCCGCGAACCCAGTTGACGTTGGCTCTGAGTTCGCCCGTGCCGAACACGGTCGTTTTCCAGAGTTGTCGGGAACCGGACGCGTTGATGCCATAACTTTGCGCATTATGATTCACAAACTGTAATTTTGAAAGTCCGTTTGAAAATTCCCCGATGCGGACAACGTTAATATAGTTGTGGGTATAGGTGTAATAAGGCTGAACCTTTATCTCCCAGGCATGATGCTCCGGGTCGTGCCAGGTCAGCGTAAAGCTGGCTGTGTTCGCAACTTCCGGCGTCAGTTTCAGGTTCCCGACATACCCGTTTCCGTCTCCGAACCAGCCAATCATACTGGTCGCCATGTTTCCTGTTGCCCAGGCGTAACGCTCATACAGATTGGGAGACCGCGTTTTCCGCGCGTATCCACCCTCAATCATCAGACTATCGAGCGCATGCCAGTGGACCAGTGCCGTTACATCGAAATTGGTATCGGTGCGACCGCGTGAGGTGGCATTGAACTGTCGTGCGGCCGTCGCGTCGGCCATGGACATCATGCTGCTCCAGGAGTACGGCGACACGGGACCCGTATTCATCATGACCAGGTCATTGCGAAAACCCAACTCAGTCGAGAGATGCGGGAGCCATTGCGCATTCCATTCGACATAGTGACCAAGACGGTCACGGTGGCCGTTATTGATGTTATGGAAGGTGTCCGGCCCCATCATCGTACTTCCCTGTAGCGGCGGCCACCAGTCATTCAGACCGTTATGATCGAACTCACTTCCGAGGCGTAGTGTATGATTTGACCCAAGCGGAATGGTTGCTTTGAGTGAATATCCGGCCGTGCGGGAGTCTGTATCCATTGGCATGCCGGTTGTGGCGGAATGCCCGCCTTTGTCGCTCATCATGTCCATGGCGTGATCGACGCGCTGCCAGAACCCTCTCGCCTCCAGTGTTCCCCAGTCGAAATCGCCTTTATATTTCCCGTTAACGTAAGTTGACCGGTTGTTGGTCATATCCATGTACTGGTTTGGGAAGCCTTCGTAAGGAATGTCCTGCTGTCCAAAAGTAATGGCAACGAGATGGTTATCCTTTCGCAATCCGGCAGTTACCGCATGATTGAAGCTGAGGTAACTTGTTGAGCGTACCTGCCGCCCATCTCCGCCGGTATGGTAGTTGCTGGCATGCGAGTAGGATCCTGAATAGCGCAGGCTGAGCAGATCATTTGCAACCGTGACGGAACCGGATGCGCCCGACCCACCACCATTACTCCGGTAATCGCCTCGCACATGCCCGGTGACGAGGATTTTTCCCTTCTCAGCAAATTGAGGATCTCTCCGTTCGACTTCAATCGTTCCGCCAATACTGTCGCCACCAATACTGACCGGGGTAATTCCGGAAGTCGCGACAGCCTTTGAAACAGAATCAGGGTCTACATAAGAGAGCGCCGGGTTCATGTGGTTCGGGCAGGCGGACTCAATTCGCATTCCGTCCACAATCGTAGCAACACGGTCGTCCGCCATCCCATTCAGCACTGGAAGCGCTGAAACACCACCGGCAGAATATGTGCTGAAACCGAGGCTGTGCCGGAACAGTGACGTTGTATCCGGGCTGTGAACAAACGGCACACGAAGGCCGTTTACAGAGAGATATTCCCTGTCCCGTGCTTCAATGCCGGTCACGGCAACGGATGACCGTCCGGCGGACAGCATGGTCATGGCTGTCTCAGGATGCGTCGGACCAGGAGTTGCGATGCTCTCGTCAGACGGGGTTTTCATCATCATCGTCTGTGCCCTGGCGGGCGCGATAAAAGGTAAAGGGCTCAGGCTGGCTATCGTCAGGCCGGCCGTGAAGACGGAGCCAGGCAGACTCCGTCTTCGGCTGAATCCACACATAGGGATGTCCTGTCATGATCCGGGCAGCAGTCGGGCCACACAACGTGTCATCCGCTTCATGCGAATGGCCGTCATATGTGCCGGCGGAAGCAGTCAGATCAGACCGGGAGGTCCTCGTAAGGGAGGCAGAAGACGGGCGAAAACAGGTGGTGCGCGTGGCTGAGCGAACAGTCGGCGCATAAGCAGACAGGCACCTGAGATCCCGGGCAGAAAAATCGCTGCTGTCAGAATAACGCCGAAAATCATCAGCAAAGGACAGAGCGCACAGCCCACATCATGCTGATGATGTGTCTGGTGGGGAGCACCCGACGCCATCTGTTCATGCATAATGTGATGGTGATGCATCGATGACGACATCGGCCCTGCGTCATTATGCGTGGGGCTGATATCTATCCCTGTCAGGCGCAGTATCGTCGCTCTTGGCGTGTCACCAGGCATCGACAGCCCCTGCAGGGAAAGCTGTCCCAGCAGACCGATCAGTGTCAGCGCGACGATAAGCCAGCGGCAGCAACGCTGCCGTGTCGCAGGAGTAACCGGAACAGTCATGGATGGCCGATCAGCCTGCCTTCCTCGTTAGGTCGACTTATTTGCTCTGGAAAGCAGGCCTAATCTGTTGTGATCTCACAGTCCAGTGAATGCAGCATGGTCCTTGTCTGCAGAGACCAGACCCTTCACTCAGCCTTCCAGGGTTACGAACGCAAACGCACTCGGCGTTCCGACGGGTGTGAAGTTCCACGTGAACTCCAGAGCTCCGGTCTGACCGTTCACACGGAATGAGGTGATGGAATCGCTGCGCTGGTTTGCGACGAGCATGAAATTGCCGGTCGGATCGAAGCTGATCGCCCGACCGTAATCAGCATGCTCCCACACCTCATCAAACAACTCGATCGACCCATCATCCTTCACCCGGAAGCAGGCAATCGAGTCACCAATCCGATTGGTGACGTAAAGATATTTTCCATTCGGATGAAGAATGATTTCCGCTGCGATAGTGCTGCCACGGAAGCGTCCGGTGACCGTGGCAGCCGTCTGCCGCGGAGAGATGGCACCTGTTTCGGTATCATAATCCGCAACCACGATGCGTGAATTCTGCTCACCGAGGATGTAGATGACCTTGCCATCAAGGCTGAAACAGAAGTGGCGCGGCGCGGACCCCGGCTCCATACTGAACCAGGGTTTTGCCGCCGGAATCAGCACACCCTTGTCCGGATCGAGCTTCCACACATAGACGCGATCAAGGCCGGCATCAGCGACCAGAACGAATTTCGCGGCCATATCGGCCTGAATCATGTGCGCATGCGGGCCAGAGTGGTCGCTCACGGCAAAATTGCCAGGCGGATTATCGGCCGCTCGCTCTGGCATCTTCGGGCCGGAATTATGCACAAGATCCGTGCGCTCGCCGAGACTGCCATCCGCCTCGATCCGGATCACGGTCACGCTGCCGCTCGTGTAATTAGCAACCAGCAGATAATGGCCGGACGGATGCACGCTCAGATGTGCGGGATCGGCACCTCCACTTGCGACTGTATTCAGTTTCGTCAGTACGCCGGTATGCTGATCAATGGCAAATGCAGTCACTGCTCCGCTTTTCTCAGATCCGAAATCGCTGACTTCATTCACAACATAAAGGAATCGCCGGTCAGGTGATAAGGCAAGGAAAGACGGATTATCGGTGGGGGTCACCTTGCCCAGCTGTGTTAGCACGCCTGATGTCGTATCCATTTCGAACAGCGTAATGCCTTTTGCATTCGCATCAGGTGGACCATGCTTTGTATAGCCACCGACATAACACAGTGTGCGCGGACCGGATTTCCTGGCGGCCGCTTCCGGCGTGGATTTCTTCAGCGCTCCTTTTGGTATGGGTGCTGGCGGAGGGGGGGGAGCGTCATCAGCAAACGCTGATTTCAGAGCATCTGCCAGACCCGCGCCTATGACCGAGAGACCGAACAGGCGGCGGCCGAGTGTCTTCTTCATCCCTGCTAACGTCCTTTTATTCATCCTGTCACATCAGAGACGAAGTGTGTCATCCACACCAGGCATCCGTGTGGCCTTATTGTTATTGCGGCAGCCGGCAGCCGGCACCGATTGACCCGGCATAACGGGTCCATGTCTGCGTTTCGCCAAAAATCGGAATCATGATGTAGCCCCGCAGCTTCAGCACATCCGGATGCGGCGACCATATCTGCGCATGGTAAACATTACCTGTGTCCGGATCGAGAATGCGCCCCGCCCAACGACCAGGATCGTCGGACATGGGTTTAAAATCAGTCAGCATGACCAGGCCGCATTCTGACTTACCATCTTTGCTCACCGGGACGGGTTCGGAAGGTTTATACTGCAACCCGACAAGTGTGCCGCAGATCGCATCCCCGCATCGCGCGACATGAAAGACACCGTCATGTTTCTCGCTCAGCCAGTAACCAAACTCAGGACCCGAAGCCGGTAACCCGGGCGCTTTCGTGTCCGGGTCAGCATAAGCGAGCCCCGATGCCAGAAAAAGAAACGCGGCAAAAGCAGCAGGCATACGGGCAGGCAAAGTGTGAATTGCCCGCGTCACCCTTCCGAAAAAGCGCATATCCACGATCCTGTCGCTGTCAGTCTGAGAGGCTGCCTTGTGAACAGAATCGGTTTCCACCTGTGTTGCCTTTCTGGCTGATCCGGTGCCGAACCGGGTCTGATGAGCTCCGCCATGTCAACTGTCGGCACGTGAAACCCAGGGAAGAGCTTGTGCCACGACGCCTTCATCCTCAAGAATTTCCTTCTGCTCTTCGGACATGTTTCCATAGATTCCCCGCTCGGCAGCCTCGCCACGATGGATACGAAGAGCTTCGTCAGCAAACTGGTCTCCAACATTCTCACATGACGTTTCAACGTGATGCCGAAGCCGGCGCAGTGTCGCCATCAGCACATCCGGAATCGGACTTGCTGCACTGGCAGTCTGATCGGATGAAGAAGGAGGTACGTCTGCCGCAGTCTCTCTGACCATCGTGTTATCGGGCGTACGGGCTGAATGCAAAGCCGGCGCCATCAGAGCCCGATCGACTTTGCTGATCCCGCAGAAGGGACAAACCAGCAGGCCGCGACAGGCCTGATCCTCAAATGCGGCAGAGTCACGAAACCAGCCTTCAAACTCATGCGCACCAGAGCAGCGGAGCTGGTAGAGGATCATGGCGCTCCACTGATATGCAACAGGGAGTCAAGTTTACCATGGCGGTCGAGTGCGAAAAGATCGTCACATCCGCCAATCGCTCTGTCATCAATGAAAATCTGCGGCACGGTCGTCCGCCCCCCAGATCGGTCACGCGATTCCAGACGTTCGGGCGTGCCATGTGGTGCGTTTATTTCCCGGAAAGAAACACCCTTCTTTTCCAGCAATGCGACAGCACGAATGCAATATGGGCATCCGGGCTGGGTATAGATTTCAACCCTGGGCATGGTCATCCGGTTAATCTGTTCAGAATTACTGTCTGTCATGAAGCTAAACGTTATTCTGGTGATCTTATCACGTCCTGCAGGTCTGTCATACGCGCAACAAGGCATGATGTTGCCATAGCTCAGGCTTTATGTCGGCCAGATTCGGGAAAAAAGGGCCGTGGAACTACTTTTCTGCTCTGAATTTTCAACAAAAATGTGGAGTTTCCCTGAATTTGAGTCCGGTAGCCGATATGGACAGGCTTTATCGCCAGGAGTCCTCAGGACGATCGATATCTTCGCTGTCGAGAGGGATCGTTCTTGCTGCCGCAAGTAGCGCGACTGACGCCGCTCCGGCATCCAGCAGCGCTCTGGTGCATGCTGCCGCAGTTGCTCCCGTGGTCAGAATATCATCCACCACAACCACATGGCGATTTTTCAGCTCCTTTATTCGCGAAGCTTTCACGGTAATGGCGTCATGCATCTCTTTTGCGCGCTCTCCAGGTGAAAATCCCGCGAGCCGACTGGTAGCATGCGGGCGTCTCAGAGCATCCACAAGCATGGGTGTATTCGAAAGCTTTCCAACAGTACGGGCAAGAAGGACAGCCTGATTGTAACGACGCTGCATGAGACGTCGCCAGTGCACCGGAACCGGCACCAGCATGTCCGCTGTCGCCAGGATGTCGTCTCCGGCGCGAAGCATCTGCCGCGCCAGCACGCCTGCGTTTTCAGTCCGGTCCGCGTATTTCAGACTCAGGATGAGATCCCGCGAGCCATCGTCATAAATATAGGCCGCCCGTGCTTTCGACCAGGGTGGCGGGTGCCGTTCACATCGCATGCATCGGGCATCGGATCCGAGATGACTCTCAGCCGGTAACGGCACCCCACATTGATCGCAGCGGGGCTTTCCAATCGGATGCATGCGGATGAAGCAGTCCGGGCAGAGTGAATGCGGCTGATCCACTTCTGTCCCGCACGCTGTGCAGGTGGGGGGCAGCACCAGATCAAGCGCGAACCGGCCGGCTCTTTTTGCGAACCGTCTGAGGCGTTCCGTTTCGATCAGTTCCCGCATTTGCAATGCTCTGCCTGTTCTGCTGCCTGATGCCAGACATATTTCGATCGGACACATTTACGCCAGTCGTGTCTGCCGCACTTGGCATGCAGCCGAGGCGGGCGCACATGCTTCATATCATGCAGGATAATCACGTCACATTCGACCGGCGGGCTGTGAGGCTGCACCGTGAGCGGGCGGCAACCATGCCCGGCAGTGTCTCCGGAATCTTTGATGAGGCAGCCGATCTGCTTCTTGAACGTCTGGACGATCTGACCCGAACGTTTTCCCTCGCTCTGGACATCGGCGGAAGGGGCGCCACGCTTCCAGGCCTGCGCGCACGTGGCATCGATGCCGTAAGCTGCGATCTTTCTTATGGCTTTGCCCGACGCGCGGGGCCACTGGCCGTCTGCGCTGACGAGGAATTCCTCCCCTTTGGCACGCAGACTTTTGATCTGGTTATTGCCAGTCTCTCTCTCCACTGGGTTAATGATTTGCCCGGCACCCTGATGCAGATTCGTCATATTCTGAAGCCGGATGGCCTTTTCCTTGCCAGCATTCCGGTGTTGCCGACCCTGTCCGGACTGCGAGACTGCCTCGCCGAGGCGGAACTGGCGCTCAGTAGTGGTGTGTCACCACGTGTCTCGCCTTTTCCGACGTTGCGAGACTGCGCCTCATTGCTCCAGCGTGCAGGCTTCGCTCTGCCCGTCGTCGATGCCGAAACCATGGATATTCGCTATCGATCCGGTCTTGCTCTGCTTCGGGATCTTCGCGCGGCTGGTGAGACCAGTGCCGTTATGCTACGTGACCATCGGGTACCGTCGGCATCTCTGTTCCCCACCGCGCTTTCGCTGCTGGAAGAGCGTTATGCTGACAAAGACGGAACCATAGCGACACCCCTGCATACGGCTGTGCTCAGCGCCTGGGCGCCCGCACCAACACAGCCGCAACCTCTTGCCCCTGGTCAGTTCACCACGTCCATGCAAGATGTACTGGATGGCGGCGGCGAGCCGGTCTGACGCTTGGCAGAAAGTCTGAAAGGTGGAAGCAGCGCCGGTGCGGCTTCCGCCTCCTTTACAATGAATCAGATCAATCCTTCCTCTGTCATTGCCGCCTGAGCTGAAGGACGGCCCATGACGCGATTATGCAGATTCCAGGCTTTCGCATGGCCCGAAATGTCGACTCCGACATGGCCGGCCCAGCTCATAATGACCGACGCGTAAGCATCCGGTTGCGTAAAACCCCAGGGCAGCCAGTATTCCGACGATCCCGTCAGAAATGTCTCAAGCTGACTCATCCGCCGGTTGATTGCGGCAACGACATTTTTCTTTGCATCCGGCGTCAGATCGGGAGTGAAAAGTCCTCCCATGGCCACATGCAGATCACCGCAAAATCCCAGCGCCTCCTGCAGGCGTGCACGTTCCAGAGATCCGAAAGCTGGTCGGAAGGCGTCAACGTCGGAATGGTCACCGATATACTGAAGGATCGCCGGATTCTGAGTAAGAATGACGCCCGGTTTGATTTCGATGGCCGGCACAGCACCACGTGGATTGATTTTCAGAAAATCCTGTCCGGTCTCAGTTGTCTTTTTTGCCAGATCAACCTTTTCAAGCGAATAAGATGTTCTGGTCTCTCTGAGGATTATATGAGATGCCAGCGAGCAGGCACCCGGGCTATAATAAAGTTTCATGAGAACCTCCGGTGTGAGCGGACGGAAGCACCATTGACAGGAACCTGGCACAAAAAACGCCGACAGGAATGACGGCCCGCCAGTATCGCGCAGACCCGTCCGCTAAAAGTATATCTGACATATTTTATTCACAATAAACAATAGTGAATTACGACATCAATCACAAAAACGACACGGCAGGAGATCGTCCATCTCTTGATGTGACAGCCTTAAAAGCTTACATGATGGCCGGGAATTACATCTTCTTATCGTACAACATTCGGTGAAACAGCTGATTATGATGGTCTCTCCGCAGCAGATCGGGATGATCCGGAACGCTGGCAGCGATGCCCATGCGGTTTTGCGCGCTGCTGTGATGGCTTTGCCCGGTGAACTGGCTGTGTTGTCGTCGTTTGGCGCGGAATCGGCTCTGCTTCTGGCGTTTGTCACCGAGATTGATCCTGCTCTTCCGGTACTGTTTCTTGAAACCGGAATGCATTTTCCGGAGACGATTCAATATCGTCGCGATCTGGCGAAAACACTTGGCCTGACGAACGTTCGCGATATTCATCCCTCCCCTGATGCGATTGCGCAGCGTGATCCGCAGTCACAGCTCTGGGCCTTCGATCCCGATGCCTGCTGCAAACTCCGTAAGGTTGAGCCGCTCGATCTGGCGACATTGCCGTTTGCTGCCCTCGTGACCGGACGCAAACGCTCGCAGGCAGCAACGCGCCAGCGCATGGACGTTGTGGAGCAGGACGCAGAGGGGCGTATTAAAATCAATCCGCTGGCTGACTGGACAACAGCAGACATCGACGCAGAGATGAAGCGTCGCAACCTGCCGCGCCACCCGCTGGCCATGAAGGGTTATCCTTCGATCGGCTGCGAGCCCTGCACCCGTCCTGTCGACGAAAATGATGACCCGAGGGCTGGCCGCTGGGCAGGACAGGCCAAGGTTGAATGCGGTATTCATCGGCCGACCTGAGAACAGGCCCGATCTGATAATGGAAGGTTTTCCTCACCATGGACCATCTCGATCAACTCGAAGCGCAAAGCGTCTTCATCCTCCGCGAGGCGTATCGGAAGCTGAAACCGCTGGCGATGCTATGGTCGCTGGGTAAGGATTCCAACGTCATGATCTGGCTGGCACGCAAAGCCTTTCTCGGTCGCGTGCCTTTTCCCGTCATGCATGTGGATACTGAAAAAAAATTCCCGGAGATGTATAAATTCCGCGACGAATATACAAAGAAGTGGAACCTGGATCTCCAGCTTGGATACTGTCCGCCTGTCGAGGAAATGGACCCCACCCTGCCACCGGCCGCCCGTTCCGCCGCGCGTAAAACCGCCGGCCTCGCCGCCATGATCGAAAAGCACAAACTTCAGGGAGTCATCGCCGGAATCCGCCGCGACGAACAGGGCACCCGTGCAAAAGAGCGTGTCTTCAGCCCGCGTGGTGCCTCCCATAAATGGGACATCCGCAACCAGCCGCCCGAGTTCTGGGATCAATACGCAACTCCGCATGAGGATGGTGTCCATATCCGCGTGCATCCGCTGCTGGCCTGGCGCGAAATCGATATCTGGCGTTACGTTGAGCGCGAAGGCATTCCGCTGGTCGATCTTTACTTCGCCAGAAATGGCAAGCGTTACCGCTCCCTCGGTGATCAGGACATCACCTCTCCGATCGAAAGTAATGCCTCGACGCTCGCCGAAGTCATCACTGAACTTGAGACGACCCGCACATCCGAACGTGCCGGTCGTGCGATGGATCACGAATCCGAAGATGCATTCGAGCGGCTGCGTGTCGCCGGCTACCTGTAAGGGGTGAAAACAAACCCATGAGCGAAACATTGACCGCCACCACCATCATCGACCCGATCGACCGTGACGTCGCTCTCGAATCCGCAACCCCCATCGTCATCGTCGGCCACGTCGATCACGGCAAATCCACCCTGATCGGACGCCTCCTCTACGACACTAACAACCTTGAGGACGGCAAGGTCGCGCAGATCCTCGAATCCTCAAAGAAGCGCGGGCTCGCCATCGAGTGGAGCTTCCTCCTCGACAGCCTCCAGATCGAGCGCGACCAGGGCGTCACGGTCGATTCAACCCGTATCCCCTTTCGTCTCGGCAACCGCCAGTTCGTGATCGTGGACGCCCCCGGCCACCGCCAGTTTCTCCGCAACATGATTACCGGAGCTGCCGATGCGGACGCCGCTGTACTGGTTGTCGATGCCAATGAAGGCGCCCAGGAGCAAACGCGCCGTCATGCCATGCTTCTGCGCCTGATCGGCATCCGCCACATCGTTGTGCTGCTCAACAAAGTCGATCTGCTCGACTTCGACGAGCAGAAAGTCCGTGCCGTCGAAAATTCCGTCACCGAACTGCTTACCCAGCTCGAACTGACCCCCTCTCTTTTCGTCCCGGCCTCTGCCCGCGACGGTGACAACATCGCCAGCCGTTCCGAACGCTCGCCGTGGTATAAGGGCCCGATCCTCACCGAAGCCCTCGCAGCCGTGCCGGACGGGAACATCCGCGCCACCCTCCCGTTCCGCCTCCCGGTCCAGGACGTCTACCGTTTTGACGATAAACGCTATGTCGTGGGGCGCATCGAACGCGGTACCCTCCGCGTCGGTGACGAACTCACCATCGGCAGCCAGGGCAGCACCGCCCGCGTCGCCGCCATCGAACGCTGGAGCGCCCCGGAACGCAAGGACGCCAGCGCTGGTGAATCCGTCGCCCTCGTCCTCGAACCCGACGTCATCCCCGCTCGCGGCGACTTTCTTTTCGCTCCTCACCAGGCTCCGGAGAAATCCGCCCGCATCCGCGCCAACCTTTTCTGGCTCCGTCAGGAACCCCTCCGGGTTGGCGAAACCTTCCGCCTGCGCCTCGCCACCGCCGAACACCAGGTCACCGTCGCCTCGATCGACTCAGTCGTTCGCCTTGATGACCTGACCACGCAGCAGTCCGACGAGGTTCCGCCCGAAGGCTTCGCGGAAATCACCCTCGTTGCCGGTGAAGCCATCCTGTTCGACCCGTTCTCTCCGGGCACATCGGACGGACGCGGTGTTCTTGTCGATCGCAATCAGCGTATCGTGGGCGGGGCTCCGCTCCTCGGTCCGGCAACGCTCGCCGCAGGCAGCCACGCCATCCATCCATCCGGTGGCGAAGTCAGCGGCAGCGAGCGCGCCCGGGGCAAAGGACATAAAGCCCGCGTTATCTGGCTCACCGGTCTTTCCGGTGCCGGTAAGAGCACGATCGCTCGTCTTGCCGAACGGAAGCTCTGGGCCGATGGCATCGATGCCTGCGTGCTTGATGGCGATACTCTCCGTATGGGGCTGTGCAGTGATCTCGGTTTCACCGAAGCTGACCGGCACGAAAACGTTCGCCGTGCCGCTGAAGTCGCCAGAATTCTTGCACAGACAGGTCAGGTCGTCATTGTTGCCCTGATCTCGCCGCTTGAAGCTGATCGCGGTCTTGCACGCAGGATCGCTGGTGTGGCGTTTGATGAAGTATTTGTCGATACCAGCCTGGCAACCTGTGAGGAACGTGATTCAAAGGGGCTCTATCGTGCTGCCCGTGAAGGGAAAATTGAAAATTTTACCGGAATCAGCGCACCGTATGAAGCACCTGCGAAGCCGGATCTGCACATTATAGCTGATAAGTCGAATGCGGAGCAGAATGCTGTAACACTCACGGACTACATTCTCAGAAAAATTCGCTGATAATATAATATCCGATCCGAACGACCGTCTGGCAGGACCCAATCGTTTCAGCCTGAACCCGGGGTATGCCATGGCACGCTCCGGGTTCATCGTTTCGGACATTATAGCTGCCCGGCTGATTTTTTACGGAAATGTAGTCAGGATATTCCCTTATGGGTTCTGACCGTCTGGTCTTCAGAAGTGAACGAAGGTCTTTCCACTCCCCATGCCGGGCCGCGAGGAAGCACCCGGCAATTTCTGCAACAGGTCATGCCTGTTTTAAAGACTCATCAATCTCCAGTGCCAGCTGAGCCATTTTTATCGCACCGTCCCGGCTTCCTGCACCACAGATA
This sequence comes from Acetobacter fallax, assembly GCF_011516735.1. Lineage (GTDB taxonomy): Bacteria > Pseudomonadota > Alphaproteobacteria > Acetobacterales > Acetobacteraceae > Acetobacter > Acetobacter fallax. The sequence goes on along the minus strand of NZ_WOSX01000001.1, from coordinate 154,829 downwards.
AAGCGCGCCGGATGAGCGAAAACGGCATCCGGAACACCGCACGCCTCAGCAAGTGCCTGCCCGTCAAGACCTCGCCAGGCTTCGGGCAACGAGACGCGCTGACCGAAATCACCCCGCTCCGGCGGAATGGCCTTTACATTCCATTGTCCGGTGCTCCCGGCCGGAGACACCACATAGACGACCGGAAGGTCATGCTCAAAGATCACCTTCTCGGTGGGCATTCCTGTTTCCATGACAAGAATGCGTTTGTCGGGAGCTTCCTTCCAGGCCGCGAGTACCCTGTCCGCCGCCTTCAGACTGGCCCGGACGCGATCGACCGTATTGACCAGATGAGACGCGACAGCAGTCGCCGCGTTCGCAAAGCCCAGCGCTTCTCTCGTTCGGGCTTCCCCGGCGCCATACAACTCGGCGGTATCCCACGCCGGACTGCAGGCCGACACAATATCGGCGAGGGATAGTCTCCCCATCTTCACGACACCATTGTCATCCTGGTCAATCGGAAGAATCAATGATTTATCAATGGCCTGCCAGATCGCCGTGATCGTCTTTTCGTCCACAGGTGTCTTAAGAATATTGCGGATCGCGGCGGAACCATAATCCTTCCATAACAATCCGGCCGCGCTATAGGGCGTGCCATCGTCGCGGAGCGGCTTGTCCTTCATGTGGTGATCATAGCGTCCTCTGGCGGGTTCATATTCTCCCCCGACATCAAACACGACGTCCGCCGTCTTAATGCGCTCCGGTGATCTTGTGCGGGTGAACTCCAGCCGATCACCGGGTGTATCCCCCAGAATGCGGCTTTTCAGATCACCTTGGGGCGCAAGTGCATAATGCAGAATGACATATCCCAGCGTCTCGTCGACGTGAAAATTTCCGGAATGGGTCAGCGCCCTGATGAGGGTGGTCCTGTCATCAAGACCAATGGGAGTGTGCTCTGACATATGAAGATCCGCTGACAAATAAGAATGAATTTTCGTTCGTGTCCTCATGCTGCAAATACCGTCGCAGAACAATGAACTTTATCACTGAACTGCTGACCCGTAATCTGCATGCCGTCAGCCGCAGATCACCGTGTTTTACTGCTGGCTTTCACGGCCCGTAACAACCACATCTATCCGCTGCCCGCATGCCTGCCGGCGACATCACTCTCTTTTTAAATCCTGAACAACTATTCTGCCCGTCATTCATCCCCATATACCGTCAATCAGAACAGGAGACCCGGATGGAACGAATGGTCATTCTCACCGGAGCCGGAATCAGCCGGGAATCGGGACTGGACACATTCCGCGATGAAGGTGGCATCTGGTCCCGGATTCGCCTCGAAGATGTCTGTACACCCGAAGGCTTCGCCCGTGACCCTGACACCGTCGACGATTTTTACAACAAGCGCCGACGCGAACTGTCAACAGCAGAACCGAATGCCGCTCATCGCGCTCTCGCCGATCTCGAAGCAGCATACGGCAATATGACCGATGACGCCTTCCTCCTCATCACCCAGAATATCGACGACCTGCACGAACGCGCCGGCTCGGAAAACCTCGTTCACATTCACGGAGAACTCCTCCGTCTTCGCTGCCTGAATTGCGGTGCGACGCCGCTCTGGGCAACTGACTGCCAACGGAACACCCCCTGCCCTGCCTGTGGACAGCCTCACCTCCGTCCCGATGTGGTGTGGTTCGGTGAATTGCCTCTCCACATGGAACGCATTCAGCGTGCTCTGGAGCGATGTGAGGTTTTCGTAGCAATCGGCACCTCGGCAACAGTTTATCCGGCAGCCGGATTTGTCGACGAAGTGTCCGGGCAGGCCAGAACAGTTGAACTGAACCTCGTCCCATCCGGAAATGCCGGGTTGTTCGACGAGGTATCCTATGGCGAAGCGACAACCATCGTTCCTCGTTTCGTCAGAGACTATCTCGCGGAAAATCTCCTTTGAGCGACGAGACGCTTGCGCAACTGGTCTCACAGATAAGCAACTGTACAGTCTGTGCCACTCATTTGCCTCTTGGACCGCGTCCCGTCCTTCATGTCTCACCGCGTGCCCGCCTCCTGATCGCCAGCCAGGCTCCGGGCACAAAAGTTCATGAGACAGGCATTTCTTTTAATGATGCATCAGGGGACCGGCTTCGATCCTGGCTCGGAATGGACAGGGAAACATTCTACGATACCGAACGTGTCGCTCTTGTCCCCATGGGTTTTTGTTATCCAGGACGCCTGGCGCGAGGTGGCGACTGTCCCCCGCGCCCCGAATGCGCGCCTTTATGGCGGGGGAAAGTTCTGGCGGAACTCACAGATGTCAGACTGACACTTCTCGTCGGCTCCTATGCTCAGAACGCTGTGCTCGGTCCGGGGAAAGTGTCTGAACGGGTTCTGGATTTCCGGCACTATCTGCCGCGTTACTTCCCGCTCCCGCATCCTTCATGGCGAACAGGAGCGTGGGAAAGACAGTCACCGTGGTTTGCCGAAGACGTTCTGCCGACATTGCGTCGTGAAGTGGCACGGGCGATTGAGAACTAACGTGTTTAGTGTAACGAGCGATAAAATCCGGTTGCAAATCCCAGAATGCCACCTGCCAGGATCTGCACGCCGATGGTGAGCAGAATGAGTGCGGCGAGGCGGCTGAGAATGCGCGTGCCCGTGACACCAAGCATCGCAGTCAGACGCTCCGCGTAGGCATAGGCAATCCAGACGATGACAGACACGGCAGCGGCAGCGACAGACATCCCGCCTTCATAGGCGAAAAAATGTCTGCCGCTTTCACCTGAACTGAGCGCGATCGCAACTGAGATTGAGCCGGGACCAACCGTAAAAGGCATTGTCAGCGGAAAGAAAGCAATGTCGTTCCAGTGAGGCGACATGACAGGCTGGCCGTCCTGAATGACCTGCTTCTGTCGCTTCTGCTCACTGACTTCAGGGCTTTGCAACATGGTCCAGGCACGCACAGCAACAACGAGACCGCCAGAGACGCGAAGTGCGTTTACCGAGACACCAAAAAATGCCAGGACCACACTACCTGCCCAGATAGAAACAACGAGAAGAATGAACGAATAGGCAGCGACAGTCCGCGCAAGCACGGCGCGTTCCGTGGGTGTATGCGCGCCAGCCGCCTGAAGGAAGATGATCGAAGCGCCCAGCGGGTTCACAATGGAAAACAACGCCGGGAAAGCCAGCAGAAAGCTGTCGCGAGCAATAAGAACGGAATCTGGAATGGTCATGGCCGGGCGGGTCTGAAAGTGAACAGTTACCCGGTCAGAGCGTCAGACTGTGTAACCACTCCGGGCCGCATACAGGATTGTGCTTTGTTTGCCCATGGCCTGCTCTTCCTGCATTGCAGAATAATCTGCCCTCTTGCACAAACGCTTCTGTCTTCCAATCTGGTACACCATGACAATGAACCAGACCTTTTCGGGTGATGTCCTTCTACCTTTCGGCCAAACCCTGAGGGAACGGCTTGAGCGTCTTAAACGGCTTGCCTGGCTGCTGGACGCTTCGTTCAGGCTTCCGGGAACAAAATTCCGTCTGGGCCTGGACGCTGTGATCGGCCTTGTTCCCGGCGGAGGCACCGTCATCATGACCCTGGTGTCGCTTTATATTGTATGGGAAGCCCGCAGAATGGGTGCCCCAATGTCTGTTCTGGTGCGGATGCTGGTCAACGTCGCGCTCGAAGCTGCAATCGATTTTGTCCCTTTGGTGGGAGATCTCATTGATGCCGCGTTCAAAGCCAACCTTCGGAATGTGGCATTGCTGGAAGATTATCTGAACGGTAAATTGCTCTGATTCATTGTTCCGGCAACCTGACGTGATCAGATGAGCGCGTTTTGTCTTTAGCTGCCGCGATAGGTTGAAAACCCAAAGGGTGATACCAGCAGGGGCACATGATAGTGTCCGCCAGCGCCTCCATCCACAGGATCTGCGATGCCGAACACCAGAGGCACCATGTCCAGAAATGGCGGATCGCTCAGCGCCGCGCCCTGCGTGCGAAAATAAGCGGCGACGGCAAATTCCAGCCGGTAAGTTCCTGCTTCCAGTGAACCGACCTCTTTCAGTTCAGGACAGCGTCCGTCCCCGCCGGTGACGCCCGAAAACAGAACTGTCTCACCTCGCCAGAGCGTGACAGCCATGCCGTAAGCCGGTTTTCCGGAAACAAGGTCAAGCACATGGGTCGAAAGCGAGCTCATGCTCCGGCTTCCAGGCGTTTCAGCACATCCGCACTACGAAGTGCTGCGATTTTATCAATTTCTGCCAAAGCCATCCGCAACTCCGCCGCAGGCGTGTTCTTTACCCGGCGCGCCATTTCCGACAGGATCAGCCCTTTATCGCTCAGCCGTACACAGATGACAAACGGCATCGCAAACCGTTCACGATAAGCCGTATTCAGAACGTTGAAATGTGCATATTCTTCAGGCGTCAGACGATCGAGCCCGGCTGAAGCCTGTTCGGACTGAGAGGCTTTCGTCAGCGTCGCATCAACTCCGGCCCGGCGCGCAAGTTCTGGATGTTCCCTGACCAGAGCAAGCTGTTTCTCCTCAGAAGCCTCAGACACAACCTGTCTGAACGCCGACAGCAGCCCGTCCGTATCACCAAACGGTCTCCTGTCGAAAACCTCCTGAGCAATCCATTGCGAATGCTCATAGAGCGCGCCAAAGGTCGCGACGAATGTCTCCTCATCCATCCGGTTGACGGTGTCGAACACACCCGTCATGCCGGGCAGACCTCAAGCCAGTGCCGGGCAATGTCGAGGCGCGTGGCAATCCAGACGTTTTCACGCGTCAGCACATGGTCCAAGAATCTGGCCACGGCCCGGGCGCGGCCAGGCCTGCCGGCGATGCGGCAATGCAGACCGACTGACATCATCCCGGGCCGCGATGCGCCTTCTTCCCAAAGCTGATCGAATGTATCGCGCAGATAGCGATAAAACTGCTCGCCTTCGGTAAAGCCGTTCAGCGCCACGATTTTCATGTCGTTGGCATCAAGCGTGTAAGGCACGATGAGCTGCGGACGGCCCGTTTTTACAGCCCAGGTGCGGTCATAATACGGCAGGTCATCAGCATAAGAGTCAGCGTCGTAAACGAACCCGCCCTCTTCCGCGATAAGCCGTGCCGTATTGGGGCTTGTACGTCCCTGATACCAGCCAAGTGGTCGAACCCCCGTCAGAGCCGTCTGAAGTGCGATGGCGTCAGCAATATGCTGCCGCTCGACCTCTTCCGGGACATCCTGGTAATCGATCCAGCGAAGTCCGTGAGACGCAATTTCCCACTCTGCCTTCAGCATTGCTTCAACGGCATCCGGATTGCGCGCCAGGGCCGTCGCCACGCCAAAGACAGTGACGGGCAGGCGCCGTTCCGTGAACAGACGATGCAAGCGCCAGAATCCAGCCCGGGAGCCGTATTCATACAGGCTTTCCATCGCGATCGCCCGTGCACCCGGAACAGACCGGGCACCGACCATCTCGGAGAGAAATGCCTCAGAACCCGCATCGCCATGCAGAATGTTGTTTTCGCCACCTTCTTCGTAATTGATCACAAACTGAACGGCAACACGGGCCTGTCCTGGCCAGCGCGGGTCTGGTGGATTTGCACCGTAACCGACCATATCGCGGGGATAGTCGCTCATTTCGTATCAGCTTTCGTTGCACCGCCTGCATTCCACGCTGCCAGCGCGGCATCGACAGCGGCACCACGCGGCACAGGATAACCCTGCCCCGACAGGACGACCTCCAGCGCTCCCAGGGTAATGAGCACCTTATGCTTCATCGCATTGTAGCCCATCGCCCCGATGCGCCAGATTTTGCCGATCAGCGGTCCAAACGCCGTGCCTATTTCAATCTCGAAATCTTCACGCATCCGCAGACGTACGGCTTCTCCGTCAACGCCTTCAGGAATCCATACGCCAGTCACATTTGCCATGCGATACTCATCATGGCCAAACACCCGCAGCCCCATCGCCCGCAGCCCGGCTGTCACAGCGGCTCCGGCCCGGCGATGCCGGTCGAACCGTGCCTCCAGTCCTTCTTCCAGCATGATCCGCGCACATTCACGTGCCCCGTAAAGCATGGTCGTCGCTTCGGTGTGATGGTTCAGACGTTTCTCTGACCAGTAATCCATGACCATGGCGAGATCGAAATAATTCGACCCGATCCGCGCGCCCAGACCATCCTGAGTTCCCGCTGCACGGATACCCTGCTCGACGTGTCGTCGTGAGAAAATGTAATCAGCTGCCCGGTCGGAAATTGTAATCGGCGCCGATCCCGGTGGCCCACCCATGCATTTCTGCAATCCGGCTGTCACGACATCAATACCCCAGCGATCGACGTCGACGGGATTGCCGCCGAGCGTCGCCGTCGCATCCACATAGGACAGCACGTTATATTTCCGGCAAAGATCGCCAACACCCTCCAGGGGCTGTGCCATTGTCGTTGAGGTGTCCCCATGAATACAGGCAAAGACGCGAGGCCGATGCTCTTTGATTGCCGCTTCAATGACTTCAGGACTTGCGACCTCGCCCCATTCCAGATCGATCGTACGGATATCTGCACCGATCCGTCCGGCAATTTCGGACAAAAGCAGACCGAAGCGTCCTGCCTGGATGATCAGTATCCGCGAACCTGGTTCTGCAAGCGAGACGAGTGCTGCTTCAATGCCGGCTCGCGCCGTGCCGTCGATCAGAAACGTCCAGCGGTTCTGCGTCATGAAAACCTGGCGGTACAACGCCATGGTTTCATTCATATATGCGGTCATTTCCGGGTCGAACTGTCCCAGCATATCCATACTCATCGCGCGAAGAACACGCGGGTACACATTGATCGGCCCGGGACCCATCAGAAGACGCTGCGGCGGATCGATCGGCCCGAAAAAAGTTCCTGTCATTACTCGTCTTTCCTTTTGTCGATCAGTCTCTTACAGCGGCAAAACGGCGCACAAAATCAGTCAGCGCCTGAATAGCAACATCCACATCCCCGGAAAGAACAGCTTCAGCCGGGTTATGACTTATGCCCTGTTCGCAGCGAATAAACAGCATGACCATGGGCACGAGACGCGCCATGATCATTGCATCATGCCCCGCGCCGCTTACCAGTATCCGGGCCGGTTGTCCGGTCACATCGGAGACCGCCGCCTCAAGCAGCCGCAATAGTTCCGGATCACACGGCACGCCGGCCAGATTTTCTCGCGGAATAATCTCCGCTTCAATTTCCCGCCGGGCAGCAATGTTTTCAATCAGCTCAAGTATGGATGCAACAGCAGCATCCCGCGTGGCGGCGGACCCGGCCCTCGCATCGATCGTAAAGACAACATCACCCGGAACAACATTAACCACGCCGGGCCAGACCCGCATCGATCCGACCGTGGCGACCAGACCATCTTTTCCGTCATAAGACTGTGCAATTTTTTCAATCGCCAGCACGATCTCCGCAGCTGCCGCCAATGCATCCCGTCGCAGTCCCATGGCCATCGTGCCGGCATGCCCGGCCGTACCATGCAACTTCACCTCGTATCGACGCTGAGCGGCAATGCCACTGACCACCCCGATTGCCCGCCCCTCGGCTTCCAGTACCGGCCCCTGCTCGATATGGGCTTCGACGTAAGCCACGAGATCAGATTCACTGCGTCGGGCCGCGGCCATCCCGAGCGGCGTCAATCCCGCCGTTGCGAGAGCATGGGAAATGGTAACGCCTTCGGAATCCCGGAGATCTGCGAAAGCCGCGTCGGGATCGTCCTCCTCCAGGACGCCGGCAACAGCACGCGTGGTCAGCATTGTGACCGGAAAGCGCGATCCCTCTTCATCACCGAAACCGACGATCTCCAGCGCGAACGGGAAGCGCTCGTCACGCTCGTGGAAGCCGGCAACGACTTCGATGGCGGCGATAACGCCGAGCATTCCGTCGTAACGGCCCCCATCACGCACGGAATCCAGATGGGAACCAAACAGCAGCGCGGGTGCGTCCGGTGTCAGCCCTTCGTAGCGGCCGATCAGATTGGCGGCGTTGTCTCGCCGGACGGTCATGCCCGCCGCCCGCATCCAGCCCGAAACGGCTTCCACCGTGGCATGAAACCCGGGTCCGAGCCAGGGACGGAACAGGAGATCGACCTCATCACTAAACGGCACTTCACCCAGCAGATCACAGCGTGCGACAGCACGCATTCCGCCAGGATGCTGTTCCGTTATCGGCTCTCCGCTCACCACGCCGCGACGCCTCCATCACTTCGCGGATCAGTCGCCCCTTCGATCACGCCGTCTGTATGACGCACAAGGGCTCCCGCATGCCCCATCATGGAGGTGAATGGCCCGACGCGTTCAATAGCATGTCCGGCAGCACCAAGCTGGCCAATAAGTCCGGGCGCAAAACGATCCTCATATTTGAGCGTCACGCTTTCCTGGCCCCATGTCTTTCCCAGCAACCAGCGTGGTGCTGTTACAGCTGCCTGCAGACCCATGCCATACCGGGCATAACGCGAGAATACCGTTGCCTGGGTCTGAGGCTGCCCCTCTCCGCCCATTGTTCCGTAAACCATCGTGCGGCCATCATCGAACCGTGCCGCGGCAGGATTGAGAGTGTGAAAAGGCTTCCGGCCGGGACGTAAGGCATTCCAGCCCGCCTCGGTCAGACGGAAGCTCGCGCCACGATTCTGCCAGACGATTCCTGTCTGCGGCAAAACAACGCCGGACCCGAATTCGAAATACGTGCTCTGTATCATGCTGACCGAAAGCCCGGTTGCGTCCATGGCTCCAAGCCAGACCGTATCACCCGCCTGAGATGGATGCGGCCAGGGCGCCGCCCGCTGCGGATTGATTGCTGAAGCCATAGCGTCAAGCGCCGCCGGATTGTCGAGAATGGCCTGTGCTTCAACAGTCATATAGGCAGGGTCACCAACATGCGTATCGCGATAACGAAAGGCCTGTTTGGTCGCTTCGATCAGACCATGAATATGCGCGAAACTCTCCCCTTCATCGGCTTTCAGCCTGTCAAAAATCGCCAGAATCAGGAGCGAAGCGACACCCTGTGTCGGCGGTGCCATATTGAAAAGTGTGGCATCGTGAATACGAACTGAAAGCGGATCGCGTAACTGAGCCTTGTGGGCAGCGAGATCAGCCGCACTGACCGGACTTCCCGCTGCGGCAAGGTCAGCCGCGATACGCTCCGCCAGAGCACCGTCATAAAAGCTCTGCAGTCCGGTTGCAGCCAGTTCCTGAAACGTTGCCGCCAGCGCCGGATTGCGCAGAATTTCACCCTCCAGCAAAGGCCTGCCATCCGGTTCAAAAACAGCCGCATAACCCGGTGCAGCTGTCAGTTCGACAGATTTCTCGTGGGCAATCGCGGCGCCCCCGCCCGTGACAGGCACGCCATCCTCTGCATAACGGATGGCCTCCGACAGAAGCTGTGCAAGCGGTAGTGTGCTGCCTCGCTCCGCAGCAGAGCGTTCAAGCGCGAGCGCCCAGCCAGAGATGGTTCCGGCAACAGTATTCGCTGCAAGGGGACCTCGCCACGGTACCGCGCCAAGCCCAGCTTTTTTATAAAGATCCAGATTGGCCGCCATCGCCGCGCCACCGCACGCGTCAATCGTTTCGGTACGACCATCGGGCCAGCAGATCAGCCAGAACCCATCACCGCCAATCGACGTCATATGAGGGTAAACGACAGCCAGCGTTGCTGCGGTTGCGACAACCGCTTCGATGGCCGACCCTCCGGCGCGAAGCACCTGAAGCCCCGCCTGCGATGCAAGATGATGGGGCGCTGTCACCATGCCACGCAGGGACCGGGCTGTGTGCAACATAAGCGTCAGACCTCGCTCTCACCGGAGGTGCCACGTAACGGGTATCCAAGCAGACCAGCATGTTCCAGTGCTGCCCCGATGGCAAAAAGCGCCTGCTCCTGACCTGGCGCCGCGATGATCTGCACTCCGAGCGGGAGGCCCGCTTCAGAACTGGCGTCACCACTTTCCATGGGCGCCAGCGGTGCAGCTAAGATAGGAAAACCCCCAAGGGTCAGCGGCTGCGTAAACAGGCCGAGATTAGCGCGTGCGGAAACTGCTTTTCCGTCCACAATGATTGTCGGCTGATCGATACGTGGAGCCGGCCCGACAGTCGCGGGTGCGATCAGGATATCTGCATCGCTGAACGCGCCATGCAGATGCTCCCGGAACCAGTTACGCAGCCGGTGAGCCTGGATAATGGGCGATGCTGGCAGCAATGCTCCGGCCATCAGCCGGTCACGCGTGGCCGGATCATATTCCATGGCACGGTGACGCAACCGGGGCAGATGCAAATTCCCCCCCTCGGATGCCGTGATGATGAATGCGGCAGCACGGGCGCGGGCAACTTCGGGCAATTCGACAGTTTTCGTGCTTTGCAGGAAAGACATGATCCGCTCGATACCGTCGATAAGGCCAGAGGCAAGATCACGTTCAAACCAGCCCCCGAGACGCGCTACACGCAATGTTCCGACGTCTGATGCCGCATCCGCAGCCCTCCCGTCCATTGCTTCAAATGCGAGTTTCAGATCCCCCGATGTCCCCGCAAATGGCCCGATCGTGTCGAAACTTGCAGCGAACGGATAGACGCCCTCGAGCGGCAGGCGCCCTTGCGTGGGGCGCAGACCCCATACGCCGCAGAGCGATGCCGGAACACGGATTGATCCATTGGTGTCAGATCCCAGCGTGATCGGCAGCATTCCCGCAGCGACCGCTGCTGCGGAGCCGCCGGAAGATCCACCAGCCAGCCGGGTTGGATCTCGCGGATTTTTCGTTGTGCCGTAATGAGAATTCTCGGTCGCGAAGCCGTATGCGAACTCATCCATATTCAGTGTCGCAACGGGAATTGCTCCGGCCGCAACAAGCCGCCTTATGACGGCTGCATCCTGCTTTGCCGGTTCATTGTCCTTCAGCACTGTGGAGCCAGCCGTCGTGATGATCCCTTCCACATCGAAAAGATCCTTCACGCCAAACGGAACGCCGGCCAGCGGCCCTGTTGGTTCCCCTGCCCTAATCCGTGCATCAATTGTGTCAGCTGCACGCAATGCCCGCTCAGACAAAAGGCGCGTAACGCAGCCATAAGCAGGATCATGCGTTTTCAGAGTATGCAACGTGGTTTCAATGACTTCCCGCGCTGTGCGCAGACCGAAACGAATATTGTTAGCGAGCGTGGCGGCGCGCAATGTCATGGCACATATCCGAACGCGGGCTCACAGTCGTCCGGAAGAACAAGTCCGTCTACAAGAGTGACATATCCGCGCAGCAGTTCAGTATTAAAGACCACGCCCGGCAGACAGTCATCAGAGATCAGAAGATCGACCTGTCGCGCCATAACAGCAACGTCGCTCGCTGTTGCGAGAACTCCGGCACGCAGTTCATCCTCAGACTGTGTCCCGGCCATAGCTTTTCTCCTTACTGCTGCACCTGCATAATCGGCACTTCGTGTCCGGAACGCCGATTATTTTCGCCAGCGTAACCTCGTTTCGTTTTCCTCGCGATACCCCTTGAGATCATACAGGTGATTTACACAATACAGACCTTCAGTCCCCGACCGGTGGTTCGGTGCTGACGAGTTCAGGTGTGTCATAAGCAAGCAGACTGTCCAGGTGATACTGCCCGTCAGCAACAAACAGATCACGAATCAGGCCACGTGCAAGACGCTCCACGCCAAACCGCATGCCGCTGATAGACGCTCCTGACAGGCCCATGCTCGGCGTAGCTGAGAAAGTGAAGTTATGGATTGCCGCCAGCATTGATGCTTTTGGGTCCGAAGCCGTTTTCGGCAGAAACTGATACACGTCACCAAGGTAAGGATGAGCCGCGATCGTGGCATGATCTTCGCCTTCCGGTGGCGTAAACCGGTCCTTCCAGAGCGCCACGGACGATGAAAAAGACGCCGTTTCGGGGCGGAGCGACAGATCGACGGTAAATCCTGTGCCGATAATCACAAAATCATAACGCTTCTCACCCTGAGGTGTTGACACTACGATTTCGTCACCATCCATCCGCACGGCGTTCCAGGGGCACCCTGTATGGAATGCAAAATTCTCATGGCGGCGACAACGCCAGAATGTGTCCTGCGGTGGCGGCTGATTCAGATCATAAATGTGAGCCATGAAGCGCCAGCGCAACAGATCCGGCAGCGCGGCGAACTGAGAGAGAAAACCGGTATTTTCCATCCAGCGATAAGGATTTACTGACGGCACAACCTTACGGCGCAGACAGAGATCAACTGAACCCACGCCGGCTTCGAGCGCTGTCGCGGCGTTATCGAAAGCAGAGGCTCCTGCACCGAGAACGCCAATACGCTTCCCGCGCAGCGCTTCAAAATCGATCGTGCCGGATGTATGCGCGAAGCGTTCACGCGGAAGACCGTTACGGATGAAAGCCGGCGTGTTCCAGCAGCCTCCGCCATCGATACCTGTCGCCAGCACCAGTTTGCGCGCATAGCGCGTAATGGTATTCCCCTGCGTATCCGCGAAAGTGAGCCGCAGCACGCCATTATCCCATTCGACATGCTTAAAACTACGGTCGTTTTCGACTGGCAGCTCCAGCGTGTCACGATACCAGTCGAGATAAGCCTGCCAGTCCTGGCGCGATATTTTATTAAGGTCGTCCCAGGCATCCTCTCCGTAACATGCTTCAAACCACGCTCGCGGCGTCAGGCTCGGCACACCGAGATCAGGACCGGTGACATATTTTGGAGTGCGCAGGGTCACCATCCGCGCAAAAGTAACCCACGGCCCCTCGCCGCCACGATGGGCACGGTCAAACACGCAGACATTGTCAACATTGAGTCGTTTGAGAGCAAAAGCCGCAGCCAGACCACCCTGACCGGCACCGATGATGGCAACATCAAGCACTGGCTGACCGTTATGCTCCGTATGGCGCATCCATTCCGCGCGCGGATAACGGATCAGATCGAGATCACGTCGCGCTTCCTCTGAAAGTGCACTGAGTCGTGTCGTGTCATGTCGACTTTTAGCAGGTTCGGCCATTCCTTGCGCTCCGAGATCGTTCTGCGCTCGCACCATATATACTTTGTATCGCATGGTTTGTCGCGCTTTGGAACGGATGGTCGCGCCCCCCGACACGACCGAGTGATCCCCCACTCGCACCATCCTGAGATCGAAATTAACTGCCTGAGATGGTGCCTCGTCCAGTACAATATCCTGACCGACCTGTTGCTGAAAACGCAACACTCTGAATATATGCAACAGACCATCTGCCTGTAAAAAGAGACAAAAATATCAGAAAACAGTTAGTTAACAGCCAAAGCAAAGATGATACGGATCATCAGGGCATTCATATCGACCGGTTCAGAATGCGCCAGTTTTTCGTTTTTGATGCGAAATAATTTGCGCGGCGAATTATAATGTTGCGCGTGTCAGAAATATTAACATCGTGTGGCCCTGCTTTTCCGGACGAAAACGTGTCAGAAAACGCAGGGCATAAATATCCGGATGCCTGCCCGATCAGAATTACGCGTCAGGCGGAGCCATGAACTCAGGACCAACCGGGTCAGGGATATCGCGGCTCAGAATCTCATCAATCGTCTGGAAATCCTGCGCACTTAGCGACCAGCCAAAAGCCTCATCAACACCACTGATCTGCGCCGGGCGACGTGCGCCCCAGAGTGCTATGGTTGGACCACGATCAAGCACCCAGCGAATAGCCAGCGCCAGCAGGGATTTACCGTGCTTGTCGGCCACAGCCTTCAGATCATCCACTGCTTTGAGATAATGACCAAAACGAGGCTCCTGAAATTTTGGATCACCACTTCTCAGGTCATCTTTGCCGAATGTCGTTTCCGCGGTCATCTTCCCCGACAGCAGGCCACGGCAGAGCGGGCCGTAGGCCAGAGCAACAAGATCGTGCTTCCTCGCGTAAGGAAGAATGTCCTTGTCGATTTCCCTTTCGAAAAGATTATATGGAGGCTGAATCGCCGCCAGCGGCGCCTCGGCTCGAAATGCATCGAGTTGCGCCACGGAGAAGTTACTCGCACCCAAGGCGAGGACTTTGCCTTCTTTTCTGAGATCCTCGAGTGTCCGCGCGACGTCCGCGATGCTGACCTTCGGGTCTGGCCAGTGCACCTGAATGAGGTCGATATGATCGGTTCTCAGTCGTTTCAGCGAGTCTTCAACTTCCTGCCGCAGTCGTTCCGGATGGCTGTCACGAAAAACTTTCCCATCTTTCCAGTTGAGGCCAAGCTTGGTTGCAAGAAGAACTTTATCCCTTCTGCCCTCAACAGCTTTTCCAACGACCTCCTCAGAATGACCAAAACCATAGACCGGGGCTGTATCGATGAGGTTGAGACCAAGCTCCAGCGCCTCATGAACCGTCTTTATGGCATTCTCGTCGTCCGGTCCGCCCCACATCCATCCTCCGATCGCCCAGGTTCCCAGCGCGATCCGTGATGCCGGAAATGGCAGACCCGGAATCGTGATTGTCTCGATGCTCTGCGTCATCAGAGTTTCCTTCTTTTCCAGTAATGACACGCAAATGGAGCCATACGCTCCGTAAGGCGAAAAGCCTCTCCACAACGATCAGTCTGAACGAGATCGCCCAGCCTTCAAATGACCAGGATCAGGAGAGACTCAGCCAAAGCGACGCACTAGTTCGGCATACAGGCGGTCGAACGGCAGATTTTCCGTCTGTGCGCTTTCTTCGAGATGAACGTCTTTAAGGCGCTGGAGTTCAGAAAGAAAAAACACCTGAGATTGTGGTGCAGGTGGCACCACAGAGCCCTTTGGTGTTGTCGCATTCGCCTGCAGCAGGACATTGATCTCATTACGCAATTCTTCGTTCAGATCGTGACAAAGTCCGGTAATGTTTCCTGGAACGGGACCATGGCCTTCGGCAATCCACCTTGCAGCCAGAATAGCCCGCATTGCCGCTATAAAATCGCTGCTCGTCGTATTGGTCCCGAGCCCCCATCCACCAAAAAGTTTCTTCGCGTGACCTAGTTCCTGCCGGAATTCCAGTGCCGGCTGCCATCTTCTGGCCAGCAGATTTTGGAGGCGAGCCAGAACATCTGCGTCTGCCCGGTAAATAACGGCACTTCGGAGCCATGCCGTTTCGTCAGTCGCCCCTGTCTTCATGGTTTTCAGAAGGCGACCAATGTCCCATCCCGTCAGCGTAAAATCATTCGAGACCGGAAGCTGAACATGATCAGCACCCGGCGTCAGGCGCAGATACCAGTCAAGAGCGTGAATATAAACGAAACGAATACAATGAGGACTATCCAGGGTCGGTGTGCCCTTGCCACGGAGACCAGAATCCATGGCAAGAACAATTCGGGCATCAAGAGATTGCTCAATCTGCTCCAGTGAACGCTCAACGACCTCCCCGATTTCCGAACTGACTTTACTGATTTCATTCATTCCTGGCCTCGTTGCCCACCGCTTAGCCGACATGAAACACGGGATTCGTTGAAAAACAGCGAATTCCGTCTCACCAACAGTTTATGGAAGCAATGTCATTTCCAGTAAATGAAGCGTCAACACTCAGACAACCTGCCTGCGTCTGTTTTTTGCGACGAATTCAGCCGCCAGTCACACTCATATGGCGCGCTGGTCCCTGCACGGTCCCGTTTTGATCAGAAATAAGAAAATCATGACGTGCAGGCTTATGAGCAAGGGCAACATCAATAGCAGTATGGATGTCATCATCCGAACCACCATCCCTCATGATGCCTCTGAGATCTGTGGCGTCTTCAGAACCGAGGCAGGTATAAAGCTGGCCGGTGCAGGACAACCTGACGCGATTACAGGTCTCACAGAAATTATGACTAAGCGGGGTAATGAACCCTAGTCGGTGCCCGGTTTCCGCGATCCGCACGTAACGCGCCGGGCCGGCTGTGCGGACATCTGTCGCCTCCAGTGTCCAGCGCCGCGACAGGTCGCGTCTGATGTCAGACAGGGGAAGATAGTGTTGGCGACGATCCTCTCCTGTCTCCCCCATAGGCATGGTTTCAATCAGGCACAAATCCGCGCCGGTTTCTCCACACCAGCGAATGAAATCATCGAGCTCATCGTCATTCACACCGGCCATCACTACGGTGTTGATCCTGACCGACAGGCCTGCTTCGCGGGCGGCCCGGACGCCACGCAATGTCTGGTCAAGACGACCACGACGCGTGATTCGTGCAAAACGGTCTGAGTTGAGAGAATCGAGACTGACGTTGATTCGCCTGATGCCGGCATCGGCCAGAGCCCTGGCATGTGCGGGAAGCTGACTCCCATTTGTTGTCAGAGTCAGTTCATCAAGTTTGCCCCGGGTATCGAAATGGCTGTTATCTGACTGAAGCCAGTGTCCCATCCGGCCAACGAAATCATCAATACCCCGCCGAACGAGAGGTTCGCCTCCCGTCAGCCGGATCCGCCGGACGCCCCGACGGATAAAAATCGCACATAGTCGCTCAAGTTCATCAAAATCGAGTACGTCCTGGCGCGGCAGAAACACCATATCTTCGGCCATGCAGTACACGCAGCGCATATCGCACCGGTCCGTCACCGAAACCCGGAGATAGGAAATGTGTCTGCCACTTCTGTCGATCAAACTGGACTGCATTAGTACTGTATAGCGCAAAACCTGGACGCAGGTGAAGGCTCAGGCGACGCACGGCACGTCTGTCAGAATAATGAATGATGCGGACATGACGGTCAGGCTGAAGATGAAATATTTATTTGAAAATCAGAGCATTACAGTGGTCTGTTCAGACCGCTCATCGCCGGCATGCTGGCGGAATTTTCTCAGGACACCTCAAGAGTCACAATTCTGGCGTCGATTGTGACTTTGCCGGCATGCTCGAAATTTACGGTTACCCGCGAGCCGATAGCAGACTGAACCTGGCCTGTACCCCATTCGGGATGATCAGGGTGTATCACCCATTGACCAGGCTCGAGAAAGGAGCGGAAAGCACCCTGATCTGACATGGTGTTTCCGCTCCGTCATGCGAGCAGTTAGTGACCCGCGTTTTCACCGGAGAAATCAGGCTTCTCAAGCCCGGACTTCTCAAGCTGCACAGTCAGAGCCTGCTTGAGATTCTCCAGCCCCTGTGTGCTCTTGCCCTCACAACGGGCAACGAGAACAGCCTGGGTATTGGAGGCACGCAGCAGCCACCATCCATCGGGTGTATTCACACGCACGCCGTCAATCTCGGAAACGTCAGCACCATCTTTACGGAGACGCTCAGCCACCTCCTCGATCACTTTGAACTTGCGATGATCATCGCAGTCAAACCGGATTTCCGGGGTAGAAATCGTTGCCGGCAGAGCCTCACGGAACGCGGAGAGCGGCTCCTTCATGCGGGCAACAATACCAAGCACGCGGATCGCGGCATAGATTGCATCATCAAAGCCATACCATTTATCGGCAAAGAAGATGTGACCCGACATCTCGCCTGCCAGCGGCGATTTCGTTTCTGCCATCTTCGATTTGATGAGCGAATGGCCCGTGCGCCACATCAGCGGCTCACCACCGGCCTTCTTCACCTCGTCGAAGAGCACCTGGCTTGCTTTCACATCGGCAATGATCGTGCCGCCCGGATGCTGCTTCAGCACATCACGCGCCAGCAGAACGAGGATCTGGTCACCCCAGAGAATCTCGCCCTTGTCATCAACAAGACCGATACGATCCGCATCGCCGTCAAAAGCAATGCCGAGGTCAGCCTTATCCTTTTTCACGACATCAATGAGCTGCGCCAGGTTGCTGGCCACTGTCGGATCCGGATGATGAGCGGGGAAGTTACCGTCAACTTCGCCGTTCAGGATGATATGCTCACCTGGCAGCTTAACCAGCAGATCCTTAAGCACGTCGCCGGCGACACTGTTGCCGTTATCCCAGACAACCTTCAGTTTACGATCGCCGCCATCGTAATCTTTGAGCAGGCGCGTGAGGTACTGTTCTTTGATATCGATGGTTTTAACCGTGCCCTTCGCCTCAGGCACGACTTCACCTGTATGCGACAGATGCCCCAGATGCCGGATCTGCTCGCCAAAGAAAGGCTTGCCGGCCAGCATCATCTTGAAGCCGTTATAATTCGCCGGATTATGGCTGCCTGTCACCATAATGGCGCCGTCTGCTTTCAGCGTGACGGAAGCAAAATACAGCATCGGAGTCGGTCCGCGGCCGATGCGAATGACATCCGCACCTGACGCAACCGCACCATTCACCAGCGCCTCTTCAAGTGCAGGAGATGAAAGCCGTCCATCATAACCAATGACGACGGTTTTTCCGCCATTACCGATCACGATGCTCGCGAAGGTACGGCCGATTGCATAGGCGTCCTCGACATCCAGCGTCTTTCCGACGATGCCACGGATGTCGTACTCACGGAGGCTTGTCTGCTCGAAAGTATGTTTAAAGCTCATGATGCGGCTCCGTCATATTTCTTCAGAAATGTACGAACATCATCCGCCAGTTCGGGGCGCTCAAGCGCGAAAGCGATCTGTGCTTCGAGGAAGCCGATCTTGTTTCCGCAATCGAACCGCTTACCTTCATAGCGCAGACCGTGGAATGGCGTTTTACCGATCGTCTTTGCCATCGCATCTGTCAGCTGCACTTCGCCGCCCGCGCCTTTTTCCAGCAGAGCCAGGAAGGGCATGATTTCAGGGGTCAGCACGTAGCGTCCAATAATGGACAGATTTGAAGGCGCGTCTTCCGGCTTCGGCTTTTCCACCAGACCGGTGATCTCGACGAGCTTGCCGTCATCCTTGCCAGGCTTGAGGATGCCGTAGCGGTTGGTGTGCTCGCGCGGCACTTCTTCAACTGCCACCACACTGCCGCCGGTTTCATAATAGGCGTCAGCCAGCTGTTTGAGGCAGGGAACGCCGGACTGCACGATATCATCAGGCAGAAGAATAGCGAACGGGTCGTCACCGATGAAGCTGCGGGCACACCAGATAGCGTGCCCGAGGCCAAGCGGTTCCTGCTGGCGCACGGCAATGAGCGAACCAGCTTCGATGCTGCTGGGCTCAAGGGCTTTGAGCGCCTCGACCTTATTGCGCTCGCGGAGCGTGTATTCGAGTTCGAACGCAACATCGAAATAGTCGATCAGAGAATCTTTGCCGCGACCGGTGATCAGGCAGATCTCTTCGATCCCTGCCGCACGCGCTTCGTCGACCGCATATTGTATGAGGGGCCTGTCCACGACAGGCAGCATTTCCTTTGGCATGGCCTTGGTGGCCGGAAGGAATCTGGTGCCCAGACCGGCAACTGGCAGGACGGCTTTACGTAAAGGCTTTGTCACGAAATGGTACCTTCATCCATGATGCGGTAAACAGGGCGCACGACAGGCACACACCCAAAGCGGATGCGCGACTGTAGATCGGTCTTATCATTTCGTTCTAGTGGCGAGGGGAATTAAAAACGCAGCGAATGCTAACATATCGTTAGCAATGCTGATCTGACCTGCGGTCAGAGCATTCCGCCCCGATGCCGCATTACAGACAACGATTTTAAATAAAGACTGTGTCCCGAAAAAGGATCACTGGTGCGGCCGAGAAGACTCGAACTTCCACAGGGTTTCCCCCACAAGCACCTCAAGCTTGCGCGTCTACCATTCCGCCACGGCCGCCCGTGACAACCGGCACCATCTGAGTGATACCGGAGGAGTGGAGGGGCGTATAACCCATGACTGACCAGGCTGCAACGGCAGAACTTACGATTCGTGAAGAAGAATTCGATCCGGTATTCCGCGATGAGATCGACGGCGGTGGCAGGTCGGTTTTGTGGGAACGATCCGACGGATTTGTCCCTTATCCGGTCGCTCTTGGCCGGATGGAGAAAATCATCCGGGGGATTCGTGCGGACAATAAGCAGGAGCGAATCTGGCTCCTTGAACACCCTTCGCTGTTCACCGCAGGAACATCAGCAAAAGAGACTGATCTCTTTAACCCTCGCGGATATCCGACCTATCCGGCCGGTCGCGGGGGGCAATGGACTTATCATGGTCCCGGCCAGCGGGTGGCCTATCTGATGCTTGATCTCTCACAGCAGCATGGCCCGGTTCCGCCGCGGGATCTCCGTGCCTATGTCTGTTTTTTGGAAGCCTGGATTATCGCGACTCTGGCCCGCTTTGGCGTAAAGGGAGAACGCCGTGACGGGCGTATCGGTGTCTGGGTTGTTGACCCGCGAACCGGGACCGAAGCAAAGATCGCGGCCCTGGGTGTGCGGGTTACGCGGTGGGTAAGCTGGCACGGAATTTCACTGAATGTGGATCCGGATATCTCGGCATTCGAGGGAATCGTGCCGTGTGGAATCACAGAATACGGAGTCACAAGTCTGCAAAAGCTGGGGATCGCCACCGATATGTCTGCGGTAGACACTATTCTGCGTGAAGAGTGGTCCCGACTGATCTCTGGCGAGGCAACATGCGTATCAATCTGAGGATACCAGCATGATGCCGGCAATAATGCAGGGCACGTTGCGCATCGGCCATGCCACCCTGGCCAGAGCTCAGTTCAACCCGGCATCGGCAGAAACCGGTTTCCTGGTGCTGATCTGAAAACCCTCCGCACCGGAATCAGAACGTGACGAATTCAAAGGAGATGATTAACGATATCAGGAGATGGAAACTCACCTGCATCAATTCCCGGTATGATTGCCGGAAATGGGGATAGCTTGACTTCATTGAAGCTGTTTTTTGCGGGCGCATGCCTGGTGCTGATTTTCTCCCCGATCGCAAAGGCAGCGAATCCGGATGCTTTGTGGCATATCGTGCATGAGCGATGTGCTCTGCAAACGGGTTCTCAGGGAAATGTCGGCCCCTGTACCGTTATGGACATGCCTCATCGGATTGCGGTCCTGAAGAGTATTGAAGGCAAATCCCAGTATCTGCTGATTCCGACTGACCGCGTTCCTGGCATGGAAGCGCCTGCTTTGCGCGATCTCCGCACTCCTGATTATTTCGCTCATGCTTGGACGCAGGCCACACGAGTCGGCGAAGGATATGGAGTGCAGCTGCCGCGAGAGGATGTGGCGCTGGCAATCAATTCACAGGACGGGCGATCGCAGAATCAGTTGCATATTCATGTCGAATGCATCCGGCCTGAGGTGAAAGTCGCTCTCTATTATATGCGTGACAGAGTGGGAAATGACTGGGCTCCCCTTCCCGCTCCTCTGCTTGGACATCCTTACCGCGCCATGCGTGTAGAGGCTTCATCCCTCGCCGGGGTGAAGCCATTTCTCCTGCTGGCCCGCTCGCTCAGGGATCCGGAGCATGAAATGGGTCACCACACGCTGGCAGTCGTGCCAGAAAAATTCGGTGGAAATCGCCAGGGTTTCCTGATTTTAGACGATGTTGCCGAACCGCTACGTAAGGATCGCGGCTCGGCAGAAGAACTCCAGGATCATAGCTGTGCGATTATCGAACAGGATCCACTCGTCACCGCAGTCCACCATCCATTATGACGGCTTGCGCCACTGCCCTGCAATAATAACCTGTTTTCAGATGTCTTCCTAAGTCCGGCATCCTGATCATGACCACAGAAATTACATGGTCGTCGAGCCCCTGCGAACCAGCATCTCGCACATACAGATTCCGGAATTTGTCGTCCGGTTTTCCGGAACGGGCACGGCGCCTGTGATGCCGCTCAATCCCAATCTTTATTAATTCAGAAACAGTTTTACCGTTCTGAACACTACGTTCATCAGCCGGAAAATTCAGAACGAGTTACAGATTCGGCCCAGTCCAGCCAGGGAAGAAGCGCCTCAATATCGCTCAATTCAATCGTAGCTCCACCCCAGATCCGCAGCCCTGGCGGAGCATCGCGATAACTTGCGATGTCGAATGCTACACCTTCATCATTCAGCAATGCGGCAATGCGCTTCGCCGCCTTTGTCTGTGTCTCTGCATCAAGTGCCATGAACCAGGGGGCCGTAATACGCAGACAGATTGATGTGCCGGAGCGAATGCCGGCTTCTTCAGCAAGAAAACCGGCCCAGTCCGAAGATGCCTGCCATTTCGCCACCGCCGCAAGGTTTGCCTGGCTCCGCTCTTTAAGTGCCTGCAATCCACCTGCCTCTTTCGCCCATTTCAGGCTGTCGATCGCGTCCTCAACGCAGAGCATGGAAGGTGTATTGATCGTGTCTCCCCTGAAAATGCCCTCAATAAGTTTCCCTTTCGAGGTCAGGCGAAATATTTTCGGCAGCGGTCGCGGCGACGGATAAGCCTCCAGACGGGCAACCGCACGCGGCGACAGAGCCAGCATACCGTGCGCGGCTTCGCCACCCAGTGCTTTCTGCCAGGACCAGGTAACGACATCGAGTCTGTCCCAGGGGATATCCATCGCAAACGCAGCCGATGTTGCGTCACAAATCACCAGACCATCATGCTGCGCCGGAATGGCGGCGTCATCCGGGAAGCGTGCGCCGGATGTCGTCCCGTTCCAGGCAAGCACCACATCCCGTGACCAGTCAACGACGGAAAGATCAGGCAACTGACCATAATCAGCCTTCAGCACACGAGCATCAAGGCCAAGTTGTGCCGTAATATCAGTCGCCCAGGTCGCTGAAAAACTTTCAAAAGCCAGAACGTCAACGGATCGGGTTCCGAGAAGAGACCACAATGCCATTTCAACCGCTCCGGTATCTGACCCCGGAACAATCCCAAGGCGCCAGCCTGCTGGCATCCCAAGAATTTTCGCTGACCGGTCGATGACTTCCCTGAGGCGTGCCCGCCCTTCCGGTGAACGATGAGAGCGCCCGAGAAACGCCCCGGAAAGCGACTCAATCGTCCAGCCTGGTCGCTTGGCGCAGGGACCGGAAGAAAAATTGGGATTCGCGGGCCGGGTATCGGGCTTGCGAAGAGGAGTGGAGGCTGGCGATGCGGTGACTGTCATGACCCGTCCGGACTGAATGGTGCGAAAGGGGGGATTCGAACCCCCATGCCTTGCGGCGGTCGATTTTGAGTCGACTGCGTCTACCATTCCGCCACTCTCGCAACAGGGGTCTCTTTACCAGCAACCAGCATACGGGGAAAGATCCCGATCACGAGCACACTGGCAGATTGCCCGAAATGACCTTGAGTCACCTCGGACGCACCTGCACAAACCCGCATGGTTGCCTGAGGATTTATGTCATACACCAGACATGCTTCGACACTGAAACGCACTACTACTTCACATTCCGGCTGCAATGTTAGCGCGCACCGGGCAAGCCCTGCGCCCTGCGGCAACCACACCAGCTCCCGGTGCGGGTTGTTTCCCTGAGTTCTGATCTCACAGAAGCTTTTCGGACACTCGCGGTATCGTCACACATACCAGTACCGATATCGGGCTGGCGGAGTGTTGTTATGCGCATCGCCTACGTCATCAACTCTCTCGAAGGTGGCGGTGCAGTAGCCGGTCTGAAACCTGTCGCCTCATTTTTGCAGGCCTGCGGCCATTCAGTGACCGTCCTTGCTCTGACACCGCGCGATCGTCAGGCAGAAAGCTGGCTGGTCAGTACCGGATTTAACGTCATAACCCGCGAAGGTGGTGAGAAAGATCATCTCGGCGCTCTGCGATGGCTCAGCCACGAAGTGAGAAAACTGGCTCCCACGCATATCTGGACCTCTCTTACGCGTTCTACTCTGCTCGGTCAGCTGGTTGGACTTCAGCAAAGCATTCCTGTCGTAAGCTGGCAGCACAACGCCTATCTTAAGCGTGAAAACCTTGCTCTTCTGAAATTGACACGACAGTTGTCCTGCCACTGGATTGCCGATTCAGCATTCGTAGCCACCCTGACTCGAGAGCGCCTGTCCCTGCCTGATGAACGCGTCAGTTGCTGGCCAATTTTTTCAGTCTCTTCGGACGCTTTGCAAACTCGCCCGTGGCGGCGGGGAGAGATCATCCGCATCGGCTCTCTGGGCCGCCTGCATCCCGCCAAGGGCTACGATGTTCTGTGCGAAGCATTACGCCTGCTCCCGCGGGATATCCTGCCGCCTTTCGAGATCACCATCGGTGGCCAGGGGAAAGAGAAAGCCTGCCTGCTTGAAACGATCAGAAATGCTGGTCTGAGCTGCCTTCGTCTGGACGGTTTTGTCACTGACACACAGGATTTTCTCGCTCATCAGCATCTTTATCTGCAACCCTCACGCCGCGAAGGATTTTGCATCGCTGCGCACGAAGCCATGCAGGCAGGTCTGGGCGTTCTTGCCTCATCCGTCGGAGAGCTGTCACATTCTGTGATCGATGATGTCACGGGCTGGAAAGTTCCTCCCGAAGACCCTCATGCGCTGGCTGAAGCACTCATCAGAATATTGCAGCAACCGGAACGCCTCGAAACCGTCGGCGCAACAGCCCGGGCACATGTACTGAAGGAATTTAGCCATGCCCGTTTCCAGGAAGCAGGCCAACGCGCGCTGGAACATATTCCGGGTGGCACAAACAGTGGCAGCGTTACTCAGTCAGGCAGCAATCCGATTTCGGTTCTTTCGGATGCTGCCTGAACAAACCCGCTCAGGGCCAGCAGAATTCTCTTTCCGGCGAATAAAATAAGTTCGTGCCGATGTCGTCGCAAACTCCGGAAACGGCGTACAACCACACGGGGCAGAAAAAGCGGATTACGGCTATCGTGCACCCGGATCGTAATATCCAGAGATACCCGGCCGGTAACGATCGCAGCGACATGTGCGCCGATATCCATGCTTTCACCCATGAAGTGACCGTTTTCTTCAGGATATCGGCGCCAGCTTTTGTCCGACCATTGAAACCGGCGTCGCTTCATCATCGCTTATGAGAGTAATCAGTTCATAAACGATGCCTTTGAAACCGAAAATCATCGGTGCCATTATGCAAAAAGACAGTCTTTATAAACGTAAAGTTTCAGTATCGTTTTGCTGTCCGATCGCGAGAGACCTGGTCCGGATGATATAAAAAGACATGTCCTGAGAAACCGGACCTTTAAAAATGCCACGCAATACTTAATCAGGCGAAACTCCGAGCATCAGTGCGATATTCTGAATAGCAGCTCCTGAAGCGCCTTTCCCGAGATTATCAAGCCGGGCCGTCAGTACAATATGCTGATGCTGTGCGTTGCAATGAATCCGAAGCTCCATCTTGTCCGAGCCGGCAAGAGCATCAGCGATCAGCGTGCTTTCTGCCTCGCAGACACTGATAAAAGCAGAGTCACAATAATATTCTTCCAGAATTCGCTTCAGATCTTCCGCACGTGCATTTCGATTCAGCAGATCGAGATGAAGCGGGACAGAAACGATCATTCCTCGCGGGAAATGTCCGACAGACGGCACGAAAAGTGGCCGGCGTGTAAGGCCGGCATGCCGTTCGATCTCCGGAATATGCTTATGTGCAAGGCCAAGGCCATACAGCAGAAACGGTGGACCGCCATCGCGCTCCTGTTCCTCAATCATGCCCCGTCCGCCGCCGGTGTATCCGCTGACCGCATTGATTGCGACAGGAAAATCAGATGGAACAACACCCGCATCGATCAGCGGTCTCAGCAATGCGATGGCACCTGTGGGATAGCATCCGGGATTGGAGACACGGGCCGCCTGACGAATGATTTCCGGCTGATCGGATGACAACTCAGGAAAACCATAAGCCCAGTCGGAAGATGTCCGGAATGCCGTGCTGGCATCAAGCACCTTCGGAGTGCGACCGCCTGACGCAGCCATGCTGTCGATCATACCGACAGCTTCGCGCGAAGCTTTATCAGGCAAACAAAGCACGACAAGATCACACGCCGCCATCGCATCTGCCCGCGCCTCGGGGTCTTTGCGTCGCCGGGGATCAACCGAATGGATCTGCACTGGCAGCGAGAGCAGACGCTCGCGTATCCCGAGCCCCGTTGTGCCTGCTTCTCCGTCAATGAAGACGGTCGGTTTCTGTGCCATCAGCCGTTTCCCTGCCCTGCGGTCTCTCAGAGTTCTTTGGCCATGTTCTATAGCCATGAGCGCACTCTCACGCGAGTCACGCAAATCCATCCCGGTTTCGAAACATATTGCGCCTGTTCCTCCCCTCCGGCAGTCTGGAGCAACAACAGATCAGACCGAACAGGGTCAGCGAGGTTTCCCCAGCGTGCATCCAGTCAGTCCGCCTTCTGCCGTTCCGGCCAGCGCTCCTCATAATTCCATCAGTCAGCTCAAAACCCGACACATCGCTATGATCGCTCTCGGCGGGGTCATCGGTGCGGGTCTCTTCGTCGGCAGCAGCGCTGCCATCGCCGGCGCAGGACCCGGTGTTCTGTTTACCTTCGTTTTCACAGGTGCGCTGGTTGTCATGGTCATGCGCGTGCTGGGCGAAATGCTTATCGCCCGCCCAGGCCTCGGCTCTTTCGTCGACTACATCCGCGAAGGCTGCGGCCCCCGTGCCGGCTTTGTCGCCGGCTGGCTCTACTGGGGCTTCTGGGTCGTCACTGTCGGCAGCGAAGCCATCGCCGGCGCCATCCTCCTCCAGGACTGGATCAGTCTTCCCGTCTGGCTTGTGGCTGCCTTTCTGGTCATGGCGATCATCCTGATCAACCTCACTGCTGTCGGCGTCTTCGGCGAATTCGAGTTCTGGCTCTCTCTCATCAAAGTGGTCAGTATCGTCGGCTTCTGCGCGCTCGGCATCCTTTACCTGTGCGGCATTCTCGGCGGACACCCCACCCCGCTGGCGACATTTTCCGGCCATGGCGGCATCCTGCCCCATGGTATCGGCGCGCTCGCCGCCGTTCTCCCCACCGTCCTTTTCTCCATGGTTGGCTGCGAAATCGCCACCATTGCCGCAGCCGAATCCCACGATGCGCCCCGCAATCTCTCCCGCGTCACCCGCACCACCGGCACCCGCATCACCGTTTTCTACATTACCTCGTTTCTTCTCATCCTCAGTATTAAACCCTGGAACGAAATAGCTCCCGGCCAGTCGCCCTTCGTTCTTGCGATGGACGTCATGGGTGTTCCCGGTGCTGCCATCCTCATTCGCCTCGTCGTGCTCAGCGCCGTCATCTCCTGTCTCAATTCCTCGCTTTTCGTCACCGCCCGAACCCTTCGCAACCTCGCCCGCCACGGCGAAGCCCCCGGCATGTTTGCCTCCGTCTCTAGAACTGGCGCGCCCCGAACTGCCGTGACCGTCTCCGGGATCATCGGCCTGCTCGCAGCCTTCTCGTCCGTCCTTGCCCCGGGAACTGTCTTCGCTTTCCTCGTCGGCGCGACCGGTGCCGTCATGCTGTTCATTTATCTGATGATCGTCATCGCTCATCTGCGCATGAAACAGGCCGCGCAAACCTCGGGCACGCCATGGTCCTTCAATTCCGTTCCCCTCTTCCCGGCCGCCAACTACCTGACCATTGCCGCTGTCCTGATTGTCGTCATCGCTATGGCCATCGATTCCTCTCAGCGCATGACACTGATCGCCAGCCTGAGCACCACGCTGCTGACTGCGCTCGCCTGGAACTTCATTCCCGGAGCCCGGAATAAAAAATAGTCGTCCATGCGTCTCCGGATATATTTTGGCTGATACCATCCAGTTCAGAGACACAAACAGAATATTGACGTGGTGAGACGTTTCGGGACATCCGCTGCTCTCAGCAGTATTTGTTTGAGCCTCTCCGGTTGCGTGGCCAATGCAAGAACCCACGTCACTACATCAGCTTTGGCGCAAAGAATCGTCGATATATCGGGATCGAATTTTATCGTGTCCTCGACAAGATCATCACAAAAAACCCTGATATCATGCTGGATTACCAGTGCCGGTCGACAGCGACTGCTCGCAGGAAAAATCCAGGTCACAGCGAGCCTTGCAGATTACCCGGAAGCTCTCGCATTTCACGCAAACGGATACCCGCTACAAATGTAACTAGGCATCCATTGCCGCAACGAGTCTGCACTACGTTCCCGCAGCAGGATATACGGGTTTTGACCTTATTGAGGCGATGCGCTCAGTCCCTCACGGAAACGTTGGAGCTGTAGCGATGCGTGTCCACGTCACGACTGAGCCGGACATTAGTCCGGCAGCGAATGCGCAGCCTGCAGTCACACGCAGGACGGACGTAGTCAGAAACAGACGAACGCCCGATCCTGTGTCGCGAGACGGTTTTTTCTTTACCGAATCCCCGTCACCAGATTCTCATATCCTTCCGGTGCCTGTGCGCCGATCCCGCCAGCCGGCTTCGGATATCGCAGGCCGTTATACTGCAAAGGATCGAATGTCATCGTCTGGTCCGGCGTCGGCAGCTGTATCTGATTCCAGCCCCCACCCAGCGCCCGAATCAGCCCGACCGTCGCCTGCACAGACCGCGCCGCCACCTGCACTTCAGAAATCCGGGAATCCAGCGCAGCCTCCTGCGCCACAATCGCGGACAGATAATCGGAAACACCTCCTTTATACAGCGTCATCGTCATGTCCTGCATGTCCAGCGCCGTCCCGACAGCCTGCTTCAGCCGGGCATCTTCAGCCCGCAGAAGCCGCGTCCGCGACAACTCATCCTCAATCTCGCGAAATGCCGAAAGCACCGTCGAACGATAATCATCCCGTGTCTCCCGATAAGCCGACCACGAATACTGCAGCGAAGCCCGTCGCAAGCCGCCCTCAAAGATCGGCATCGATGCCGTCGCGCCATATGACCACATACTGTTCGCCAGTTTCGCCAGATCGAACCCGTTGGCGTGAAAACCTCCATCCGCATTCAGCGAAATATGTGGATAAAACGCTGCCCGCGCCACGCCGATCGACCGGTTCGCCTGCGCCATCACCCTTTCGGCAGAAGCAATATCGGGCCGGCGCTGCAACAGTTCAGACGGCATTCCTGTCGGCACATCGATATCACGAAATCTGAACTCATCCTGTGGCTCAATGTGAAAACTTTCCGGCGCCGTATTGGTCAGGATCGCAATCGCATGCTCCGTCACCTCGCGCTGCGCCCGCAGATCCAGCTCCGCCGCCTGTGTCACATAAAGCTGATTCTGCGCCCTTGCGAGATCCAGACGCGGCGCTGCCTGATTGACCAGCTGCGTGTGAGTCATATCCACCGCCTTCTGAAAATACGCGATGGATCGGCGATAAATCGCCTCCTGCGCATCATACCCACGCAACGCGACATAATCGCTGGCCAGATCAGCCTCGATGCTTAGCCGCGCTCCGGCAAAATCTGCCGCCTTCTCCTGCGCCGCATATTTGCTCATCCGAACCTGATTGCGGATCTCTGACCAGAAATCGGGCTCCCAGGATGCCAGACCGCCATAAAATTCATCTGTCTGCGTAATAGCCCCCTTATACCGGAACAGAGCGTCCGCTGACTGCTTATTGTCAGACGCTCCAAACGCCATCCCGAAATGCGGCAGCAGATCAGCCCGCGCCTTCATGACCAGCGACCGTGCCTGCGTAAACCGCTCCGCCGCTGCCTGAAGATCTGCGTTCTGCGCAATCGCTTTCTCTTCCAGCGCATCCAGTTCCGGATCACCAAAGAGATGCCACCAGTCCGACGGCAACTGCATATCTGCAGGCGTCGCCCTCGCAAATGGCGACTGCCCGCTCCAGCTATCCGGGACAACGAAATGAGGAGTCTGATAAGCCGGAGCCAGATCGCACCCGGACAGCATCAGCATCCCGGAAAGACCGATCACCGCAGAGACAACGCGCCCCGTCCCGCTCCGCGCCGGAGCCATCAGAGACACTCTCATCCCTCGATCTCCTGGTCGTCCTGCTCATACCCCTTTTCAGGCACCACCACGCGAACTTCCTGCCCCTCCAGCAAATCAGCCGGCGGATTACGGATAATACGATCCCCCGGCTGAATCCCTGAAATTACATCCGTTCTCGTATCGGCCATCCGCCCGACCTGAATATTGCGGAAATGCACATGGTTCGTGTTGTCGACAATCGCGACCTGCATCCCCTTCTCTTCAAACACCAGCGTGGACGTCGGAATCCTCTGCACTCCACTCTCCGCAGGTGCCGTCAGATGAACTGAAGCAAATGTTCCTGGCCACAGCAGATGATCCGGATTGTCGATCGTAAACTCCGTGACTGCGGTGCGCGTGTTCGGGTCATAGCCCTTCGCCACCGTTAAAAACTTTGCCTCGAATGTGTGGTTGGGAAACTGCGGCACGGAGACTGTTGCCGTCATGCCAGGTTTGAGGATGTAGGAAAAAACCTCCGGAACAGACACAAAGAGCCGCATGCTGTGAATGTCGGAGACCGTAAAAATCTGGTTCGCTTCCCCGGATGCGCTGTGCTCGCCACCACCTGCGCTGACGTAATCGCCGACGTTAATGTCACGCGACGTCACGATGCCATCGAACGGTGCCACAACCGACTTGAACTTCTCCAGCGCCTCAAAACGATCTACATTATGTTGCGCCGCTTCCATCTCCGCATAACCGGATTTCCTGTTGGCATCGGCAACTGAAACCGACTGCCCCGAAACAGCCTGAGACTGCGCCATCGCATGCCAGCGTGCCGCGCTCACAACCGTCAGGTTATACTTCGCTGCTGTCGCTTCGTAGTCTGCTTTCGCCTGCTGATACTGAGCATCCAGACCCGGTGCATTCACATCAGCCAGAACATCGCCAGCCTTCACTTCAGCACCGAAATCTTTATACCACATCTTCACATACCCGGATGCCTGCGGATAAATCGGTGCCTGATACCAGGCATCGATCGTCCCCGGAAGAGTCAGCGTCAGCGTCTTCGCTCCCGGCTGCGATGTGATGACCTCCACATCGGGGATGGCATTATGTGCCGTCAGTTCACGCAGACTTTTCGATTCATGAATACGCGAGATCACGATCCAGCCGGAAGCGAGTGCAAGCACGCACACGCCAGCGAGCAGGGCGGGATGATGACCGGTTGAGCGCGCCATCAGACTGTCTCCTTACGGGAAGATTTGCGGCTGTAGAAAATTGCGTAAACACAGGGCACAAACAGCAGGGTCGAGATCGTGGCCACAATCAGACCACCAATCACTGCCTTACCCAGAGGCGCATTCTGCGAGTTACTGATCGACATCGGCACCATGCCGACAATCATCGCGCTGGCCGTCATGATCACCGGACGAATACGCCCGTAACCTGCCTCCAGCGCTGCCCGTAGTGGCTCGCCGTGAATCTCCAGACGTTCACGGGCATAGGACACAACCAGGATCGAGTTCGCCGTCGCCGTGCCCATGCACATGATCGCCCCCGTCAGCGCAGGTACTGACAGATGCGTGCGCGTCAGGAACAGGCTCCAGGCAATCCCCGCCAGCGCGCCAGGGAGGGCCGAGATGATGATGAACGGATCAAGCCAGGACTGAAAGTTGACGACAATAAGAAGATAAATCAGCACGATCGACACCATGAGGCCGCCGAGCAGTTCCGCGTAAGCACTGCTCATCGTTGTCGCCTGTCCGTCGATGTCGACAGCAGCCCCGCGTGGCACATCCTTCGCCGTCGCAGCAACCTCACGCTGCACGCCCTTCAGAACCGTCCCGAGATCGGTGCCTTCCGCAGACACATAGATGTCAAACGCTGGCATCGAGTTATAATGCGATACCTCACCCGGCGTGCCCGTTGCCTTAATCCGGCTCATCGCGCCCAGAAGCTGGAACGATTTACCCGACGGATCAGCATCCCCTTTATCAACCGGGATCGTGAGCAGGTCATTGTAGTGCGTGAGCTGATCCTGAGAGACGTAGGTATTCAGCGTGAACGTCACACCCATTTTCGGGTCGTACCAGTATTGCGGATCGACCTGTGAGCTGCCCGCAAGCGTCATCAGCTCGTTATCCGCCAGGTTCCCTTCCGTCACACCGGTCGCCTGCTCGAAGCTGCGATCACCTTCCACAAACAGCGTCGGCGTCTTCATTGTCTGCTGCAGCGAAACATCCGCAGCCCCCGTGACCTTCCGCAACCGGTTCACCAGTTTCAGTGCGTATCTGTAGCTCTCGTCCAGATCAGGACCGCCGATCTTTACGTCAATCGGTGACGGTGACCCGAAATTCAGAATTTTCGCCGTCAGATCGGCAGGCTGGAACGTAAATACCGTGCCTGGAAAACTCGCTGACAACCCTTTCCGAAGGACGGCGCGGTAATCCCACACAGGAGACGCCTCATCGTTCAGCGTAATCGTCAGATCGCAATCCTGCGTGCCCAGTGTCGGCGTCGGAATGAACGCCTGGTTATGTGGCCCCTCGGGAAGGCCGCAGTTGGCAACAACATCATGCACTTTACCCGGTAGCAGCGCATCGATCCGGTCGGCGGTCAGCGCCGCAATCCGGTCCGCAACTTCAATGCGAGCCCCCAGCGGCGCACGCATATGCATCTGCAACTGGTCGGATTTGATCTCCGGAAAGAAGTCCCGGCCCGAGATAAAGTACAGTCCGCAGGACAGCACCGAAACTCCGAGAAAAACTCCCACAAAAGCCAGACGTCGCTCAATCAGCCGTCCCAGCAAGCCGCGATAACTCTCGCGGAACGCCGTGAATTTACGCTCGAACCCCTTCTGAAACCGCGTGAAAGCATTTTGCCCGTGGGGCAGAGCCTCGTGCTCCTCTCCATGAAGTCCCGGCTGGATGTGTCCCGCCAGCAGGAATTTTGCCATCGTCGGCACCAGCGTCCGCGACAGAATGAAAGATGCGATCATCGCAAAGATGATTGCTTCAGCCATCGGCATGAACAGCCAGCCCGCCACACCGCTCAGACCGAACAGCGGCAGCCAGACAATGCAGATACAGGTGGTCGAAACAAAAGTCGGAATAACGATCTGATTGGCCGCATCGATAATCGCCGGCTCAAGCTCCTTGCCCTCCTCCAGATGCGTGTCGATGTTCTCGATCATCACCGTGGCATCATCGACAAGAATACCAACCGCCAGCGCCAGCCCGCCCAGCGTCATCACGTTGATCGTCTGCCCCGCCCAGCCCAGCGCAATCAGCGAGCACAGAATGGCCAGGGGAATGGAAGTCGCAATGATCACCGTTGAGCGCCACGACCCGAGAAACAGCAAAACGACAAGCCCGGTCAGTGCCGCCGCCGTCGCCATCTCCCTCATCACGTCATGAATGGAGTCGATCACAAAGCCCGAAGCGTCATTAAGAACGCTCAGATGCACCGTCGACGGCAGTACCGCCTGCAGACGCGGCATCATTTTCTTCACGCCGTTAACCACGTCCAGCGTCGAGGCCTCACCGCTCTTCATCACCACCATGATGACAGCCTGCTTACCCTTGACGATCACGCTGTTCGTCTGCGGATGGCCGCCGCGATACACATCGCCAACGTCGCGAATATAAACCACCGCATTGCCGACCCGTTTGATCGGAATATCCGCAATGTCCTCCAGCGTTCGAGGTGTCGCGTTGGTCTGTACCATCCAGTCCGTCGGCCCGATCTTCTGATCACCCGCCGGACGCACGACGTTCTGGCTGTCCAGAGCAGTCTGCACATCCATCGCTGAAAGATGATGCGCCTGAAGCTGCTGCTGGTTCAGCGCGATCATCACGAAACTGTCCATGCCGCCATAAGGATGCGGCACAACAGCCCCCGGAATCGTCACCAGCAGAGACCGCATTCGGATGAATGCCAGCTTGAACAGATCCGACGGCGTCATTGTGTCCGAAGTCAGCTGCAACGAGATCACAGGAACCGAAGATGCCTCCAGCCTCATGATCATTGGTGCGGCAATATGCTCCGGCAGCTGTTGCAGCACCGTCTGCGAGATGGCCGTCACATCTGCCTCGGCAGCCCCGATCTCAGTGCCTGGCTGGAAATATATTTTCACAATTCCACGACCATAAAAGGAGTCAGCCTCCATATGGTCGATTCCCTCCACCGTAGAGGTCACACCCTGCTCGAAATTGTACATGATGCGCCCGGCAAACTCATCGGGAAGCATCCCCGAATAGCTCCATACCACCGCAATGGCAGGGATTCTGATGTTCGGAAATACGTCCGCAGGCGTCTTTCTGATCGAAAGAAAACCCATCAGAACAATAAGAATGGAAAGAACGACGAACGTGTAGGGACGTCGCAGTGCTGTAACGACTATGGCATTCATTGATCTGCCTTACCCTGTGAAATCATTGCGACGCCGCCGTCCAGGGCAGGTGCAGGAGGCTGCGTTCATGTCCAGGCACCGCCCTCTTATGTATGATTTAACGGTAAATCACGCATGCATAAGAGGCGTATCTGGACATCTTTTGACATATATTTGGAAAAATAATTTGTCATATAAATTAGCGTTTAACCGTTTCGGATAACGTATCGGAACCGGGCGTCCGGCTTCCGCCCGGACGTCATGCTGGCCAACCGGGTCCGCCTGTCCTAAGAGTCATTCCGAAAATGACGGACCACGAACCCAATAGCTCACCGGCGGACCACAGCAGCGCCGACAGTCCTCCTGAATGGACAGTGAAGTCTGAAGCAAACGACACGACCCTGGTCGTGCGTGGGCGCTGGACCATTGATGACGGCGCGACCCTCTCCATCCCGGCTGGCGCTCTGACGCCATCTCATGCTGCTGCCGCCACGCAGACGCTTCATGTTGACGTCAGCGGGCTTGGACAATGGGATTCCTCCCTCGTCTCCTTTCTCTGGACAGTGAAACAGGCCGCCGCAAAAGCGAACATGGCCTTCGATCTTGCCCAGCTACCAGATGGCGTGCAGCGCCTTTTCGCTCTGCTGCCCGCCGAGCCCGAACCACCGGCGAAACACCAGCAACGTCCCTTCGCCCCGCTGCAGACCACAGGCATCATCGCACTCGACACACTTCAGGAAGTTGGTGCCCTGACAGAACTGGGTGCAGAGACCGCACGGGGCTCAATCAAAGCCCTTTCCGGGCATGGCGGCATGCGCCTGCGTGACCTGTTCGTGAACATCTTCGATGCCGGACCGTCCGCGCTTCTCATCGTCAGCGTCGTTAACTTCCTCATAGGCGCCATTCTTGCCTTTGTCGGTGCCGTGCAGCTTCGCAAATTCTCTGCCGACATGTACGTTGCCAACCTCGTCGGCATCGCCTGTGTCCGCGAACTCTCCGCTGTCATGACCGCCATCATCATGGCCGGCCGTACCGGTGGTGCCTACGCCGCCCGCATCGCTACCATGCTCGGTAACGAGGAAATCGACGCACTGAGAGTCTTCGGCATCCCCGTTTCCAGCTACATTCTTTTGCCGTCGATTCTGTCACTCATGCTGATGATGCCGCTGCTCTATCTCTATGGCTGCGGCATGAGCATTATCGGTGGCTACGTGGTCGCCACCGGCATGCTCCCTGACGTGACCGGTGCGGGTTATCTCAACCAGACACTCGGCGCCATCGACCTGCATCAGTTCGAATTCGGTTTCGCGAAATCAATCGTGTTCGCCATCATGATCGGCCTGACCTCCTGCCAGATCGGCCTCAGCGCAGGCCGCAGTGCCGCTGATGTCGGCACGGCCGCCACCCGCGCCGTCGTTGTCGGCATCGTCGGCGTCATCGCACTTGATGCTGTTTTCGCCGTCATCGCCAACATACTGGACATCTGATGGCAGACGGGCAGACAAGAGAAACAGCGCGTAAACCGGAAGACGATGCCCTCCTTTCCCTGCGCGACATCACCATCGGCTACGGCACGAAGGTCATCCAGAGCGATGTTTCCCTCGACGTTCGGCGTGGTTCGATCTTCGCAATCATGGGCGGCTCCGGCTGCGGTAAAAGCACGATCCTGCGGAGTATGGTTGGCCTCCTCCGCCCTATGAGCGGGAAATACTCCGTGGACGGCGACGATTACTGGTCAGGCCCTGACAGTCATCGGACAGCCCTGAATCGCCGCTTTGGCGTCCTTTTCCAGAGCGGTGCGTTGTGGAGTTCCATGACTGTCGGAGAAAACATCTCCCTCCCTCTGGAAATGTTCACGCGCCTTAATAAAGACATGATCCGCCATCTCGTCGAAATGAAACTCGGCCTCGTCGGACTTTCCCATGCCATTGACCTCTATCCCTCCGAAATCTCCGGGGGTATGTGCAAACGCGCCGGTCTCGCCCGTGCCATGGCACTCGATCCGGATGTCCTGTTCTTTGATGAACCTTCAGCCGGCCTGGATCCCGTTACCTCTGCCCGCCTGGACGATCTCATTCTGACGCTCAGAGACGGTCTCGGTGCCACCATCATCATTGTCAGTCACGAACTCCCCAGCCTGTTCGCTATTGCCGATGACGGAATTTTCCTCGACGCCCGGACAAAAAAACCGATCGCGCATGGCTCACCCCGCGACCTGCGTGATCACTGCACCGATCCTCAGGTCCACGCCTTCATGAACCGCGAAGCCAGAACAGAACCGGCCGGGGCCGATACAGCCAGAAAAGGTCAGAACGCCAATGGCAAATAAATCAGGGATCGGCAAACAGACCCTTGTTGGCAGCTTCGTTGTCGGCGGTGTCGCCCTCGGTCTGGGCGCCCTCATCTTCTTCGGCAATGTCAGTTTGTTCTCAAAAAACAGGCATGCCGTCATCGTATTCCAGAACTCCGTCAGCGGCCTGTCCGTCGGTGCCCCCGTCACCTTCCGCGGCGTCCGCGTAGGCTCTGTCGACAGCGTCACCCTGCGCTATGACCCCGCTACCCGCCACGCCTATATTCCCGTGGATATCAGCCTGGATCCGAAACAGGTCCACGTCATGAAGTCTCCCGGCTTCCCGTCGCGTAATCTCGACCTGCGCGAAACCGTGGCCCACGGTCTGCGCGCCGAACAGAACATGCAGAGCTTCGTCACCGGCACGGTGAATATCAACCTGGATTTCTATCCGGGTTCTCCGGCGGAATTTCATCCGCATGTAAGCGATCTGCCGGAAATCCCGACACATGAATCCGCCATTCAGAAGATCAAAGACAGCCTGCAGGATCTGCCACTGAAAGAACTTTCGGACAACGCGAACGAAGCCGTCCTCTCGATCCGTGAGGTCGCCCGTAATCTTGATTCTGATCTTCCGCCACTTGTCGCGAGTCTGCGACAGTCGTCACAGGACTCTCAGGAAACCCTCAAAGCCGCAACACGGGCTATCAACGATCTGCAGGGTAAACTCGACACCACTCTCCTCAATATGGACAAGCTGATGCGCACGAGCAACGCGCAGCTCGAAGCACGCGGAACCGATCTGCACCAGACGCTGACAAGCGCCACCAAAGCTACCGATCAGGCCCGCAAAACACTGGAAAGCGTTCAGGGAATGCTCTCTCCCCGTTCTTCCGATCGTGACAATCTGGATTCCGCGCTCCGTGATATCGCCGCCGCCGCGGCTTCGCTTCGGGGTTTCGCAAGCGATGTCGAGCGCAACCCGCAGCTTCTTCTGATGGGACGCAAGAGATGATCCATTCGATCGTGACTGCCAGAGGTCTTCGTTCATCGTTTCGGGAGATGAGCATGCTCACCAGAAAGAAAGTCGGTTTTTCGGCCGCGGCACTGTTTTTCTCCGTCTCCCTGTCTGCCTGCGCCGGGCCTCCGCTCCAGCTTTACACGCTGGGGGGGGCGGCTACGCCAGCCGGTCAGGCTCAGGGCCTCGTCGCTCCCGGAACGCCCGTGCTTGAGATTCGCCGTGTCTCACTGCCTGATTATCTCGACACACAGGACATCGTTGTTCGGAACGGCCAGTCTCTGGACCGCAGCCCGAATGGCCGCTGGGCTGAACGGCTTTCCGATGGCATCACGGATTTTATCGTTGCCAGAGTTGGTTCTGCCCGCCCGGATATCTTCGTAACCGGACAATCTCTGACAGGGCCAGCAACTGCGCGACTGGCAATCAGCATTACCCGTCTGGACGTTGCAGCATCCGGAACTGCGATCCTGGAAGCAAGCTGGGCTGTCATTCCGGCAGATGAACACCAGCCGGAAGGACAGCTTCAGCGCGGCACCATCTCAGTTTCCGGTCCGTCAAAAACCGATGCTAACATTGTAACGCTAACGAACACTCTGATCCGGCAGCTGAGTGACAGGATTACACAAAGCCTGCCAGCCCGACTGTAAAGCTGATAGCAAAAAAGGGTCTTTCAGAACGGTCCGGACGTATGACCACTAACATCCGTATTCATAGGCCCTCTTCCGGGAAAAGTGGCTGAGTTTCGGTTTCCGGGTTCATAACCAACCGGAGGCGCACTTTCCCTCGTCAGCAGCAATGGCTTCGTTGCACTGCGCCGCTTCCTGCCGATATGATTCAGATATAGTTGCCAGGAAGTTGTCGCATGCCGTCCTTATTACCCCGACTGCCACAGCTCCCGGGCAGCAAACTGCTGAAACAGCAGCTTGCCCGCCGTATTTCTGATGTCTTTAACGATCGCAGCCGGGGCGAAAGTCCCGTTATCCGCCAGACTGACGCGCTGTTTCCTCCCGGCCATGTCGCCAGACGCGTCCATGGCGACGTCGTTTCCATGACCGTTGGAGGTATTGCAGCTCTGCTGATGCAGATGCTCCATCCTGCCGTCCTCGCCGGCGTCTGGGATCACTCCGGTTTTCGTGACGATATGGATGGACGCTTGCGCCGCACCGCCCGCTTTATCGCCGTCACAACCTATGGTCACCGTCGGGACGCTCTGGCCGCCATCGCACGGGTCAGAGCAATCCACGATCACGTCACCGGCACGCTACCCGATGGAACACCCTATCGTGCCAGCGACCCCAGGCTTCTCGCCTGGGTCCACCTCACCGAAACTACCAGTTTTCTCGCCGCCTGGAACCGCTTTGCCGAACCCGGTATGAGCGGGAAAGAGCGTGACCGGTATTTTCTCGAAATGGCCCAATTGGGTAATCTGCTCGGCGCGGCGCCCGTTCCGACCTCGGAATGCGAAGCCCGTCAACAGATCAACGACAGGCGTAATGAACTCCGGAGCGACGACCGCAGCCATCAGGTTTCCCGTCTCCTGCTCGAAGGCACGTCGATTTTTCCTGGCGGAAATATGTCGCGTCGCCTGCTCACACAGGCCGCTATCGACATGCTTCCATCCTGGGCGCGTGAGATGCATGGTCTGTCGTCATCCGGACCGGGAGCGCCCCTGATCGGGGCAGCAACATTTGGCGCTGCGGAAGCGATTCGGTGGGCCTTCCGTCCATGACCGGCAATGAAACGGGATATTTTCACTCTACCCATGGAGATCATCCATGTTCACTGCGACTGTGGTGCAAAATGCATTCAATTGTGTATGCCAGCAGCACGCGCGACTGACTTCCGGTCCCGCACAATCCCGCATGACGGCAAAACCGTTCTCCTGAATCTTTAAATAGATCGGTTTTACTAAATTCTCATCTATAGTGACGCGCTTCCCGTTTATTACTAACAATTCTGACTAAGGAATCGCTTTTCAGGATCATCCCGGACATCGGGATAATAACTTACGTCTATTACCAATGGACGTCGTTATTGTCAGGCAAGCAAATTACCTCATTCGCCCCGCACCGTCAGAGTTTCATTGTCTGATTTCAGCCATGCAGTAAGTCTTTCTGTGACAACCGTTGGCGCCAGCCGGTTTTTACCCCTCAAAGCACATTCCCAGACCGTTGCAACCCGCCAGCCCATTGCCTGCAAACGGGTCACAGACATCGCATCATTCTCTACATTGCGCCCGATTTTCTCCCGCCAGAATGCATCGCGTGTCGCGGGCCACTTGAAAAGATGACAGTCGTGATGATGCCAGAAACATCCATTTACAAAAATAACTGCCTGATACTTAGGGAAAACAAGATCAGGTTTTCCCGGAAGATCCCGCACGTGAAGCCGGAATCGAAATCCCGCCGCATGCAGTGTCTTCCGGATCATGATTTCCGGTTTCGTATGACTTCCCCGAATCGCAGCCATATTCCGACTTCTCGTGGCCGGATCATGAACATCCACCACAATCAGATTACCTCAGCTATCACATCTGTCGCCTGTGATGACTTCTCTTTTTGCAAGAGTGCCAGAATATGAGGCAACATCACGCGTGCGACTTCTGCAAAAACCGGCACTGCTACTGAATTTCCAAACTGTTTATACGCTTGCGTATCTGAAACCGGAATCCGGAAATCATCGGGATATCCCATCAGTCGGGCACATTCCCGAGGTGTCAGACGTCTTGGATTTCTGTCGGCTCCCCGGTCAATAAGAATTTCAGAGCCATCTTTATAATACCGTGCCGAAAGCGTCCGCGTAACATCATCCGGTCCCACCAGGCCAAATCCGAACCCGTTTCCGGCTGCCTTATGTTTTGATGCATAGTTTTTCAAATAAGCCCATAATTTATCGGTCAGGACATATTTCGGGTTCACCATCCCGCCGGGTGCTATCGTGTAGGGCTCTTCGACCGATTCAGAGCCGTCTTCCGGATGCAAAATATCCCGAAGTCGAAACAATCCTTTCTCCGGCAATAGCAAATCATCCCAGGAGAACGGTACATCCTCACGAAAACCAACAATCGCAATACGCTCGCGATGCTGTGGCAGACAATGCTTCGCATCGATCACCCGATGCCAGACGCGATAACCCAGCTCGTCCCTCAGTGTACGAAGAATAACCTCAAAAGTTCTTCCATGATCATGGCTTTGCAGGTTCTTCACGTTCTCCAGAAGAAAAGCTGCGGGCTTCTTGTCTTTCAGAATGCGGGCAACGTCAAAGAACAACGTACCCTGTGCCTCACAGGCAAAACCATGACTACGCCCCAAAGAGTTCTTCTTTGAAACCCCGGCAATAGAAAACGGCTGGCATGGAAAACCCGCCACCAGAACGTCATGATCGGGAATATTTGTTGTCTCAACCTGCGTAATATCGCCTTCAATCGATCGGTTGTCCGGGAAATTTGCCACGTAGGTCTGTTGTGAAAATTTGTTCCATTCTGATGTAAAGACGCAACGCCCCCCGACCGCATCGAAGCCCCGACGCAATCCGCCAATGCCGGCAAAAAGATCAATGAACGTAAATTGCGTGGATACTTTCTGACTCAGCCGGTTTTCAGCCAGTGACCGCAACATCCGGAGAACCGTTTCCCGGGGCACAGAGCTCCCATGATCCCAGCGATAAATCTGCCGCAAGCTACATCCCAGAGCCTCGGCTGCCTCATTCACAGTCAGCCCCGTCTGCGCCAGCAGCCTGGAAAACTCGTTGTCCAGCATCCTATCTCCGGGCCATTTTGTGACATGGTGTCGCGCACCACCCAGAAATACAAGGTCTTACACCAACCCCTTTAAGGCCCCCGGAACAAGCACGTCTGTTGGTTTCAAAGCGTGTGAGACATTTTTCCGACGAGTGAACCGGGCGCTCCTGCCTGATCTTCTTCCGTGTCCATGCCGCGGACATTCAGGATCGTGACGGGCTGTCGATGTGCTGGCAGCGATACGCAGGCGCCTCCCGTGGTTTCGGCATATCTTTGCCGATGGTGGCTACGCAGGCGACACATTGCGCTCTGCCCTCGTCGGCATGAGCGAATGGGCCATCGCGATCATCAGGGGTTCGAGGTTTTGCCTGGCCGATAGATTGTCGAACGAAACTTCGCATGGCCCGGTCGCTGCGGACGGCTCGCCAGAGATTGGGAAAAATCCACTGCCTCGTCCGCCGCCCGGAGTTTGACAGCCTCGATCCGCATGCTCACCCGCAGAACCGCAAGGTATCGTTAGTGCTGAATAACTTTCGAAGCAGGCTCTGAGGGGCTGACCGAATATGCATTGAGTGAGTTCAGCAGATGTTGAATCACAGAAGACTGATATCACTCAAACTTATTATCCACGTGCATTCCAGGTGAGACACTGACATCCGAAAACTATTCACATAGCAAACCTTGTTGGTTCGTAATGGAACTGCCTGCCATGTCTGCACACAGAATCAAAAACCCGGTCAGGAGCACGTGGTCAGAAACCACGCCTCCTGTTGCGGACATCACCCAACCGGCATCGGGTACATCGCGCAAAGCTTGTTCCCGTCAGGATCCCGCAGATACGCCAGGTAAAGATCCCCGGTCGCTGTTTTCCGAATCCCAGGCGGATCTTCAACGGCTTCACCACCATTTGCCACACCGGCCCGGTGCCAGGCCTCGACGTGCTCAGCGCTATCCACCGCAAACCCGATCGTTCCGCCATTTGCAGGCGTTGCCAGTTTTCCGTTAATCGGCTTTCCAATCACAAGACGCTCCTTGTGATGAGCGTAAACCAGTCGGCCTTTCGCGTTTACCTCAGACGGCGGTATACTAATCGATTCAAAAATCGCATCGTAAAACTTTTTGGACCGCTCAATATCATTACTACCAAGCATGATATGACTGAACATCAAATGCCTCCTTTGTGACCAAACAAAGCCTGCCATTTGAAACAGAGTCCGGCTACCCCGGAAACAGGTCGTCAGGCATATGGTCTTCGCGTCCCTTCGCCCCTGAATCGCCAATAATGGAAACCCGCGATATGCTGGGCTGACCACTGATGGAATAATGCCCTGTCATGACTCTCTCCGATAATCCTCTTCCCGGATCAGCCATCCTCTTCGATCTGGACGGAACCATAGTGGACTCGCGGACCGGCATCATCGACAGCATCCACAGTACCCTGAGAGATCTTGGCCACAAACCAGACCTGGATCACGATCTCAACTGGGTCGTCGGCCCTCCGCTCCGTGATCTCATTGGTGAAATCCTTCTGCATTACAACGATACACGTTGCGATGAGGCTATGGAGTTCTACCGCCGGAATTACGAAGCCAGCGGCATGAAACGCACCCCCGTCTTCGCCGGTATGCGCGAGGTTATCAAAACAGTCTGCGGCACTGGCGCGCGCCTGTTCATCGCCACTTCAAAACCCGCGGCTCTCGCCCGCGCCATCCTTAACCAGAACGACCTGCTCGGGTACTTTACTGAAGTCTACGGTGCCCGGCCCGATGACAGCGGTGCGGAAAAACCGGAACTCATCGCCGCAGTCCTGCGTGACCATGAAATCGACAATCACCGTGCCATCATGATCGGAGATCGCCGCTTTGATATCTCCGGTGCGCACGCCAACAATATCCGCGCCCTCGGTGTCCGCTGGGGCTACAGCGGCAAGGGCGAACTCGAAGATGCCGCTCCCGAAGCGATTGTCGCCGAACCGGACGATCTTCCCGCGCGCATCACGGCGCAACTCGCAGCCGAGATGCTTCACATCCATCAGAAAAATCCAGCGTAACCCCGTGCCATGCGTTACCCTTTCAGGATGGCTGCATGGTGCTTCAGATGATCCTCAGCGAAGCTCTGAATGAACCAGTAAGAGTGGTCATATCCGGCATGGCGACGCAGTTCGAGCTTTTGTCCGGCCGCCTTCGCCGCTCCTTCAATGTGCCACGGTTGCAGTTGTTTCTCCAGAAACTGATCAGCGTTGCCCTGATCGATCAGGATCGTCGTCGGATGCGTATGACCTGCTGTGAGCAGTAGTGTCGCGTCGTGATCCGCCCACCCTGTCTGGTCCGGTCCCAGGTAAGTCGTGAAGGCTTTTTCACCCCATGGAACAACAGCCGGATGTACAATCGGTGCAAAGGCTGATACCGATTTCCACAGGTCGGGCCGGCTCAGGGCGTGGACGAGCGCGCCGTGACCGCCCATCGAGTGTCCCATGATGCCACGCCGCGTTCCATCGATCGGAAAAACAGCCTCGGTCACTGCGGGTAATTCCCG
This sequence comes from Acetobacter fallax, assembly GCF_011516735.1. GTDB lineage: Bacteria > Pseudomonadota > Alphaproteobacteria > Acetobacterales > Acetobacteraceae > Acetobacter > Acetobacter fallax. The sequence continues at coordinate 111,346 of NZ_WOSX01000001.1, read as the reverse complement.
GTCAAGATAACTCCCCATCCGATAATGAGCGCGCCAGGGGGCCTGTGTTGCATCAAGATAAAATCCGGCGCCGACACCAATATCCCAGCTTTCCGCCTCGCCCGGAGTGTTCGAGCCACGTGGTGACGTGTCAGTTGCGATGAGCGCCATGCCATGTTGTGCGGCGAACCGCACAATGCCCGACTTGGTTAGAAATGTCTCATGGTTGCATGTAAGCCCCGCCAGCACATGAATGACCGGAACGGGTTTCTCTCGCGTGGCTTCCTGTGGAATGAAGGCGCCAAAGCTGGCGACGAGATCAAGTTCTTCGGACTGATGGCTGTAAAATCCGATCTGCCCGCCGTCACAGATATGTTCGGAATGTGTCGTAAGGGCCATGACAGAGTTCCTTCGTTTCCGATCCCGGGCATTCGCGATCATGGACATCTTAGTCCGATGTGACACGTGATGCACCCGTCTCCGGTTTCCGGATGATGCCGTTCAGCCCGAATTGTCAGGCGCTGTCACGCTTTACGCTGGCATGTCTGCATCATGACAAACAATAGTCGGGACCATCATCCGCCCCTGAGTGGCGTTGTCGGGGCGGCGAAGCTATGCCAACAAAAATGTCTGACGAAACGAACGCATTGAAGCTGACCGGCATAAAATCCGTCATCAGCTCCGAAAGGTAAAGGATGGCATTGCAGGATGATCGTTAATAAACGGATCGGCCTGACTATATTGCTCCGCGAGAGCATCGGTATCCTGCTTCTCCTGGGAGCGTGGGATTTCGTGGTCGTGATGCTCTACCAGCTCTTTCACCAGGAATGGATGGAGATCCCGACCCTCCCCATTTCCCTTATCGGTTCGGCTCTGGCGCTGTTCATGGGGGTCCGTAACAACAGCGCCTACGCACGCTGGTGGGAGGGACGGACACTATGGGGCGCCGTGACCAATGATTCGCGCTCCTTTGGCAGGCAGGTCGTTTCAATTCTCGGCGGCCGTCGTGATCTGGTGCGTGCCATGGCCGCTTATCCGCACGCCTTGCGCTCGGCTCTGGGTGAGGTCGACGGCTCAGACGATGTGAATCGACTGCTCGCACCGGAAATGGCCGCACGGATTAAAGGATGGACCAATCAGCCGAATGGCATTCTTGTGCAACTCGGTATCGGTGTGACCGAAGAAGCGACCCGGCTCGGGATCGACGGTGCCCTGCATGGACAGATCGATCGAATGCTCTCAGATCTTGCCAATGCCCAGGGAGGCCTGGAACGCATCCGGAAAACGCCGCTGCCGATCCAGTATTCCGTAGTGCCACGTGCGCTGGCCAACCTTTTCTGTATTGTCCTGCCAATCTCGACTGTGCAGACGCTCGGGTGGGTCACACCTCTCGGGTCGTCCCTTGTCGGATTGCTTTTCATCGTACTCGATAAGACAGGCGCAGACCTCCAGGAACCGTTCAGCAATTCTCCACACGCTCTTCCTATGGCATCCATGGCGCGCACGATCGAAACCGACCTGCTGCAGTCCATTGGTGAGCAGCCCGGCCCGCCCGTCAGGATAGAAAACGGGATCCAGCCGTGACGTAAAAGTCGCACTACGGATCACAAGATGTTCAACTGCCACGCGGAATGTTGACCACGTTACCATTCTGTCAGAATTTGATCCTTTATGACGTTTGTTTGCTGGGTGTCCCGGTAAGATCTGTTGTGTCGATGACATTTAGTCCGCCATGCAGCAGAGACAGGACGCTGTAGCTGAAGGACCAGGTTATCGTGATTGAGGCAGCGCCGTCTTCCGGAACGCACAAACAGAATCGATCACGGCGTGGGAAATCCGTCTTTTTGCTCCGGAATGGCAGGAGCTGTTTCGGAGGTGCACTGCTGACAGCAACGGTTCTGGCCGGTCTCTCCGCTATGACATGTTCGCAGGCCGCCAGAGCCGATGATTACACCGATCTGCTTGATATTCTTCGCGCCAAGGGAAGTCTGACCAAAGGGGAATACGGCACCCTTCTCACGAAACATCTGCATCATTCGCATCCGTCTCTGGACCGTGATGATGACGGGCCGGCCCGATCAGCCAGAGGCGCGCGCGGAACCAGCGAAAGCGGTACAGGCACCCGTTATGCTGCCGATATGCGTCATGCCAGGACACATGATGCGTCCCCGGACGTTACCCCGGTTTTTGTTGATGCGCGGGATGCAGCGAACAATGCCGCTGCCAGTGCCCGGTCGGCGCACGATTCGATGCTCGCGGCGCAGCAGGCTGTACATGATCCTGGTCTTGTTCATGTTGCGAAATACGTTCCAGGCAAAGGTCTGACCTTTCAGGCGGGAGAGATCGCCATCAACCTCTCCGGCTTCGTGAACGGATTTTATACCTATAACAGCCCTTCAACCGGGCAGACGGTCGCCGGTGGCGTCTCGACAGGCGCGGGCGGCAACAAATTCGATGCCTCCGCTGTCCGTAACGGCCTTCTCCCCGCCGGTCTGATCACCAAGATCACGACCACGCAGGAGGGGATTGATCTGGCGGCTGTGTTCGGCATGTATCCGGGTATCGATAACGCCACAAACGGTGCATTCAACGCCAATACGGGCGGCAGTCCGGTTGGTCTCGGAACAGCCGGCCTCGATTTTCGTCAGATTTACATCACGGCCGGCAACAAAAAATGGGGCACGTTCAAGGTCGGACGCGACATCGCCCTGTTCGGATCGGATGCGATCCTGTTCGACGCCACGCTGCTCAGCGTTGGTTCCACAGGCAGCAATGCGGCACCTGGCAATACATCGCTCGGCCGCATCGGTGTCGGTTATGTGTATGCGGACTGGATACCGCAAATCTCTTACGCTTCCCCTGTCTGGCATGGCCTGCAGGGTTCAGTCGGTATTTTTCAGCCGCTGGATGAATTCAATTTTGCAGGTGACGGCTCGTCCGCCACATCCACGTATCACAGTTCGCCCATGGTTCAGGGCAAGTTCTCGTATGACTTCACCGCCGGTGATCTCAAGGGACGGATCTGGGCCGGATTCCTCGCGCAACATCAGCAGCGTCTGACGTCCAGTATCCTGGCACAGTCCACCGGCCGAGGAGCAACGGTTGAAGCCGGCGAAATAGGCACGAAGCTGTCGTATAAAGGTTTTGAGGGCGTAGCGTACTACTATCGCGGCAGCGGTCTGGGTACGACAGGACTGTTTTTTGACGGCATTGCCGCGGATGGTCGGAAACGTGACTCAGAAGGATTCTACGTTCAGGGCGCTTATTCAGTCACGAAGAGACTCAGGCTGGTGGGCAGCTACGGTGTCAGTAACCTCTACCAGGGACCGATGGAACTCGATCCTGATCTCGTGAAGCGCAATGAGTCTGAAGTTGGCGCGTTATTTTACAAAATTACAGACTGGCTCCAGCTTGTCGGCGAATATGCGCACACGGAATCATCAGCGCATAATGGCAACAAGGCTAAAGACAATTCAGCATCCGGCGGTGCGGTACTTTTCTTCTGACAGAGGCACCTGAAAGTAAAAATTTCGGGAACGTTTCGTAATTCTGAACGTTGGCGTAATGTTCATGGGGTAATCCGATGCCATTATGCCTTTCCGTTCTGGTATATCCGGATGCCATCAGCGGTTACAGGTCATCCGCCCTTCATGGTGTTTGACATGGCCCCCGAGACATGAGCGTGTTTTTGTGTTAAAGACAGGCGCTATGAGCACATTCAGATCTCCACCGAAGGGCGGCGTCACAGACGCCATGGCACGCACAGCAGCCGCAACGACGGCCGCACAGGCGAAGACTAAAGTCAAAGATGAGGATCCCTTCCAGGAAGGTGATTCTATCGTTTATGCCGCTCATGGCGTCGGTCGCGTTGACCGTATCGGCATTGATGAAATCGCGGGCACGAAGCTGGAAGTCATCCAGATTTCCTTCCCCGGAAATCAGATGACGCTTCGTATCCCGCTCGCGAAAGCCCGCAAAGCAGGGCTTCGCAAGATCGTGTCCCGAGAAATTGTTGACAAGGCAATGGCCATCATCAAAGGCAAGCCGCACGTCAGTAAAGGTATGTGGGCCCGTCGCGCCGTCGCGTATCAGGAAAAAATCAATTCGGGAGATCTGGTGCAGATCGCCGAGGTTCTGCGTGATCTGCGTCGTAATGTTGACAGCCTGGATGGCAGCTTCTCTGAGCGTAAGCTGTTCGAAGCTGCTCAGGAACGCTTTGTGGCGGAAGTCGCTGTTCTCGAAAAGAAAGAGCCTTCCGATGTGCTGCAGTCGCTGACTGCTGTGATGAAAGCAGCCTGATTACAGGATTTCCGGAAATGAACACGTCTCCTGCTCTGTCTCAGGTAAAGACGGGGCAGGTTGTCAGAGCCGATGATAATCTTCTGCGACGTGCCTACGTGGAAATTCACGAAGGCCGGTTTGACGCGCCTTGCCAGGCGCTGGAGTCCTTTTCAGGTCTGGGCGATAGCCGGGCAGATCTTCTGTATGGTTTCGCCTGCGCCGGCACGGGACGGTTTGAGAAAGCCGCTGAACTGCTTGTTGCTTCGGGTATCGCTAATCCAGGCAATAAGCATCCCGGGCAGGATCTCGCTGACATGTTCGCGCGGTTCGACCGGCGTGCAGATGCGGAACGCGCTCTTCGCATCATGATCCGCATATCGCCTCATGATACCAGAATTTACGATGCACTGGGCGATGTTCTGTCACAGATGGGGCAGTTCGATAAGGCCATCGGTGTTCTGGAAAAAAGCCTGCAGATCAGGCCGGTTGCGCCTTACGCAATGAATCTTATGGCCATCGCACTCGTTGAACGGGGCGACATCGAAGCGGCGATTGAAATCTTCAATAAAGTGCTGACACTGACGCCAGGTAATCCGAGTGCGATATCCAATCTGGCATGTATTTATTCCGCTCAGAGCCAGTCGGATGAAGCCATCGATCTTTATCGAACCGCTATTCAGGAACGACCTGATGATGCGCAGATCCGACTGAATTATTCGGTTGCTCTTCTGAAGGCCGGACGTTTCGCCCAGGGATGGCCGGAGCATGAATGGCGGCTAAAGTTGCCGGGGCATAGTGAACTCCCGCGCGCGACTCTCATGCCCTCCCTTACCGAAGGACTGGATATAAGCGGCAAGCGTATTCTGATCACGCAGGAAGAGGGGCTGGGAGACACACTCATGTATCTCCGTTATCTCGCGCCTCTTGCCCGGCGCGGAGCGCTCCTTCATCTCTGGGTGCCGGAAGAACTTGGCGATCTTTGCCGCCGGCTCGATTACGTCTCCGTCGTTCAGGTGGGTGGTCAGACACCGGCTTTCGACTGGCACTGTCCGTTCATCAGCCTGCCTCGCGTCTTTGTTGGTACGCCGGACGCCATTGGCGATCCGGTGCCATATCTCCACGCAGACCCACAAAAGATAAAAACAGCAGGCCGTTTTCTGCCGAAAAATGGCAAGCTGAATGTCGGTCTTGTCTGGGGTGGTTCGCCTCGTCCGACACAGACTCCCGCCCATATGGTTGACCGGCGAAGGTCGGCGTCACTTGCGGCAATGGCGCCTCTGGGTCGAATTCCGGGCCTGAACCTGATCAGTCTGCAAAAAGGCCCCTACGCAGGACAAATACTGAATCCGCCGGAAGGAATGCGTCTGTATGACCCGACAGATCAGCTTCATTCCATGGATGATACGGCGGCACTGATGATGGGGCTGGACGTGCTGGTCTCCGTGGATACATCAGTCGTTCATCTTGCCGGCGCGCTGGGACTGCCCGTGCTGCTGATGGATCGCTTTGACAATTGCTGGCGATGGCTGACGGGACGTGAGGATTCCATCTGGTATCCTGACCTCACGATCATTCGTCAGGAGCGCCCCCGCGACTGGGTGTCTGTGGTCGATCGTGTCGGAACGCGTCTTCGTGCGATGGTTGCGCAAAAGAAACACGGCGCATGAAGCTGACCGGCTGTATTTTCAGCCCTTTCGAATAATCCGGACCCAATACTTATGACTTTTTTCGCCGACGGCTGGAAAGCTGATCCTGTTCGTGAATGTCTCGCCGGGCTGGTTGCAACATTTGCGCTCATTCCGGAAGTTATTGCCTTTGCTTTCGCCGCCGGTGTCGATCCTTCCGTCGGACTTTATGCGTCCTTTGTTATCAGTGTTGTCATCGCGTTTGCCGGTGGAAGGCCTGCGATGATTTCGGCTGCGGCGGGTTCAGTCGCCCTCGTTGTCGCCGGGCTGGTTCATGCGCATGGCGTGCAATATCTCCTTGCAGCCACGCTGCTATGCGGGGCGATTCAGATCATATTCGGGCTGCTGAACTTTCAGGAACTGATGCGGTTTGTCTCCCGTCCCGTCCGGACAGGATTCGTCAATGCCCTGGCAATCCTGATTTTTTCGGCGCAGGTGCCGCATATGTTGCATGTAACGTGGCATACTTACGTCCTGATCGCGCTCGGTCTTGCAATCATTTATCTCGTCCCACGCGTGTTTTCGGCCATTCCATCCCCACTCATCTGTATCGCAGTCCTCACCACGATAGTCGCCGTTTACCCGATGCCGGTAGCAACCGTTGCTGATCTGGGACATCTGCCGGATGGTCTTCCCACTTTCGTGTTTCCATATCTGCCTGCTTCGCTGGAAACACTGGAAATTATTTTTCCTTACGCCCTGGCAATGGCTATGGTCGGCGTTCTCGAAAGTCTCATGACCGCACGTGTGGTGGACGACCTGACAGGCACGCCTTCTGACAAACGTCGGGAGTCCATCGGGCTCGGCTTAGCAAACATCGCGGCTGGTCTGTTTGGCGGTATTGGCGGCTGCGGGATGATCGGCCAGACGGTCGGCAATGTGCGTTATGGCGGCCGGGGCAGACTTTCCACTCTTATGGCCGGCGTATTTCTGCTGGTGCTGATGGTGGCTCTTCGACCCATGGTTGCCCGGGTGCCAGTGGCCGCATTGGTAGCGATCATGATTATGGTCTCGATCAGCACGTTTTCATGGTCGTCATTGCGTGACCTTGCGAGTCATCCGCGACTTGCCAGCACGGTTATGCTGGTCACGGTGGCTGTCGTGGTGGTGACGCATGATCTTGCCGCAGGCGTGGCCGCCGGCGTCCTGCTCAGCGGCGTGTTCTTCGCCTCCAGTGTCTCTTCCATGCTTCGCGTGACGAGTTCCTCTGATTCTGTGACAGGAACACGCCGGTACACTGTGCAGGGTGAGATCTTCTTTGCGTCATCCGAACTGCTTGAAGACGCAATTGACTACGATGATCCGGCGTCCCTGCCAGACGGTGAATTCGCCGGTCCTAGGAACATTATCCTTGATCTTCATGATGCGCATCTCTGGGATATTACGTCTGTAGGCGCGATCGAGACGATTGTCAGAAAGTTGCAGAAACGGGGACATGAAGTGCAGGTGGTGGGATTGAACGAGGCGAGCGCGGCATTGCTCTCTCGGCACTCTGCTATCAGCCCCGCCATGACCTGACCGCAAACACAGTTTTGAAGCCATTACATAGCAACAACGAAGCAGCAGCTTAACCCGAAGCAACATAGCCCCGGCAAGTTGCTTTCTTCCGGCAGGACTTACTCAAAACCAGCGATTAAAGCGGACACGTCTGTCAGTGGCATAAACATGCCGAATTCTGCCTCATAACTGACGAGCCCGGCTTCTTATCGGCCACAGCAAAAAGCTACCCGCAGAACCATTATTTGACCGGGGGCGGCTTATACCATTTCGGTGCTTTCTGACCATGATGGTGCTTCGGATGAAGCTGGTGATCCTGCGCCGGGTCATCCGCGCATGCCGCAAGGCCAGTCAGCACAGTCAGAATGACGATGCAGCGGCCCAGTCTTCCGGCTGTTTTTCCGGTTTTCATTATCTGATCCGATATTGGTTGTTCAGGGTGAGGTTGAATCATGAGACACTTCCCTGATGTCAAACGGCTGAAGAGGCACGGAGAGTTGTGCGTCCCGCATGTATCGGGTTGCCAGTGGGTCAGGAGTTCCATCTCCACCACCGCGTGCTCCCAGGCTTTGAGCTGCCTGGGCCAGTAATGCCGATGCCCTGGCTCCCTGCCCTGCCGCCTGAGCGGCACGCGCCTCGACCGACAGAGCCCGTGCCATAGCCCGATAGTCTCCCGTTTCACGACGAAGATCCACAGAACTGGCGGCGAAATCCATCGCACTTGCAGGATTAGTGTTCAGTATTGCAAGCGCCTGCAATTCAGCAAGATCTCCACGTAAAACGGCGGATTGCGGCGGCTTAACGGCTGCCAGCGCATGAATACCTGCGTTGAGAGTGGCGCTGTCATTTCGTCCTGCGGCGACAAGTCCGGCGATGAACGAACCGCGCAGCGCGATATCAGTCTGGTCTGACAAAGAAGCCTGTCTGGCAGGGCCGGCTGCCTCATCAAGCCGTCCAAGCCGATAAAGCGCCGCCGCACTGACAAGATCGAGCGCGCCGGAATCAGGATTGACCGTCTTCCCTGATGTCGATGTCTTTCCCGCCGTAACCGATGCAGAAGAGCCAGGAAGTCCTCCCGGAACAATGGCAGTCTGCCCGACGCGCATCCGCAGCGTATCACGGGCCTGCTGAACCGTTACCAGCGCCTGGGCGGCGTCCCCTGCCGCCAGTTGCGTAACAGCAAGATCATAGGCGGCATCACCTATTGCCGACGGATCATCACGGCGGAGAGCCAGACGCACCGCTTCCCGATATTCCCGTTCCGCGACGGAATAACGCTCAATGGCCAGAGCCTGCCTGCCCCCATCCATCGCCTGGGTATAAGCCGTGTCCTGTTCCTGCACGGTGTCATCCTTTGCCGCGCCGCTACAGCCTGAAAGACCGGCCCAGAGTGGCAACAGCATGACCGAAAGCCGGAAGAGCGGGTTTCCACGCATCATGGTGTCACCCGATGTGCTGGCAGACGGTGCGCCTCGGAAGTCTTGTGTCCCCCAAGCAACCACAATCCGCGCAACTGATCGGTCAGTTTCTGCAAGGTATAAAGTGTCGTCTGGGCCTGAGTCAGCAGGGCCGGGGCATCAGCGAGCGCCTCGTCGGTACTCCGCGTGATGGAAGGAAGACGCGGCGTCGCCTTCTTCAGGTCTCCACTTGCAGACTTCACGTTTGCCATCGTCGCATCAGTCTTCGTCAGAATCGCACGCAACTGATCTTCCTGCGGTTTCAGACGGTCGATCACGTCGTTCAGCGAGACAATCGTTGCCTCAGCCTGTTTGATGAGCTTGTCGTTCGTCATAAGCTGTCCGACGCTGCCCTTGCCCTCATGCATGTCGGTAATCGTCTCGTCGAGCTGCGCCATCATGTGCCGCGCGCTCGCGATCGCCGGCATCACCTGTGCCTGAATGTCTTTCAGAGTCTGTGTGATCATGTCGGTCGGGCTCGGCTCAGTCACGGCGTCGATTACTGCGTAATCCCAGTTCATGGGTTCGCCTGAACCGCGTGTCAGGTCCAGATAGCTGGCACCGGCAACGACAAACTGCTTGCGAATAACGGCCTTGCTATCCCGCCGAAGGAATGGTTCGACCTGGGGATCAAGATCGACCTGCGCATACATCTTCCCGGTCGGATTGAGTTTGATACCCCTGATCGTGCCGGCATGGGCACCGAGAATCTGCACATCGCCGCCAACGGTCAGACCACCGACACCTGATTCCGGCAAAATAACCCGCAGGCGCGCAGGTGGACTGAGCCAGTCACTGAGTACGCCCGCTTCAATGACGGCTGCGACAAACAGCATGAGGCTGATCAGCACAAGCAGCCCGACCCACTCATCGGCATATCGGAGATGGATGAGTGGGCGGCCGCCTTTCTGCCGTAATCTGATCTGAAACATCAGTGCATCCGTACCGTTATGAGTCCATCATCCGCAAGTCTCCAGTGGGCGTTAACCGCCTCCCGGTAGGCTTGCCACACAGAGGCATCCCGCACGAACCAGAGAGCCGCAGCCCCGCGGTCACGCGCTTCGGTCAGACACTCCAGGAACGGAAGGGAAAGATCGGCCGTTCCATATTCCAGAGGGTCTTCAAGCAAAAGAAGGTCCGGCTTCCCCATAAATGCCCGGACACAGTTCGCCCGTGCCAGATCGGTGTAAGAGAGGCGTTCCGGCGTATCCACAGGAACTCCCGGTAGCCCGAATCTTTCACACATCCGAAGCGTCTCACCTGTGATGTCGTCGATTGATCGTGTGGTATGATGCAGTTCCCTCAGCATCAGTTCCACATGCGCGCCAAACAGATTGGTCCAGCTCGCCCGACGGGTGATCCGCCCGATCCGGCCTCGCAGCGCGTTGCCGCGTTTGACATCGAGAGATGTCCAGTCCAGCCCCATGACCTTTACTGTCCCGTTATTCAACGGAATCAGACCCGAACACAGATCAGCAAACATTGTCGCCCGCGGCATATCCCGCGTCTCGACGACCATGCACTCTCCGGGCATCAGGCGCAGATTCAGAGCGACCGGCGGCAGACCACTATCTTCAAAAAAAGGTGTCGCATTCATAAGTTCCAGCATCGGACCAGACCGGCGGCTCACAGGCGCAGTTCCTTTCCGGCAGGATGTGGCGGACGCAGGCGTGGTCGCGGGAAAGACATTCCGGCTTCCCTCACAGTTTCAGGCTGAACAGCACGCTCACCGCCATGACGATGAGCATGCCACGTGAAAAACCACGGGGAAGCATTGTCGCGAGAGTATCCTCGCTGGAAGCGGTGAGACCGCTGACACAGCATCCAAGTCCGACGAGAAATCCTACGATGGTAAATTTCAGCGGGATCACGATGTAGTCGGCCGGCGTCATCGCAGTGGCCACATCGTAGAAAAATGACAGAAGCGAGTTCGACAGAGCGCCGGAAGCGCGGCTGATGATATACCCCGTCGTCAGTGACGCGACAGAAAACAGGATGCCCAGCGTAAATCCTGACACCATGAACGCCATGGTCCGTGGCAGAACAAGCAGCAGAAACGGGTCAAGCCCTTCAGCCTGAAGGGAACGAATCTGGCCCCCGATCGTGAGACTGCCGATTTCAGCAAGTGACAGCATCCCGCTCCGTCCCAGCATCAGCACACCGACCAGGATCGGGGCAATTTCGCGGACGATAACGGAGACAAGGATAGAGCCTGTCATCTTTGCCATTCCGGCAAAACCGAGCCAGTAAATCGCCTGAGAAACGACAGCAACACCCGTGAGAGTGCCCGTGACCAGCGTACTGAGAAGGCCGCCGACGGTCACCGATGACAGCGTCATCTGAAACTCATAGCGTACCGTGCGGCGCCAGTTGCCAGGGCGCATACTCTCATTTACGACACCCCAGATTGTGCCCAGCATAATAAGCAGGAACCAGACCTGACGCCGGACGAGAGCACCCGTCGAGCCCAGAAAGCGCAGGATATACTGCCCGACCGTAGGATTCGACGGGAGCTGATCCTCATCGGGATGAAAGACCCCGGCAGGCTGCTCCGGAGATTGCCCCTGCCCTGCTGCCGCATGTCCCTGCTGGTTCGCCGGATGCTCTTCGGGCCGTCCGTCCTGCTCCTGGTCGCCGCCTGATCCTGATGTCCGCTCCTCTGTCACCGGCGTGACGCGAGCACATAGACCCGTCCCGTGCCTGAACGTGGCGCATAGAAAGACCCACGACTACGGAACAGATAGCGGTTCCGCAGCGCCTGATAGACCCGCTCTGTCACCTCGATCGTGCCGACATCCGGAGCCCCCTGAGCCATGAGCTCAGCCAGTGTCACCGTCTCCCCCCAGAGATTGAATATTTTCGGATCGCTGCCAAGTTCTCCACCCATCGCCGGGCCGAAATCCATGCCAATGCTGAATATCGGTTCAATATTGGCTGAAGACAGCAGCATCATGCAGGTTTCACGCAGAGCAAGGGCAGCCTCCGCCAGACGCCAGACCGCTGTAGGATCGGATTCTCTGGTGCAACCCGCCATGCAGATCAGGCGATGCCCGGCGACTTTTACGGAGAACAGATTGTAACGACGAGCAATATCCTGCACCTCTGACGCGATACGGTCGATCAGTGGCAGCAGCGTCGCAACGTTGTCGTCGCTCTCCATGACAGGATCTGAGAATGTAATCACCATGACGGCAACGCTCGGATAAAGACCCTGTCCGATTTCATCCCCCGCCGTCGGGGCCTGCATCAGCGTTTCGTCGAAGCGAGGTGCAGGAAGTGCCGCTGCGGCGCTCGCATCCGGGGCAGCTTCTTTTTCGCTGTCAACGACTTCAGCGGTTCCGCTGAACCGTATAGCGGTAATCGCGGAGATGATTTCCAGGAAATAAACAAGATAAGGAGCAGAACGGGCATCCTCCAGGGTCAGCACACCCACAATTTCAGTTCGTCCGTTGTTCGTGCCCCGAATCGGACAAACCATAAGTGACCGCGTGCCGGCATCCCGCATCACAGATCGCTCAAATGATGCTGTGCGCGGATCAGAACCTGCTGATGTCACCGAGACAATCGCGCCGGCGTCCAGAAGTTTGAAGAAATCCTCCATATCCTTGCGGGATAATTCGAATCCGCCGGAGTGTCCCTCAACACGGGCATCAAAATTGTCTTCGCAGATCAGCGCCGTTCCGTCGTGCAGCATGCGCCACAGAGACGCCCGCCGGGCTCCGGTCACGCGCGTCAGTTCTTCGGTCAGGACAAGCGCCTCTTCCGATACGTCCAGAAGGCCAGGTGAAATCGCCACCTGCTGAAGTGCTGCCGCTTCCATGTCCGTCTGCGCCTTCTGACGAACAAATGCCTGATTCACATGTTCGGTCCGGCGACTCTGCCGGGCAAGAAGACCTGCCAGAACGACGGCAAGCACAACAATGATAATAGAAAACTGAAGGCTTTCCCGACCGCTCTGTCGGGCAAAGCTCGCAAAATCGTTCTCGGGCGCGACAATGAGAACAACCCAGCCGTTCGTTGACGGCAGTGTCTGAGCCATTCCGATATAGTTTTTATCGTCATAAGTGAATGGATGAGAACCCACGCCACGAACGCGGTACCGGTCGTAAACCCGCTGGAATGCCCCCTGTGTGTTCGGATCAAGAACCATCTTTGACGGATCGTTTCCGGCTCTCGCGACGATCTTTGAAAAATCATGGCCCGCTATAATATGTCCGCTACCGTCAAGGATAATGGCGTTACCGTTCTGACTGATCTTCAGACCATCAAGGAACTGACTCAGAAGATTAAGCGAAACATTGATAGCAAAAACGCGCCGCAGACCATCGTTACCGGTCAGGGACGTTGAGGCCGTGATCACCAGTTGTCGTGTTGTGAGATAAATCGTTGGTGCTGACCAGGCGACAGTGTCCTGATTGATGGCGTTGGCATACCAGGCCCGTACACGGGGATCATAATTATCAGCCGGGTTTTCCTCTGTTCGGATAACCTTGCCTTTTTCGTCACGGAATTCATGATGAAAAATACCGCCTGACGCTGTCGAACGTAGTTCCGTGTATTCAAGGCCTTTTCCGTTGGGATCACGTTCAACGAGAATAAACCCACCGTTCTGGTCGGCGAGATAATAAGACTGGATCTGTGGCACGAGCCTGAGCATCGATGCGCCGTAAGCATAAAACGCATTGCGTGTGACAGCAGGCGGAGCGTGACTTACGAAATCCTTTGCAAATGATCCGCCAAGAGTCGCGGCCGCGAGATAATCCGATACATCCTGAACAACATAGCGCTGAACAGACGTCAGTAACTGTCTCGTCAGTTGCAGTACGCCTTCACGGGTCGTCTGGTAAGTGTGCCACCCGATACCGCCAATCGTCGCCAGAATAAGCAACACACCCAGAACCGGAACACCGACCTGAATGAATTTCCTGCGTAAAGAGACATCGCTATGCGAGGTCGGGTCGATAATCTCGTCAGAGGTCAAGATTTCGCCTTCCCCATCAATCAGGCATGCCACTTACATTATTCTGCGACACGCGAGCCGGACAATGTGATTAAGTTATTACTAAACGGGCATTTAGTCACGTTTACAGACTTGCCTGATGCAAATAGCTGGTTTGTCGTCGGGATTTCAGGCCGTCGCCAGTGGTGTCAGTGGTCAGATAACCGGAACAAGATTACGCCGTCGCCAGCGCAGCGCCCAGTAAACGACCGTCATAACAAAGGCTGCGCTGAAGCTGGCCGGATAACCAAACCACACACCCCAGGCCCCGTAATGATGTGCAGCAAAATAACCGACTGGCAGTTCAACCAGTACGATGCATCCAAGCTGAATCGCCATCGGAGCGATCACGTCACCGCTGGCACGCAAGGCTGAGGCAATCACGCCGCCCAGCGCAAGCGGCACAGCGCTCCACATGACGGTTCGGAATGCGTGTTCAGCAAGAGCCATCACGTTCCGGTCCGTCGTAAACAGGCCGGCTACCGCACCGGGCGCCAGCGTAACAGACAGAGCCAGACATCCCGTCATAATGAGTCCGACACAGAAACCTGCACGAAGCACGGCGCGGGCTTCGCGCTCGTTCCCGGCACCGATCGCATGGGCGCACATCACAGAAACGGTGATCCCGATCGCCATTCCAGGATATTCGATATAGGTCAGGGTCTGCATAAAAAGACCGTAAGATGCCGTCATGTCCGAACCGAAAGCATTGATTCTTCCGACAAGCGCAGTCTCTGCGAGTCCCATGCTCATGATTTCGACCATGGCAGGTAACCCCAACCGCAATACCGGCAGAAGAACAGTCCACTTCGGAAGCAGTTCCCGTATCATAGAGGTGTCGGGGGCGAGAGGATGTCGTGCGCGCCGAAGTGACAGTGCCATATAAAGCAATGCGATGACCCAGCCTGCCAGCATCGCGAACGCAACGCCATCCAGACCAGACCCGGCAGCGATTGCGAGAGGAGCCAGAAGCAGCGTGGAAGCAATCTGAATAATGATTGAAACCAGAGGCCGCACGTTGTCACTGGCACCACGCAATACAATCGACGAGACGATCACGAGAGCCAGAACCGGTGTTCCGAACAGCAGCCAGCCGGCGTAACGGGCCGCGTGATCCAGTATGTTCGCCGGTGTGCCAAACAGAATCAGCGTCGGGCGAATCGCGATCTGCGACATTGCGCTGATAACCAGCCCTACTGCGAGCCCAACGCCGAGAGCCGCGGAAGCAACCACCCTCGCCCGTTCCGTCTGATCAGCACCCCAGTATTGTCCCACGAGGGTGCTCGCTCCGGTTCCAAGTCCAACCCCGCAGGAAACCAGCATCAGCATAATCGGAAAAAAAGTACTCGCGGCGGCAAGATCATCCGGGCCAAGAAGCCGCCCTGCGCAGATGTTGCCAATCGTCCCCGAAACCGACTGAAGGACACAGTCCAGAAGAACCGGCATCATGAAAACTAAGAAACGAACGGTCAGTGAACGCAGCGGTTCCGCATTTGCTTCCCGGGAGTAACCCGTCGCGCCGTCGGATAGTCCGGCACGCCCATCAGTGTTCATCCGGATAGCACCGGTTCATATGGTTTCGCTCTGGCGACCCGGGATAATTCCCGGAAAGCCGGACACTTTGTCTGACAGCGTCTGCCGGTCATGCCCCTGAACCTGTCACCGGGATATCGTCCCGATGTCACTGACCTGACAAAAACGGGCAACGAAACAGTCAGGCATCTTCAGGAAAAGGACTCCATCAGCGAAACATGCGCCGTTGCAATGCGCCATCCCTCATCTGTCCGAAGCCAGGTCTGGCTTTGGCGTCCGGTGCGCGTACTGCCTTCTCGCCGAAACTCCAGATTGACGGTCGCCATACCATGACCATAGGTCGTCACAACGCGCCGCAGGACTTTCCTCCGGGGTGATCCCCCTGTCCGTGTTTTTCTGAATTCTGCGATTTCTTCAAATCCGTAAAGATTTTCGCCGACACCATACCGGATTGTTTCCGGAGCATCGCGAAACAACGCATCCAGCTGCGTCAGATCGTTCGCCATCAGGGCGACCTCATAGCAGTCCGAGGCTTCTGTCACTTCACGAACAATATCCGGATCATCAATTTTCAGCATAATGACTTTCCCTGTGCGCGATCGGTTGCATCGCGCCGAACTGTCACGTTTCAGTCAGGCTGTCACGCTTCAGGAGAAAGATGGTGCTGCTGGTGAGGATTGAACTCACGACCTCTCCCTTACCAAGGGAGTGCTCTACCACTGAGCTACAGCAGCACTAAGGCGAGGGGCTACCTACATTTTCAGCGAGATGTCGGCAAGCCCCTGAATCGCCGTCAGGCCGGTTTTTATTGATCCCCGACCATATCAGTCATCGCGATGGATTTTCTCCATCCGCTCGTGACGCTCCTGCGCTTCAATCGAAAGAGTTGCAATGGGCCGTGCTTCGAGCCGCTTGAGCCCGATCGGCTCACCGGTCTCCTCGCAATAGCCATAAGTACCGTTATCAACGCGTTGCAAGGCCTGATTGATCTTGCCAATCAGCTTGCGCGCACGGTCCCGGGTCCGCAGCTCAAGAGCCCTGTCGGTCTCAACGCTGGCCCGGTCAGTTACGTCCGCTTCATGGATCCCGCCTTCAGAAAGGCTTGCCAGGGTTCCCCCGGCTTCTTTCAGCAGATCAGTGCGCCATTTCAGCAATTTCTCGCGGAAATATTCGACCTGCATGGGATTCATGAATTCTTCGTCGTCGGACGGTCTGTAATCCGGAGGAAGTGTGATCATGAGTGGCGTCTCCGCTCCCGGGGGCAAGTGCCCGCCAAAGAATGGGCGGCTTATAGCGACGGGTCAGGGCAGAGCCAAGCGCGAATCGCAATTTTGTGTCTTATTGCATGATGTTACAAGCTCACCCTGCTACCTTCCCTTTGAGTTCGGAAACTGACCGTCTTCGTTCCTGTCAGATTCAGGCTGCATAGAGCGACCTTCCGATCTGCGTGCCTTTGCCACTTCAATGGCGGCCCGCACCCGAATTGACCGGATGGCAGATATAAGCCCCGGACTCGCGGCAAGAGGCGCCGATTCGCAAAGCCCTTCGAGTGTCGCGAGTGCTTCAGTCACAGAATCCCCTTCAAGCAGCGCAACCTGCACGCTCCTGAGGGTTTTCAGAGTATCATCACCCCAGTTGAAAGCAGTTCTGTCGTTCCCCTGCGGATCGTCCCCGTCTTCTTCCTGAAGCCCGAGAAGCGATGTGCCTGACACTGCACCGGCGGCGGAAGATCGTCCTGATTCGCCGGCCTGTCCCACCGAAAAAGGTGTCGGCGTCGTTCGCTGTCGTGTTTTACGTGATGTGACCACGCGGGAAACATAATTTATCGTGCTGATGACGCTCATACTGTCTCCACACCGTGAGCAGGAACAGAGCCTTCATCCGTTTCCGGACCGGGAAGAGCTTCGTCCCGTAATGTCCGTTGAGGAATTGTTTGCTCTTAGGACCGATAGTCTGTCGGCAAAACATTGACGAGCGGCAAACATCGGAATGAATCCCTCTCACCGCAGAAGAAAGCGCATGCAGACAGCGGCGTTTCGCCGACTTGTTTCCGCGCTCCTTGCGTCCCTTCTCATAACAATCAGCATGGCATCCACAATCAGCCCCGCATATGCCTCCAGAGTCCGGATCAAGGATATTGCCGACTTTGAGGGCGTTCGAACAAATCAGCTGATCGGCTACGGGCTGGTAGTCGGACTGCATGGGACCGGCGACAAGCTGACCAACGTGCTTTTCACCCGTGAAACGCTGATCAGCATGCTGAATCGCCTTGGCGTCAATATCCGTGACCGTGAGATCCAGCTCCAGACTCACGATGTTGCTGCTGTAATGGTAACCGCTGATCTCCCGGCCTTCGCTCATGGCGGCGGTCGCATCGACGTCACGGTTTCCGCTACCGGCGATGCGACCGATCTGACCGGGGGCACACTTCTCGTGACTCCCCTTATGGCCGCGGACGGCGAAGTCTACGCCGTCGCGCAGGGATCACTCGCGACCAACGCATTCAGCGCCCGTGGCGCGGCCGCATCGATCGTGCACAATATCCCCACTAACGGACATATCGCCAACGGCGCAGTGGTCGAGCGCGAAGTCCCACTCGATCTGGTGGACCGGAAACTGCAACATCTGTCGCTGCGCAATCCTGATTTCACAACGGCAACACGGGTTGCTCAGGCGATCAATTCAAGCCTTGGCCGCAATATTGCTCATGTCGAGGACCCGCGCACCGTAGCCCTTGATCTCAGCAACATTGACCGGATGGAAGCGCTTTACCGGATCGGAGATCTGCTCGTTGAGCCGGATACTCTCGCAAAGGTTGTTGTCGATGACGCCAGCGGCACAATCGTGATTGGAAACGATGTTCGCATCAGCACTGTCGCTATCGCTCAGGGCAATCTGACCATTCAGGTTACCGAAACCCCGCAGGTCTCCCAGCCGGGTCCCATGTCCAGCGGCACCACAACAATTGCCCCCCGGACGAACATCAATGTCAATAACGGTAACAGCGCTAAGCTCGGCATACTTCATAATGGCCCGGCTCTCAGTGACCTGGTGTCCGGCCTCAATGCCCTGGGTGTCGGACCTCGTGACATGATATCCATCCTTCAGGCCATCAAAGCCGATGGCGCCCTGCAGGCAGATCTGGAAGTAAGATGACCAGCAGCATTAAAAGCGCAACACAAACCCTTCCCCAGCCTGCTGTGACGAGCAGCGACACATCGACGGACACGTCCGTTGATCCAAAAATCTGGAAGACAGCCTCGGACTTTGAATCAATGGCCATTGGACAGCTTCTGCAGCCAATGTTCGATACTGTCGATCTCTCAAAGGGACCTTTTGGCGGCGGCGTCGGTGAGTCGACCTTCAAACCGATGATGGTCGATGAAATGGCAAAACAGATAGAAGGCAACGGCGGTCTCGGTCTGGCGAAATCCATTTATCACCAGATGCTCGAAATTCAGGAGAAAGCAGGATGACCCCCGACGCGTTAAAAACGCTTGAAACCGTCCTGGACGTCATCGAACAGGAAAACGTCCAGCTGAAAGCCGGTGATATTACCGCTGCTGTTTCACTCCTGGCCAGAAAAGAAGCCGCACTCGCAGACCTGGACAGGCTCGATATCGTATGCAAGCGCGATTCTGATGCAGGCGCATCGATAGAATGTTGTTCCGTAAAATTACCGGAAACAGCCAGACGACTTGATGACGCTCTTCAGGAAAACAGAACGCTTCTCAGGCAGGCGATGACGGCCCAGAGTCTTATTGTCCGGCTCCTGACGAGTGCCCTGCCCGATGCTGGCGCTAAAACACAATACAGCAACTCGGGTGGTTATGTTGCTAAACGTGAGCAACCGGGGCGGGCCTTTCGGAATAACGCCTGACAGGCTGCAAATCGGTATCCAAAAATGAAAACGCCCCTGGACTCAATATGAGTCCAGGGGCGTTTTCATAGCACTCAGATATATCACCGGAGATGTCACAAACACTCAGGCGCGGGATGCCTTGCCACGAGGCACTTTTGCTCGTGTCGAACGTTTCGGAGCCTCGGCCTGCTCACTTGCTGCTCTTTCCGCAGCAAGACGTGTCAGACGCTTTTGCTTGCGCGTTTCCTGGGTAATCTTAAGCCGCTCGACAGCAGACAGTTTGGCTACAGGTGTCTCTTTGCGAGCCGACATCCGGGTAACTGCTTTTGGAGCAGCAGCAACCTTTGTTCGTGTTACTTTCGGTGCTGCCACTTTTTTTGTCACGGCCTTTACAACCGGAGCAACAGACTTGCGCTTTGTGGTTGCTTTTGGCGTTGCCTCCACAACGCGCGCTGTGCGCGTCGTTTTTGCAGGAGTTTTCACAGCAGGTTTAACTGCAGCCCTGGTTTTCGGCGCAACGGCCCGGCTTTTCGGAGCGACCACTTTAGCAGATGCCTTAATCGCAACCGGAGGAGCTTTTCTGGACGGAGCCTTTTTCGGCGCCGTTGTTTTTTTCGGAGCCACCGGTGCTGCTGCCGTAACTTTATCTGGTCTTTTAGCCATAACCCACTCTCTTTCTGTCAACACGCATCGGACAAATATTATCGAAATCTTCGCGCTACGTTCGATGTGTTTCAAAAGCAGAATCTGAAATTCAGCCACTGTCGTCCGGAATGGAACGGGATCTGATGGTGGTGAAAAAACTGCACTGAACACATCTTTGCCTAGATTGATCATACCAATATATACGGTCGCTCCTGTTTGCAATATCAATATCGAACATTCTTTATACAGATGACTGACGTCACGATATATGAAGACACATGAACAGTTGCCTGATATTTTTCCGGTGTTGTTTAGAAAAAACAAGTATATGAAATAAAATATTCAAATATCGTTTTCTTGTCGCGATTGCGGAAACGCGTTTTGTTCGGGTCAGGTTGCGTTACATCATTATGCGCCATGCGTGTGGCGCACACTTGCTTATATTGTAACTAAATATTTTTATCGGGACCTGGAAGTGGCGGTGCCCTGATCATCATGCTGGCGATAATCATCCCGTCAGGCTAACACTCTTAAAAATCCACACTATGAAGCAGGATGTTTTCGCTATGAAAATAAATGGAGTGCAATACCGTAGCGTCCAGGTCGATCCTGATGATAACTGGACTATTCTGATTTTTGACCAGACCCGTCTGCCTTTTTCCCTTAACGTGCTGCGTCTTACCGGATGCGTTCAGGTCGCACACGCTATTACCTCAATGCAGGTTCGGGGTGCTCCTCTGATCGGTGCTGTCGCTGCTTATGGACTCGCACTTGCTTTGCGGGTCGATGCCGGAGACGACGCCATGGAGAGAGATGCCGCCACGCTTGCGGCAACAAGACCGACTGCCATCAATCTTCGCTGGGCCATCGATCGCATGCTTGCGAAACTGCGTCCTCTTAAACCGGAAGATCGTGTCGCAGCGGCCTATGCTGAAGCCGCTCTGATTTGCGACGAGGACGTCGCTCAAAACGAAGCAATCGGACGCCATGGATTTTCCCTGATCAGGGATATTGCAAAAACAAACGACAAAAACAGAAGAATTAACATTCTGACACATTGCAATGCCGGCTGGATCGCGACTGTTGACTGGGGCACGGCACTTGCGCCGATCTATATGGCGCATGATGCCGGCTACGATGTACATGTCTGGGTCGATGAAACCCGTCCCCGTAACCAGGGCGCCGCACTGACCGCCTGGGAACTCGGGAGTCACGGCGTCCCGCACACCGTCATCACAGACAATGCAGGCGGACATCTTATGCAACATGGCATGGTTGACCTGGTCATTGTTGGCACGGATCGGGTGGCAGCACAGGGCGATGTCGCCAACAAGATCGGCACTTACCTCAAAGCTCTGGCAGCACAGGATAATAAGGTGCCGTTCTGGGTTGCGCTCCCGTCCACGACAATCGACTGGACTGTCATGGACGGCATTCGGGAAATTCCGATTGAGGAGCGTGCTGCATCAGAGGTTACGGGTGTAACCGGTCAGACGAAGGACGGACGTATCGAAACGGTGAGGATCACGCCGCATGACAGCGCCGCCGCTAATCCGGCATTTGATGTGACGCCGGCGCGTCTTGTTACTGGTCTCATTACTGAACGAGGGCGTTGCGCAGCAAGCGCAGCAGGACTGCATTCGCTGTTTCCGGAAAGACAAAGCCAGTAATTTCGCAGCCGAAGCTGGTCGCTGATAGCTGCTGTTGCGCATTTCGCCCGGAGATTGGCTGCAGCAGCTCTTTCGGTCCCCATATCAACGCTGTAAAGACATCGTTAAAGACACGATTCTCGTTTCACGTGGCCGCGTGTCGTCTTCTTACGTTATTAAGCCGGAACGATGCGCCGGCCTGTGGATGGACAATCTGGTGTTTCGTAAGCCTGCCGCCCTTTTCCTTGCTCTCAGTGTCGCTGCCTGTGCCCCCCGTTCTCAGGTCAGTCAGACGCCGGCACAGACTCCAACCGCGCAATATAGAAATAGTTCCGGACCGGTCGCCTGGGATCCGCATGTTCCGGATTTTGCGACCCGTAATTTTGTCCCCTTTAACCGTCAGGATGTCGTTGCAATCGCAATGCGCGAATGGCGGCTTTTCGGCATGCCAGTGAATGATGATGATCCGGAACTGCGTCCAGAGCCGACAATTGGCAGCGTGAAGCCTGAAAGAGCGCCTGGTCTGTGGCAGCGTGTCGGCGAATATTGGTGGATCGGACAGGATCCGCAGGAAACCGAGGTTGCCTGGAGTGGGAAATATGACGCGAATGGAAGTCTGTTCAATCTGATCCACGACGGGCATTACGCCTGGTCGGCGGCTTTTATATCGTACGTGATGCGGGTTGCCGGTGCCAATGACCGCTTCCCCTACTCGCCCAACCATTCAACCTATATTAACGCAGCAGCCTCCGGGCAGGCCACAGGACTTCGCGCGCATGATCCTGGCGCTTACGTCCCTAAGCTCGGGGACCTCATCTGCACCGGTCGCGGAGGCAGTAAATCGGTGCAATTCTCGAAACTTCCCACACGGTACGGCTTTCCCGCTCATTGTGGAATTGTCGTCGCAACCGGACAAAATGGCCAGCCATTCGGTCGGCAGCTCAGCATCATCGGCGGCAATATCGACGACGCGGTCACTCTGACGCATGTTCCGACGGATGCGAATGGCGCCGTCGCCTCGCCCGATGGCAAGAGCTATGACTCGCGTTATCCCTGGTGCGCAGTGCTTGAAGTGATCTACGATTCTGACGTGGAACCCGACGCAGGTCAGTAACTGCCCGGCCGGGTTCTCATCACGTAAAACCACGTCAGACATGAGATTTGCAGACGCCACACCATCTGCAAATCCTGAATGGCAATCTGATTTAGTGCTGCTGCCAGGGCAAACCCGCCGCTTTCCATCCCGCAGATCCCCCGCGATGCGAATGGGCATCCAGTGGTCCCTCAAAGCCGTCAGCTACATTGAAAACCGGACCGAAACCTGCCTGTTTTGCGGCCTTGGCTGCTGCGCGGCTACGTGAGCCCGAACGGCAGATGAAATAGAGCGGCTGTCCTTCTGTCGCACCGGTAGCCGACAATTCTTCCAGGAACTGACTGTTCACCAGTCCGCCCGGCAGTTGCCAGCTCACCGGGTGAACTGCGCGCCCGATCTGAGAAACATCAGGCATTCCAACGAAAAGCCATTCAGCCGGCGTGCGCACGTCAATGAGCTGAGCCGCAGAATTTTCTTCCAGAGCCTGCCATGTAGCCTGCGGTGACACATCATCAATCATAGTCAGCATTCCTTATTAACCAGCCTGAAAACCCTGACCAGACCCCATCTGCCTCCGTCTGGCATGAAATCGGCCTCCCGAAAAACATGGCACCGGCAAAGCCTGGCGATCCGGCCAGCATAAAACATCAGACGCAATACATCCGTGGCCAATTGCACACCGTGCCAACTCGCGCTAGCCCGGTCGCACCAGGATGAAAGGCAGATACGATGACTCCGGAACCTGACTCTCTCACTCGTCACGGCTGGAAAACCCCGTCTGCGGACATGGCCTCCGCTGTTGGCGGAACACCTCTGATCCGCCTCAGCAGGGCATCGGATGCCACTGGCTGTGACATCTTCGGTAAGGCCGAATTCATGAACCCCGGCGGCTCTGTGAAGGACCGTGCTGCTCTTGCCATCATCGCGGATGCTGAGACGCGCGGTGAACTTGAGTCTGGCGGCACGATTGTTGAGGGTACAGCCGGCAATACGGGCATTGGCATCACTCTCGTTGCCAATGCCCGTGGCTACAAAAGCGTTATCGTCATGCCTGAGACACAGAGTCAGGAAAAGATCGACTTCCTGCGTATGATCGGTGCTGATCTTCGTCTCGTCCCGGCAAAGCCATATCGTGACCAGGGAAACTACGTGCATGTGTCGCGTCGTCTCTCTGAGGAGAATGGCTGGCTCTGGGCCAATCAGTTCGACAACATCGCCAACCGTGAGGGCCATCGCCTGACAACAGCTCCGGAAATCTGGCAGCAGATGGAGGGACGGATCGATGCGTTTACCTGCGCTTGCGGAACGGGCGGAACGCTGGCCGGAACAGGGTTCGGTCTCGCCGACGCAGCGAAAGCAGCCGGGGTGACCCGCCCGAAGATCGTTCTGGCTGATCCTGAAGGGTCGGGTCTCTATGGCTGGGTAAAGTCGAACGATCTGTCCATCAGCGGATCGTCAGTGACCGAAGGGATCGGCCAGTCCCGGGTCACAGCCAATCTTGAGGGGGCGATCATTGATGATGCAGAGCGGATCGGCGACCCGGAAGCACTCGAACAGATTTACAGCCTTCTCATTCACGAAGGTCTGTCAGTCGGCGGCTCGTCCGGGATCAATGTTGCTGCTGCAATCCGTCTTGCCCGCACACTGGGCCCGGGTCATCGGATTGCAACGATCCTCTGTGACGGGGGAACTCGTTATCAGTCCAAACTCTTCAACCCGGAATTTCTGCGCGCCAAAAATCTTCCTGTTCCATTCTGGCTTGATGAGTGAACAAGGAAATTTTCGTAATCGACTGATTTTAAAAGATATCAGAATAAATCCGGGTAACGTCACCAGCGTACGGGGCGTTACCCGGATGTCGTTTCAGAACTTCAGAGGTGAAATCAGATTCTAATGATAATTATCTGATTTCTATATTTTTTCTGTGTCACAAGCGTCCAAGCAGTACGAGAATGATCACAATAACCAGGATCATCCCCAATGTGCTCGACGGATAGTATCCCCATCCCATACTGTATGGCCAGCTGGGCAACGCACCAAGAAGCATCAGAATCAGAATAATAATAAGGATTGTGCCGAGCATGACTGTTTCTCCGGAAGCCGTTTCATCGGACCGCGCATCATGTCGCAAGGTGATACGCCTTGTTGTTATAACGGCGCGCCATCGACCGGGTTTTCACTCAATGAGTGATTGCTGCCGGAAATCTCCGAAAGCATATCAACTGCGCATAACCTGACCGATGCTATGATGTCAGAGAGGAACTCAGGCGCTCGTTCTGCTTGTCTCACCCATAAGCAACGCTACCAGCAGAACACAGATCCCGCCGGCAGCCGCCAGCAGCAGAAATGCATCACGTAAAGAACTGTCGGCGACCAGACCGGCAAGCGTTGTGCTGAAACTGGCGCCCAGGCCCATAGCCAGCCCGAGCACCCCCATACACAGATTGAAATGACCGCTGCGGCGTGTGAGATCAGCCGTCACCAGTGGAAACATGACTCCAAATGAAGCGGAACTTAACCCGTCCAGCATCTGGATCGGCATGACCAGCCAGGGGTCGGACGTCAGGCTAAGCAGAACTCCCCGCACAGGAAGCGCCGCAAAGGTCACCAGCATCACCGGTCGTCGTCCGATCGTTTCCGCCCAGCGGCCAATCCACGGAGATACCAGAGCTCCAAGCAATTGCGGTCCGAGAATACAGGCCGCAATCACAAGCTCGGCGGATCGGCCGGCATCCTTAGTGATCTGCCCCGCTGCGAGAGGCAGCATCGCAGCATTCGAGAGATGAAAAAAAATCACGCAAAGCGCGAACGCAAACAAACCAGGCTCACGCAACAACTTCAGAAGCGAGACCCCTCTGGCCTGTTGAGGCGTTTCTCCTTCGGCCAGCGCGGACGCACTTTCATCCACGGGAGGCTCTGACGGTTCGATCATGCGCAGGGCGAAGAGTCCGGGTGCCGCCATCACCGCACCGAGAAAAAACGTCGCCCGGGCTGAAGACCAGTAACCCACCGCCCCCATGAGGCCAGCGGAAACAGCATTGCCGATCGCGGCAAAACTGGCGTTACGACCAAACCGGACCCCGAGCGCCCCGGTCGCCCGATCCGGATTGCGGGCAATCCAGGTCGCGACCACCGCAAGCGTTAGCGCGCTGATCGCCGGATTAAGCGTGCAACTGGCCAGCCCGTGCAGCACTTCTGCGATCGCCACCGGCAGGCGTTGCGGCATAAGGGCCATAACCAGACAGGACAGAATGATCGCAATAACTGAAAATTCCGCCACCAGCCGCTTATTGCGTAATGCATCCACCAGAGCGCCGGCAGGCACCTGACTCACCATCGCGGTGATGGAACCGATGCTCAGCGCAACGCCGATTTCTCCCTGGGTCCAGTGCTCGCCAGTCAGATAGACCGCGACAAACGGCCCAAACGCAGCCTGCAGATTGGCGACAAAGAAACTGACGCCATCCAGGCCGTAAGCACTGTTAACCGGGATTTTCTTTAACATGATGCGCTATCCGGTGCGGCTGTCGTGAACAGCGCAAAAGACGACACATCCCTCCTGTGAGCGGAGCCACAGGCGACCTGGACAAAGGCTCGCTTTATCACCCGATTATCGATTGTGTATGGACGCAGGTACCTGCGTCTGCGCCGGTGGTTCCGAAGGGGCTGCTTCTTTTTCCGTCTGTTCCCCTTCCTTTTGGAGTGGTTTCACCTGGATGGCAGGTGTTTCATCCATCGGATTATCGGATGAATCGGGTCTTTTCCCGTTGCCCTCATCAGCGGGTGGCAGCGCCACATGCGGACCGTTAAGGATTTGTGTCATGGACGAGGCAGGATTGTACTCCGGAGCGCCCCGAATGACGACGGACGGGGCAAGAATCGTGATCGGGCGTCTGGGATCTGAATGATCAGGAGCAAGGAGCGACCAGGCAATCGCAACACGCCGATTTCCGACCCCCAGAAAGCCGCCAATATCGACAACGACGGCCCTGACCTGGCCGTCGACTCCGGCAAGTACGTCGACAATGCGTCCAAGCGGGCCATGATCAACGGCCCGCACCTGCCGGTCCAGCAAACCACCAAGAGGCAGTGCAACGATTTCACCCGCGGGAGAGATATTGCGTCTTTCAGCGTCCGGCACGGTCTGTCTCTGCAATGGCACGACCGGAATTGGCTGCTCAGGGCTATCGCCGGTCGACATATCGCGGGTCGAATTCGCAGATGATCGGGCCGAAGCGGATGCTTCCGGCGAAGCATTTCCCTCAGGCTCGCCCTCCGCCTGTGGTCGAATAACGCTCGTGGGGCCTGATTCACCTGTGGAGCCGGCATCGCGCCCATGCGCCTTGCCGGATGAGCCGGCTGTCAGAAGCAGAGCCGCGCAGAACATTCCGATCCGCAGCGTCGTCGGAGTGGAATCAGAAGCACTCATGCATCATATCTCCAATGCCCCTGAAATCCGGCTGAAAACCCATGGTTAAGACCGTTATCTCTTCGGCTTATCCCGAAGTGAAACGGAATGAAACACGATCTGCACAGGGATCGATTCCTGTTTTATAAATGCAGCATGGAGCAAACACCTCATATACTGGTCATCGACGACGATCGTGAGATTCGCGATCTTCTGTCGAAATTTCTCGAACGCAATCAGATGCGTGTGACCAGCGCACGGGATGGGCGGGAAGCCCGGCGCGTGTGGAGTCAGGGACATTATCACCTCGTCGTGCTCGATCTCATGCTGCCTGGCGAATCGGGCCTTGATGTTGCGAGGTGGCTCCGCTCCCAGACCAACATCCCGATCATCATGCTCACAGCCATGGGCGATGACACAGACCGGATCATCGGTCTCGAACTGGGCGCCGATGATTACGTCGCCAAACCTTTCAACCCGCGGGAGCTTCTCGCCCGTATCCGGGCAGTACTGCGCCGCGCTACCGAAACGCAGGAACAGGGTAACGGTGAAACCCGTGAAATCGTCTTTGCCGGCTGGACGCTTGAAATCGCCCGCCGCCGTCTCCTCAATCCGGCTGGGGTCGAAGTGCCGCTGACCGGCGGCGAATATGATCTGCTGCTTGCCCTGCTGGAGCGTGCAAACCGCGTGCTGACCCGGGATATGCTGCTCGATCTTCTGCGTGGTCGGCAGGCCGGTCCGTTTGATCGCGCAATTGACGTCGCCGTCAGCCGCCTGCGCCGTAAGCTGGAAGATGACGGCCGAAACGCTCAGCTGATTAAGACTGTTCGCGGAGGAGGATACGTTCTCGCCGCCGATGTCGAACGCCGCTGAGCCTCCCTCTTCCGGCATTACGAGCGGAATGTCACGTGACAAAAGAACAGTTATGGCCTGAGGCGCTGGTCCGGCAATGAAGGTAATTTCCGACTGGCTCTCCCGCCACCCGCTGTTGCCCGCATCACTGGCGGCCCGCACCAGTCTGCTGCTGATTGTCGGTTTCGCCGTGCTGGAAATCGTCGGTCTCACAATTGAGACGCTTGATCGGCTCGCCTTTGACGATCGCCTCGCATCCCATCAGGCTGTGACCCATGCCATTATGGCGTACCGCACCGTCGCAGAAGCAAGCCCGGAAGACAGAGCCGACGAAGTAAGAGATCTCCAGTTGCCCACCGGTTTCAGAGTAAGACTGGCTGACCGGCCTGATGCTGATATGACTTTTGAAGTATCAGCGCCGGATTTCCGCCGTCTGCTTTTCATTCCGGGAGGTTTTCCTGACGGACCACCCGGTGGGCCTGCAGGATTTCAGTCCGGACCCGGCGGCCCGCACCGGCCGGACGATGCATTCAGAGGTCCCGGCGGCCCTATGGGCGGCGGTGGTCCGTCGATGGATTTTCCGTCAGCCGATATGCCGGATGGTAAAGGTGGTGCTCCCGGCCTGAATACACCCCGTTTTCCCATTCGTGGTCCACAGTGTGATCCCCGAATGGATGGACATCACCCCCCTTTTCTCCTGTCTCGCTGGCATCCTCAACGCGTGGTAACGCTGCCGGACAGACACACCCGCAGACGAGGCATGGCGCTTCTGTTGCCCGGAGACACGCGCTGGCTTGTCATACGCTACCGCCTGCCTGTTCCCACCCCGTTCAGTTCTCCGGCTTTTCCGATCGCATTTGGCCTTATGACCGCCGGTGGCTGCATCCTCATCATCTGGGGCATGAGGCGGATGATTGCGCCTGTCGGAACACTCGCCGCTGCCGCCGAAGCTTTCGCACCGGACGCGAGCAGCCCGCAACTTCCGCAAAACGGGCCAACCGAGATTGCCCGGGCCGCCGCCGCCTTCAACGCCATGGCAGTCCGTATCCGACGCTATATTTTGGAGAGAACACATCTTCTGACGGCAATCGGCCATGATCTGCGCACGCCGATCACCCGGCTGAAACTGAGGGCCGAATTCATCGAAGACGATGAAATGAGAGAGAAATTTCTCAAGGATCTTAATGAACTGTCCGCCATGGTCGAATCGACACTTGCGTTCGGTCGTGACAGTTCCGCCCGCGAAGCCGTAACGCCGCTCGATCTCACGGCGCTGCTTGCGACAGTTGTAGACGATGTCGGTGAAAGTCGTCCCGACGACGCGGACCGGATCATTCTGGCCGGCGATCCGCCGCCCGTCATCATCCGCGGACGCCCACTGGCTCTGAAGCGTGCATTCATGAATCTGGTCAACAACGCCATCATCTATGGCGGCAGCGCCACCGTCACCCTTTCAAAACCGGAAGACGGATACGTCACCGTCCTTATCGAGGATGAAGGCCCGGGCCTGCCGCCAGCTGATCTCGAACGCATGTTCGAGCCTTTTGTGCGGGCCGAAGAAAGCCGCAATCGTGAAACCGGAGGCACCGGTCTCGGATTGTCTATTACCCGAACCATCATCCGGGGCCAGGGCGGCGATGTAATGCTCTATAATCGCAAGCCTCAGGGGCTGGCGGTCAGAGTGACTCTTGTGGCGTAAGAGCGTCTCTCCGTCCTCACTGCTTCCAGACAGGCTCCGGCATCGCATCCACAAAAGCGTCGTGCGCCGCCAGTGTCTTTTCATCGGGAACAATGAAGATCGGCCTGCGTGTCATCGTCCCCGTGTAGCGCACAGCCTGCAACGTGTCTTCTCCGTCAAGCCCGCCGAGCCCCAGCCCATGCTGACGACCGCCCATCAGTTCGACATAAACATCCGCCAGAAGTTTGCAGTCGAGCAGCGCGTTATGTGTCGTGCGTTCGGAAAGATCGATACCATACCGTCGGCATAATGCATCGAGACTGTTCGGCATCCCCGGGAAACGCTCACGGGCAAGCAGCAACGTGTCGACTTTTCGTGCGTCGTCGAGCGGAACCTTCCCGACCCGGCCCAGTTCAGCATTGATAAACCCGAAATCGAACGTCGCATTATGAGCAATCAGCTCATCATCACCGATGAAAGCCAGAAAATCATCAGCGACTTCTGCAAATTTCGGTTTTCCTTCAAGATCCGCCCGCGTGAAACCGTGCACGCGGGATGCTTCGGGCGGGACATCCCTCTCCGGATCAATCATGACATGGAATGTGCGCCCGGTCGGCAGATCCCCCATCAGTTCCAGAGCGGCGATCTCGATGACGCGATCACCGCCTGTTGCCTCAAGCCCCGTCGTCTCCGTGTCAAACAGTACCGATCGCTTCATGTCCGCATTTCCTTTCCCATGCTGCGATCAGACCGCAATGTCCTGATCAGAGCCCTCACCTGCGCTCGCGTGTCGGCCAGCGACAGCCCCGTGCGGATCACCACATCGGCCCGTCGCCGCTTCTCGCAGTCCGGCATCTGAAGCGCAATCATCCGGGCCGCTTCACTCATGCTCATTCCACGTCTGCGCGCAATTCGCCTGATCTGGGTCTGCCTTGGCGCTGACACGACGACAACGAGATCGCAGCGTCGGTCTCCTCCTGTTTCAAAGAGCAGCGGCACGTCCAGAACCGCCCAGCGAACCCCTCTGTGCCGACAACATCGCAAAAACCGGGCCCGGGCCGCGAATACCAGCGGGTGCAGGATATGTTCGAGCAAACGGATCAGTTTCCGATCCGCCATCACAGCCTGTCGGAGTATCGCCCGATCCAGCGAAGCTCCAGCCAGACGCCCGCGCGCATTCGTGCCCTGCCCGGCAACCAGTGCGGCCGGCACCAGGCGGCCAATGGCCTCAACGGCAGCACCCCCCGGCCCCTGAAGCCGATGCACCTCGGCATCAGAGTCAAACACAGGGAAGCCTCCCTGCCGCAGCATCCGGGCAACGGTCGTTTTGCCCATTCCGATGCCGCCCGTCAGTCCGAGAATCTTCATGCCGCTACGTCCGTTCAGCGTTTCAGCACCGCCGAAACATAAGCGACTGTCGCAGCGTCAACCTCGGCCTCCGCCCCGAACCAGGCACGAAAACCCGGCCGGGCCTGGTGCAGCAACATGCCGAGGCCGCCAATTGCCGTCAGTCCACGCGTCGCTGCTGCTTCCAGCAAGGGGGTTTCACAAGGCACATAAACAATGTCGGCGACAATCAGGTGATCGGCTGCCCCCGTCAGGTCCGGTGCCCAACTGGCATCGGGTCCGCCCGCCATGCCCAGTGACGTCGTGTTAACCAGCAGCGAAACATCAGCAGGCACACCTGCCGGATGATCCCAGGGTAATGTCGACAGGGCCGGCATGGCTCCTGCGGCGTGATCGCGCCATGCCTGAGACAGGGTCTCCACCAGTTCCCGAGCCCGCGTTGCTGTGCGGTTCGTGACAATGACAGAGAACCCCCGCTCCATTAACGCCGCCGCAATGGACCGTGCCGCGCCGCCGGCGCCAAGCAGAAGCGCCGCGCCACGATCCCTGACGGCCCCAATGTCGATCCCTTCGGCTTCAAGACTCGCGAGAAATCCAAAACCGTCAGTGGATGAGCCCCGGATGCGTCCATCCTCACCAAACACGAGCGTATTCACCGAACCCGCCACACGCGCCATCGGAGCGACTTCATCTGCAATCGCGAAGGCGGCTTCCTTATGCGGAATAGTCACATTCGCTCCCCGAAACCCGGCCGCCTGGAGTCCGCGCACCGCCGTTACAAACTGGTCCGGCGCAACCGGCAACGGAACATAGGCCCCGTCCACGCCAAGGCGCTCAAGCCAGTAATTGTGCAGGACTGGTGACAGCGAATGAGCAACCGGGTGGCCAAGAACTCCCGCGAGCCTCGCTTTGCCAGTGATCCGTGGAGTGCTCACGCGCCGCCCTCCTGCATCGGATGTCTGCCATACAGAGTGTGATATCTTGTTCGCGCCTCAGGCAGGGCCTTTGCCAGCCTGTCAGCCCATTCAGTCTGGCCGGCTTCGCTCTCAATCAGATCCTGCCGGATTTCCAGTTCCACATGCGGAAGCTGCCTCCGCTCGCCGTGAACCGGTACGGTATAATCGCTGGTGTCCGTCAGTTCGTAGGGCTCATTATCACCTGCGACCAGGCCCTCGTCCCGCAACGTTTCAATGAGCAGACGACCGAATCGCGGGTCATGATTATGCAGCACCCCGGCCTGCCATGGACGTTTCACTCCACCCATCTCCGGTGTGAAGCTATGCAGCGCCACCAGAAACGTCTCCAGGCCTGCGTCCTCGCGCCGGTCCAGTTCTTCGCCAATCCGCGTATGATACGGGTCGAAAATCTCCATCCTGCGGGCGGTCACGTCCTCCGCCGAAAGACCGGCATTGGCCGGAACGCTGGTGCCGTCACTGACCGTGACAATCGCCGTCGGGTGGCCAGGTGCCCGGTTGCAGTCGACCACCAGCCTCGAATAGACCTGCTCGATCAGCAGAGATCCGAGCCGCCCGGCCAGAATCCGACCGACACCGTCAATACCGATATCCCATCCGATATGGCGCATCCGGTCCATGGCCGATACACCCAGATCATTCAGTGCCGCAGGAATAGCCCGCCCCGCGTGATCGCTGACCAGAAGAAAAGGCGAACGGGGATCTGCTCCTCCGCACACATGGACGGGTGCCGGATCATTTGTGCCAAGCAGCGTATTTGCCGCGTCGCTGCCATCGCTCCCGGTCGACGTCATCCCATCCGTCTCCATTATTTGCTCCCGGCCAGAGGCCTCGTTGTCCTCCGGCATGTTCCCCCGAAGTCACACACTCAGCCAGCGGCATCAAGACCGACCTCCGGAATTTGACCTGATATCCAGACGCATGGCCGCGTCGCTGTTGCTTATCCGCTCATTTTCCGTAAACAATATCACTGTCGTAACGATCGACGGGAACCACCCTTCATCGTCACCCGTTGACAGCATGTCCCGCGGACCGGGTGTACCGTTGTCCGATCCGCCATCGAAAAGACGCCTGAAGCCTGTCGAACTGAAGTCCCGGACGGACTCATCAGGCAGACAGATTTTTGGGACGCATGGAGACACGACTTATGGAAATCCGCGCCGGTTACGATATTTCAATCGAGTTTCAGGCACCGACACCGCTGATCCTGATGCTTGACATCCGTCCGGAACGCGAACCAGACCTTATCACTCCGCAGCAACCGGCCTTCGAACCATGGGTGCCCGTACAACGCTACATTGACGGCTTCGGTAGCCGCTGCACCCGTCTTCTTGCCCCCGCCGGTATTTTCCGTACCTGGGCGGAATTCACTGTCTACGACAGCGGCAGGCATGAACAGCACGTCTATGACGCAAAACAGACCCCTGTGCAGGACCTGCCATCGGACGTGCTCGTTTTTCTGCTTGGCAGCCGTTACTGCGAGACAGATCTTCTGTCGGACTTCGCCTGGTCAATGTTCGGTAACTCACCTCAGGGCTGGTCACGGGTGCAGGCGATCGTCGATTACGTCCATAGCCATATTACATTCAGCTACGCCAATGCCCGAAACACCCGAACCGCATGGGAAGGCTGGAACGAGCGGATCGGCGTCTGTCGGGACTTTGCCCATCTTGCCGTTACACTTTGCCGGTGCATGAATATTCCTGCACGGTATTGCACTGGTTATCTCGGCGATATCGGTGTGCCAGTCGTACCCGATCCGATGGATTTCTCGGCATGGTTTGAAGTCTGGCTTGACGGAGTCTGGTACACGTTTGATGCCCGTCACAATGTGCCACGCATTGGTCGCATCGTTATCGCTCGCGGTCGCGATGCCGCAGATGTGGCCATCTCGACGTCCTTCGGTCCCCACTTGCTGACATCGTTCAATGTGACGACTTACGAAATCGTCTGAAAAATTTCGCAGCAGCCATGGTCACACTATCACCGGAACGATGTGACCACGGGCCGCGAAATATCGTGTCTGTCAGACTGAATGCCACGATGGAAGAATGGATTTGTAGGGTGTATCAAACTGGTAAATCAGCCTATCGAACATGTCATTCTTATAAATTCCGATGGAATCGGGGAACGTAACGCCCTCACAGGCGCGATGGATCCGACGGCTGAGCGCACGATTGAAGATACCCGGACCGGTCTTATAAGCAATAAACAGACCGCCGTGCTGATAGCAGTTTCTGTAGAGTGAGAGCAGACAGTCCGCTCCCATGGAACTGTTCGGAATCGTGCCGTAAAAATCATTATGAACAACGTAGTTATGCGTCAGGACCACCACATTCTGATCAGTCCGTGAGGCCATGAAATCCGCAGCGTCTTTATTGCGAATGCGGATATCAGCATCAAGCCACCAGCCGCCATAAAACTGCGTGACATGCACGCGCAGAAAATCGGCGGCTTCCGCCGGATGGCGCGCGCCAAGGAACAGCGTCCGCGCTTCGATGCCGTAATTGTCGTAAAGCCATTCTGCCGCTTCATGCTTATCGAAAATTCTGCATTCAAAACCATCGATGTTTTGATGATATGCAAAATTATCGCTGATTTCCGGAGGTGGATTCTGGTCCCAGTACATAAAGAGAAGGCGGGGAATGCGACCACTCACGGCTCCTGGCTTCGCAGAGAACAGATCAAGGGAAGAGTTCATGGCGATCTCAAGGAAAATACTGTCAATTTCCTCGCCTGTATGAAACTCTTCGTAGGCATTGCCGATCGTCGCGACAGCACTGTTATAGTCATGAGCAAGCCAGGCCTGTTCGACACCTTCGATATAATGCGCGACCGGGATATTCAGGGAGCGAAGAAGATTGATCTCGCGTTCTGAAGGGGAAGCGCCGCTTTTCAGTAAGCAAAGCAGGCGTGCCTGCAGCAGTGAATGTGGTAACGGATAGACTTCAGCACTTTCCGAGTGAAGACGAAACGCCAGTCCGTAAACAGAGGCTGCCTCTTTTACGCACCTGTTCGTATGCAAAATATTCGCAATAGAGAACGCATCATGGAGTGTGCCGGCTCCGTTTCGTCTGTAATAATCCAGAGCCTGCTGGTCGACCTCGATATGACTGATGTCATAATCAGTGATGATTTTCGGACCTGTTTCGATATCAGGTTCTTCAGTAGTCAAGACGGCAACCATAGAGATTCCCCTGCTTATTTTATCACTTGTCTCCCCTATAGTTCTCGCGGTGAAATTTATTTTTAGTTTAAATATCTATTTTTAGATATGCATAATGAACAATTTGTTGTGCTGTATCGCATAGCTCAGGATAATTTTAGATATTTATTAACCTTATAGTGGTGTTTGTTTCAAAGTATTGAACAGGAGTATTCATTAATTAATACATAAATATTCTGATTAAATACGTCGGTGTCAGTGCTTCCATCTCGCAATGGATCACCACGTTAACTCTGAAATATTTGTAAGAATATCTCTCTGGTATTCGGAAGTTCTTCAATTTTTATATTAAAATACATACTCATCAGAACGGAACATGCCAGCCAGAGTTAGCTGGCCACATGAAGAGCCCTGGAAACGATACAGCAGAACGAGCGGTTGAGTGACCCCACCCGCATGTCCGGACCTGTCACACTCCACACTCGCCATACCGGTCTTTACGCGGCCTCGCAGCTGTCATACCCGACTGACAGATTCATGCGTCGCCAGCACCCGTCCGGTTGGACTGTCGATCTCCTGTAATACGACACGATAGCCCCAGAGATCGGCAAGCCCTTTCAGCGTCAGCTTCATGTCGTTCTCCGCCAGAAGCTGTCCCTGCCGCGTCCGATGTTCCAGACGCAGCGTGCGATCGCCATAGAAATCGACCTCGACCACCTCAATCTCAGCATACCACGCCGAAGGATCGTAAGATGCCGCTACGGTACGCCTGATATCACGATAACCCGCCTCATCATGGATGGCGTCCACGAGAAGATACGGGTCACGCGTGTCATCAAGCAGCCGGAACATTCTGAAGTCCCGCATGACCTGGGGGGAAAGGAACTGAAGGACAAAACTCTCATCCCGATATTCCGCCCAGGCATGACGAAGCGTTCCAAGCGGGTCACCATTTCCGGCAATGCCCGGACTCCAGGAGCGGTCCTCCTCCGTCGGGTCTGTGCAGATTCGGGCAATATCCTTCATCATCGCAAATCCGAGCGCATACGGATTAAAGCTCGTCGAACCCTGATCATAGCCAAACTGCGTGATCACGTTCGTCGTCGAGTGAATGGTTTCCAGATATGCCGCATCATCGATCCGTCCCAGTTCATGCAGGCGCGTCATGATCCGGTCATGCACCCAGGTTGCGCAGCCCTCATTCATCAGTTTTAGCTGCGGCTGAGGATAAAAATACTGCGCAATCAGACGCACGATCCGAATGACCTCGCGTTCCCACGCTGCCAGGCGGGGCGCGTGTTTCTCCAGAAAATAAAGAATGTTTTCTTCAGGCAGGCCAAACTGACGCCTTAATGCGCTTTTTTCGCCATTCGCCACCGTCTCCGGTTCATCGACGGGCGGCAGAGTCCTCCATAAATCATTGAATGACTGATCTTCATACGCGCGCCTCTCCCGTGCCCGGTCCTGTTCACCCCGCAGATCAATCCGCCGGGAGCCGCTGTGGCGGTTTACTCCCTGACCCTGCAGTGCATGGGCTGCGTCCAGCACACGCTCAACAGCTTCCTGACCGTATGTCTCCTCGCAACGCGAGATATAACCCCTTGCAAACTCAAGATAGTTCAGAATTTGTGACGGATCGGTCCATTCCTGGAAAAGCCGGTTATTCTTGAAAAAGTGATTATGCCCAAACGCCGCGTGGGCAATCACCAGTGCCTGCATCGTCGCGCTGTTCTCCTCCATCAGATAGCTGATGCAGGGGTTGGAGTTGATCACCACCTCGTAAGCCAGTCCCATCAGCCCGCGACGATAGGCATTCTCATGCCCGGCAAAGCGCTTGCCGTAAGACCAGTGATTGTAACTGAGTGGCATTCCGTTGGTGGTATAAACGTCCAGCATCTGCTCAGACGTGATCACCTCAATCCGGTTGGGGAAAACGTCGAGCCCCAGTTCTTTTTCCGCGATTTCCTCAATCGCCGCGTAACAGTCGCGGATGATATGAAAATTCCAGTCCGCGCCCTGATAAAGAAGTCCTTTTCCCGCCTGAGGTGAGGCTCCTGTCGTCAGAGATGCCGTCATGCTCTGCCCGCCTGTTCTGTTGTCCTGCGTGCGAAAAGCTCCCGAAAGACCGGGAAAATTTCTTTCCGGTCACTCACCTGACGGATAGCCAGATGCGTCTGCCGCTCCGAAATCTCACGATAAACACGCCACAGATCAGTATCTCCACGAATAACGGCACCAGATCCCATCACCTCAATATAAGCATAATACTGCACCAGAGGCAGGACTTCGCTTTCCAGAAGTTCAGCAGTCCGCGGCGTGTCAGAAGGTGAGTTGTCGCCGTCAGATGCCTGAGCAACATAGATATTCCATTGCTGCACAGGATAACGTGCCCGCTGTACTTTCAGCATCTCAGCCAGCGCGGTGGAAACAACTGTGCCTCCGGTGCGCGGATCGGTGAAAAATGTCTCCTCATCCACCTCCTCAGCCGTTTCAGCATGGCGGATAAACACAACGTCCAGTGTTTTGTAACGCTTTTCCAGAAATACGTGCAGCAACAGAAAGAACTGCTTCGCAAGATCCTTCATTCGCTCTGTCATCGACCCCGATACGTCCATGATGCAAAACATCACGGCACGGGTCGAAGGCTTCGGAGTGGGGGCAAATCGCCGGTAACGCAGATCGACCGGATCGACCCAGGGAATACGGTTCATTCGCTGCCGGATCGCTCCGCGCCGCGCGCGGAGAGTTTCCAGCTCTTCCGCATCCCCATCAGACAAAGGTCTGGTCTCTTCGAGCTCAGCGATCCGCGCCTCAATCTCCTCCAGTTCAGCAGGTTTCGGTCGCCCCAGACCAATGCGACGTGCCATCGAGTAGCGCATCGTCCGGCCCATATCGAGCTGCGACGGAGACCCGTCGTTGCTCAGTCCGGCACGGCTCGGTGCCGTGGTTTCCGTTGCCGCGATCTCCCGCTTTACCAGATCCGGAAGCTCAAGATCACCGAAGAAAAGATCAAGAAATTCATCACGAGAGAGAAGGAAGCGATAGGAATCCTCGCCACCTCCCTCATCGCTTGCCTGACCGCTTCCTCCGCCACCACTGCCGCCGCCGGAAGGCGGTCGCCGCAGGCGATCTCCCCGTGAAAACTGATGGTTGCCGGAGAGCACGATATGGCGTTCGCCCGTACTGAAAACACGATGAAATCCAGGCTCATGCAGTGCGTCCGCCGGGATGGAAACAGCGTTTCCCTGTCCCGCTTCACGGAGCTTTCCGCTGGCTACGGCTTCGCGCACGGCCTTCTGAACCGCATCACGTGCCCTCCCCAGAGCACGCCTGCGGTTTTCGAGATTTTTGCCATGCGGATTAGAGCGTCTGTCAATAATGTCCAAAGCGCGACACCTCAGGCTTTCGGCGTTCGTTTATGCGGACTGCTTCACGCGCATATACCATTCAACGAGTCTGCGGACCTGACGTTCCGTATAGCCCCGTTCCATCATGCGCTCGACAAACTCGTCGTGCTTACGCTCGGTTTCGCCATCTTTTTTCGATCCGAAACTGATGACAGGAAGGAGATCTTCCACCTGACTGAACATCCGTTTTTCAATCACCTCACGGATCTTCTCATAGGCAGTCCAGGACGGATTCTGACCTCCGTTATTTGCCCGTGCACGAAGTGAGAATTTCACCACCTCGTTGCGAAAATCCTTCGGGTTTGCAATGCCCGCCGGTTTCTCGATCTTCGTCAGTTCCGCGTTCAGCAGATCACGATTCATCATCTGCCCGGTATCAGGATCCTTAAAGTCCTGATCCTCAATCCATGCATCCGCATAATCGAGATACCGGTCAAACAGATTCTGTCCGTAATCGTTGTAGCTTTCAAGATAGGCTTTCTGAATCTCATGTCCAAGAAATTCAGCATAACGGCTGGCCAGCTCAGTCTTGAGCACCGCGAGATAGTTCGCCTCCACCTCCGGCGGAAACTGTTCACGCCGCACTGCCTGCTCCAGAACATACATCAGATGCACCGGATCAGCCGAAACCTCAGTTGAATCGTGATTGAACGTCGCCGACAGAATTTTATAGGCAAAGCGCGTGGAAATCCCGTCCATGCCCTCGTCCACTCCGGCCGCATCGCGATATTCCTGCATGGTGCGGGCTTTCGGGTCCGTCTCGCGGATATTTTCTCCGTCATAAATGCGCAATTTTGCATATTGCGTTGAATTCGGATGATTTTTCAGCCGCGACAGCACGGCAAACCGCGCCAGCATATCCAGCGTATTCGGAGCAAGCGCAGCTTCTTTCAGAGCCGAACCTGAGATCAGCTTTTCATAAATTTTCGCCTCCTCGGTCACACGCAGGCAGTAAGGCACCTTGATGACGCAGACACGGTCAAGAAACGCTTCATTGGTGCGGTTGTTGCGAAAGCTCTGCCACTCGGCCTCATTCGAATGCGCCAGAATGACCCCGGTAAACGGAATGGAACCGATATTCTCCGTCCCGACGTAATTTCCTTCCTGGGTCGCCGTCAAAAGTGGATGCAGCATCTTGATCGGCGCTTTGAACATCTCGACAAATTCAAGAATACCCTGATTGGCCCGGTTAAGACCGCCCGAAAAACTATAAGCGTCCGGATCACTCTGGCTGAAATGCTCAAGCTGACGGATATCAACCTTACCGACCAGCGCCGATACGTCCTGGTTGTTGTCGTCGCCGGGTTCAGTCTTGGCGATCGCGATCTGCCTCAGTTTCGACGGGTTCAGCTTCACGACTGAAAACCGTGAAATATCACCGTCGAACTCTTCAAGCCGCTTCAGAGCCCAGGGACTCGCAATTCCGGTCAGAACACGCCGGGGAATCCCATAATCCCGTTCGAGAGCGTCACTCATGGTGGACGGATCGAACAATCCGAGCGGGCTTTCGAATACCGGGCTCATATGCCGTCCGGCTTTCAGAACATAAATCGGCTCATATTCCATGAGCGTCTTCAGGCGTTCACCCAGTGAGGACTTACCGCCACCGACCGGCCCGAGCAGATAGATGATCTGCTTGCGTTCCTCCAGACCCTGCGCGGCGTGACGAAAGAACCCGACGATCTGCTCGATCGTCTCTTCCATCCCGTAAAAATCTTCGAACGCAGGATAAATCCGCATCGTGCGGTTCATGAAAATCCGTGACTGACGCGGGTCACGGGACGTGTCGATGAGAACAGGTTCACCAATCGCCTTCAGCATCCGCTCGGCCGCGCTGGCGTAGCAGGACGGGTCGTCCCGGCAGGTCTCAAGATACTGCGACAGGCTCATTTCAGTCTCGCGATGCCGGTCACGCATTGCGGTTGCCAGGGAAAAGACGTCAGAGACAGAAGCCATCAATACGATTCTCCGAAAAAGATCAGTCGTGCAGTCGCTAAATCCTACCTCTCCGTAACCTGCGACCTGGAACGCTCACGGAGCGCGCAGCACCGGTAGCGTGCCTGTCTTTCGGCTGTGTCTCGCCGTCATTTTGTAACGAACGATTTCCACCCGGACCGGCGAGATCTGCCAGCAGATTAAGGCTTGCCTTTCTGGAAAAAAGCGGGCAAATAGCGCGGTTCCAGCGCGCCATCCTTAAATCAGACGTTATCGAATACCGGCAGCGCTTTTCAAGAGAAATCGCAAAGAGACATTGTGTGGCCTCATGCAGGCTACAACGGTACTATCTTTTTCATCATGAAAAATCAGTGTGTTAGCATCAACCAGCCACAGTCACCGTCCTGAACCATAGTATGGTTGCAGTTCCTGCATTGGCACTTTCTGCGGGAACAGAGAGATCAGGATTTTTTGACGTTCTGCCGGTAAATTTGCACTAACGCTCCTGATCTGCGATTCGCCCCCGCAGGGAAGGGTCAGATGGCAAACGCTCCCGGTGCCGTAAACATCATGCCATCCCAGGCCAGCTCGAGTCCTGCAGGCAGGTCGTTCATCATCGTTGCCCAGTCCATCGCCGGCCCGAGATGGGTGAGAATTGTTCGTCCAGGTGCAATCCGTGCCACCCAGTCCTCTACCCGTTCCAGCCAGGCATGGGCCGAATGTGGTTTTATCTGAAGACAATCCACCATCCAGACATCCACGCCCTTCAGCAGGGTCAGAGTTTCGTCAGTCAGATGAACCACGTCAGTGCAGTAAGCGAAGCCTCCACATCGAAAGCCAAGCGATGTCACCCGGCCATGCTCCTGCTCGAAAACGTCCAGCGTGAGGCCGATAACGTCCAGACGCTCACCTGGAGAGATAATTTTCGCCTCAACCCCCGGACGGAAAAAATCTCTGTCCGACCATGGCCGAAAAGCATAGTCGAAGCGCTTTTCGACTTCAGCGAGTGTTCGTGCCGTCCCGAAAGCCTCGATTGGCCGTTTCAGCGCCCAGTTGAAGGGCCGCACATCATCCAGCCCGGCAATATGATCGGCATGTTCATGCGTGTAAAAAATCGCATCGGCATAAGAGATCCCATTCGCCAGAAGCTGCTCGCGTAAATCGGCTCCCGTATCAACGAGTAGCCGGCGGCCATCCGGTGCCCGGATAACAATGGAGGCTCGTGTCCGCCGGTTGCGGGGTTCTTTCGGATCGCACGCTCCCCATTCACCACGCCCGTCCGGACCACCGATCTGCGGCACACCCGATGAGCCGCCACATCCGAGCACGGTGATCTCCAGCATCCTGCTCGTCCCGCTTCCGGCCACCATTTCGTCCGCTCACCCGGCCTTTGTGAACAGCCGATGAAAATTCGCTGTCGTAGCCTCAGCCAGCGCAGGCAGTTCCAGCCCGTGCAATTCAGCAACCACGCCAGCGGTATAGGCCGTATAACCAGGCTCGTTCCGTTTTCCCCGGCGGGGCACAGGCGCCAGAAAAGGCGAATCCGTCTCTACAAGCACACGCTCCATCGGAACCTGCGCTGCGATTTCACGTAGTTCAGTGGACCTCGGGAACGTCACAATCCCTGAAAAGCTCAGATAACCACCGAGATCCAGTGCTGCTTTCGCCAGTGCTGGGCCAGACGCGAAGCAATGCAGCAGGAATGGAAAAGCACCTCGTTCTTCCGTCTCTTCCCTCAGAATCACAGCAATATCGTCATCTGCCTGACGCGCATGAATCGCCAGCGGCAGTCCTGTCAGCCGCGCGGCATGAATATGAGCCCGGAAACTCGCCTGCTGAGTCGGACGAATGTCCTCACCGCCATGAAAGTAATCCAGCCCGGACTCACCGATCGCAATCACTTCCGGCTCTTCCGTCAGAGCCACGATTGTCTCTGCTTCGGGCACGCCCTCCTCGTCGACATGATCCGGATGTGTCCCGATCGCGCACCAGATTGTCAGGTCAGGCCGGGAATATTTCGTCAGCGCCTTCTGTTCAGCCTGCTTCGAGAGTCGCGTGCCGATCGTGACCATGCCGTCCAGGCCGAATTCACGGGCCCGGTTCAGAACATCCGGCATTTCCTCGTCAGAGAAATGATCGAGATGGCAGTGTGTATCGATCAGACCCGTCATTTCGCATCCCCAATTTCCGGTTCGACGAAACGAGGGAAAATCCCTTCCGGCTTTGGCAGAATCCGGCCTGCCGGAAGCGGTGTTTCCAGCGCGGCAAAGCTCCGCTCGCCGGCTTCAGCACCAAGCTGTGTCAGCATCCTGTCCATGCTGCCGGGCATATAGGGCTGAAGAACTGTTGCAATAACCCGCAATGCATCGGCCAGCACCCGCAGGACAGCCGCCATCCGCTCCGGATCAGTCTTTTTCAGCGCCCAGGGCGCCTGATGATCGATATAGGCGTTGCAGGCGCGGATCAGCTTCCAGACTTCTTCCAGCGCATCTGTCAGCGCCACACGTCCGATCTGCTGCGTCATCACATCCGGCAGGATCGCAGCCTGCCCGAGCAGATGGTTATCCGCTTCCGTTCGCGCCGCCTGAGCGGGCAATGCACCGCCACAATTGCGGGCGATCAGCGACAACGTTCTCTGCCCGAGATTACCAAGATCGTTCGCCAGTTCGACATTCATCCGATTGATCAGCGACCGCCGCGATACATCGGAA
The DNA here is from genome assembly GCF_011516735.1 of Acetobacter fallax. Lineage (GTDB taxonomy): Bacteria > Pseudomonadota > Alphaproteobacteria > Acetobacterales > Acetobacteraceae > Acetobacter > Acetobacter fallax. The sequence goes on along the minus strand of NZ_WOSX01000001.1, from coordinate 68,188 downwards.
TCGCCGCCAAAAGGCACCTCCCGCATCAGAAAAAAACGCACCGGATCAAGACCGAACTCAGCGACCAGATCACGCGGATCAATTACATTGCCGAGCGACTTGCTCATCTTCTCGCCTTCGACTGTCCACCAGCCATTCGAGAAAACCATGTGTGGCAGATCAATGCCGGCAGCCATCAGAAAAGCCGGCCAGTACACGGTGTGGAACCTGGCAATATCCTTGCCGACCATGTGCAGACTGGCCGGCCAGAACGCCATGCGCGGTGCGTTTGCATCCGGATAACCCAGAGCCGTCAGATAGTTCGCCAGCGCATCAAACCAGACATACATCACATGGTCTGCATCGCCCGGAACCGGCACGCCCCAGCGAAAGCTGGTGCGACTGACCGACAGATCCCGCAATCCCTGTTTCACGAAGCTGACGATCTCATTCCGTCGCCCGGCAGGTCCGATGAATTCCGGATGGGTTTCGTACAGTTCAAGCAGGCGGTCCTGATAGGCAGAGAGCCTGAAGAAATAGGAAGGCTCCCGCATCCACTCAACCGGAGCGCCGGAGGGAGCAACCTTTGTGCCGTCGGCCCGCGTGGTGATCTCATCCTCACCATAAAACGCTTCGTCCCGCAGGGCATACCAGCCCTCATACGCACCGAGATAAATATCACCGTTCGCAGCGACTTTTTCCCACAATGCCTGAGCCCCTGCCTTATGGCGCGGATCAGTCGTGCGGATGAAGTCGTCGTAGGAAATATCCATCGCATCCGCGACGGCCCGGAAATCAGCGGAAATCCGGTCCGTGAATGCCTGAGGCTCCTCACCGGCCGCCTGCGCCGCCTGCTCGACTTTCTGGCCGTGTTCATCCGTTCCCGTCAGAAAAAATACGTCCTTTCCGGCAAGCCGGTTAAACCGCGCGACGATATCGGCAGCGATCGACGTGTAGGCGTGGCCGATATGGGGCGCGCCATTCACATAGTAGATCGGAGTCGTGACATAGAAACGGCCGGTCATATCTCGTCTGGTATCCCTGACAGATGGGTCGAACATGGTAGCACGCCCGCTCTGGTCCGGTGGAGACCATGCGTCCGGGCGCTGTATTCTTTATCCCGCACCCATATCGGAACGGGCCGGATGCCGCGAGACCCCGGCAGGAATAAACCCGCCCCTGACATTGCCTGTCAGACCCGCGCAGAGCAAACCGTCACGGCCCGACCCCGGCATCCCCCGCAACAGACAGCGCCTCAATGATCGCTTCCTGCTTATCAAGATTGAAGTGCTCCGTCTGCCGGCGAATTGTTGCAACCTGATCCCAGGCCTCCGCCATCCTGACGCTCCGCTTCAGCCCCGGTGCCACCGCATTCCGCGATGCCTGAACCAGCGCACTGCCAAGCAGCGTGAAAAACAGCCCGAACCCGGTTTCGCTGCGTCCGATGGCATCGGCAACGTCGAGCATGCGGGCCATTGTCATGCCCTGAACGGCCTCATGGGCCACCGCATCGATCACGCCGCCCGTATCCGCCAGCAACGCCATCGCCCGACCCGGTGATCCCTGCGAGAGAGGCACAACACGGGTCAGCTCATCCGGTGATGTTTCGGACGCCACGCGAGACAGAACGGCCCGGACATCCGCTTCGCTCAGCGGTCCCACGGGCAGACTCCGCACCCGGCTGCGGATCGTCGGCAGCAACATTCCGGGCGTCGCACAGGTCAGAATAAGAATCGCCCGCGACGGTGGCTCCTCAAGAACTTTCAGCAAAGCATTCGCCGCGTTCCGGTTCATCGATTCAGCCGTATCAATGATCACCACACGCCAGCCACCTTCAGCGGCTGTCCGATGCATGAATGCGTTGATCGGACGGATTTCATCCGCCACGATTTCATTACGGAATTTCTGACGCTTCTCGTCGAAACTACGTCCGATCGCCAGCAGATCAGGATGTGATCCGACTGTGACCTGTCGCGCCACCGGTGATGTGGCGTCTTCCGCATTGAGCAGGAACCGGGCCATACGAAACGCCAGCGGAGCCTTGCCGATTCCTTCCGGTCCGGTCAGCAGCCAGGCGTGGTGCAGTCTGCCAGATGCCGCCGCACGCCGAAATTCGGCAAATTCGGTATCGTGACCAGCAACGTGCAAAGAAGCCTGCCGTGCCGCATCCATCGGCGTCAATGCCGCGCTATCGGCTTCAGCCACAGCCGAGCGTGATCCTCCTCCTTTGCGCGGCGCCACTTTTTAACGCCCCTTCAGGAAGGTCTCGATCCGCGACACCACCTGATCTGTCACTGCGGCAATGTCCGCTGCCTCTGACGAGATGCGCGCGAACCGGTCCGACTCTTCGCGTGCAATCTCATCAAACCCGTGAGCCACACGGGTATGGAATGCCATATCGGCGCTCTCGTAGCGATCCACAGTCCCGGCCACAGGAAGCGCGGCGTCACTCACCGCGGCCCGCGCGGCAATTCTTTTTCGCCCCGTTTCCAGCCCGACTTCAAACAGAATGGTCAGATCCGGCGTGAGCCCGACCAGATCCCGCAACGAACGGATCAGAGCCAGCAATGCCGGGTCGCCGTTACCCCGGCCATAGCCCTGATAAGCCATGGTCGAATCAAAAAACCGATCGCACAGAACGATTTTCCCCTCTCCCATTGCCGGACGGATAACCCGGTCAACATGATCACACCTGGCCGCGAAATGCGCCATGATCTCCGCCCGCGCCGAAAGATCGTGCTCACCAAACAGCAGCAGATCCCGCAGCGCCTCTGCCCCGGGCGAACCGCCCGGTTCGCGCGTGGCAATGACATCATAACCCAGAGCGACGAGACGCGGCGCCACAGCCCGCAACTGAGTGGATTTGCCAGCCCCCTCACCACCTTCAAAAGTGATGAAGGCGCCATTCGGAACAGGATGCGTCATTCAGGCCAGTCCTGCCACAGCGTCAGTGATGCCTCATTCCAAGCCGCGACGCGATCCGGCCGCCAAAACCCAGCTTTGTCACTGCCGCACCTGCCTGAACAGATACCATTATGACACGGTCAGCCGATGTCGCAGGAGGGGCTGGGGGCGCCGGAACGACTGGCGGCACTCCTGCCTCGGGTGTCGGGGGGGCAACCGGTGGCGTGGGCACAGCCGCACCGGGTGTGCCGGGAAGTGTGATGGTCAGATGCCCAAGCGCCTGTCCCGCCGCCACCGGCGCCAGAACCGGCGAGGCATAATCAAGCGAGACACGCACTTTCGACTGCCAGCCATGCGGCAGCACCAGCGAGACATCCTGTGCCACGACAACCGGCACCGTCGCCGCCTCCCCCATCCAGACGGGTGCCTGCTCCAGCACCTGCCCCTTTTTCACGATTGTTGCGAGTTCAAAATTAGCGAATGACCATGCCAGAAGTCGCTCACCTTCATGCGCGCGGACATTCGAAGACGCCATGCCATTCAGAGCCATCACCACCCGCCGGCCCTCACGCTGGGAAGACGCGCAGAGACCAAAGCCACCCGCATCGGTGTGACCGGTTTTCAGACCGTCCGCGAGCCCCTTGTCCACGAGCACATTGCGGTTGCCCTGACTGATCTTGTTAAATTTGAACTCGGTCTCAGAGAAAAAATGATAATACTGCGGATAGTCGCGAATCAGATGCATCGCGATTGTGCAGACATCACGCGCCGACATGTAATGTCCTTCGGCAGGCCACCCTGTCGCATTCATGAAATGCGAATTCGTCATCCCGAGTTTCGTCGCCGTGTCGTTCATCAGCGCGACAAACTGCTCTTCCGAACCGGCAATCCCCTCCGCCAGCACGATGCACGCATCATTCCCGGACTGGATCAGCATGCCCTGGATCAGTTCCTGGACCGCAATGCTTTCACCCAGCGGCACAAACATCTTCGAGCCCTGCATCCGCCAGGCACGCTCGCTGACCGGCAGCATCTGGTCGAGCTTCAGGCGTCCTGCCTGCAACATGGCAAACACGACATAGGCTGTCATCATCTTGGTCAGTGACGAGGGCGGCATCCGCTCATCAGCCGCCTTTTCAAGCAGCACCATGCCACTGGAGAAATCCATGATACAGGCCCAGCGGGCAACGGTATCAACTGGCCCGATCGGTGTCATGGCCGGCGCCGAAGCACCCGGAACATCGGTGCCGGTCGTCTCATCCGGATTTTCGGCAGGCGCCTTGTGCGCATGATGACGCGGCCGTGCGAGCGCCGTTTCCGGCAGGGCAGCCCCGCTGAGAACACCAGCACCACCGGCAAAAGCGGCTGTGCCGCTGACAAGAAGAATCCGTCGGGTCTGCACGTTGAATCCCTATTCGACGATGATGTGAGCACCCGTTAACCCGTCCGTCAGGGCGCGGTCCAGTGCTGCGTCTGCATCTTCCACACGAACGAACGGCCCGACACGAACCGCCCAGGCCGGGCCGTTGCCTTCTGAGGGGCGCCACACCGTTCCGCCAGCCCGTTCCGCGGCCAGTGCGGCATAACGTCGCTCAGTAAACCGTCCTGCTTCAACCCACAGCGCGCCCGGTGTCGCCCAGCCCTGCGTCACGGTCACAGGTAACGCCGGCAAAATCGCCGTGCCGGACGCGACTGTCTCCCGTCCAGGTCCGGTCGCACCTGTCCCCGCCCCTGCAATGCCCGCGCGACGTCCCGACGAGTCGAGCGCCTCTTTCTGAACAAAGCCAACCGGTGCCGCCTGCATATCCAGCAGAGGACCGCCAGGCAGCGTCTCGGCATACCCCCGGCTCGGCAGTTCGAGTTCCGTCACTTCAACTCGTGCCGGTTCCTGAACGATCGCCAGTGCCCGTGCCGCCTCCGGTGTCAGCGATATCAGCCGGCCCCGATTGGCAGGACCGCGATCATTCAGGCGGATTTCGATCGTCCGTCCGTTTTCCATGTTGCGCACAGATACCATGACCGGAAGCTGAAGCGTCGGATGTGCGCCAGCCATGGCCATCGCATCATAGACTTCCCCATCCGCTGTCAGACGCTGTCCCCGGGGGGGAGCGTCAATGACAGCCAGCCCTGTTTCCCGAAACGCGAAATCCTGACGCGGATAATGCCACACCCCGTTTGCGACCCATGGCGCTCCAACCACGTAATGCACATGAGACGGTGGCGGGGCAGCGGGGGCAGGAGGATGACAGCCAGTCAGAATCGCGAGAGGAGCGAGAGCCGTCCACCTCAGTGCGCCGCAGTTCATATTGTGAGATTACCCATCAGACCAACGCCAAGAGCGTAATAATCAGAGGGGTTATAGCGGCGGATGACACCAAAATTATGATAGACCATAAAGGCCTGTCCGCCCGGTCCGTCAGGACGCAGCACCGCGCCCTCAATGTCGGCCCGCGTGAAAGGGGTGCCATCCAGCCGCTTAACGCCGGCCTGCATCCATGCCGCAAGAGTACGCGTATGCTCCCGGCCAAGATCACCCTGCGCCAGTGAGTCCGGAACCTGAATCTCCTGTCCCCATGGTTCACCGGACCGCCAGCCGCAACGCGCCAGATAATTCGCAATCGACATCATCACGTCGGGAACCGTCTTCCAGATGTCAGCCCGTGCCGAACCATCAAACGCCTTCGCATACTGAAGATAGGCGCTCGGCATGAACTGAGGCTGCCCCATCGCACCGGCATAACTGCCCGTCATCCCGGCCGGTATAATTCTCCGTTCATTGAGAATTTTCAGCGCCTTGAGCAGTTCGGCACGAAAAAACGCTGACCGGCGACCGTCATAAGCCAGCGTGGCCAGCGCATCGACCACATTAAAGCTGCCGGTGAGCCGCCCGTAAAAGGATTCCAGGCCCCATATTCCCATGACAGGCTGGCGGTCCACGCCTGCCCGCGATTCGACTGCTGAAAGCGCCGTCCCGTTTGCTGCAAGAGCAGCACGTCCCGCGTCAATTTTCCCCTGAGAAATTACGCGCGCGCGATATTGTGCCCATGTCAGAGTGAATTCCGGCTGATGCCGGTCCAGCTTCAGAACCTTTGCGTTAGGCTCTCGTGTCAGTGCAAGCGCCTCAGCCGCGATGTCAGGCGCGATCCCCATACCAACTGCCTGACTGCGGACACCGGCCAGAAATGACACGTAGCTTCCGCCGGCACTCGCCGGACCGGTCGACACAGACTGCCGTGCTCTCCCCTGCGCCGGAACCAGGCATGCTCCCACACCAGCCAGTGCAAGACCATGAATTGCGGCCCGACGACCGATCAAGCGAACCATTCTGCGTCTCTCCCGGAGCAACTGCGAATCAGTGAAAGAGGTAATCTGTCCACCCGCGCCGACGTCTCTTTACGGCGTTCCTGAACTGCGCTCCAGAGCTGCAATCGCTTTGGTTCTCACTTTGTCCCGGATCGTCGAAAAGGCTGTCAGAGTATGTCAGGACGAAGCCTGCGGCGCTCTTCGATGCCATACATAATGAAATGCTCGAACGGCGTGAGCGACCCATGCGCCGCGTCCGGATTGGCGGCCAGATAGAGACGTGCGTTAAAATGCGGGTTGGGATTGCGCCCTTCCCTGTCGCCGCACTCGCGGAAATGCCGCACGGGATCCATTCCGGACTGCGCAACATCCGGGTAAGTGCGCACATACCATTCGCGGTCGAAATACAGAGCTTCCGTGGGAATGTCCCGCGCCTCATCCTCTGAGAGAGAAGCCAGCGATTGTACCGGCGTTTCCACAACGCCCGCGCCGGCTACAGCTTCGATCTCCGCGACCCTGACGACCTCCGGCGATAACGCACGACCTGACCGCCGGGGCCGCACACCGAGCGCCGCCGGCGCCTGTCTGTTACCAGCCGCTGCCCGCAGCGCTGCCAGTCTTCCCGGGCCGCTGTCAGGCAGGCCGGGGATACTGCGGGCAAGATCTTCAATCGAAAACAGTTTCGCTGCCAAAGCTGGAAATTCCATTCAATTTAAGCGTGTCAAAATCTGAGGGGCCTTACGTCCGTTCATTCCCCCTGTCGTTCCACACGCCGCGAGTGATTACCTTGCCGGGATGTTAACTTATCGCGCGAATTCATGCATCCCGGCAACAGACCCACAACCATGCGGCATGGCAGGAATTGGAGATCAGCCCGGACCGTGCGAAGAGCAGCGCCATGTCTCTCGCTTCCACCGGGTCGCTGACTGTATGGCTGACCGCCGCGGTTCATGACCCTCTCGCACAGGCTATCGCCATTCTGCTCGGCACCTTCATTCTGGAAGATGGCGCCACGATCCTGACCGCTATTGCCGTCGGAAGCGGTGTCGTGCCGATTCTGGTCGCTCTGCCGTCCCTTTATGTCGGCATCATTGTCGGAGACGCCGGGCTTTATGGTCTGGGAAGACTCGCGGCATTCTGGCCCGCCGCACGCCGCTGGGCGCCGTCCAGCACCCGCAGAGACGGCACACCCGCACCACCGGCAGGAGGCTGGTGGACCGGTGCGTCGCTGTTCCGCGTCGTCTTCGTCTGCCGTTTTATCCCCGGCACCAGATTACCCATCTACACGGCAAGTGGATTTTTTGGTGCTGGATTCTGGGTTTTCATCTTCGCCACAGCGGTCGCAACGCTGATCTGGACAACGGCGCTGTTTGCGCTATCGCTCCGTCTCGGTCAGGTTCTGCTCGACAGTCTGGGGGCCTGGCGCTGGGTCGGGATCGCAGGCTTTATCCTGTCAATCATTCTCGTCGGGCGCCACGTCGCCCGCATGCGCCCCCCCGGCTGAACAGGTCAGGACGACAATGGATCAGATGCAGGACACAGAGTCGCTCATGACCACCAGTGACAGCCTTTCCTCACCTTCGGATAATGCGACTCGCAATGCCGGTCCGGCCCGAGGCTTACCGCCCTCACTCGGGAACACCGGTCACGCGGCAGACGGTCAGCCCGGATCGCACGACAAAAAATCTGATCCGATGCGCACACAGACAAATCTGTCGCGCGATAAGGAAAGTAAGGAGCCCGTCAGTTTCTTCGAGTTCTGGCCAGGCTGGTTGTTCTACACTCCTATTGTCGCCTGGTGGATCGCCCTGGGTATCCGTTATCGCGATTTTGGTATGCCGACAGCCGCCAATCCAAAGATCACTACAGGTGGTCTCTGTTGCGAGAGCAAAAGCGCGATCCTCGATATGGCTGGCGATGTCGCCCGGACTGCCATCGCACCTTATGTCGTGCTGGACACCGACACTGACGATCTCGCCCGCGCCGAATCCGCGCTGGCTGCTGCCGGCATCTCATTGCCTGTCGTGGTGAAGCCCGATATCGGCTGCAATGGCACCGGCGTGAAGCTTACCGCGACAAAAGAAGCTCTGGCAGAAGCTCTTGCCGCGTTTCCCCGTGGTGTCCGGCTCGTTATTCAGCGCCTCATTCCCTGGGAACATGAAGCCGGCCTGTTCTATATCCGTCACGCGAATGACAGACAGGGGCGCATCACCTCGGTTACCTACAAGGATATCCCCGCCCTTACCGGCGATGGCAGGTCAACGGTTGATGAACTTCTCGCCGCCGATCCACGCACGCGTCTCGTGCCACAGATCTACCGGCCTCGTCTGGCCAGTCGTCTCAATGACATTCTGCCAGAAGGCGAACACCTCCCCCTCGTTTTCACAGGTAATCACTGCAAGGGATCTGTCTTCCGCAATGGTGCTGCGGATATTACCCCTGAACTGGTCACAGCCGTTGACCGCATCATGCAGGACATTCCCGAATTTCATTTCGGGCGGGTTGATCTGAAATTTCGTTCCGTTGAGGCCCTTCGCCAGGGAAAGGATTTCGAAATTATCGAGATCAACGGCGTCGGTTCAGAAGCAACCCATATATGGGATGCCAGAACGACCCTCCGCGAGGCTTATGCCGCACAGTTTCATCATTATGGTGAGGCTTTCCGCATTGGTGCCGAAAACCGTAAGCGCGGCTGGAAATCCACGCGTCTGTTCCGTGGTATCCGTCTCTGGCGTGAACAGCGTCGCCTGATGCGATCCTATCCGCTTAACGATTGACCATATAACCGGAGCATCAGGGTCAGTTCGTAGGCAGCCCGCCATTGCCAAAAATATAGTTGCTGACCTGCTGTTCCAGACTCGCAGGTTCGCGCGTATTTGTGAGCACATCACCAGGTCTGGTGTGTTGTGCCGATTTTCCGGGCTCGATCATCAGCGCATAATCCCCGGAGAGCGACGCGCTTCCCACAGTGAGAACGCTGTCGACAGGAAAATGCAGCGAGTCATTCACTTCAAAATCGACAATAGCCATTGCACTTGCCGGGTCCAGACGTATCCCGGATACACGTCCGACCGGCACGCCTCCAAGATCCACATCCGCCCCTCTTGCCAGTCCGTTCGCTGAAATGAACTGCGCGGAGAGTGGATACCGCGCGGCACCATGACTGCCCTGTGTGCTGTGAGCATAAACGGCGAACCCTGCCGTCACCGCCAGCACGACAAAACTGAAAACAATCGTTCCGGCCTCACGGCGATGACCCATTGAGCGCCCCTTAATTCAATCAGCAGGGACCACCCCTGCTTCCAGACGGCAATAAGCGGGTGCGATCCGTATATCGTCAAGCACTGCCACCTTCCGATAACCCGGGTCCTGCGAACATTGCGTAACAACCACTGTATCGCCGTTCAGCGGACCGCGTTAAGTTCGGGTAAATTTCAGTCAGACGCCATCCGATACGAGTCATTTTCTCGCCAGGTAACGTCCAGAACAAGAACGAGGGTCATTTATGACACTGCTGCAAGCTCTTATCATCGCAATCCTGCAGGGAGCGACAGAGCTTTTTCCCGTCAGCAGCCTGGGTCACGCCGTTCTCCTGCCAGCCCTGCTTCACTGGCCCTTCAACGAGAGCGACGAAATTTTTCTCCCATTCCTCGTCATGCTTCACCTCGGAACGTCCGTGGCTCTGTTCGTCTTTTTCTGGCGTGACTGGGCCGCTATCATCGGCGGCGCGCTGGGCCTCCACGGCAGCCGCTACCGGGTCGAAAGCTTCAAAATTCTGTGGCTGCTCGCTATCGCCACGCTTCCCGCTGTCATCATCGGCGCCGCTCTGGAGCATATTCTCCGACACCTGTTCGGCTCTCCGCTGCCCGTCGCTGGTCTGCTCGTCCTGAACGGTCTGTTGCTGCTTGCGGTAGAGCGACTGCGCGGCCGCTTTGGCCCCACGCCGGATGCCACGGCATCCTCACGCCCGATCGCAAGCCTCACCGCGCGAGATGCCCTGTTCATAGGCTCCTTCCAGTGCCTCGCGCTCTTTCCTGGTCTCTCACGCTCAGGCGCAACCATTGCCGGCGGCCTTCTCCGTGGTCTGCATCACGATGTCGCCGCGCGCTTCTCCTTCCTCATGGCTGAACCGATCATTCTGGCGGCCACCGCGCACCAGATTGTCAAAATGCGTCATATGGCCATCACGCACGAACAGATCCACATTGGCATCATCGCGGCAGTCGTGTCCGGCATCACGGCGCTGATCAGCACTACGATCCTGATGCGTTATTTTCGCAATCACGATAACTGGGCACTGGCTCCGTTTGCTTATTACTGCATCGCACTCGGTCTCGGTTCGCTGGTCGTGCTCGGAGGCGTTCTCTGATCGCATTCCGTTTGCCGGGGGTGCACTCTGAGCGTCCGGCAAGATAAATCCGGGCAGTCAAAGTGTGCGTTTTCTCTGACCAGGTTCATTTGAAGAATGGATTACGGCCTTTCGCTGACGGGAGTTTTTCAGGATTCCTATTGCTTATCTTCCGGAAAACGGAGTTTTACAGTGCCTTTCAGCAGGGCCACCATTCCACGGAATGTTTCCTTACGTTAACGTTCCTGGTTAAACACAGTCCGGTACGCAAATGAGATAACGTGCCACACTGAACCGATCCTGCGCAGGAGACCATTACCCCATCATGACCCGTCCCCTGTCCGGTGCCCGAGCGCTGCGTAAATCCATCGAGCGCATTGAGATGGAAAATGAGAACAGCGGACTGAAGCGTTCGCTCGGTCCGGTCCAGCTCACAATGCTGGGCGTCGGTTCGACCATCGGTGCCGGAATTTACGTCATGACCGGCACAGCCGCGGCAAACTATGCGGGGCCGGCGATCATCATCTCTTTCGTTATCGCCGGGCTCGCCTGCCTGTTTACGGCACTCGCCTATGGAGAACTGGCTTCGGCGATGCCTGTCTCGGGGTCTGCCTACAGCTATGCCTATGTCTCGCTTGGAGAACGTGCAGCCTGGTGGGTCGGCTGGCTCCTGCTGCTGGAATACGGCGTTTCCTGCGCCGGTGTCGCCGCGGGATTTTCCGGATACGCCGTCAGCCTCCTGCATGATTTTGGCGTCAACGTCCCTGACATGCTGTGCCGGACGTTCATCCAGACCATACTCACACCCACTGGCATGCTGGCGTCCGTCGGACCTCATATCGACTTTGTCGGTGCTGCTGTCGTGCTGTTCGTCACCGTGTTTCTGGTGATGGGCGTACAGGAATCCGTCAAAATCAATACGGCGATTGTCATGCTGAAAGTCGGCGTGCTCTTCGTGTTCATGATCGTCGGACTGCGTTCCGTACACACAGAATACTGGCACCCTTTCATCCCGCCCTCCGAAGGATCGTTCCGTTACGGGATCCCAGGTATTTTTCGCGCCGCTTCCATCATTTTCTTCGCCTATGTCGGTTTCGAAGCCGTTTCCACGGCATCCTCCGAGGCCAGAAACCCACGCCGCGATATCCCGATCGGTATCATCGGGTCGCTCCTCATCTGCACTGTTGTCTATATGTGCGTGGCCGCCGTGCTGATCGGCGTCGTGCCCTGGCGCACTCTTGATGTCGCAGATCCGCTGGCACTTGCCGTGGATGCCATAGGCTGGCCATCACTGGCCCTGCTGGTGAAGCTGGGCGCGGTCATCGGGCTTTGCTCCGTTCTGTTTGGCCTGCTTTATGGCCAGAGCCGGATCTTTTTCACCATCTCACGTGACGGCCTGCTCCCGCCCGTCTTCAGCATGCTGCACCCGCGTTACAGCACGCCCTGGATCGGCTCGATCATCCTTGGCATCACGGTCGCAATAGCGACAGCTTTGCTGCCCATCGACATCATCAGCGACCTCGTGAGCATAGGAACGGCTTCTGCGTTCGGTGTCGTCTGTTTCACGGTCATCTGGGACCGTAATGCGCGTCCGGACGCTCTGCGTCCGTTCAGAGTGCCGCTGGGAGGAATCCGGGTTCGCGGAGTCTGGATCGGAATCATCCCGGCGCTCGGAATCCTGTTCTGCTTCGTAATGGCCGCGCCACTGGTCATCGATGTGCTGCGCGACCTGTTTTCAGGTAATCCCACGCCCGCAATACTGCTTCTGAGCTATTTTGCTCTGGGAGCCGCGATCTATCGCTTTTACGGCCGTGTTCATTCGCGACTTGCTGCTGCCGTCGCCGCTGAAGCCTCGACAAGCGCGGCCGAATGAACATCAGAACCCGGCTTGACTTGAAAGCCGGGCGCGGATACCTCAACGCCCACCGGCACGATGGCGGCGTAGCTCAGCGGTAGAGCAGGGGAATCATAATCCCTTGGTCGGCGGTTCAAATCCGTCCGCCGCTACCATCTGCCGGTTTCTCCTGCAAAAATGATGAACAGACCACAGGGTGTCTGTCTGACCTGAATACAGGCATCTTGACGAAGACCGTGTCTGTTCGCCATTTCAATACTATGTGGACGGTCTCCCGATCACGCCGGGGCTTCGGATGACCCGATATTCAGCCCCCTCCTGGTTAATGCCTCGCAGATGGTGCCATGCCTGAAACTCCCTCACTTGCTGTCGTTACAATGGCTTATAATGAAGGCGAACTCCTGCCCGTCTGGTGTCGCCATTATGCTGCGGCGGCCGGCGCCGCACAGTGCTATGTCATTGACCACGGCAGTACGGATGGCAGCACAGAATCGCTGGGTGAGGTGAATCGCGTCCGTATCCCCCGTTCGCCGCAGGATGACACCCGACGGACCAGGTTTCTTTCGGAATTCTGCGCCTCCCTGCTCAACTGGTATGACGCCGTCATTCACGTGGATGTGGACGAACTGCTGGTCGCCGATCCCTCGCGTTTTCCCTCTCTCTCCGCATATGCTTCAGCGGTTGAGCCTGGCGGTGTCCGGACAGCCATCGGTTTCGATGTCATTCATCAGCAGGATGAGGAGCCGGCTATCGACTGGGCGCGTCCCATCAGCGAACAGCGCCACTGGCTCCGGTTTTCCAGTGCAATGTGCAAGCCGGTCCTGATCCGGCGAGCCGTCACCTGGGCTCCCGGTTTTCATTGCATCGATGATACGCCGGCTTTTGATGACCTCTATCTGTTCCATCTCCGTTACGCCGATCAGCCATCCGGTCTTGCGCGCCTCACGCGCACTCGTGAACAGCCCTGGGCAAGCGCGGAAGCGGGACAACATCAGCGCATGCCCGACACGGACTGGAACAATATGCTCCGGGGGATGTCCGGATTGCCGCGCCGCGACGACATAAGTCTCGGGACAGACGATGTCACGCTCGGTCACTGGGTGGGGCGCGTCACGGAAAGCACCGTGTTCCGTAAACAGGATCTCTACAGACTGGATTTACATATTTCCGGTGAAGAACTCTGGCGTCTTCCGCAGCGATTCATCGGGACATTCTGATCCGGCAGATAAAACACGAGCCTGCCGTTGTTACGGAATGACAGCAGGCTCATGCCCCGCATGACGCATGACGCATGACGCATGACGCATGACGCATGATGACATTATGTCTACGGAACAGACTGGTCGTTACACGCTGATCACCCCGTCCTGATCAGGAGTCGTGCAACCAGACCACGGAATGCCAGCCTCAGTCCGGAGCGGGATATGTGCGTGGGTAGGTAACCCAATTCGATGGCCCGGGAGCGGAGGGAGATCCTTTCTTCCCGCATGCGGCCAGCGGCGACAGCATCGCACAAAGCACAAGCAGGACGACAACGCGCTTCATGCCGCGTCTCCTGCCTGCTCACCGTTCAGTTGCGTCAGCCAGATATCCGCCTGCCGCCGCACGTTCGATCCGGCCGTGCCGCCCTCGCTCGTACGGGAGGCAATCGAAGCATCAACCGAAAGCACGGAAAACACATCTTCCGTAATCCCCGGTTCGACCAGCTGCATTTCCGCCAGAGTCAGTTCGCCAAGATCCACACCTTTTGCTTCAGCCATAGCCACAAGCCGCCCGGTCACATGATGGGCCGTGCGGAATGGCAGCTTCAGAACGCGAACGAGCCAGTCCGCCAGATCTGTCGCCGTCGAATATCCTGAACCGGCAAAGCGACGCATCTGCGCTCCATTCGCCGTCAGATCGCGCACCATGCCGTCACACGCAGCAAGCGTCAGCGTCATAGCTTCCGTCGCCTCAAACACAGGTAACTTGTCTTCCTGCATGTCCTTGGCATAGGCGAGAGGCAGTCCTTTCATCACCGTCAGCAGTCCGACAAACGATCCCAGCACACGACCCACTTTAGCGCGCGCCAGCTCCGCAGCATCAGGATTCCGCTTCTGGGGCATGATCGAAGAACCGGTCGTGAAAGCATCCGAAAGCCGGATGAAACTGAATGGCGCCGAACACCAGATCACGATCTCCTCCGCAAAGCGCGAAAGATGCATCGCCATGATCGACAGCGCCGAAAGATATTCCAGCGCGAAATCCCGGTCGGATACCGCGTCCAGAGAATTGGCCGTCGGCCGGTCAAAACCCAGCGTCGCCGCCGTCATCTTGCGGTCGATCGGGAACGATGTTCCTGCCAGCGCCGCTGAACCAAGCGGACACTCGTTGAGACGCTTCCGCGCATCCGCGAGCCGCCAGCGATCCCGCGACAGCATCTCCACATAAGCAAGAAGGTGATGCCCGAACGTCACCGGCTGAGCCGTCTGCAGATGCGTGAACCCCGGCATCGCCGTGTCCGCATACTCCAGAGCCCGCGTCGCCAGAGATCTCATCAGCGCTGAAACCTGGGCAGACAGCCCGTCGATCGAATCCCTCACCCAGAGCCGGAAATCGGTTGCAACCTGGTCATTCCGGGACCGCGCCGTATGCAGCCGCTTGCCTGCTTCACCCACACGCTCACTCAGACGAGCCTCAATATTCATATGGATGTCTTCAAGCGCATCCTCGAAAACAAATGTGCCGGTTTCAATCTCACGACCGATCTCCGTCAGACCCTCACGGATCGCCGCCTCATCAGCCGCACTGATGATCCCGACCTTTGCCAGCATCGCCGCATGAGCCAGAGAACCGGCAATGTCCTGCCGCCACATCGCCTTGTCGAACCCAATCGACACGTTGATCGCACGCATGATCGCAGACGGCCCGCCGGCAAACCGTCCGCCCCACTGCGCATTGGCAGCCGCCTCGCCCGACTTGCCTGTTTTGCCCTGCTCGTCCAAACTCATCGCATGCCTCAACGTGACATCCGGTCCCAACTGACAGCCCCATCGCTGTGTCGGCGCACCGTTCTGATTATGGCGGGCACCCTAATCGCAGCCCCGATGGCGCGCAAACCGCTTCGCGCCGCAACGGCCACAGATGGTCCTGTTTCCCCGGCTCAGATCCTGGCTCACGCCGCACAGATTCTGCCCCCGCTCACATTCGCGGACAGCAACGGGAATGAGCTGGACCTGGCCAGTTTCAGAGGGCAGCCCGCCATCCTTCACCTCTGGGCAACCTGGTGCGGCCCGTGCGTTACCGAACTCCCTGCCCTCGCGGCTCTGGCACCAAAACTGCGACAGGACGGAATCGCCGTCATTCCGGTTGCCCTCGATCACCGTGGCCCCGAAAAAGTTCCGCCCTTTCTGGCCCGTCTGAATCTGAGCACGTTCACATCATTCTACGACACACGGGCTGGTACCGCCGCAGCCCTTGAAGAACCGACACTTCCTCTGACACTGTTTCTCAACCGCGAAGCACAGGAAATCGCGCGGCACCCCGGTCCTGTCCGGTGGGATGACCCGGGTGCAGAAGCCAGCATAAGGCACCTGCTGGCATGACAGTAATCCCGACACAAAACCGAGAGATAAAATGAAACTTAGCGCCCGCAATCAGATCAGAGGCACAATCACAAACATCACCAGAGGCGCGACCACGTCCCATGTCAGCATTGATATCGGGGGCAGTGTCATCATGGCCGCGATCACCAACGAGGCCGTAGCCGATCTGAAGCTTGAGACTGGCAGGCAGGCTTATGCGGTCATCAAAGCCTCGGATGTCATGGTCGGCACGGACGACTGAGTCCGACCTGAAGTGTGCGGCGGGAAGTCAGATGACTGCCCGTTTGCCAGTTCACTATCGCGAGACTTTCAGCCGATAAAGAAGAACCCGATTTTACACCGGGTTCACTGGCAGAATGACTTAATTATCTGGCCGCACAACATCTTCCTGCGATGGCGGGTCACTGGCCGGAAAGCTTTCTTTTAGCGACTCATCGAGTTCGCTGTCGCGCTTTTCGACTGGCTTGTCCTTAGGTTTGTCGTTCTGATTCACGCTCATAAAGACACTCCTTTCAGAAAATATCAGCGGAGAAAGAAACGCCATAATGCCGGCGCATCATTATCTTCCCGCATGTCATTAACCGTGGTGCGGTTGAAAAGTTCCTGATCAGCAAAAAGAAAAAGAACATTTCTCCGGTTGTGTGCGGCTGTAACCTGCCGAAAATTCATCCGTTTTCCGTATGATAAAACCAGCACCGCACGGTTTCCAATGGCAGAATCAGCGCAATCCTGTCTCAGAGACAGTTTTATGACTTTTGCTGCCGGCGATCTGACGCTTGTTTTCAAAGCACCGGTGCTCCGATGCTCACGGCACTCCTTACGGAGCACGCTCGCTCAGCAGAGAAACTTCTGAAACCGTCCCTTACCGACGAGCCACATTTCGCCAAGTTTTTATTAGGTCCACGACACTTCAGTTTCGAAACGAGACTTGATCATCTTTATGAATCCCGGTAATGATGCGAACCATTCGCAACAACAGGATTCCACGGCGTGCTGCGCAAAATTCACCGATGGATCGGACTCATTCTGGTGCTTCCATTCGCACTCCAGGGTCTGACCGGCACGCTGCTGATCCTGATCCCGCTGCTGATGCCAGGACGGCCGCAGGTCAGACCAGCCGGTCCGCCAGCCATGAACACGCTAACGGGCGTCGAAGCGATGATCGCAGCCGCCCGGACGGCGGCGCCGCAGGAAATGATCCCCCTGCGTTTCGACCCTGCCCGTTGGGCAGGTGACAGCGCAGTCGTCACGTTCGGGCCTCCCGGTGAACGACACCCGACGTTTGAGGTCCTGATGGACCCGGGCGGGCCGTCCGTGATCCGCACGCACGTCTTTCCCGCTTTCTTCCGCTTCCTGCACAATCTGCACGCCGACCTGTTCCTCCTGCCCTACGGCCAGACCGCGACCGGCGTCATGGGCTTGCTGCTCTCCGGCATGGCCATCACCGGGCTTATCCTCTGGTGGCCTCACCCGGCTCTGTGGGCATCAGGCAAATGGCGCAGAACAGTGACAATCTCGTCCCGCGCCCGTGGCCTCCGGCTGTGGCGTGAAGCCCATGTCAGTATCGGATTCTGGGCCTCTGCCATGCTGCTGTTCCTCGCCCTGAGCGGCAGCATTCTGGCTTTTCCGTTCGCACGCCCACTCTTCGGTATCCAGCGCCCCGACCAGGGTCCCCGTCACGGGGAGCACCACAGCCCGATGGAAAATGTTCCCGGCGAAAAGGGGCTCGATGCAGCCCTTCAGGCGTTACACTTCCACATGCCGGATGCCAGCCTGCTGGACGTAAGGCTCGGAGCGAGCCCGCGCCAGCAGTCGCTGGAAGTCGCCCTTCCCGCCTATGGTCTCAACCGACCTGCGACCGTCCAGTATAATCCTCATGATGACTCGCTCCGGATCACGCGTGATCCTGGCCAGCAGCGCACTGGCGAGTGGACCTTCCAGTGGCTGCACACCCTTCACGAGGCAAAGCTTGCCGCCCCGGCAGTCATTGCTCCACTCTGGAAAGCCGTCGTCTTCGTCACGGGTGCTGCACTGGTGTTTTTTTCGGTTTCAGGATTCGTCATGTGGAGTCTGCGCCGTCGTGACAGCGCACGACGCAGCGCCAGAGTCTCCGCTACGCTCACCGAACGCCTGTCAGAGGCTGACTGAACGCATGAGGTTCGATCGGCCCGTCGGGTGCGTTAGTTTTTCAGACAGGCCTCTGTTCCGTATTGGCCGATGCTGACCCTCATTCCATTCTGCCGCGAGTATTTTCCAACCCTTGCTGGCTGGTTCTCCGGGGAAAAAGACGTGGTGCAATGGGGCGGCACCGGCGTTTCTTATCCGCTCACGCCAGACCAGATGGAAACCATGCCTGAAGAAGAGCGTCTCGACCCTCCGCTCCGGCTATGCCGCATGGTCGCCGATCGGAATGGCCAGGTCATCGGGCATATCCAGCTTTGTCTCGACAGACGCGATGGGGTCGCGCGTATTGCCCGTGTCATTCTGGCACCCGAGGCGCGCGGTAAGGGTCTCGCTCTCCCGCTGATCAGAAAAATGCCTGATGTCGCCTTTTCCTGTCCTGAGATCGAACGCGTCGAACTCAATGTCTACTCATGGAACACAGCTGCGATCCGTACATACGAGCGCGCCGGGTTTATCCATGAAGGAACACGCCGGCAGGCCGCAAAGGCTGGCAGCGAAAGATGGGATCTCGCACTTATGGGCCTGCTGCGCCACGAGCAGAGGCCAGCCTCTGAGCCACAAAACGCTCCAGGTCATCACGGCAACCGGCTTTAGCCAGCTAAAAGCTGCCAGCCACACGGAATGCTGCCATCCCGCTACCCCGAGCCTTGACCTCAGCGCCTGGTCCTCCGCATAACACCAGCCCGAAATTCTTTCCCACAGGGTGACCGAGATTACGATGACCGGATCGGACAACAGCAAAACCAGTGCCCCCGCCGGGCATGAAAGCGCCGCAGCCGACGGTTATCGCGACACGGTCTTTCTGCCAAAGACTTCCTTTCCCATGCGAGGCAATCTGCCAAAGCGCGAGCCGGAACTGCTCGCCCGCTGGCAGACCCTGGATGTCGATGGAAAAATCAGAGACGCAGCCGAAGGCCGGCCTCTTTTCGTGCTCCATGACGGGCCGCCCTACGCCAACGGCCATCTGCATATCGGACACGCGCTGAATAAAATCCTTAAGGATGTCATCAATCGCAGCCATCGCATGGCCGGATATGCCGTGCGTTATGTTCCTGGCTGGGACTGCCACGGCCTGCCGATCGAATGGAAAGTCGAGGAAGAATACCGCAAGGCGAAGCGCGATAAGGACTCTGTTCCCGTGCTTCAGTTCCGCGGTGAATGTCGCGCCTGGGCTGCTCGCTGGCTCGATGTCCAGATGGGCGAATTCCAGCGTCTGGGTGTGCAGGGCGAGTGGGCGCATCGTTATTCGACAATGGATTACAGTTCGGAAGCCACCATCGCCGAAGAAATCGGTCGCTTCCTGCTCAACGGCAGCCTTTATCGCGGCCTGCGCCCGGTTATGTGGAGCCCGGTCGAAAAAACCGCGCTGGCGGAAGCCGAAATCGAATACCACGACCATACGTCAACGACGATCTATGTCGCCTTCCCGTTCGTTGAAGATCCAACTTCCGCTCAGGCGCTGGACGGTGTCTCCGCCGTCATCTGGACCACAACGCCCTGGACGATCCCGGCCAACCGCGCCATCGCATTCAATCCTGAGATCACCTACGCCGTCGTGCGCGTCGATGAGACCAGCCCGGAAGCCCTGCTCGCTCCGGGCGCTAAAATCCTGCTTGCCGAATCCCTGATCGAAACCGTCTGCCGCGATTGCGGAGTTCTGGCCCACCACATCCTCTACACCATGCCCGGCTCGGCTCTCGAAGGCGCCGTGGCAGCCCATCCCCTGCGTGGTCAGGGATATGATTTTGATGTGCCTCTGCTGCCCGCCGAATTCGTTACCGCCGACGCAGGCACCGGCCTCGTCCACATCGCGCCGTCTCACGGCGAGGACGATTTCGCCGTCGGACGCGCTAACGGGATCGAAGTCCCTGAACTCGTCGCCGATGACGGACGCTATGTGGACCGCGTGCCGCTCTTCGCCGGAACCCACGTCTTCAAGGCCGCCGATCCGGTCAGCGATGCCCTCGCCGGGGCCATGGAGCGCGCCAGTGCCAGCGGAGACGCCCCCGCCGGGCTCGTCTCCCGCAGTTCCATTGTTCATTCCTATCCGCACTCCTGGCGGTCCCGTGCGCCGGTGATCTATCGCGCAACGCCGCAGTGGTTCATCAGCATGGATGACCACAACCATATCCGCGACAAGGCTCTTGCGGCGCTTGATGATGTCACCTTCGTGCCGGAGCAGTCCCGTAACCGGCTGACTTCCATGGTCGAAGGCCGTCCGGACTGGTGCATCTCGCGTCAGCGCGCCTGGGGCGTGCCCATCGCCGTATTCGTGAATAAGGAAACCGGCGAGGTCCTGCGCGATCCCGAAGTGATGAAACGCATCGTCGACGCCTTTCGTGAAGAAAGCGCCGATGCCTGGTATGACAGCGACCCGGCCCGTTTCCTTGGCAACGCTTACGACGCAGCCGATTACGAACAGGTCTTTGACGTCGTCGATGTCTGGTTTGAAAGCGGATCGACCCATGCCTTCGTGCTGAACCAGCCTGGCCTGCGCTTCCCGGCGGATCTCTATCTCGAAGGCTCCGACCAGCATCGAGGCTGGTTTCAGTCCTCTCTGCTGGAAAGTGTCGGCACGCGCGGCGTGGCGCCCTACAAAACCCTCGTCACCAATGGCTTCGTGCTGGACGAGGCCGGCCGCAAGATGTCCAAATCGCTCGGCAACGTCATTGCCCCGCAGGACGTCAACGACAGTCTGGGCGCGGATATCCTCCGTCTGTGGGTGATGAATTCCGATACCAATGAAGATCTCCGGATCGGTAAGGAGATCCTGAAACAGCAGGGTGAGCTTTATCGCCGCCTGCGTAACACCCTGCGCTGGCTGCTTGGCGCTCTGGATGGCTTCACACCTGAAGAAGCCGTGCCTTACGAGGAGATGCCGGAACTTGAAAAATGGGTTCTGCACCGTCTGACCGAGTTTGGCAGCCTGATCTCGGACGCCGTCGAAACCCATGAATGGGTCGGCGTCTATCCGGCTCTGCACGGGTTCTGTACCACAGATCTCTCCGCCTTCTATTTCGACGTACGCAAAGACACGCTCTACTGCGACGGCAAGGACAGCCTGAAGCGCCGTGCCGCCCGCACAGTGCTCGATGTCCTGCATCGCTGCCTGACGACGTGGCTTGCCCCGGTTCTCGTCTTCACCGCCGACGATGCCTGGACCGCCCGCTTCGGCACAGACACGTCCGTGCATCTCCAGGCATTCCCCGAACTGCCCCCGGAATGGAATGACCCGGAGCTTGGCGATCGCTGGGCCACCCTGCGTGCCGTCCGCCGCATCATCACCACCGAGATCGAAGCCGGACGCCGTTCCGGGCAGATCGGGTCCTCTTTGCAGGCCAGCATCGATCTGCCGGTCTTCGAGGATAAGGCAGGCCAGATCGCCGGCGTGGACTGGGCCGAACTGGCCATTGTCTCACAGGCCGGGCTGACCATCATTCCCGCCCTGGCGCCGGCGGCGGACGAAGAGGCAACGACGACTCAGAGCGCTCTCAGCCTGCCCTGCGGCGTGCCGACTGTCACTGTGGCGGCTGGCGCAAAATGCGATCGCTGCTGGCGTGTCCTGCCCGAAGTCGGACAGAACACGGCTTATGCCACGCTTTGCCTGCGCTGTGCCGATGTCGTTGAACGCGGCCTGACCTGCACCCCGGCCTCCGAATGAGCCTGAAACTGCACTACCGCTCCCTGAGCCTGGGTCTCGTCAGCGCCTGCGCCGTGTTCGTGCTCGACCAGTTGACGAAATACTGGATTCTGTTCGATTTCCGGCTGCCTGAAAAAGGTTCGGTGGCCGTCTTTCCAGGTCTGAACTTCACCATGGTCTGGAATCACGCCATTACCTTTGGCATGCTCGGCGGTGCCGGAGCGGCGGGCCGACTCCTCTTTTCGACCGTGTCCCTTGCCATCGTCGCAGGCCTCCTCGTATGGATGGCGCGGACGCAGCGGCTGGTCATCGCGCTGCTGCTTGGCGCGATCACGGGCGGGGCAGTCGGCAACGTGCTCGACCGGCTGAGATATGGCGCCGTGGTCGATTTTATCCACGCCCATGCTTTTGGCTGGTCATGGTACGTGTTCAATGTGGCTGACGCTGCGATAGTGTGTAGTGTAATCGGGTTGATACTGGACAGTCTGTATGCCGACCGGCAGCATGGGATGCGGGATGCCCACGGCGCGGTCAGACCAGGCACCGGGGACAGGTGAGGCGGAGAGAATGCGAGTGATTGTCGGATTTCGGCATGTTGCACTTGGGGTCGGGCTCAGTGCCCTGCTGACAGGGTGCTCCGGCGCAGAGGTGTCCCGTGCGTTCGGGCTCCAGCGGAATGTGCCGGATGAATACACGGTAACAACCAGGGCTCCGCTCTCCATGCCGCCAACTTCGGAGCTTGCCGCGCCGCAGGCGGGCGCCACCACTCCGATCGCTGAAAACGAGAGCGAACGGATGCAGGCGCTTGAGACGCTCTCGCCCGATGTCGCGCTTCATGGCACAGCCGGTTCGGGCAGCGAGGCCCAGAACATGCTCATCACCGAGGCATCCGAAGCCGCTGCCGAGCCTGACCAGGGCGAACTTGGCAGGGCTGGCGAAGGCTATGTCGATGCGTTGCTGTTCTGGAAGGGTGGCAATGCCGGAACGGTTGTGGACGGAGACGCCGAGAACCGCCGTCTGAAGGCCAATGCCGCGCTGGGTAACGCGCCCACAAAGGGCGCTACACCAACGGTGAAAGCGAAGAAATCCAAAGTTCTGGGCATTTTCTGAAGTTCATCCGTCCGCCGCTCAGATCATGGCGGGGGCCGGATGTTGTAACTGTCTCACAGCCCCCCGTGACCTGCCCCTTCCCCACGCAGTGAAGGCAGAACACGGGGTTTTTTATTGCGGGGTGGATTTTCAGAGAAAACGCCCCGGATCGCCTCGCTGAAGAACTTCGATTTTGTACCCATCCGGGTCAGTGACGAAGAAAAACTGTCCGATGACACGGCCATCATGCGCGAGTTCCTTTAGCGGCTGAGGGTTCAGTCTCTCGCGCCCGAAACGGGCATGTTCGGCTTTGATGTTGTCCACCGACACAGCCAGATGGCCATATCCGTCGCCGAGGTCATAGGGACGGTCACGGTCATGGTTGATTGTCAGTTCAAGTTCAAATTTCTGCTCGTCATTGACGAGATAGACCAGCGTAAACGTCTCGAAGGCAATCCGTTCCGCAACTTTCAGGCCAAAAGCGGTTTCATAGAAAGCCAGTGACGCCTGCTCGTCACGAACCCGGATCATGGAATGAATCATCTTTGCCATCGTAAGCACCCCCTCTCGCTGTCGGAAGTATTTAGCGAGGCGACTGGGAAGAGGCGATGGCTGGCGGTGAGTGAGCCGCTATGGGCTGAATTCCTGTCCTGAGTGATTTCTGTATCAGGCAGAAGACGTGTCTTTTCCCGGAATACGAAAGTTTTTATTTTTCGAAGCCTGCTGGCTGGTTTCGGAGACGGGATGAGTTCGATGCGGATTCCGGAAAGTTGCGGACATTTTCGGTTTGGGATCGGAACGGAATTTTCCGGCGGGGACAGGGATTGCAAGGAGGAAACTCTGAAGGGCATGTGTACGGGGCATCGATGTCCTGAACAGGTTGCTGAGAACGACATGCCTCTGAATGTCATCTTTAAGGGGTGTCGGGATAGCCCGCTGTATTTCGAAAAGACCTGACCACCGCGACTATAAACATGAGCCGATCGTCAGTTCTGTTCAGGCAGACCCATCCATCGGGGGTGCTTGTGTTCGATCCAGTGTAAAACGCGATTGCTGGCACGACGCAGGAGCGGCATGTCTTCCGCAAGCAGAAGGAGACCAAGAGGCAACATCCACAGGCCCAGAAACGGTAAAATGGAGAGCATGCCACCAATAATGAGCATTACGCCTGCCGGAATCCGTGCCCAGCGCGATGTTGGACGCCGAAGCCAGCGCACGGGTGGCTGCCCTTTTGCCGGCAGACGACAGATCAGTAACTCCAGCCGCCGTTCACGCTCTTTTTCCTGAAACTCGGAATTTTCATCATAATTCATAAAATCGTTTATCCATAAAGAAACTATTGCACTCCATCTGATGCCGGAGGCTGTGAAGACTGACCCGCGGATGAGAGCGTCCGGGCGCAACCGGAACCCGGAAGGAACCGCAGGCCCCCGCATCCGGTTTGTTTATAATAAAACGGTTTGCAAAGGCGAGCGTCTGACGGGTTCCGGGGCGGAGCCCTGCCTGTCTCACACCTGCTCTGTCTCACACAGGTCAAAGGCCGGATCCTCCGGTATGACTGACTCCTCATGATCTCAGACATCCTCGAACGGGATCGGCCGTGCCACCCGCTGATTTACATCGGGCGTCAGCCGGTGTGACACAGGAGGGAACGCACGGGAACGACATTCGGTCCAGTCGCAGAGATGGCACGAGATGCCGATCGGCGTGGGGCGTGCGGTCAGGTTCAGGCGATCAGCGTAAACCACCTCCCCTGCCCTCGCGATATCGCAACCGATGGCGACCACCTGCATCGGGCGGGGGTCGCCCCAGCGGGATACGGTTCCCGGCAGAGTGCGAGCCACGGAAAGAAATGTCATGCCGTTCGCAAAGGCGGCGATCTGGGTCTGAATTTCGCCAGGCGCCGAAAAGGCTGTGCAGGCGTTCCATTGCGGGCACGGATTTCCCTGTCTCGGGATCGGGAAACCACACGCTGAGAAGCTTTTGGTGATATTTCCGGCCGGATCGCTTCGCACGAAGAAAAAAGGCACCCCACGTGCGCCTGGTCTTTGCAGGCTAGCCAGTCGCTGCGCCGCCTGCTGGAAGGACACGCCAAACCGCAGACTCAGGATTTCCAGATCGTAGCGACTGGAGACCGCTACCCCCAGAAACACCGTGTATGGCATAAGAAGCGCTGCCGCGGTGTAATTTGTCAGGCCAATATGCAGAAAGGTCCGGGCTTCGTCAGAACTGGGTGCTTCAGCGCCAATGATGCATCCGATCGCCTCCCGTGCCTCGAACAGCATAAGCTGAAACGCCATCTGGAAACCGCGGCTCTCGCGAGGCAGGAGATCGGAAAGAACCAGTGTTTTCGAGACGGAATCGTAACGCCGGAGCACATCGGCCACGGGAAGAACCTGGACGATCACGCCGTGACGCTGACGCAGCCGGGTCGCGATGGCGTGGTTGACTTCCGACTGAGGCAGGGGCTCGTCAGGCCGCAGGCCGATATCGCGTGCGGTATCCTGACGAATCCTGTCGGCAACCTCTTCAAGAATCGGGAAATGGTTCATCCGCTCGTCATAAATCCGGCGCACCTCCTCCTGCGGCAGGATGATCCGCCGACCACCGGGCAGGGCCATGCCCGCCGCATCATGCCGCGCCGCGCGCCACGCCTGATGCAATGTCAGCACCGCCCGCGCCACGGCGGGCTGGGCTGCCAGCACAGACACCTCCTGAGCGGCGTTTTCCATATCCGAGCCAAGCTCCGGGTCGGACAGCGCCTCACGCAGCAGCGCTTCCAGTTTCTGTTCTTCGCTTCCTGAAAGCGCCTCGATACTGACATCGAGCGCCCGTGTGAATTTGATCAGAAGCGATGCCGTCACGCTGCGCTGATCGTGCTCGATCAGATTGAGATAACTCGCGGAAATTCCAAGCCGTGCCGCCAGCGCCTGCTGTGACAGTTCCTGCTCCTGCCGGAGCCTGCGAACGATGCGGCCGATCCGTGTGGAGGATGATCCGGTCATAACAGGATTTACAAATACAGACGAATTTTTGTGAAGCGATTTACAACATTCATCTGAGTTATCACCTTTTAAGTGGAAGTAATCACGACGGTCATCTTAACTGAGATCATGACGAATCAGAAGGGAGACCTCACCATGTCTGTCCAGGCCATCGAAGATCGCATGAACGATCAGAACCGCTTCGCCGGCATCCATCGCGACTATACAGCGCGCGATGTGGCCCGCCTCGCCGGTTCGTTCCCGATTGAACACACTATTGCACGGATGGGTTCCGAGCGTCTGTGGAAGCTTTTGCATGAGGAGCCTTACATCAACTCCCTCGGCGCACTGACCGGCAACCAGGCGATGCAACAGGTCAAGGCCGGCCTCAAGGCGATCTATCTTTCCGGCTGGCAGGTCGCGGCGGATGCGAACCTTGCGGGCGAGATGTATCCTGACCAGTCGCTTTATCCCGCGAACTCAGTGCCGAATGTCGTGCGCCGGATCAACAATGCGCTGCGTCGCTGTGACGAGATCGCGACCCTTGAAGGGGACCGCAATCAGTACTGGATGGCGCCGATCGTGGCGGATGCGGAAGCCGGGTTCGGTGGTTCGCTCAACGTGTTCGAACTGATGCGGGCCATGATCGCGGCGGGCGCCGCCGGCGTGCACTTTGAGGACCAGCTCGCCTCCGAGAAAAAATGCGGCCATCTCGGTGGCAAGGTGCTGATCCCGATTTCCCAGCATATCCGTTCGCTGAATGCGGCGCGGCTTGCAGCGGACGTCGAGGGCGTGCCGACGATCCTCGTCTGTCGCACGGACGCGCATTCGGCCCAGTTGCTCACGGCGGATGTTGACGAGCGCGATCGTCCGTTCCTGTCCGGAGAGCGGACATCCGAGGGCTTCTTCCGCATTAAGGAAGGTATGGGCGTCGAATATGCCATCGCGCGTTCGCTGGCTTATGCGCCTTATGCCGATCTTCTGTGGTGGGAGACCTCAGAGCCAAACCTGGCGGAGGCAACGCAGTTCGCGGAAGCCATCCACAAGGAGTTTCCCGGCAAGATACTCGCCTATAACTGCTCGCCCTCCTTTAACTGGAAGAAGAAACTGTCGGAGACGGAAATCGCGAACTATCAGAAAGAACTCGGCGCTCTTGGCTACAAGTTCCAGTTCGTGACGCTCGCGGGCTTCCACGCGCTGAACTACTCCATGTTCAAACTGGCTCACGGCTACGCGGAACGTGGGATGGCGGCCTATTCCGAGCTTCAGCAGGAGGAATTTGGCGCGGAAGTCGATGGCTACACCGCAACCCGTCATCAGCGGGAAGTCGGCACCGGCTGGTTCGATGCCGTCGCCACGATCGCCAGCGGCGGACAGTCCTCGACCACGGCCATGCACGGCTCGACGGAGCACGACCAGTTCCACGGCGAAGACATCGCATTCGGTAAAAACAAAACGCCAGCCTGACGTTTCGTTTCTTCCTCTTCCTGCGCATCCGGAATCCGGCCTGCTTTCCAGCAGGCCGGACAGTTTTTCCGGAGACAGCGCGAACACTCTTTCACGGAACGCCCCGGCGGCGTCGCGACCCAGGAGACACGACATGACATCGCGTATCCAGATTGAGAAAATCAGCGTCGATCATACACTCCATCATTTCGTCAACAGTGAGATCCTGCCAGGAACCGGCGTTTCTCCGCAGACCTTCTGGACCGGCCTTTCGGTGCTGGTCGAAGAGTTCAAACCAAAGATCTGTCACGCGCTCGAACAGCGGAACCGCCTGCAATCCGCGATTGACGGTTTCCTGCTCGAAAATGGAAATCCCGATGCGGAAACACAGACCCGCTTTCTGCGTGATATCGGATACATCGAGGATGCGCCGCCCGCGTTCAGTGTGTCCACACCCGATGTGGACGCGGAAATTGCCCGCATCGCCGGCCCGCAGCTTGTCGTGCCGGTCAACAACGCCCGCTATGCGCTGAATGCCGCAAATGCCCGCTGGGGCAGCCTCTATGACGCACTGTATGGCACGGACGCGATCCCGCAGGCCGCTCCGTTCGCGCCCGGAAAGCACTACAACGCCATGCGTGGCAGGACGGTCGTGCGCCGGGTCCGGCTGTTTCTGGATGAGACCGTGCCGCTTCTGCTTGGCAGTCATGCCGAGGCGACGCAGTATTACGTTCACCACGGCGAACTGCATGTGAAGCTTGAGTGCGGGCGCACCACCGGTCTGCGTCATCCGACACAGTTCGCGGGCTTCCAGGGAGCCCCGAGAGAGCCCCGCACGGTGCTGCTGGGCAATCGCGGCCTGCATGTTGAACTGCGTTTTGATCGTGAATCGGTCGTTGGCCGGACTGACCCGGCCGGAATAACAGACGTTCTGATGGAATCGGCGCTGAGCACCATCATGGATTGCGAGGACAGTGTCGCCGCCGTGGATGTGGCGGACAAGATCCTTGTCTATCGCAACTGGCTTGGCCTGATGCGCGGCACCCTCACCGCCGCGATTCCCCGCAACGGAAGCGTCATGACGCGTCAGCTTGCGAAGGATCGCCGCTACACGGCGCCGGACGGGGGCAGCGTGACCCTGCATGGTCGCAGTCTGCTGCTGGTGCGCACTGTCGGGCACCATATGTTCACGGACGCGGTGCTGGACGAGGACGGGCGCGATATTCCCGAAGGCGTTCTCGATGCCGCGATCCTGTCCGTGACGGCGCTGCATGACCTGCGTGGCGACAGCGACGTGAAAAACAGCCGTACCGGCTCGATCTATATCGTCCGTCCGAAAATGCACGGCTCGAAAGAGGTCGCGTTGTCCGATGCGATTTTCGCCCGTATTGAGGACATGCTCTCGCTTGAGCGCAACACGATCAAAATGGGCCTCATGGATGAGGAACGCCGCACGAGCGTCAACCTGGCCGCCTGTATCAACGCGGCACGGGAACGTGCTTTCTTCATCAACACCGGCTTCCTGGATCGCACCGGCGATGAAATCCACACCTGCATGAAAGCAGGCCCGGTGATCCGCAAAGGCGACATGAAGACTACGCCGTGGATCAGGGCTTACGAGCAGCGTAATGTCGCGATCGGTCTCGAATGTGGTCTGAAAATCGGGCCGCACGGTCATGGTCAGATCGGGAAAGGCATGTGGGCGATGCCGGACCGGATGGCGGACATGATTGAGCAGAAAGGCGCACAGCTCCGCGCCGGCGCGAGCACGGCCTGGGTTCCTTCACCCACCGCTGCGACACTGCACGCCCTGCACTATCATGAGATCAATGTCGGCAGCGTTCAGCATGATCTCAGCCATCGCGCTCCTGCGTCACTGGACGAGTTGCTGATCATGCCTCTTGCGAGCGATGAAAACTGGTCTGATGAGGAAATCGCTCACGAACTGGACACTAATCTGCAGAGCATCCTCGGCTATGTGGCGCGCTGGGTGGATGTGGGCGTCGGCTGCTCGAAAGTGCCTGACCTGAACAATGTCGGCCTGATGGAGGACCGCGCCACGCTGCGCATTTCTTCTCAGCATGTGGCCAACTGGCTCATGCATGGCATCGTCACCGCGACGCAGGTGGAAATGGCGCTTGCCCGCATGGCCCGCCTGGTGGACGAACAGAACCAGGACGAGCCGGGTTATGTCGCGCTTTCCACGCATCAGGATGGCCCGGCATTTCTTGCCGCGCATGATCTTGTGTTCGGTGGCGCTCTTCAGCCCAATGGCTATACGGAGAGCATTCTCCACAAGCGTCGTCGGGAAGCGAAAATCCGTCACAACATCGAGGACGTTTCGCATTTTGAACCGGAGCTTGCGGCAGTCTGAGTTTTATCGACCTGCGATGTGTTCCGGCCGGCTCCGCATGCCGGCCGGAACGCTATAGCCGGGGCACCATGGCCATCAGTCGCGTGATAGTGCGTTGCCCGCTGCCCTGCCTCAGCGCCAGATGGGGCTGCTCCTTCAAATCCAGCGAAACTGAATCATGCCGGAAGCCTTTTTTACCCTGCTCGTCTTTCAGCTCATTGGCACTGCCGCTCAGGCCGCGCTGAACCTGCCCGTGCCAGGCCCCGTAATCGGCATGTTCCTGCTGGCTGCGCTGCTGATCTGGCGTAAAAGCCGGGCGTCCCGCAGAGAGGCCCACAGCCCCCTCTCGCCGGACAGCGAACCTGGAACGTCCGCCGCATCCCCTGCTCTCGCAGCACTCTCCCGTACGCTCATCGCCTGCCTGGGGCTTCTGTTTGTGCCAGCGGGCGTAGGGATTATCACGGAGCTGCCCGTTCTCTCCGCTAATGCCCTGCCGATCGCGGTGGCGCTGTTCGGGTCCACCATTCTCGGGTTGATGGTGACGGCGCTCGTCATGCACCGGGCCACGACCGGCGGGGCCGCGCCTGAGAAACTGCCTGATACTGGCGGGCAGGTGCTGTGACCATGACAGATCAGGCATCCGGCTCCATCCACAGTTTCTACGTCCACACCCTTGGCACACCCGGCACTGAATCGCTGTTCTGGCTCTGTGCCACACTGGCTGTTTTCGGACTGGGCATGCGCCTGCAGATCAGGCTGGGCCGTGCACCCTGGGCCAATCCGGTTCTGTTTTCAATCATTCTGATTGCCGCAGCGCTTTTCGTGACAGAAACGCCTTATGCGACCTATTTTCAGAGCGTCCACATTATCAACTTCCTTCTGGGGCCTGCCACTGTCGCGCTGGCGATACCGCTGGCGGACTCGATCCGGCTGGTGACGAAGAGTCTGCCGACCATGACCCTGGCTCTGCTCGCGGGCTCCGTCACGTCGGTTGTCAGCGGTATCGCACTTGTGCTTCTGTTTGGCGGCAGTCATGAGGTTGCCCTGTCCATGGCCCCCAAGGCCGTGACCACGCCGATTGCCATCGCCATCACCAGCCAGATTGGCGGCAGTCCGGCATTGACGGCGGCTTTTGCTATTCTGGGCGGGATTATTGCCGCGATGATCGGTGAAACAACGCTCCGGCGGCTGGGGATTACGGACTGGCGCGCGCACGGTTTGGCGGCCGGGATCGCGGGGAGCGGCATCGCGGCGGCGCAGGTCGCGCAGCGGGACCCTGTGGGTGCTGCGTTCGCGGCGCTGGGGATCGGGCTGAACGGGCTGGTCACGGCGATCCTTGTTCCGGTAATTCTGCATTTTTTACCGGGGTAATACCGGGAGGGTCTGGCCTTTGACCTGTGGAAGCTGGCTCTGCCCTGGTACTCGGCACAGGCTCTGTTCGCGTTACGTGTTGATTTTTCAAAGGGTCAGCAGAAAATCGGGCTCTGCCCGGACCCGGAAGGGGTCGCGGACCCCTTCACCCCGATCTGTTGATAAATAAGCAGGTTTCCAGAGGTTTGAGACCTTTGACATGTGTGAGACCGGGAGGTGCAGGACTGGCAGGGCTTTAGCCTGCAACCCGCCAAAGGTCGCAGACCTTAATGATCAACAAATCGGGGTGCAGGGGCCTGCGGTCCCTGCCGGGTCCGGGCAGAGCCCGGGTCACCTCTGTGATAAGCCGGTCAGACCGTCACATCCCCCTGAGCGTTCACATGCAGCGCATACAATCCGTGCGAGGCCGCCATGAACAGCCTGTTTCGTCGCACACCGCCGAAACACAGATTGGCGCATCTCTCCGGCAACGGAATAAAAGCCCGCAGCGCCCCATCAGACCCGAAAATCTTCACGCCATTCTGTCCGGCCGGGCCGCCCCAGCCGCACCAGAGATTGCCCGCTGCGTCACATCGAAATCCATCTCCGGCCTCGCCCGGTGGCGCCGTAATCAGCACCCTGTGGCTCGTGATCCGGTCATGCCCGCTGTTCAGTGCACAAGCCCGGATGATATTGGGCTGCGCGCCGGTATCGATCACATAGAGCGTTCGCCGGTCCGGTGAGAAGCACAGCCCGTTCGGGTTGATGAACCCGTCATCCATCAGATGCACGCCACCGCCGGGATCAATGCGATACAGGGCGACCGGACATTCTGCCTCGCCGCCACCGCCCTCATAATGGCTGTTCAGGCCATAATCCGGATCGCTGAACCAGACGGAGCCGTCCGGCCCCACGACAACGTCGTTTGGCGAGTTCAGGCGCTTTCCTTCAAACCGGTCCGCCAGAACAGTGATGCGTCCGTCATACTCCGTCCGGGTGACCCGGCGCGTCTCATGCTCGCATGTGATCAGCCGCCCTTCCCGGTCCCGCGTGTTTCCGTTCGCGTGATGAGAGGGAGAGCGAAACACGGATGACCGCCGCGTCTCCTCCGACCAGCGTAAGATCCGGTTGTTGGGAATATCGCTCCACAGCAGATAACGTCCGTCACCAAACCAGACCGGCCCTTCAGCCCAGGCGGTCCCGGTCACAAGCCGTTCCGTGTCGGCCAGATCCGGTATCACACCTGAAAACGCCGGATCGAAACAGGTTGGCGCGAACCGGTCGCGTGGCAGAAAATCCGGCGCTGCCGCATCGCTCAGACCCGTTGCAAAAGACGGAATCACGGTGTCAGGCCTCCTCACCTTCCATATGCGCGCCCGGCAGGAAGGACGGGCGGTAAAAGACAACGACCGCGCTGGCGATCGTGCCAAGGATCACGGAACTGCTGATGGCCAGAGGCAGCCCGAACGAGCCGCCCAGCCAGGGCACGAGAAATCCCGCGATCCCCTGCCCCAGAGCGGCGAGTGCATAACTGCACCCCATTCCCAGCGATCGTGACGATGAGGGAAAACGCTGCGCCAGGTAGTGGGGCACGAGAGCAAAGATCGCGTTTCCGAACAACCCCATGACAAGTGCTGCGGGGATGAGGATGTCCGCGCCCTTTCCCGCGACAAAAGGCCAGATATCGAGAACGGTGATGAGAAAATATCCGATAAATACCGGGCGCTCGCCAATCCGTGCCGCAAGCAGTCCGCAAAGAGGCTTCCCTGCCAGTGACCCGGCGCAATAGGCTGCGATCAGCGGAAAAATCGCCCCAGGGGAAAGCTTCTGCACTTCCCGCAATACTGTCGGATAGAAGCTGTACATCGCAGCGTTCTGAAACTGAAGCACCGCCATGAACACGAACGCCTGTACAGCCGCGCCATTCAGCGTCAGCCGTGGCCGGGGCACGCTCTGCGAGGCCTTCCGCGCTTCTGAGCGCGTCTTCAGCCACACAGGGCTTTCAGGCACGCCCCGGCGAATAAACACGGCCAGCACCGCCGGAAGCACGCCGATCACGAACATCCCGCGCCAGCCCCAGTGAGGCAGCACAAAGGGCTGAATCGCCGCTGCCGCGAGAAATCCGCACTCATACCCCGACATCATGATCGCCGACGCCAGCGAGCGTGAACGGCGTGGCACGCTCTCCATCAGCAGCGCGGCGGAGGCCGTCCATTCGCCACCGAAGCCGATTCCGAACAGAAACTGCACCGCGATCATCCCGACATACGTCCAGGTGACCGCCGTCAGCCCGGAAAATGCCGCGAACCACATGACCCCGAGCATGAACGTGATTTTCCGGCCGTAGCTGTCCGACAGCCACCCCCAGGTCGTGTTCCCCACCACGCGCCCGATGCTCTGGGCCGTGATGACAAATCCCATTGCCGTCAGTCCGGCACCCAGCGAATGACCGATATCGGGCAGGCACAGCAACAGCGCCACCTGATCGAAGGCATCCATGAACCAGCCGAGAAAAGCGGCGATGGTGACGCGCCAGTATGGTCTCAGCGCGGCGAAGGCCGTTGTGTTGTCATGGTCCTGCTGCGGTGTTTCGCCGCGCAGGGAGAGGGTGCATTGTTCTGCCACGTCTTCTTCTCCCTCGTGCAGGCAGGCTGCACAGTCTGTTTTCTGATTTCAGGGCGTCGGAATTATTCTCGACTGCCTGATGACTGCCTGATGGAGGTGTGGCTCACCACTCCGCGACAGAGCCGTCCGCATGGCGCCAGACCGGATTGCGCCAGCGATGCCCCTCACGCGCCTTTTCCTGCACGTAGTCTTCATTGACCTCGATCCCGAGCCCCGGCCCGTCCGGTATCGCGACAAATCCGTCCACATAGGAAAACACGCCGGGATCGGAGAGATAATCGAGAAGATCGCTGGTCTGGTTATAATGGATGCCGAGGCTCTGTTCCTGGATGAACGCGTTGTAGCAAACAGCGTCCAGTTGCAGATTGGCTGCCAGAGCGATCGGCCCGAGCGGGCAATGCAGCGCCAGCGCGACGTCATACGCTTCCGCCATCGCCGCGATTTTTCGCGTCTCGGTGATCCCGCCGGAGTGAGAGGGGTCCGGCTGGATGATATCCACGCAGCCCTGTTTGAAAACCTCCTTGAAATCCCAGCGTGAGAACAGACGTTCGCCCAGGGCGATCGGGATCGAGGTCTGCGCCGCGATCTCCGGCAATGCGTCGAGGTTTTCGCTCAGGATCGGCTCTTCGATGAACATGAGGTCGTAAGGCTGAAGTTCCCGTGCCAGCACTTTTGCCATCGGGCGATGAACGCGACCGTGAAAATCCACGCCTATTCCAAAATGCGGACCAACCGCCTCACGGATCGCGGCCACACGGGCAATCGCCGCATCCACTTTCTCATGGCTGTCCACAAATTGCAGTTCCTCGGTGGCGTTCATCTTTACGGCCGTAAAGCCCCGTTCCTTCGCGGCGATGGCGGCTTTTGCCGTATCGGCCGGGCGGTCTCCGCCGATCCAGGAATAGACCCTGATCCGGTCACGGCATTTTCCTCCCAGAAGCTGCCAGACCGGCACGCCGAGCGCCCGCCCCTTAATGTCCCACAGTGCCTGATCGATGCCCGCGATCGCGCTCATATGGATCGCGCCGCCACGATAGAACCCGCCGCGATACATCACATTCCAGTGGTCCTCGATCAGCAAAGGATCTTTCCCGATCAGATAATCGGCCAGTTCGGCCACCATCGCCGCCACGGACTCAGCGCGCCCCTCCACGACGGGCTCACCCCAGCCGCTGACGCCCTCATCCGTTTCGATCTTCAGAAACAGCCAGCGCGGCGGAACAACATAGGTTTTGAGCGATACAATCTTCATTGTTTTCTTTTTCTCTTTATCATGAAAGAACAGATCGGGACGTGGCCCGGTCGCGAGGCGTCACGTTTGCCGAATGCTTACGGGAGCGCCCGCATAAAGGCCCGCGCCGCCACGGCAACCTCTTCCGCCGTCCGCCCGGCCTTGTACAGCGCCGATCCCAGGCCAAACCCGGCAGCGCCCGCCGCGAGGTAGTCTCCCATCGTGTCAGGCGTGATGCCGCCCACCGGGATAAATGGCGTCCTCTTTGGAAAAACGCTTTTCCATGCCGAGAGCACCTTCGGACCAAGCTGCTCCGCCGGAAACATTTTCAATGCCGTCGCGCCGGCTTTCAGCGCGGCAAATCCTTCCGTCGGCGTGCAGACTCCGGGTGTGCAGATCATGCCTTCCTGCACAGCCCTGCTGATGACCGTCGTATCCGCATGCGGCATCACGATCAGCCGTCCGCCTGCCCGCGCCACATCCGAAACCATCTCCACCGACGTGACTGTTCCGGCACCGACCAGCACCTGCTCCCCCAACGCCTCCTGAAGCAGAGAGATACTTTTCACAGGCTCTGGCGAATTCATCGGCACTTCGATCATCGAGAAGCCCGCATCAGCCAGAACATGCCCGATCGCGACGACCTCATCGGGTCTGACGCCGCGCAGAATGGCAATCAGCGGGCAACGCGCCACGGCGTCTGAAAAAACAGTCATGCAACCTGTCCTTCTTCAAAAGAACCATCCGATGGCTCCGGCGTCAGGAGCCTCGCTTTTCGTGCAATGAGAAACAGACCGGCTGGCGCCGTGTTGCCGATCAGCTCTGGCTCCGGATAACCAAGATGGCAGAACGCATCCCGATATCGCGCACAGAGCGCGTCCTCTCCGGCGATCACCGGCACCCTGGCCATGTCCGGCTCGCTTTCCGGACGCATCCCGGCCTGAATTTCATCGCCGATCAGCAGGCCGGACAGATAATCCGGCGCGCATCCCGCAGTCAGATCACCCGTGAGAACCAGAGCGCGCGTGGAAAACAGCCGGCCGGAGAGCGGCGTTTCCGTCCGGGCCGAGATCACGCCCCGACGGAACGCATCGGCGCGAAGGGCCGGATCCGGCGTTTCTGATGATGAGAGGCGACCGAGAATGCTGTGTTGCGACAGCACGGCATAAAGCTCGCCGGTCATGAACGTCCTGAACCGCTCCAGCCAGCCGTCACGCACGACTGCCCATTTCGAGTGGGTGCCCGGAAGCACAATCGTCGCATTTTGTGCCAGTGCGGGGCGCAGCGCCAGAACGCCCGCGATCTGGGTCTCCTCGCCACGCATGACGTCGGGCATCGCGCCGCGTTCCATAAATCCCGGAACGATCCGGATCGGGCCGTATTTTGTCGGATGGACTTCCAGCCCTTCCGCCAGTTTGCTGACCGAGCCAGGACACGACAGATAAGCGACATTTCGCAAGCCATTTGCGCTGCCCACCATTCCGCACGCGATCAGAGGCAGACCGGGCCAGGACGTGCAGATCTCTGCAAGAACAGTCTCAAAACCGCCTTCCGGCAGATGAAGAATGCCGTGATGAAGCGCCTTTTCCTCCAGCACATATCCGTTTGCGTCAAACAGCCAGGCCCGGAGTGATGATGTTCCCCAGTCGAGCCCCACCAGCACAGGCGGCGCGGTTGCATCAGGCGGCATAGGAATGATCTCCTGCCCATCCCAGTTCCCGGGACAGCGTTTCGGCGGCCGCGCGGATCATGGGCGCCATCTCCTCCATTCGCCGTTTCGGCAGGTAGGGTGTCGCGCTGGCGACGCTTAGCGCCGCGACAATACGACCACTGCTGTCGGTGACAGGTGACGCGACGCAGTGAATTCCTGGCTCGTTGTCTTCAAGGTCGAAGACAACGCGCGTCTTCTGATAACCGTGCATGCGCGTGAGCCAGGCTAAGAATTTCGACGGTTTTCCTCCGGCGACATGATAAAGCCGTTCCCATTCATCCGGTGTATCATCCAGAATCAGCGCCCGTCCGATGCCGGTCAGCGCAAGCGGCAGACGCAGCCCGACCCGCGAGCGCATTTCCAGACCGCGCTGGCCATAAACCTTGTCCAGGTAGAGCACTTCGTCATCGGCGCGTTCACCCAGATGGACCGTATCGCGCGTCCGGTCGCCCAGTTCACGAAGAATGGGCTTTGCCAGTACCCGCAACGGACTTTCTTCCAGACCCGACGCCAGCTTCATGAGGCACGGACCCAGCGCGTAGGAATGGTCGTTGTGCTGAACGAGCCAGCCGGTCTGCACGAGAGCGGAGGCCAGACGCTGCGTGGTGCTTCGGCTGAAACCGAGATGCCCCATCAGCGCCGGTATCGTGGCATGCCCGCTCCCGACCGCCACCATCAGCGTCAGTCCGCGGCCAAGTGTCTGCGTGCCTTCCGGCCAGATCTGACTTACCTTGTTCATTTTTGTTGTTTTCCGGTTTGTGCCACTCCTCAACCCGGTAAAGCAGCGCAAAAATGAATTCAATATATAGTTTCAGAACCCATATATCGGGTTTTCTGGCTGAGGCAC
This sequence comes from Acetobacter fallax, assembly GCF_011516735.1. Lineage (GTDB taxonomy): Bacteria > Pseudomonadota > Alphaproteobacteria > Acetobacterales > Acetobacteraceae > Acetobacter > Acetobacter fallax. The sequence continues at coordinate 30,755 of NZ_WOSX01000001.1, read as the reverse complement.
ACCACCAGATGCCGCGTCCCGTCCGGACGCCATTTTGTCGCGATTATGACTGAAACAGGGAGCCCGACACCGAAAAATGCTGTCTGTGGGTGTCGCATTTGTGATCGGGTGCAAGTGGACAGGCGAGGTCGGACTGTAAGGCGAAATAACGTGATCTCGTATTAACAGCTAAAATCCATCATTCACCAGGTCGCTGTCCCGACGCACAGAGAGATGCCTGAAATAAATGTCAGTTTCGAAGAATGGTCGCAGATTGCGCTATACGAGGCGGCTGTAAATACTGCCCGATTGCAGACGTCACAATGGAAACATAGGCCCAGCGTACATGAACAGCGTCTGTGAAAGCCACTTCGGGAAGTTCAATATTATCGTTAATGTCCGCAAATTTTGCATGAGTTCCGGTCATGACGCGTTCTATTTCATGACGGAGCTGAACCCGCCGCAGATTGTCAGGATCATATCTCGCCTGCCACTCGTGCTTTACGGGAAGCAGGACAACCAGAAATCGCTGATTCTGCGTGTCAGCAGACTCCATCATTGTCTTTAAAGCGGAAAGACATGTGGGGTCATAAGGCGGCAGCGCGTAAACGCCGAGATCTGGCCGGCTGATGCTGGTTGTGAGCGGTCCGTCTCCCGTGGGGGTCATGACGAGAGGATCGAGCGGGATACGGTCACTGCGCTGGTCGGCAACGCGGCGGGCATTATGCTGCAACGAGACAGGATCAAAAAATCTGAAATAGGTTCCGATCGGAAGGCTGTCCTTTTTCCCTCCGAAAACATAGTCATCAGCGTCCGCAGGGGAGAACAGCCGGGAAGGCTGACCACGACACTGTGTGAAATCCTGCGGTACAGCCAGCATGATAATGGTTCTGACATGTTTGTAATGCCCGACGAGCCATTCTGTGGTGTTAGCGGTCTGAGTGGCTTTCTGGCCGCACAGACCAACGTTAAGAGGACGTTCTTCTGGCAGCATGTTTTTAAGGAGAGCGCCGTTCACGCCGCGCCATGCAACGGATGATCCGGTAATCAGGAGTGTGGGAGAGAGAGTATCCCTGTTATCCCGAAGGAATTTGAGTTTTTCATCAACACAGATATTGTTGGATAATGCTGGTGGCGGAAGGTTCCCGGTTTTGTTGAGATGCAGAAGAAAAAAGACATAAAGAAGAGGAACAAGGCAGCCGCCTGCCATAATACCGATAAAATATCGGAGTGCCGCAGAAGTACCAACGCTTTCGGGCGCAGCTGAACCCGGATCACCGTGCTCGGAAGTCGGAAATATCTTCATGGAGGACATTATCCTGCGGTCGATTTTTTCCGGATAAGATCAGCAAAATCAGAAACGTTATGCAGGCTTTCAAGTTCAGCTGTTCGGAAACGGATACCGAATTTTTCTTCTGCTGCGACGATAAGGCTGATATGAGCCTGGCTGTCCCAGCCCTGGATATCGGACGCCGTTGTTTCAGGTGTCAGGACAATGTCCGGATCATCAAAGACATCACGGAAAACGTCCTGAAGTTTCTGATAGATATCATTCATCTGTGACAATCCTTATGTTCATACACGCTTTTTGAGTGGCGTCGTGTATCGGGTCATGAGTGCAGAGAGCCCAGGACGTATCCGTACCGTCTTCAGTGCCGTCTGTGCGGGAAAAACCCAGGCTGGCATAATGCCCGGAAACCATGCTGTTCCTGGATGTCTGTCGGTAATCAGCCGTAACATCTGAAATATTGTTCTGTTTCATAGCCTGAATCAGAACAGCAAGTGCCGCATGTTCGAGCCCGCGTCCGAGGACACGGCAACTCATGATCCAGTTTTCAATGTGGAGAAGCTTCTGGTCCTGCCCGGATACGGATGGCGATATCTCGTTCGGGACGAGAATAACGACGCTGACGAGGCCGTTATCGCCGAACCTGTCTGCCAGGCGGAACGTCCAGATCTGCGCTGAAGGACAGGAAAGGAGCGCGCGGAGTTCAGGCCCGGTATAGCGTCGTCCCGTGAGATTGAACTGGTTTGTCTTGTTCAGAAGCTGAAGAACACGCGAGAAATCGGAATCCGCCAGCCGCCGGGCTGACATCACCATGTTGAGATCCTGCAGATACGAATCCAGATCGGAAGCGTTTTCCCGGGCAGCACTGCGGGAAACGTCAGCGCTGTAGTTCTGAACGCGTATGGCATCGTCCCGGGTGAACGACGCAGCCTCGAACCAGCCTGAAGCCGATATGAGCCGGGGATAATCGGACGGATCGTCACTGAGTTCGGGCACAGCGACCTGCGGAAGTTCACGCCGGACGATTTCCCGTTCTGCCGGGTTGTCATCTGCAAAAACAAAAGCATCGAGACCAAGACTCAGGGTGCGGGAAATCTCGCGAATATTGTCAGCTTTATTGTTCCAGTTTGCGACGAATACCGCGATGTCGCGGCGCTGAATCTTCATGGAAGGCTGGTTAAAGGCCGCTTCCGCGATATTGATGTCATTTTTACTACAGACGGCCACTGCAATTCCACGCTGCATCAGGCGGGAAATATGCTCCTGAAAAACGTAGAACGCTTCTCCATCCGGCGTTCCGGGGCCAAGTCTGAGATATTCCGGGCCGTCATCGCCGGCGGTGCCTCCCCAGAGGGTATTGTCGAGATCGACAATCAGACATTTACGGGACAATCCGCATGCCGCCGCGATGATGCGTGCAAGGACATCGCCCCAGATTATGGCGGCATGCGGCGACACAAACTGTTTTGCCTGATGCCATCGTATGGCGTCGTGCAACTCTGGCAATCCTCCCGCCAGAGTTGTGCATTCATCCATATCAAGAAGGAGAACGCCTTCTTCCCTGGCAGCCTGTGCCAGGCTCAGATGAAGGCGCAGAAGCACTGAAGCACGCGATGCGGGAACCAGTTGCTCGAAGGCCCCGAAAACCGGCGGATCGACATTCAGGAACGTCTGCTGAATGATCGTGGCGCCGAAAGTGGCCATCGCGTGACGCCATAACGCACGCAATTCGTCCGTGCGACGGAGCACGGCCTCATCCACGTCAGCCAGTGATGCCGAAAGAGGAAGATCCAGCGGAGCATCCCGCATATCGAGCGCGAACAGAATGAATTGTGGCGAGAAGGCAAGGAGATCCGCATGCGGACCGTAAACGGCCTGTCGATACTGACCATAAGGCGCAACGTGGATGCGCGCGTCGAGACTTCTTGCCAGCGCGGCAATTCTGACTGAGGGCACGAGGTGCTCGACCGTATGCGATGCAAGAATAGCTATCCGGACCGTGCGAAGATCGCTGGCGAGATGGCCGTCCGTCTTCTGTGCAACTTTTTCTAACAGCCGGTCTGCTTTCCCCGTCTGAAGAAAATTGCGTCGGCATCCGGACAGCAAACGAAGACGAGCCAGTATTTCGTCCGTATTCGTCAGGTCATGCGTTGCATGAAACGCTTCGTCGAAACTGTCAAAACCGACAGGACGAGGCGGCAGCCAATCCATCCGGAGCATACCATTTTCCTAAAACAGATTATTGAGACATCAGGTGCCGGTATTTAAAATCGGAAATAAAGAAACTCTGAGGGTGCCGCTGACAACGCCCGCATCAGCGTGAAAGAGGCGACGATACCGGTTGCAACGCCCCAAATCAGAGTAGGATGCCATGTCACTGATGGAAAAATACGCATCATCCAGGACACACGTGGAGTCAGATCCAGTGCAGTCCGGTAATTCCGCATTATCTGACCGGTATTTGGGAAACTCCATATAATAATCGCCAGAACAGCAAGAAAAATGCATTGCGTTGCCGTGATATCAGGAAGTTTGAGTGCCGATACCGGATAAAATGGCGAGTGCCCTGCCATGCCGAGGAGAATACGCCAGGCTGACGAAACGCTTTCAGCCCGGAAAAAGATGAGTCCGGTGAGAACACACAGAAAGGTCAGCGCCACCGAGAATACTGCCATGAGGCGACTCCCGGTGCCGGGCCAGCTTTCGCGCCTTGTCTTCAGAAGATGCCACCCGTGATTTACGGTCAGATAAAATCCGTGAAGTACCCCGAAAATAATAAATTGCCAGCCGGCACCATGCCATAACCCGGAAACAAACATCGTGAACATCGTCGGTATGGACGTCAGGACAACGAAGGCTCCCGGTGTGGTCTTCCCTTTTCGCGGCACGGAGCGACCTGATTTTATCCGCATCCTCGTGAAATGAAGCGTGAGGGGATTATAGATATAAGCGGTCAGAAAACGCGTCAGCGTCATATGCCATCGTGACCAGAATTCGATGATATTCCGTGACTTGAAGGGACTGTCAAAATTCGGTGGCAGGCTGATGCCAAACAGCAGACCGAGACCTATTGCCATGTCGGTATAACCGGAAAAGTCGAAATAAATCTGCATTGCGTAACTTAACGTTCCCGCCCATGCGTCGGAGAAGGACGGAATACCGCCCTCCTGTGAAAAATTGAAAACGGGAGCAACGTAGGTTCCCACAGGATCCGCGATAATGACTTTCTTGGTTAATCCGGCAAGAAACAGTGTCATGCCCACGGCGAGGCGTCCCGGTTCACCTTTTCCGCTTGTCAGCCGGCTGAACTGCGGCAACATTTCACGATGGTGCGTAATCGGCCCGGCTATCAGATGAGGAAAAAACGAAATAAAGAGAAGATAATCGGTAAACCGATGCTCGACAGCCCTGCCATCATAAGCATCGCTCAGATACGCAATTTGCTGGAATGTAAAAAAAGAGATTGCCAGAGGCAGAACGATCGACGGGACGTATAAATCAAGTCCTGCGGTGTCGTTTAAAGCCTCGATAAAGAAGGTTGTATATTTGTAATATGCAAGCGCTGCGAGATTAACGCCTATAGCAAATATAAAGAGCGCTTTTGAGGGAAATCTTGACAGCAATGTTCCGAAAAGAAAATTCCCTGCAATACTCACAAGAAGAATCGGCAGAGTTGAAATATTCCACCAGCTATAAAATACGATCGACGCAATGCCAAGCCACGCTACTGCTTCTCTGTTTCTTTTCCATCGTGTCAGAATTACGAAACCCGTATAGACCAGAGGAAGAAAATACAGAATAAACAGCCGAGAATTGAACAGCATGGCATTCTTCCCGAAAGGTATTTTCGTCTTACATAATATTTTCTTTTTGTTATTTATTCAGACGATGAAAAGTAATTATACCATGCACAGACCGCCCGCTGTAACATTTTCGTTACCGGATATGGCCTCGGGGTAATGCATCATACTGGAAATGTGCCGGGAAGGTTATCAGCTCGTTCCATCCCCTCGGTGTCGATAAAATCATCATTCGATGAATTGTATTCATTCTGAAAATTACCGACTCTTCCAGAAAATGTTTGCAGAGCTGGAAACCCCGGTTTCTGCTGCATGTTTCTCCGCATAATGACGATCCCTGCCCTGAAGCACTCTCATCTGAGGTCGGGCGCACCAGCACGCGCGCAGGCTCACAAAATCACCCGGATAATAAGATTACGTGCTTATACTACCGGGCCGTAAAGTGCGGACGAAATCCTCAATCGCCGTGATGAGGGAAGCCGGCGCATCACGACGGGACACCAGCACCAGGTCCAGGTGATCGTGAAAATCATCCAGTTCCCTGAAAACGATGCCTTCAAGAGTGAGTTTCTGAAGGGAAGCCGGTGCCAGCACAACGCCGCCGCCACCTGCGGCCATGCAGAGTGCCGTGATGAAATCGCTTGTGGTGTGCACAGGCGGCGACGGGAATCCGCCGGCTTCCGCAAGGCGGCCGAGATTGTCGATCAGACCAACCTTGTCGTGAAACTGAGGCACAATGAATGTTTCCTCCGCCAGATCGGCCGCCCGGAGTGAAGCAACCGATGCCAGCCGGTGGTGAACCGGCATGGCGATGACGATGCCCTCGCTATGCACCAGCCGGGTGACAACAGCGTCAGGATAGACCGGACGAGGACGGGTGAAGCCGAAAGTAAGCCGGGCATCGGCGATCGCCGCCAGCTGATCCGGCGTTTCCATGAGCTGTGGCGTGATGTTCAGCATTGGAAAACGCTCGTGCAGATGGCGCAGCACAACCGGGACAAGACCGCAGATCGCAGCCGAGAAGACGTAGCCGATGCTGACCGGCCCTCCCTCGCCACGGCCCGTCAGCAGGGTGATGCGCGCGGCACGCCCTATATGGGCAAGGATATCTCTGGCCTCTTCCAGGAACAGATGTCCGGCGGGAGTGAGCGCCGGCCGGGAACGCCGGTTGCGCATGAGCAAAGGCGTGCCGAGGGTGTCTTCAAGCCGCATGATCTGCGTGCTGAGCGCCGACTGCGCGATATTCAGCCTGCCCGCCGCTCTGCCGAAATGAAGTTCCTCCGCCAGGACAACGAAAGCATGGAGGTGCCGATTCTCGATCATCGCGTTTTTAATCTCCTGAGCAGATCATATGCACTGAAATGCAGAATTGATGCGATGGTTCACCCGGTCCTAGCGTCTGGTTCTGCGGGCCGGTGCCCGCGTGAAACCGACAGGCCATAACAAATAAAACAAGCAGGTCGGTCAGAATTTCCGGAGGCAGGTTTTGGAACATTCACCTCACTCAGGCCGGCTCGACTGGTCCGACCCCTTTATCCTGGACGATCAGCTGACAACCGATGAACGGCTGATCCGTGATTCCGCGCGCGCCTTCGCTCAGGACCGGTTGCAGCCACGCGTTATCGAGGCCTATGCGGACGAGCATACCGATCCGGAGATCTTCCGTGAGATGGGCGCGCAGGGACTGCTGGGCGTGACCGTGCCCGAGGCTTACGGCGGCGCCGAAGCGTCGTATGTTGCCTACGGACTGGTGGCGCGGGAAGTCGAGCGGGTGGATTCCGGCTACCGGTCGATGATGTCCGTGCAGTCCAGCCTCGTGATGTATCCGATCCTCGCCTATGGCTCGGAGGAGCAGAAACAGCGCTATCTGCCGCGCCTGGCGTCCGGCGAACTGATTGGCTGCTTCGGTCTCACGGAACCCGACGCGGGCTCGGATCCCGGAGGAATGCGGACGCGCGCCGAAAAGATCGACGGCGGCTACCGGCTGAGCGGCACGAAGACCTGGATTTCTAATTCACCGATCGCGGATGTCTTCGTGGTCTGGGCGAAATCCGCCGCCCATGGCGGAGCCATCCGGGGTTTTGTTCTCGATAAGGGGACAAAGGGGCTTTCCGCACCGAAGATCGGTGGAAAACTGAGCCTCCGCGCCTCGATCACCGGCATGATCAACATGGACGAAGTGGAGGTCAGCGAAGACGCGCTTCTCCCGAATGTTGAAGGGCTGAAAGGGCCATTCGGCTGCCTGAACCGGGCGCGTTACGGCATTTCGTGGGGTGTTCTGGGAGCCGCCGAATACTGCTTTCATGCCGCGCGGCAATATGGCCTCGACCGGCAGCAGTTCGGGCGACCCCTGGCCGGCACCCAGCTCTACCAGAAGAAACTTGCCGATATGATGACGGAGATTTCGCTGGGCCTTCAGGCGAGCCTGCGGGTCGGACGCCTGATGGATGACAGGCAGTTCGTGCCGGACATGATTTCCATCATCAAACGGAACAATTGCGGCAAGGCCCTGGATATCGCCCGCATGGCGCGCGACATGCACGGCGGCAACGGCATTTCAGAGGAGTTTCAGGTCATCCGTCATATGATCAACCTTGAGACGGTCAACACTTATGAAGGAACGCATGACGTTCACGCCCTCATTCTGGGGCGTGCCATTACCGGCATCGCGGCCTTCTGAGATGGCGGCCCCTCTAGCTGGTCTGAAGGTCGTGGAACTGGCCAGAATTCTGGCAGGTCCGTGGGCCGGGCAGATCCTTGCGGATCTTGGTGCCAGCGTCATCAAGGTCGAGAGTCCCGCCGGAGACGACACCCGTCGCTGGGGTCCGCCCTTCGTGGAAAACGCGGACGGAACGCATGATGCGGCCTATTTCCACGCAACCAACCGGGGCAAGACGTCCGTCTGCATCGATTTCGCCACAGCCGAAGGCCAGGCGGCACTTCGGAAACTGGTTGCTGACGCGGATGTGGTGATCGAGAATTTCAAAGTCGGCGGACTGAAGAAATACGGTCTCGATTATGCGAGTCTGTCCGCAATCAATCCCCGGATTGTTTATTGTTCCATCACGGGGTTTGGCCAGGACGGTCCTTATGCCTCACGTGCCGGCTATGATTTTATTGTTCAGGGCATGGGTGGCATCATGGACCTGACAGGGGACCCGGCGGGAGCGCCGCAAAAGATCGGCGTCGCCTATGCCGATATCATGACAGGCCTTTACGCGGTGATCGGCATCCAGGCAGCACTGGCGCAGCGCGAGCGGACCGGTCTCGGACAACAGATCGACATGGCCCTGCTGGACGTCATGGTCAGCACTCTGGCCAACCAGGCCATGAACTGTCTGGTCTCCGGCACATCACCCACGCGGCTCGGCAACGTTCACCCCAATATCGCGCCCTACGAAGCGTTCCCGACAGCCGACGGATGGTTCACGCTGGCCGTCGGCAACGACGCCCAGTTTCGTCGGTTTTGTGACGTTGTTTCCCTGCCTTACGATATCCGTTTTGAGACCAACTCCCTGCGTGTCGCGCTGCGGGCTGAACTCAGCCCGCTCATAGCCGAGGCAACACAGCGCTGGCATCGGGACGAACTGCTGGCCGCTCTCTCCGCGCAGGGTGTTCCCGCAGGGCCGATCAACACGGTGGCCGAGGCCCTGTCCGACCCGCAGGTGGTCCACCGCGGACTGGTGACATGGCTGGAACGCGGCAACGGTGCTCCGGTGCCAACGGTGCGCACGCCAATCCGCTTTTCAGACTCTGATATGGCGCTGCGCTGCGCGGCTCCGGCGGCACCCGTACGGGCTGTGCAGGACCGGGAGGAGCAGATGATCGCATCCTGACAAAGCTGACCGAGCCAATCCCGGCTCAGGCGTCTCCTGATAAGAAGAATAACAATGATGGAAGATCCGCGCGCCGTACTGGCGCGATCCCCGATGGGGACATGGCAGATTGTCGCGATAGCCGTTTGTGTCCTGCTCAACGCCATCGATGGCTTCGATGTGCTGTCCATCAGTTTCGCGGCGCCCGGTATCGCGGTCGAGTGGGGCGTGGACCGCAGCGCACTCGGTTTCATTCTCTCGATGGAACTGCTCGGCATGGCCGCAGGTTCAATCGGGTTTGGAAACCTGGCTGACAAGGTCGGACGCCGGCCGGTGATGATCGCCTGCCTGTGCATCATGACCTGCGGAATGTGGGCCTGCACGCAGGTGACCACCCTGACCACGCTCTCAGTTTGCCGCCTGCTGACCGGTTTCGGTATTGGCGGCATGCTCGCCTGCGGAACAGTCATGGCGTCGGAACTCGCCAGCACACGGTTCAGAAGCCTGTCGATTTCTGCGATGGCGGCGGGCTACCCCCTGGGCGCCGTCGTCGGTGGTTTTTTCGCGTCGCGGTTTCTGATCCATGGAAACTGGCGTGAGATTTTCATTCTCGGCGGCTGCATCACGCTCTGTTTTATTCCTGTTGTCCTTTTCCTCTTGCCGGAATCCGTATCGTGGCTTGCTCACAGGCAACCTCCGCGCACGCTGGAACGCCTGAACAGAGTGTTGCTCCGATACGGTCATCAGCCGGTCACGGAGCTGCCCGCCAGACCTCTGACGGAGGCAAAAGTCTCTTTGCGGGAACTGCTCTCGCCTCCGCTTGTCACGACAACGCTTCTGCTGACACTCGCCTATTTCTCACAGATGCTGACGTATTATTTTATCCTGAAATGGGTGCCGAAGATTCTGGTCGATATGGGTTTTTCTCATTCCGATGCCGGCACGGCTCTGGTCTGGGCCAATGTCGGCGGCCTGATCAGCGGTTTCGTGATCAGCGGTCTCAGCCTGCGGATCAATATGCGAAAAATGGTGGTGACGCTGCTGATCATGGCGGCTGGTCTCGTCACCCTGTTTGGCCGGTCTTCCGCCGATATGGGGTCCATCCGCATCATTCTGACCCTTGCCGGTTTCTGCAGTCAGGGGGCGGTGAATGGTCTGTTCGCGATTATCGCGCAGAGTTTCCCGGCCCGAGTGCGCGGAGGAGGAACAGGATTCGTCTTCGGTATCGGACGAGGCGGCGCTGCCATAGGACCTGTTCTGGCCGGATGGCTGCTCTCTTCAGGTCTTTCCCTGCGCGGGGTTACGCTTGTCATGTCCATGGGCGCGATTATCGCGGCGGCGGCTGTGCTGGCGTTAAGGGCCGGAAAACAGACGAAGCCACTGGCCGCAACCGGGGCACCGACATAAATACGGGTCGGAAATCAGAGTGACCGGACAAAAAAAGGGAGGCCGGAGCCTCCCTTTTCCATATCATGACCCTGACTGAAATTCTCAGCCGTGTGTCTGCTGCTTCGCCAGAAGATCGCGAATGTCTTCGAGCAGAACTTCGCTCTTCGGCGGCGGAGGCGGCGCAGCCGGGGCGGCGTCCTTGCCGGAGTGCATCTTGCTCAGCAGACGCACAACCCAGAAGATGACCAGCGCGACGATCAGGAACTGGATGACCGCGTTGATGAACACGCCGTAATTGAGTGTGACGGAACCTGCCTTCTGTGCATCCGCCAGAGTCGGCTCGATCGGACCCTTCAGCGTGACGAAGAGGTTACTGAAATCGATGCCGCCGATCAGGAGACCAAGGAAAGGATTGAAAACATCTTTGACCAGGCTGTTCACAATGGCTGTGAACGCCGCACCGATGATGACACCGACTGCCATGTCAACGACATTGCCGCGCATGATGAAGGTTTTAAAGTCGGCAACCCATCCCGGAGTATGCACTTTCAGCTTAGGCTCGATCATTGGATCCTCAGAAAATTTACTGTTCGGAGGCCGTTATCCGGCCTTTCTGTTCGTTTTACAAGAATAATGTTAAATCAACCGTAACATATTGCCGACATGACTGGTTCTTTAGCGATTATTTTACGGAATCTTACGAAAGATTACCCGACAACGCTTCACAGGAGCTGCATCTGTTCCGCCCCGGGATCGTCCCCGCACGGAAAAATCTCCGCATAAAGAGCGTGGGACCGGGGTTTTTCCTTCAGTCGGGGCATTGCAAGGCATGACTGATATCCCTATAGCATGCGCCAGCATGTCCCGGTCGGCATCGGGACTTTCCCCATCGAAAGATTTTTGACATGAAGCCCAATATCCATCCCGAGTACCATGAAATCAATGTCATCATGACAGATGGCACGGAATTCAAAACCCGCTCCTGCGCCGGCACGGCTGGCCACACGCTGCGTCTGGACATCGACCCGAAGTCGCATCCGGCCTGGACCGGCGTCCAGCGTATGCTTGATACGGGCGGCCAGGTCGCGAAGTTCAACAAGCGTTTCGCAGGGATCGGCAAGCGCAAGGAAGACTGATCTCGCCTTCCGCGCAAAGGTCGTCAGAAACAGACCCTGCTTCCGGCAAGTCCCCGGGAGCAGGGTTTTTTCATGCCTGCCCGCCAGCCTCACTCCTGTGATTTTGGCTTGACCCGGAAGCAGGTCACGGCCATTACCGTCCCCCATGAGCGCGCCGGCAGGCACGCAGGGTACGGAGCCTCGTTCGACCCGAAGACCGGATCCGGTGCCTGCGTGAGCGCCGAACGACCACGCAGCAACAGGACCGATCGATGACGACGCTTCCCTTAATGCCAAAAGCGACGGCCGTCTGGCTGATCGAGAAGACTGCTCTGACATTTCAGCAGGTGGCCGAGTTTTGCGGCATGCACCCTCTCGAAGTGCAGGCCATCGCGGACGGTGAAGTCGCGCAGGGTATCGTAGGCTATGACCCGGTTGCCAATCATCAGGTGACACAGGCGGAAATCGACCGCTGCGAAAAAGACACCAATGCGCGTCTGAAAATCCTTGCTGCGAACAATCCGGTGAAACGTCGCGCCAAAGGCGCACGCTACACACCCGTCGCAAAACGCAATGACCGCCCCGACGGGATCGCGTTCCTGCTGCGCAATTACCCGCAACTCCAGGACCCGCAGGTCGCCAAACTGCTCGGAACGACCAAGGACACCATCGCCAAGGTCCGGGACAAGCAGCACTGGAACAGCCCGAACATCAAACCGCGTGACCCCGTCACGCTCGGCCTGTGCAGCCAGATGGACCTGAATACGGCTGTTACGGCAAGTAATGACCGTCTGGCTCGTGAAGGCCGTGAGGCACCCGCCCCGATTCAGATCGGCGACGAGGACTGATCTTCCTCTCCCGCTTTTACGGGGCCGCCGGTCCGGTGGTCCCCGAAAGCAGGTTATGCTGATTCAGATTGCAGAGCGGAGCCGGTCCATCTCTTCTTTCACGCGCAGCTTCTGCAGCTTGAGGGACATCAGCACCCTCTGATCAGGCATGGGTCGATGGCCTTCATCGTGAATTTTGGCATCGAGTGTGGAATGACGGCGGTGCAGGCTTTCAATACGTGACTGTTTGCTCATGGCCACTCTCCGTATTTCTGATTGCGACACAAGAACGCTAACGCCATCTCCATCGGTTTTGTCATGAAAATTTGCTCATGTTCGGTGGCGCGCAGCCTGATGTCAGACCGTATTGCACAGGCTTACCGGTCTCATGCGCATCACGGATACTGGCGCAAATGCGGATCGTGTCATATCGTGGCTAATGCGTCGTGTGCGTGGACGACAGACGCCTGAGGCGGGAGGACACGGACCCTTGACTGAAAACGTCTTGCGAAGCCGGAGGTGCAATGCTGCGTGACCGGGACAGTATGCTACGCAAACTCCATGAACTGCGGAGCGAACACCGGGACCTGGATACGGTCATTGACCGCCTGGCCCTTGAACCGATGGACCAGCTCCATCTCCAGCGCCTGAAAAAGCGAAAACTCCTGCTGAAAGACGAAATTTCCTGGATCGAGAGTCGCCTCATTCCGGATAACATCGCCTGATTCCGCTCCTGAGCCGGCGTGCCGGCGCAAGGATCAGACGGAACCTGTCAGACAACCTGTCAGACCCGGTAGCCACCCAAGCTCCCGGGTGGAACTGCTGAACAATGAATGACACTGAAAATACGCCGGTGATGGCGCCGGACAACGACACCGAAACCGCCGCGGACAATAACGGCCAGCCGCGCGTCGGTGTGATCATGGGCAGCCAGTCTGACTGGGAAACCATGCTCCACGCAACCGGCACGCTCGAAGCGCTGGGCATCAGTTTTGAAGCCAGAATTGTCTCGGCCCATCGCACACCGGACAGACTGGCGGATTACGCTAAAACTGCTGTCGAACGTGGCCTGTCCGTCATTATCGCCGGTGCGGGCGGCGCGGCGCATCTGCCTGGCATGTGCGCCGCATGGACCCGCCTGCCGGTTCTCGGCGTTCCCGTCGAATCAAAAACACTCAAAGGCATGGACAGCCTGCTGTCCATCGTCCAGATGCCCGGCGGTGTCCCCGTCGGAACCCTTGCCATCGGCAAAGCCGGGGCGATCAATGCCGCTCTCCTCGCCGCATCCATCCTTGCGCTGGCGGATATTGATCTCGCCGCCCGGCTGGACACATGGCGCGCCCTTCAGACTGCTTCCGTACGTGATGAACCCGAAGAATAACGACAGTAAAGTGCTTTCCCCCAACGCCGTGATCGGCATTGTCGGCGGCGGACAACTCGGGCGCATGTCAGCAATGGCTGCCGCCCGTCTCGGCTTTCGCGCGCACATCCTCGCCCTCAGACAGGATGATCCCGGTGTCCAGGTCTCACATTCGGCGACTATCGGTGCCTTCGACGATCCCGCGACCCTGAAGCGCTTCGCCGAGGCCGTGGATGTCGTGACCTTCGAGTTCGAGAACATTCCGGCGGACGCGCTCGATCTGCTTTCAGGGCTGCGTCCGGTTCATCCGTCCGGCACGATCCTGCGCATCAGTCAGGACCGAGAGCAGGAAAAGACCTTCCTCGGCTCAATCGGTGTGGACATAGCGCCGTGGCGTCTGGTTACCGGCCATGACAGCCTCAGAACAGCAGCCGAAGATCTCGGCTACCCTTTCATCCTGAAGACGACGCGCCTGGGTTATGATGGCAAGGGTCAACGCCGGGTTACGCAGGAATCCGAACTGGATGCTGCCTTCGATGCTCTCGCGCCCAAACCCCTTGTCGCCGAGGGGCTCGTCGATTTTGCCATGGAAGTCAGTGTTATGGTCGTCCGTGGTCAGGACGGTACGGTTCGCTGCTTCGATGTCACCGAAAACCGCCATAAAAACGGCATTCTTGATCTCAGCTTCGCTCCCGCCCGGATCGAAGAGCCACTGACCGCGAAAGCCCGCGACATGGCCCGGCGCATCGCCGAAGGACTGGGCCTTGTCGGTATTCTCGGCGTGGAAATGTTCATCAGCCGGAACGGTGAGGTGCTCGTCAACGAAATCGCCCCGCGTCCGCACAACTCCGGTCACTGGACAATGGATGCCTGCCCGGAAGACCAGTTCGGGATGCATATCCGCGCGGTAACGGGTCTGCCGTTGCCCGAGCCCGTGCGCCATTCCGATGCGGTCATGAAGAACCTGGTCGGTCCCGACGATATGGCGCTCTGGCCAGAGATTGTCGCGGATCAGGGCCTTATTCCGCATCTCTACGGCAAACGCGAAGCCCGGAAGGGCCGGAAGATGGGACACGTGAATATGCTGTTTCCGCGTGGCGCGCTTCCCGGAGAGTTCGGTGTGCAGGCTGCGCTGGGGCCGCTGGCTACGATTCCGCCGGAGGGGTAAAACTGCGAAACTGCGGGCAGGATACTCGGGCTCTGCCCGAACCTGGCAGGACCACTGGCTCCCGCAGTCTGCTTATCCCGCCTGTTCCAGACCAGCCGAACCACGCAGAAGCCCCGTCGCTTTCCGGCCGGACATGCCAAGCGCCACCGCTTCCGCGATGCGGATACCGTCAATGGCCGCCGAGAGGATGCCGCCCGCATAGCCGGCCCCTTCGCCCGCCGGATACAGCCCCGGCGTGTTCGGGCTCTCCCCGTCCGGTTCCCGCGCGATACGCAGTGGCGACGATGTCCTCGTCTCAACGCCCGTCAGCACCGCATCCTCCAGCGCAAAGGCCGACAGTTTGCGCGCGAATGCCGGCAAAGCTTCCCGGATCGCCTGAACAGCGAAGTCAGGCAGACACGTTGCAAGATCTGTCGGCGTCACGCCAGGGCGATAGGACGGCACGACATCCCCCAGATGCGTCGAGGGCCGTCCCGCAAGAAAATCTCCAACGCGCTGCGCCGGCGCGCGATAATCGCTGCCGCCCGCGAGAAACGCCTGTCTTTCCCAGTGCCGCTGAAACGCGATCCCACCGAGTGGCGTGTCGGGATAATCCTCACCCGCCCTCAGTTCGACGACAATCCCCGCATTCGCGTTCCGCTCGGCCCGTGAGTACTGGCTCATCCCGTTCGTCACTACCTGTCCGACCTCGGATGTCGCGGCCACGACAGTTCCGCCCGGACACATGCAGAATGAATAAACCCCGCGTCCGTTCGACGCGTGATGCACCAGCTTGTAATCCGCCGCACCGAGGATTTCCGTTCCCGCCTGAGGCCCGAACCGGTCCGCGTCAATCAGAGACTGCGGATGCTCGATGCGAACACCGATCGAGAACGGTTTGGGCTGCATCGCAACGCCCTGCTCATGAAGCGTGGTGAACGTATCCCGCGCACTGTGCCCCACGGCGAGAATGACATGAGACGCCGCGATGTCCTCGCCCGAGGCCAGCCGGATACCACGAACATGTCGCTCATCATCGAGCAGAAGCTCCTCCACCCGTGCCTGAAAACGATATTCCCCGCCCGCCGCCTCAATCTCCTGCCGGATATGTTCGACCATCGTCACCAGCCGGAAGGTGCCGATATGCGGTTTGGACACATAAAGGATCTCCTCCGGCGCCCCGGCGCGAACGAATTCCTCCAGCACCTTGCGCCCGAGATGACGCGGATCGCTCACCTGACTGTAGAGCTTGCCATCCGAGAACGTCCCCGCGCCGCCTTCTCCGAACTGCACATTGCTCTCCGGCGTCAGCACCGACTTCCGCCACAGAGCAAACGTGTCCACCGTCCGCTCACGGACTTCCTTTCCACGCTCAAGAACCAGCGGTCGCAGCCCCATCTGCGCCAGAATCAGCGCCGCCATCAGACCACACGGCCCGGCGCCAATCACCACGGGCCGCGTGAACCCCGGTGCGCTGGCCAGAGCAGGTCCGTCCACATCGACAAACCGGTATGTCGCGTCAGGTGTGGGCCGGATACGCTGATCGTCCCTGCAACGGGTGAGCACGGACGCCTCGTCCGTCACATCACAGTCCACATTATAAACGAGAACGATCCTGCCGCGCTTTCGCGCGTCATAACCGCGTCGCGCCACCGAAAAGCCACGCAGTTCTGCGGGCTGAATCCCCAGACGCATAACAATCGCATCCGAGAGCGCCCCCGGAGCATGATCCAGCGGCAGCCTGAGTTCGGTCAGTCGGATCATGACGGGGTTTCCTTGCAGTCATCAGGCGGCGAAGTCATCACACGGGCGGCGCTGCATATCACGCCACGTCCTCCGCCGCGACCCGCCGGTCAGGCCATCGCCCGCCGTGAGGCCCGCGTCCGGCTGAGCAGCCAACGGTCAGCCGGTTGCGACAACAGGCGGTCCACAAGTCTGCCCAGACACCATGACAGTGCGAGAACCGGAATGAACCACAGCCATCCCCACTGCAGAGCCCCGCCCGTGGCGTGAAACAGCGCCACGACCGGAAAGACGATAAACATATGCGTGAGATAGACTTCATAACTCATGCGCCCGAACGACCGCAGCCAGCCTGTCCCCCATCCGGTCAGCCCCGCGCCCCAGCCCTGATCGAACGCCAGAAGAAGCGCTGCAACGGAGACTGTCATCAGCAGAGCCACACAGTCGCCAAGCGCCAGATAAAGGGCGTGATGGTCCGCAAGACAAAACGCGAGACTGACCGCACCACACGCTCCCACAGGCGCACGCAGTGTTCGCCCCCGGGCGGGCGACATCCTTTCAGCGACCAGTGCCGCGCAGACGCCCATCGCAATCGCGGACATGCCCGGCAGATACGCTTTGTCCTGCCAGATATCGGGCGCGTCACTCAGCGCCCTCAACAGCAGCGGCAGTGACAATGCCAGAACCGCGCAGGCCACAGTCAGAAGACGCGGAAACACGGCGGCGGCAAGGCACGCAAACGGAAAAACAAAGTAGAACATCTCCTCGATCGAAAGCGACCAGAGCACGTCCCACCCTCCCGGCAGATAACCCGTCTGAGCTTCATACCAGTTCAGATGCATCGTCAGCGCGGACAGGACCGCCCGGCCCGGCGTCTGCTCCTTATGCTCAATCGTGTAGTCAGGAACATGCAGCAGATCGAGAAGACTCAATATGGCGACAAGAACAATAAGACACGGCATGATCCGCGCCGCCCGTCTGAAAAAGAACGCGACCGGATCAACCCGCGTGATGCCGCTCCAGCGCCGGATCGTCGTCCCCGTAATCAGAAATCCCGAAATGACGAAAAACATCGTCACTGCGTTCTGTCCGTTCCAGTTCAGAGCCCTGATCAGCGGAGCCGGGAGAACATCAGCAAGCCCGGTTTTCGCCAGCGGAATGCGAAGTGCCACGTGATGTATGACGACCAGCACAATGGAAAGACCACGCAGCAGGTCAATACCCGCATTGCGTCCCGTATTCCCCGACATCTTCCTCATGGACGCTCCGCTGCCCTGTTTCGTTTCTCTCCTGAAGCGAAATTCGGGCCAGACCATGGCAGCCGGCACGCCGTCACAGACGACCGGAACCCGTCCGCCCTTTGCGGATGTTCACGTCACCTCCTATGACCACAGGCACTGAGAGGGAGACACCGTGATGGCGCGCCCAAAAGAAAAGGCGAACCGCGTGCTGAAAGCGCGGATTCAGGAAGCGCTCCGGCGGCTTGAACAGGGTGATGCGCAACGGGCCTTCGCGGAGCTGAACAGCCTGCGGGCCGACGCGCCGGATAACCCGATTCTGCTCCACGCTCTGGCCCGCACCACCCATGCGCTCGGCCGTTTCGATCTCGCCGCAGGCTATGCCGGTCAGGCGATCCGACACGATCCCCGACCGGAATTTCACATCACGCTTGGTCTGTCGCTCCTCGCGCTCGGTCATGCAGAACCTGCCCGCGCCGCTCTGCATGTCGCCGTCCTCAGCGCACCGGATCTTCCCGAGGCCCGCCTCGCACACGCCGAAATCCTCGAAGCCCTCGGCCGCGCTGATGATGCAGAAACCGAATTGCGCGAAGCCATCCGACTGCGCCCGCTCGAAGCCGGACTAAGGCTTGTGCTCGCCCGGTTCCTCGAACGTCAGGGCCGCGCCGGGGACGCCCTTCGTGTTCTCAGTGACGCGCGTCGGCTTGCAGCCACGGATGACGTGGTGATCCGCCAGCAACAGGCGCTTCTGCTCACGCGCATCGGCGCGCAGGACGATGCCGAACGCATCTCCGCTGAAATCCGTAGCATCCGCCCCGAAGATCCGGCAGCCGCGGCCAATCACGGCGCTATCCTGTTCAGTCTCGGGCGTTTCGATGACGCAAAGACCGCTCTCACCCGTGCCCTGTCTCTCGCTTCGCCGACAGCCGAAACCCTGAGCAATCTTGCCCTCGTTGAGATGGCGCTCGGTGATCTTGAAAGCGCCGATCAGGCATTTGCCGAAGCTGCCCGTCTCCGCCCCGACGATCCGCGCATTGCCCTTAATCGTGGCACACTCCTCAGCGAACTCGGCCAGCGTCACGCCGCTGAAACGCTCTTCAACCGCGTGATCGAAGCCGTGCCCGGAACGCCGGACGCCACCCGCGCCCGCTTTAACCGCGCCACCATCGAGCTTGCGGATGGTCGTTTTGGCCAGGGCTGGCAGGATTTTGAATCCCGCCGCGCCATCCTCGCTCCCCTGCCCCGTCCGGACCTTCCGGACTGGGACGGAAACGCGACGACGGAGCGCGTTCTGCTCTGCGGCGAACAGGGATTAGGTGATCTTATCCAGTTCCTGCGCTATGTCCCGTTCGCGCTCGATCGGGCCCCCGTCTGTCTGGTCCTGCCCGAAACCCTCATTCGTCTGGTCACAGACTCACAAAATCTTCCATTCTGGAAAGATCATTTCCGATCCGGTCGACTCACGATCACGGGCGACAGCGCGATAAACGGCGCAACCAGGAAGGCCTCACTCCTCAGCCTGCCTTTCCTCCTCGCGGTCGCCGCTCCGCCGGCTTTCGCCCCCTATCTCCGCTCACGCGCATCGGAAACAGTGGAACGCCTGCATCCCGGCCTTCGCATCGGCCTCTGCCATGCCGGCGGCGCGACCTACCGTTTTGACCGCCGGCGCTCCATCGCTTTTCCTTTGCTTGCGCCGCTCCTGGCCGTGCCCGACATAGACTGGGTCTCGCTCCGGCCCGGCGAAACCCCGGATGGTTTCGAGCCGCTCCCGGATGGTGACATGGCCACCACCGCCACTGTCATGGCCGGCCTTGATCTCATCATCACCGTTGATACCGCCATGGCCCATCTCGCCGGCGCCATCGGGCGCCCCGTCTGGCTGCTCAATCGCTTCGGCGGAGACTGGCGCTGGGCGAAAGCCAGTCGCGTCACAGTGGCGGACGGGTCTCAGCGCAGTCTCTGGTATCCCTGCGTCAGACCGTTCGACCAGCAAACGCCGGCACTGCCCGAACTGGCGTGGCAGGAACCCGTTAACGCGCTCGCGGAAGCTCTCCGGTCCCTCAGCGGCGGGTGATGTGACGGGTTCTGCAAGCCGGCGTAATAGTATTGCTGTCATGAAGACAGCCCGGACTCTGCCAGTCCTTTGAAAAATCACAGATCAGCAAACAGAGCCTTTCCACAGGCTGGTGACCTTCGGCGGGGTGCGGGGTGAAGCCCCGGCCTTGTGGTGTCAGCCGCGACGCGGGCTGGTATAATACCGGAGGACTGGCCTTTGACCTGTGTGTGAGACTGGCAGGGGCAGAACCGGGAGGGGCAGGACTGGCAGGGCTCTCCCCTGGAACCCGGCAAAGGCTCGCCCTTGCAAATCGTTTGTTATCAACAAGCCGGGGTGCAGGGGCCTGCGGTCCCTGCCGGGAGGCCGGGCAGAGCCCGGATACCCTCATCCACAGATCAATCTTCACAACCTCTGGTATAAGAGAGTGGTTCAGGCCCCGGAGCAGGCCGTCCCGCGCCGGATGACCCGCGCCATGACCTGTTGAAACACCCTGAACCCCAGCGACTCATACAGCGTGATCGCGCTCTGATTCGTCGCATAACAATGCAGGAACGGCGTCTCGCCCCGATCAAGGATGGCCGACGTCACCTCCCGCATCAGAAAACCGGCATAACCGCGTCCGCGAAAGTCAGGATGCGTGCAGACTCCGCTCACCTCGGTGAACTCCCCCGGTTTCGTGCGCTCTCCCGCCATCGCAACCAGCCGTCCCTCGTGCCGGATGCCGGTAAATCCGCCAATCTGATACGTCCCGACCCGAAACGGCCCCGGCGCGGTGAGGGTCGCCAGAGCCAGCATGTCCTCTGCATCGTTTTCTCCAAGCCTTACGGCACCGGACACAGCCCTGCCAGCCGTCACGGAATGTGCGGTCATCTGTACACAGGCGGCCTCCCGCACCAGTTCCATGCCCGCGGGGATTGGCCCGGGATCTTTCTCAAGCTGCCAGAGTTCCTCATCCTCGCCAGCGAGATCATGCAATGCGGCCAGCGCCACTGCCGAACTGTCCATTGCCGCCGCCAGTGGACTGACCACAGGCCGGAACCGCAAAGCCAGCGAATTACGGCATGCGAAAGCCGACTGCCGGCCTGTCAGCGCTGACCAGACAGGCCGGTCCAGAGGATGATCGGCGATAACCCTTGCGTCAGTCTCTTTCACAGGCAAATCTCCCCTCCGGCACCACACATAAAAAGCACAGGAGCTTTCCAATGGATCTCGGTATCGCCGATCGCAGAGCGATTGTCTGCGCCGCATCGAAAGGCCTGGGCTATGCCGTCGCGGAACACCTTGCCGCAGCCGGGGTCCACCTGACCATCAATGCCCGCAATGAAGACGACCTGCGGGATGCCGCCGACCGTCTCGCCATCTGTTACGGTGTGGATGTCAGCTATGTCGCCGCCGACATCACCACCCGCGAAGGACGGCAGGCCGTGCTCGAGGTCGAGCCCGCTCCCGACATCCTCATCAACAATGCGGGCGGTCCGCCATCCGGCATCTGGTCAGACTGGACGGAAGCGGACTGGCTTGCCGCCCTCAACGGAAACATGCTCACGCCGATCATGCTGATGAAAAGCGTTCTGCCCGGCATGATCGAACGGAAATGGGGCCGTATCGTCAACATCACCTCGGCAGCCGTGAAAAGCCCGATCCCGGATCTCGGCCTGTCCAACGCCGCCCGCTGTGGCCTGACCGGCTTCGTGGGCGGCACAGCGCGACAGGTGGCCGGTCACGGCGTCATCATCAACAATCTGCTTCCCGGAATGCACGAGACAGACCGCCTGCGGGGCCGCATCGAAAAAGAGGCTGCCCGGCGCGGCATCACCCCAAAAGAAGTGGCCGGAAATCTCGCAAAAACTGTCCCGGCAGGACATCTCGGCCGCCCGTCGGATTTCGGCGCCACCGCCGCTTTTCTGTGCAGCCAGCATGCCGGTTTCATGGTTGCACAGAATGTGCTGCTGGATGGGGGCGCCTTCAATTCAACGATGTAAGCCTTTGAGGCTATTTCAAAAAGCCGGGCTCTGCCCGAACCCGGAAGGGGTCGCGGACCCCTTCACCCCAATCTGTTGATAAATAAGCATGTTTCCAAAGGTCTGTGACCTTTGGTGGGTTCCAGGGCAAAGCCTTGGGAAGGAGCTAACACTTAACGACAACAGAGCCTTTCCAAAGGTCTGCGACCTCTGGCGGGTTTCAGGGCAAAGCCCCAAGAGGGTGCCAGCACCCGACATTAACAGAACCGTTCAGCAGCCTTTCAGAGCCCCTTCGCTTTCGCCTCGCGCCGCTTCACCTCACGCCACACCTGGTCCAGTTCGTCCACGGACTGATCGGAAGGCGTGGAACCGCGTGAGGCCAGGATTGCCTCCAGCGCCTGAAACCGCCGCGTGAACTTGTCGGTCGCTTGTCTCAGGCAGGCCTCAGGATCGAGATCAAGCCGCCGCGCCAGTGTGGCAACCGAAAAGAGCAGATCACCCATCTCATCCTGCAACGCATCCCGGTCGCCTGACGTTATTTCGGCCTCGACCTCCTCCAGCTCTTCGCGAACCTTATCGACGACACCCGACACATCCGGCCAGTCGAAACCAACCCGCGCCGCCCGTTCTGCAATCTTCCTGGCCCGCAGCAGCGCGGGAAGAGCGCGAGGCACCCCGGCCAGTGTTCCGTGCTCGGCCCGCGCGATCCGCTCCTGCTCCTTGCGGGCTTCCCACGCTGCCCGCACGGTGCCGTCGTTCCGCGCCACCAGTGCAGCATCGCCGAACACATGCGGATGCCGCCGGATCATCTTATCCGTGATCAGCCGGACCACGGAGGCAAACGCGAACCGCCCTTCCTCCTCGGCCAGCCGCGCCTGATAGACCACCTGCAACAACAGATCCCCGAGTTCGTCAGCCATCTCATCCCACGCACCACGATCGATTGCGTCGGCCACCTCGTAAGCCTCCTCGATCGCATAGGGTGCAATGGTTTCCGGTGTCTGGGCGATATCCCACGGACAACCGGTTTCCGGATCGCGCAGCTTCGCCATCACCTCAAGCAGCCGCTTCAGCTCATGCGCGGCATCCGTGGCCGCCGCATCGCTGAGCGCTTCATCTTTCATGGCCAGAGAGGGGATCGAAGTGGTCATCGTGCAGGCTCCGGCAGGTCAGGGTGCGTCATCATGACGGGTTTTGCAGACGGGTCAAAATATCCCCGCAATCCGTTTCCGCCATCGGCCCCTCCGCATTCAGAACCGCGCACAAAGGCAATACATAATCCCGCGTCAGAGGCGCCAGCACGATATCGCCAGGCGCCGCCGGATCAACCCACGCCATTTCTTCGATCTCGGCCTGAATCTTCGGTTCCACAGCGCGGGTGACGGCAAAGAGCGCGGCCTGTACCTCAAACCCTGGCTCGTTCGCTGCCGGTGCCGAGAATGTCCCCAGATCGACAACGTCCCCGACCCGTAACCGCAGAGCAAGCTCCTCCTCAAGCTCCCGTAACAGCGCCTGTACCGGCGTTTCACCGGCGTCGATTTTTCCGCCCGGCTGCATAAAAGCCTGCGTGCCGCGTTTGCGCACCAGCAGAACGCAGCCATCGGAATCGCGGATCAACCCTGTTGCAATGTGGATAACACGTTCAGTCATGACCCCTCGCCATTCGGAAAACCACCTCACTTCGTTAAAGTATGACAGATATATGACACTCAAACCTTAAACGAGGCCTGTCCCATGACTACCCCGCCCGCACCTCAACGCAGATCACCCACCGGCATCTGCCGGGACGTGCTGGCAGGCGTCACGCTCGCTTCCGTCAACATCCCTCAGGTGCTGGGTTATACACGCATTGCAGCCATGCCGGCCGTCACCGGGCTTTACACAGTGCTGCTCCCACCCCTCGCCTTCGCGTTTCTGGGTTCGTCAAAACATCTTGTCGTCGCGGCGGATTCCGCAACAGCCGCCATCCTCTCCAGCGGTCTTGCGCCTCTCGCCGTTCCCGGCTCGCCTGACTACATCGCGATGGTCAGCGTCGTCGCGATACTCTGCGCCGCGTTTTTGCTGATCGGACGCCTGTTCCGGCTCGGCTTTCTCGCTGACTTCCTGTCGCGCACGGTTCTGGCCGGATTTGTCGCCGGCGTCGGCGTCCAGGTGTCGATCTCCATGCTGCCGGAAATGCTGGGAATTTCAACGGCGTATCATAATCAGATCATGATTTTATATGATATAGTCAGAAATGTTTCGAACATCCATCATCTGACATTCGCAATAACATTCGCCACACTGGCGCTGCTTTTCCTGGGGCGCCGTTTTCTGCCACGCGTGCCCGCACCATTGCTGGCTGTCATCGCGTCTGTCATCGCCAGCAAAACGCTCTATCTGAGCACGCAGGGCGTTGCCACCATCGGCCCTGTCGCAAGTGGTCTTCCCGATTTTCATATCCCGGTCATTGGCTGGAACAGAACCCTTGCTCTGCTTCCTGTGGCGGCGTCCTGCGTTTTCGTCATCATCGCGCAGAGCATCGCCACGTCCCGGAGTTTCGCTGGCGTCTTTCATGAAAAAATCGATGCCAACGCTGACATCCTGGGTCTGAGCGCCGCCAATCTCGTCGCGGCCATCAGCGGCACTTTCACTGTCAACGGCAGCCCCACCCAGACAGCCATGGCCGTGCGTGCCGGCGCCCGGACTCAACTCGCACAGATCACCTTTGCCGCCGTCGCGCTCTGCGTGCTCCTGTTCCTCACCGGTCCGCTCGAATATCTGCCCCGCTGCGTCCTGGCCGCCATTGTCTTTCTGGTCGCCATCGACATGATCGATGTCCGCACCATCCGGGCCATCCGCCCGGAAAGCCCGGGCGAATTCCGGCTCGCTCTGGTCACGGCCGCCGCTGTCGTCGGCATCGGGGTTCAGCAGGGAATATTCCTCGCCATCGCCCTGTCACTCTTCCGGCATGTTCGCCACAGTTACGAACCGCATACGACGATCCTGCACCAGGAGGCCGATGAGCACGGCTTTGAAGCGGAACCCGTCGCACCGGGTGAGGAAACCGAACCCGGTCTCATCATCTACCGGTTCAGCGCCGACCTGTTTTATGCAAACTGCACGCGTTTTGCGGACGATATCCACACGCTCATCGATCACGCGCCGACGCCGGTCCGCTGCATCGTTGTCGATGCCAGCGCTATGACGGATATCGATTATTCCGCCTCAGCCGCCCTGCGGGATCTCCTGCACAGCCTGCAGGATCGCGGTATATCCATCTGGTTTGGCCGCGTCAGCCCTTACCTGTTCGCGGATATGACCCGACACCGTATCACCACCGTGCTGCCACCGCAGAACATCTATCCGACGCTCCACAGGGCCCTCGCGTCGGCCCGCGCCGTTCTGGCTGCCACAACCCGGCAGCCCTCTTCGCCGCCCCCTCTCCCATTCGTCCATCCGATCGCCTAACCTTTTCGCATCCTTCAGGAGACAGCAGCCCGATGATCGCCCCGTCAGCTTATGAATCCCTCGAACGTCTGTTCAGCCGCCTGTCAGCGCTCGACGATGCGCTCGGCATCCTTTCCTGGGATCGTGACGTGATGATGCCAGAAGGCGCAGCGAACCGGCGTGGCAACGGCGTCGCCACGCTGGAAGGTCTCCGGCACGAACTTCTTGTCAGCCCCGCGACCGCAGAGCTTCTTGCGAAAGCAGAGCCCGGCTCCGATCCGTGGCGTCAGGCGAATCTCACCGAAATGCAGCGGCTTCACGCCCGCGCCGTCGCCGTGCCGGGTCCACTCGTCGAAGCCCTCTCAAAAGCCTGCTCCCGCACCGAAATGGCCTGGCGAAGCGCCCGGGAAGCCAACGATTTTGCCGCCCTGCAACCCGATCTCCAGACCGTCCTGGACCTGACCCGGGAAACTGCCCAGGCGATCGGAGGCGCCCTGAACCTTTCCCCGTATGACGCTCTGCTGGACGGTTTCGATCCCGGCATGAGACAAGCGACGATCGCTCCGATCTTCGCCACTCTCGCCCGCGATCTGCCTCCGCTTCTGCACGAAGTGCTGGAGCGTCAGGCTTCCGGTCCCGCCGCTTCAGCCGTTGGTCAGGCGCCCTTCCCCATCGCCGAACAGGAAACGCTCGGCCGTATGATGATGGAACGCGCCGGGTTTGATATGACCCGTGGTCGCCTTGATGTCAGCACCCATCCGTTCTGTGGCGGGGCTACCGACGATGTTCGCATCACAACCCGCTATGACGACACGGACTTCCTCCCCGCGTTTCTGGGCATCATGCATGAGACCGGGCACGCGCTTTACGAACAGGGCCTGCCTGCAGCCTGGCAGGGCCAGCCTGTCGGACGCGCGCGCGGGATGACCCTGCATGAAAGCCAGTCCCTGCTGATTGAGATGCAGGTGACACGCTCCCGTTCCTTCGCGGCCTTCGCGGCTCCGGTCATGGCGCAGAGTTTCAGCGGGGGCGGAAACTGGACGCCTGAAGCGCTCTGTCAGCACATGACCCGCGTTGCACCCGGCTTCATCCGTGTCGATGCTGACGAAGTGACCTATCCGGCCCACATCATCACCCGGTACGAACTCGAAACCGCGATGATCGATGGCCGTCTCGCTCTGCGTGATCTTCCGGAAGCCTTCAACGCCCGCATCAGGGACCTTCTCGGTCTGGACGTGCCGGATGACCGGCACGGCTGTCTTCAGGATATTCACTGGCCACTCGGTCTGTGGGGATATTTCCCCTGTTACGCACTCGGCGCCCTTACGGCGGCTCAGCTTTTCGAGGCCGCAAGGCAAAAAATCCCTGATCTCGCGCAGTCAGTCAGAGCCGGTGACTTCACACCTCTTCTGGGCTGGCTCCGCACCACCGTTCATGAACGCGCCAGCAGTGCGTCAACGATGGCTATCGTGGAAGATGCAACGGGCCAGCCGCTCGGTGCGGAAAGCTACCTCACGCATGTTCGCCGCCGTTATCTCGAAGATGCGGACTGATACCGGCCTTTGCACTGTGTGGGACTGACAGGGCTCTGCCCAGGAACCCGGTAAAAGTTGCAGACCTGTGGAAAGGCTCTGCTGTCGTTACGTGTTGAAGCCTTAATTTTCAAAGAGTTGACGGAAGCCCGGGCACTGCCCGCACCCGGAAGGGACCGCAGGCCGCTTCACCCCGATCTGTTGACAAACAAAGTGGATTCCAAAGGTCTGCGACCTTTGGCGGGGTGTGGGGCGGAGCCCCGGGGCTCTCTTTCCGTGTGTTAGCTCCGGCGCTGACTGGCAGAACGCCTGATACCAGCGGCTGTGAAGATTGCCCTGTGGATGAGAGTATCCGGGCTCAGCCCGGACCCGGCAGGGACCGCAGGCCCCTGCACCCCGATTTATTTATAATAAAATGGTTTCCAAAGGTCTGTGACCTTTGGTGGGTTCCAGGGCAGAGCCCTGTCAGTTCCGTACAGGTCAAAGGCCAGCCCCCCTGGTATGACGTTGCGAAAAAGGAAGGACCTGCAGGGGCTGCCCTCAATCAGAAACTCTTCAGTGGCAAAGAACAGAACCCAGGATACGCTGCGCTGCGACCTGTATCCAGGCCTCCGCAGCCAGTCGGTCACCATGAAGCCCCACACCGATCAGACCGACCAGAATCAGCGTCACCGGCACAGCCGCACGTGACCTGGCAGGCTCCTTTCGCCCGGCAAGGGCAGAGCGAAGCGCAAAGACAACGATAAGCCCCACCAGAGCGCCCGCAATCGCCTCCGGTACCGTATGCTTTCCAAGAATCACCCGTGACCCCGCGAAAGCTACAGCCAGCAAAACCGTTCCGACCAGAAATATCAGATTTCGACGGCAGAAAAGCGCGAGCAACCCGCCATATACCATGGTGCCGCCCATCGAATGCCCGCTCGGACTGTAAATGATTCGATGATGCGGTACACCGCATCGTTCAAACCACAGCTTCAGCGCAACAATCACGATGGAACCGGACAGCATCGCCAGACCCCACGTTGTCGCGTCCCGCTTGCGACCTGACAAAAACAGCGAGAGAAAAACCAGAATCTCAACAGGAATCAGCACGCCCTGATCGGCGAAGTCAGTAAACGTCCCGATCATACAGCAGCGGTTTCTCCCCTCAGGGCAGGTTGCCCTGTGGTGCGAACCGCCATGCGGATACGCGTGACCGCGGCAATCGCAACGGCAATCATGACGTAGAAATCGGGCATGCCAATCGTCGGAGCTGAAACAATGGCCGCGATCAGGCGCCCCAGCACCGCAGCCAGCATCCCTTCAATCACCAGACACTCCGTGCAGCCCGGCATTGTTTTTAATGCCCAGCCAGCCGCGCGGATCACCCGCCAGTCAAACATCATCAATCCGATGACACCAATCGCACCCACGGTTGCCAGCAACCCGGGAACAAGGCTCGATGAGCGATTGCTTCCCCACCCGACACCCAGTCCATATGTCTCCACAAATTCTGAAACCGCGTCGGCATCCGCCTGGCTGCGCTCCTTGTAAGATGCGCTGTCTTTCTTTTCCGCCGTGCCTGAAACGACACTCTGTGCCCCTGTGACAGCCTTCGGAATAAAAGTCGCCACAACCAGACCGCTCACCCCAAGGAGGACCGCCGCAATCATCGCAAGCTGCCCCACTCGCCCGAGTAACCGCGCGGCGCCTGTCGCCACAACCATCACCGGCAGCAGCAACGCGCCGATAGCAACTGTCGCGAAACCGGTTGTCGACGTCGTAAGACACAGACAGAGTCCCGATGCCGCGATCAGCGGTTTTACCCCGCGAACACGATATCCCTTGAGCGTCACCCAGACAGTAGAAAACAGAACACCCGCAAGATAGGTTGCGCAGGCTGCCGGTTCAGAAAAACTTGCGTTGATCCGGGGCACCGGCCCCGCAACCTGGCTATCAAGCACAGACCATCCCGTATTGGAGTAAAGGAAGGTCTTTGGAAACGGAACGCCCGCCGTGCGCGCCGCAAACTGCCAGACGCAGAGGACCACGACCATCCAGCCCGCTACGAGAAACGCATAATACATCCGCGCGATACTGACCTGATACCGCGTCAGATACTGTGCCGCGTACACCATCAGCGCCACGTTCAGAAGAAGATAGATGTCCTGAGTGACGTTGCCAAAACTCGGCGCCAGCAACGTACGCGCGCCAAATGCATCGAGCTTCTGTGGCCAGACAAGCACCTGGTTGTGAAACAGACGTGGCATCGCAAGCGATCCGAAAATTGCCCACGCCGTGCTGAAAATCATCGGGGCACATAGCCGCATCACGTCAGTCTGCCCCGGATACCGAACCCCGAGCATCTTCTGCAAAACAATATAGGAAAGAAACGCCAGACCCGGAACAAGAGAAGGCTGGACAGCAAGACCGCCGAGCGTCAGAGCCGACGCTGCCGGGAA
Source organism: Acetobacter fallax (assembly GCF_011516735.1). Lineage (GTDB taxonomy): Bacteria > Pseudomonadota > Alphaproteobacteria > Acetobacterales > Acetobacteraceae > Acetobacter > Acetobacter fallax. Next base: position 1,635 of record NZ_WOSX01000001.1, on the reverse strand, counting down.
AATCCCGGCAATCAGCAAAAACTCCAGAAGCCGGGAAGGTTTCGTCCAGAAAATCAGGCAGAGCGGGAACAGAATCGCGCCCATAAGCGGAAGTGACATCAGTTCCGCCTTTCTGCCATAATCAAAACCATACCGATCAGATCGCTCCGGTGCCGTTCTCGTCAAGCAGTCGTGCGGCAAGACTTTCAATATGCCCCTGGAATGCCTCGCGGGAAAAGCGCAGGGAATTGCCGCGACAGTTCTCTGTCGTGACCTGTTCGCGGATCGTCTCGAACCGGCCGACTGCCTCAGCAATGGATGCGGCAGTCTGCTCACGGAACAGAACACCCGAAACGCCGTCCGGATCACCCTCTTCACGCACAATGTCCAGAGCGCCGCCGCGACCATATGTAATAAGCGGGGTTCCGCAGGCCTGAGCCTCAACAAGCGTGATCCCGAAATCCTCTTCAGCGGCAAACACGAAAGCGCGTGCCTGCTGCATCAGAGTGAGTAATTCAGAATCAGAAATTTTGCCGCGCAGCGTGATGTTGGGCGCCCCTGCGGCAAGAGCCGCAATTTTTTCATGCTCCGGGCCATCTCCCACAACCAGTAACTCCCGCTCCGGCATCAGGCGAAAAGCTTCCACCACCAGATCGACACGTTTGTAAGGAACCTGCCGGGCTGCGACGAGATATTGCTTTCTGTCGGCCTGCTTCTGTGCCGGCATAAAACGATGCACATCCACCGGCGGATGAATGACTTCAGCTTCGCGGCGGTAAACTTTTCTGATGCGGCGTGCGATATACGCGGAGTTGGCCACAAAGGCGTCCACGCCAGCAGCCGATCTGACATCCCAGTTACGGATCCGATGAAGCAGCCACCGGATGAAAAAACCTTTCAGACCATGCTCAAGGCCACTCTGGCGCAGATAGGATGCCTGCATGTCCCAGGCATAGCGCATCGGCGAATGAACATAACTGATATGAATCTGGTCGGGACCGGTAATGATCCCCTTTGCAACTGCGTGGTGGCTGGAAAATACCAGATCATACCCCGCAAGATCGAACTGCTCCACTGCCAGCGGCATCAGCCCCAGATAATTGCGAAAATGCCGTCGGGCGAAAGGCAGCTTCTGAATAAATGTCGTGGTGACTTTCCGGCCACCCAGAAATTCCCTTTCCGCTTTCGGCAGAAAATCGACCACAGCGAAGAGATCCGCCTGCGGGAAAACCCTGAGCAACTCACCCACCACGCGCTCAGAGCCCGCATAATGTTCCAGCCATTCATGGACAATTGCTACTTTTGGTCCTGATGCTGTCACACTGCTCTCCCGTATCTGCCTGAAACGTCCGACCTGCTTCGCGGTCCAGACTCTGGCATGCCTCATAAAACCGTCAGTCTATATGATCGTTCTGTATGTGTCAGTCGACGGTGAGACGCGACTTAATTGCCGAAAGTTTCTTCACACAAATCGTAAGGACAATTAGCACATTATTAATAATTACCGACGATAATATCGGAAGACCAGAGGTGGTCCCCATTTTTCGGACAGGGCGATAAGCTATCATCTGGCCTGAACGAGGACGGGTTTTATGGGCAAGGTTACGCGGAAACGGTATGCGGCAGAGTTCAAGTCACGGGTTGCGCTGGAGGCGA